>PAQF01000035.1 GCA_002709695.1 Candidatus Poribacteria bacterium
AGATTCAGTTGGTCGTTGGAAAACTGCTGATGGAAACTACAATTTCGATTTTCTGGAAGAATCACTCGAAGAAAATCAATATCACCAAGACTCTGTTTGAAAACTGGTTTTTGTCAGGTATAGATGTCAACACATTCGATGCCAGAAAGGATCTTATAAAATAAATCCATCCTTAAAGATTTTATATACTAATTAGTTAGTATATGGGGGTGTGTTTCAACCAACCAATATTAGGATATTGGTTGGTTACATTAGGAAGCTTGTATTTTGCTCTAGGTTTTGTTTTAAGCAGGGTGTGTGTACTAGGGGAGTTTTTAGGGTAACCACTGTATACCAATATCTGAGATCAGTTTTGGATCCGCAGTCGGTGATCATTTGTATTTCAATTTTCTTTAAAATTTGCTTGTCTTCGTTTTTCCTTAGCTTGATGTGGCAGATCTTGGTGTTTGTTGGTTCCAAAGCGCTATCGATTTTTAGAACAGCTTGATGATATTGGTTCATCATGATTATGGTTTAGGTTAGAATTTATCCTCATGAATCTATCCACATAACTGGACATTCTGGTTTAATTATGTTCAATTGCGACTTAGACACACACTTCTAAAATCATGTTGGTGTGAGTCTCTGCTGTCCGTTGGACTTGTGTAAACCCTGCCTGGTTCAACACTTTTGTCAAGCGAGCTTGGCCAGCTTGGGCTCCTAATCCTAATCCTACCTCTTGTGCCTTCGAACAAGGTATACAAACAAGTGTAGAGAAACCGTAAAAAAGGGCACTCAATGGATTGTCCAAATTTTCCTCAAGGGTATCGGCAGCCATAGGCTCTACTAACATCAATGTCCCATCCTCTACCAAAATATCGTTTATATGTTTGGCTGCGCCGACAGGGTCACCCATATCATGAAGGGCATCAAAGATGCAGGCAAAATTATACCCATTGTTTGGAATTTCTTTGGCTGTATTGGTAAAGAATTCAATATTAGATAGCTTCGCTCCTTTGGCTTTTTCACGTGCTACTTCAATAGATGGTTCATGAGAATCAAAACCGTGAATAGTTGAATTGGGGAAATTCTCCGCCATCAAAATAGTGGAGGAACCATGCCCACACGCAACATCAACTACCTTACAACCATGTTCAAGTTTTGCTTGAATACCATCAAGAGATGGTATCCAACTGTTGATCAGATTTTCTTCGTATTGAGGCCCAAAAACCCTGTCAGTTCCACAAAAACAACAAATATGATGCTCACTCCATGGACGCCCGCGGCCGGTTTTGAACACTTCCAGCGCGGTGTTGTGTGTTGCGTATTGTGAGACAACAGCTTGGATAAAACCTTGCACGCAAGTCGGATCTCCCTCTTTGACAAAGACAGCTGCTTGTTCTGGTGTAATCGAAAATTCATTGGCTTGACCATCGTAGGTTATATAACCCGATCCGGCATTAGAGGAAAGAAACTCTTGTAGGTAACGCTCGTTAAGACCAGTGGTGTTTGCCAATTGCGATGCAGTGCACGGCCCATGAGCCTCAAGTGCCCTATATACGCCGGATTGATCACCAATGTACGATAATAAGACCCCAATAGCCCCAGTGATGTCGGTAACAACCTTACCCGATAATGCTTCTAACTTATCTGTATCTAACAATATTTCGCTCATAATTATCCTCTTGAATCGAGTCCGTTATAAATTCTATCTACAACTAAATTTTTTCCTAGCTTAGTTGGAATCCAAGTTGTTGCCCATAGTATTTCAGCTAATTTACAGTATTAATAAGCATTTGTTAATCCTCAAAACAGGTCGATTTACAACTCTGTAATCGGTTGCTTCATTTTCGGCAAGAATCGGGATAATACTTTTTCAGCGTGAGAGAAATCGGCGAATCTAAGTTTAGCAGATTATCATCAGGTTAGGTTAAGATAGCAATACCCACGATGTCATTAAGATTCACTATGTGAAGAATAGCACGTAGGCTACGTCTGTCAACGGTAAAATAAAGTGGGGTCTTATATGACTTGACAAGGTTTTCAGTAGCACGTTATCTGTATTACACGAGGGGATGTTTCTATTAAGCTTTCAGGCAAATGAAAACTACAATTGGGTCAAGACAAAACTGAAATTCACTATCGAGTTTGAATCGTGGTTTAGAAAATCTCGTTGAAGCTTAAGTTAAACATAGGCTTCGATGGTATATTTGAGTCAAGTGACTTTACCAATCAGCAAAAAATCAGAGAGGATATGAATATAAATGAGTAAATCCATACGTTGGGGGATTTTAAGCACGGGTCGTATCGCTCACAAATTTGCCACTGGTTTAGATGATCTGCCTGATACTGAACTGGTGGCTGTTGGTTCACGCTCAATTGGAACAGCCAACACATTCGCCAATCAGTTTAATATACCACGTCGACACGGAAGTTACGATAGTTTGGCACAAGACCCAGATGTCGATGTGATCTATATTGCTACTCCCCACAGCTCGCATCAGGAAAATGCGCTAATGTGTTTGGAAATGGGCAAAGCAGTACTGTGTGAAAAACCCTTTACCATCAATGTTCAACAAGCCGAAATGGTAATTCAAGTAGCTAGAGAGAAAGGTCTTTTTTTGATGGAGGCCATGTGGACCCGATTTCTACCCCATATCCTTAAGGTACAGCAAATAATAAATGATGGATTAATCGGCCAACCACAGATATTGCAAGCTAGTGTTGGTGACCAGAAAGAGCTTGACCCTTCCAATCGTTTTTTTAACCCTAAACTGGGAGGAGGGTCTTTAATTGATGTTGGGATTTATGCTGTTACTTTGGCTTATTTGGTGTTTGGCCCGCCGGCCGAAATCCAGAGTTTGGCTAATCTGTCGTCGACAGGAGTCGATCAAGAAACTGTCGTCACTTTCCGACATAACGATGGTCAATTGACTTATTTCTCCTCTTCAATTTTGCATCATATGCCGCGTGATGCCACTATCACTGGTGATAATGGTAGTATTTATATCCATCCCGATTTTTGGCACCCATCTCAAATCACTTTGAGGGTCAATGGTGAAACCGAGCAGTTTATTGAAGTGGATTGTCCATTGAATGGTTATCACTATCAAGTACTAGAAGTAAATAGGTGTCTGAAAGCAGGAAGGTCAGAGTCATCAGTCATGTCGCTAGATACAACGTTGCATGTGATGAATACCTTGGACACAATTCGAAGACAATGGGGATTAAAGTACCCCATGGAATGAGGATAATTCACAACAAATTCTTCAGTTGTTTCTGCTGGTACTGGCATTAATCGGGGAGATAAACAACGAGAAGGAAGTGAGATCTACCATGTTTTGTTTCCAGTTTCTGAAGCCACTTTTGGCCAAGTAATGGTATCTCAAATCAAATACCATCAGCCGTATTTGAGACATACAACAGATATCGGTTATGCCGAAATCCATTGCTTACACCGCATCAATGGTCGTTTTTTTGTTCTTAGGATTGTGCGCAGAATGCTAATTAATGTTCCATATTATGGTCATTTGCTACTACAATTGAATTAGTATTCCACATGTGGGCGGACAACTGTTTCGCCGTTATTTTCCAAGAGAGGGCGGTTATAAATATAGGGAGGTTCAAGAACGGATCGTTGTGCTTCGGTAAGTTCATCTACCCAATCAGGAAAAGTAACATCATAATAACCACCAGCGTAGTGAAGGTGTTTTGGTGAATACCGAACTAAAAGGGAACGGCGTTCTCGTTCCTTGTTTTTCCAAGGCAAAGTACCATGAATCGTTGCCTCGTTAAAAATAATTAAGTCTCCTGCTTTAGCGGACACATTATATACAATTTCTGGGTTGACTTCCCAATTTCTAATTTCTTGAGGACAAGGGAAGTTTGCCTTGTGACTTCCTGGAATGACACAGAGACCGCCATCTCCCTCATTGACATCTGCCAGTTGGTACTGGAGCACCACCATCCCACACCTCATTTTTCCATTAGTGTAAATGTAGTATGCAGCACCAAAAAATGAGTGGTTGGTCGCGCCATGCAGCAAAAGGCCTTCACTTCCGTAGTCAGAAGTCAGAATAAATGGTTCATGGTCTAATCGCCACCCACGCCCATGGATTTCGTTTAAGTATGGAATCGCTTTTCTGTGAACAATAATTTCGCGAAATGGCTGGCTCCAAGGTTTTTGCCAAGCCAGCATGCCGGTAAATATACCGCGTTTGTGGGTACCAGAGAGCGTTTTCGATTTACCAACAGCTGAGTTTGGATCCTCATCTTGTTTAGTAAGATTTTTGTCGACAGAGAGATTTAGTTTGCAAACCTCTTCTGGTGTAAGTACATTTTTTATGACCAAAAAACCTTGGAGATCGAATAGGAATTTTTCTCGTTCGTTCATCCATTGTCCTCATAATTTCATCTAATTAGCGACGGTGAATTTGTTCGAGTGTATATCGATATCCTAAGGTTTGTCAAATAGGCTTAATCGGATTGTATGAAGAGGGATATTGTTAGATTCTACTTTGTATAGTTTTGTTAAGTTTCAACAGCGACTGTATGAAAATGTTGAATAGAAAGTTTGGAAATGTCAAACAACACAGCAAGTTGAGATATTTTGTCAATGAGTCACTACCATACATATTTTCTCTGCTCGACAAAAGAAGAGGAGCATTCCTATATTCGTGGATTCACTGTTTTCCATTTGTGATTGGAAGTGGATATATGTTAGTATACTGCTCGGTCTTTTTTATCCGAAAGAATGGTGCAAAAGGAAGGATGGTCCTTGTTACATAATTCACTGCTTAGTTGCAAAAAACGCTGGTTCTTAGGCGTCGGCATCTGCTGTTATTTGTTGATGTTGTTTCTAACAGTGTTCGCACACTACCATGGCTGCGATGACGGCGAGACTGCACACAATGAGCAGTGTTCGGTGTGCTTTTTTAGTGAACATCATGCTACTGTTGCACCTGCCATAGCAGGTTTAGTATATCTGCAGCCTGACATTTCTGTTCAACTGGTTTTCGACACAGTTAACCTTCCTGCTACATTTACCAACCCTATTCAAAGTCGTGCCCCACCCGTATTCTCCGTTTAATCCCTTAGTTTATTAATATATTTTTGTTTTTCTACCGAATCAGCTTCTGTCTGTTTCCCGCGTGATTTGTATCTGCTTTTTGGCCGGTTTACGTTCGGTTTATTCTACTACTTGTAGAGCATTAGTAGTGTATGAAAGGCAAGGGAGAATGATCGAGTTGATTGTCGATTTCATACTCTATTTACACTCGGAGGATATTATGTTTAGGCATTTTTTCAGATTCACTTTTTTACTACTTACACTTGCAGTTTTGTTTGTCGTTTGCGGAGAAGATGACAATCCCATCGTTGATAATGACAAACATGGCGAACCGTTTCATTCAGGTTATGGCAGAGCCGATGACATGGGTTTGGCGAACATTCAGGACCAAGCTAGAATCCGATCCACTGTTGCCGAGATAATTTGTCCATATTCTAAGGTACAGTGCGTAGGTTGCGGGATGTGTGACGGTAAGGACAGCACATTCAGAAAGAACATAGCTGTCAGTGCACATGGTGTGAGATACAAAGTTAGCCGATATAAAGAGTCTAGGACATAACTGGAACTGCCTGTCCTATAATACAACAGAATGCTGCTTATGGGTGGGCGTACGATTGTGTGAAGTAAAACAATCAACGCTCACCTGTGAAATGCAAGGTTTTCCAAGTTTACGTTAGGTGTTGGATGGAATGAAGACTTCACGAATACGAGTCAATATGGAACGATTACGTCTCATGTCTTCGGTCTGCAGCTGTTTGGGCTCGATGGTCTTCTGGCTGACAGTGTGGAACTCCTGTTCCTAATCGAGAACTTGTTGTAATTTATCGATTTGTTGGTCTTTAGTTTCAAGCTGTTGTCGTAGCTGATAGATTGGATATTATGTTCGGCTTTTCTGTTATTATGTCCGGTGCAGTGTCCAGTTTGATTTTCCAATGGCCGTTGAATTTGCTGGTGGTGAGTTTACCGCATTCAATCCAGCGACGGATTGTACGTTCTGAAACGTCGAAATGCTTGGATGCTTGAGTGATTGTCATGTTAGTGTCTGTTATACTGGACGTTACTGCAACATATCGAATAGGTTTTCTATGAAATGGTTGAGATTATCTCTATTGGTAACGTTGTCTTTCTGTTCCGGTGAAAGTTGGTCTGTTCCTACTGCTTCGGTTTCGGGTCAGGTAATTGATGCTGAGACGAAGAGGCCGATTGCTGATGTCCAAGTGACGCTTGTTGACAGCTTGCCAAACCAAAATGATACGGATGTAGATGGATATTTTTGGTTTGATGGGATTGCACCGGGGAAGTATACGTTTCGATTCGTTTGCGTTGGCTATGAAACATTGGAACAAAAAATCGCTGTCGATGCAAAACCGACAGTGATAACTATCAAACTGGATATTTTATACCAACTCGAAGAAATCGTTGTGAAAGCCGGCATCAGACCGTCTGACGATGAACTCGCTCAGTTTGAGAAAACAACAGACCTTGTTCTCTCCAAACAGCAACTTGGTCAACAGATGGGCATGACCATCGCTGACACGCTGAGCGAGGAAGTTGGCATCGCGCAGCAGACAATGGGTCGAGCGGCAGCGCGCCCAGTTCTCCGGGGCATGGGTGGCGACCGTGTGCTGATACTTGAAGATGGTTCGCGTACCGGCGATAAATCAGCATCTTCAGCAGACCATGCTGTTGCGATTGACCCCACCACCGCAAGAAATATCCAGATTACGCGTGGGCCGGCATCGCTGATTTACGGTTCGAACACCCTCGGTGGCGTCGTCAATGTCAAGCGATTGACCATCCCTGAAAGCCTTCCCAACCACCCAACGGTGAATTTCACATTTCAGAGTGAGTCGGTCAACTCTGGGATTACCGGAATGACGGGGTTGACTCTTCCGCTGGGCGACCTCGCTTGGAGAATTCAATGGAATCGCCGTTACGCCTCCGATACCCAGACCCCTGTTGGTATTTTAGAAAACACATCACTATCCAACGTCAATTTTTCGACAGGTGCCTCAGTGGTCAAAGATTGGGGACACATTGGGATTTCAGGTGGTCGTTATCGTTCGGACTATGGAATTCCAGGTTCACCAGAAGGACATGTCAAAGGCGTAAGCATTGCCCTGGACCGTCAGCGGTATGAGGGCAATCTTGAGTATGCGTTGAATGACGGGGCAAACATTTCAGTTCGCCCGTACTTTCTTGAAAAGCTGAAACTGGATACAACAATCACGCGCTATCAGCACCAAGAACTTGAATCGAATGGGACGCTCGGTGTTGAGTTTGGTGTGTTGACATACAACGTATCTGTGCGAGCTCACTTGCGAGGCAATGCCATTGCTGGACTTTGGGGCGAGTATCGTGACCACGCGACGGGCGGATTTTACTGGACACCGCACACGCGAGAGATGTCTTTGGCAGGTTTCTGTTTTAAGCAGCGGAAGCTCAACGATTTTACACTACAAGGCGCCATCCGCTACAACATCAAACGTGTGGAGCCATTCAAGGAAGGTACCGTCATCCAAGCAGGAACGGTGCAGCGTCGCAACTTCGGCGGCATCTCAGGTGCGGTTTCGAGTATTTACCACTGGAATGATCCTCTGAGCACTGGCGCAACTTTAATGAAGACTTTCCGGGCCCCGGGGATTGAGGAACTCTTTTCAGACGGTCCGCATCTAGCGGTCTATTCCTACGAAGTCGGTAACGCCGGACTCGGCTCAGAGGATGGTTTCGGAGCCGAGGCGTTTCTGCGCTATTCGAGTGATAGGGTGAAACTGAATCTTGCGGTGTTCCGCAATCAGATTCAGGATTACCTGATTCCGACTAACACCGGTCGAAAGGATTGGGGTAGCGGTGCAGCGGGGTGGTTATGGATTTATCAATACAAGGGGCAAGATGTTATCCTTGATGGTGCTGAATTCAGCATTGACACTGAAATTGCTCCACGATTCGTTGCTTCGATTAACATGAGTTACGTCAAAGGGGTTCTGGATGTCAGCGGATTACCTATTGAACAGATGCCGCCGCTCAACGGAAGAGTTGCTCTCCGGTACGTGACTCAGCTGTTAAATTTTTACTTCACGACACGATTTTCAGACGACCAGCATCGGCTTGGGGAATTTGAAGAACCAACGGAAGCCTACATCGTAAACGATATAGGCTTCCAATTGGCGTTCTCAATGTTGCGGCTTGAGCATCAGGTGGTTTTCGCAGTCGAGAATATCTTCGACACGGAATACCGTCAGCATCTCTCCCGAATCAAATCGGTGATGCCGGAACCGGGACGGAATGTAAAGTTTCTGTATCGGGTTGATTTCTAGTACATCACGGCAGAAATAATAACACCTAAGCGTTAATTTGCGCCTGACGCAATGGTTGGAGTGGATTTCGTGTTACTTATGAAACCTTCATAGTCTTAGGGTTGTGGTCGTTTATGCTTCGACGGTCCTAATGTGATTCGACTCGGTGGAATGACACTGGAATACTCATATCTTGGTCAACTAGATAATCTAACAACCGTACTCCTAACTGGAACAGACTCAAGTCACATCGATCACGGCGATGGATGATTGGTGTGTATCCGTAGTTTTGGCATGTTGCCCCAAGAAGTAGATCATCCAGATGTAAGCCAAGCACGTTGCTGTCATCAGTAACGTAATTCTCTTTGGTTCATCGAATTCCCCATCGCCAAGGAAAACTATTTCGGTTGCCTTAGGAATCAGAAGTGTGATTTGGTTAATCAACTCAATATGGTTTGCTTGTGAATTACGTTGAGTGTTAATGCTCGAAAACTTCTGCCCACTTCACTTCCGTCCATGACCAATACAATGGGTTACGCTTCATTGTAGAGATTGGCGAGTAATTGCTCAACATAGGACAGATAGTAGCTTGAACAGTCAACTTTTTCATGGGTAATCCACCACTTAAACCGTTTGATATGGCTTTCGGCTTGATTCTTTGATGGTAGTTTACTGACGATAGCTAGTAGTTGAACTTCCTTGCTACTGACAATGCCACTAATAAGCATGGCTAAGGTAAATTGGCGACGAACTGCATGCCCACCGGGTTGTGTATGACATAGTCGTTTGAGAGCACAATGAATCACTTTGAGACGAGTACGGTTGTCGTTCATGGTATCAACTCTTGGGTGAGCTTATGAGACCATCTATCCGTCTCCGAAAACATGTACGGTAGTGAATGTCAATGAAATATTAAAGCCAATGGGAATCTGGTTTTTGGGAAGATATTTAATCTTGTGGTACGTGGATTGGGTATGCTAGTATACACAAGAATTATGTGACATGTCTTAGTATAGTGTTTAGACTTATTAACCTTTTAGTGCTTCTGGAGGTAACTTAAAGATGCAAATTATAAGATACTGTTTTATTTGGTGTGTAATCTTCCTTGTATCTGGAGTGGTGATGGCGGCGGATCCAGCGGCGAAACATCCCAAGACAGGAAAACCATTGGTTATAGATTGTTTTCGAGGAACGCCCAAAATTGATGGGAACTTAAAAGATTGGAATCTTGGGGCACTAACTCCAGCAGTACTTGATACCAAAGAACAAATTTTCCCCGGGGCTGCCCAGGGAGCTAAAGCTTGGACAGGACCGAAGGATAGCAGTGGCGAGTTTTACGTGCAATGGGATGATAATAACGTCTACATTGCAGCAGTCATGAAGGATGATAAATTGTCTAATCAGAAAACGGGTGCGGCTATATGGAATGCTGATACCATAGAAGTTTTCTTTTCTACCCCTAAAGCTGTCCCTCCACACAATGAACATTACCAATATGGTTTTGATGTAAAGAACCAAATTTGGAACTGGTGTAACATGGATGGGGCTGGAAACAGAAAACCCGATTACCTACAAACAAAGTCTGCTAAGACCAGCGATGGGTATATTTGCGAGGTTGCCATCGATTATTCACATATCAAATCGTTGGGTTTTAAAGCAGGTAATACTATTGGTTTCCATCCTTGTTTTGACGACGCCGATGATGGGCCTGATAGGCAACTACAGATGACATGGACTGGTCGTGAAGCTCATGATCAGAGCAAAGGATTTGGGCATATTATACTCTCTAGTCGTACCGTAGCCCCTGTAAATGCCAAAGCCAAGCTTGCTACAGCGTGGAGCGAAATTAAAACGCAACAATGATTTTTCTACGGCTCTCAATGTTGGCCTCTTGCATGATATTATAGAAAGAATCGTTTGGTTTGTGTTAGGGTCTTTCCACGAGGATTTATATTTCTACCTGTGCCGAGTGACAAAAAGTGCTTGGGATTTTCCTTAGGTAGTGGTGATGTGTTAACATCTTTTTAGCTGGATTAAATCGTGAGGAGGTAACTCAATAAGATGCAAATTACAAAATATTGTTTTATTTGGTGTGTAATTTTATTCATTTCTGGTGTGGTTGTTGCTGCTGATAAGCCCCCAAAACATCCAAATACCGGGAAACCATTGGTGATAGATGTGCTCAGGGGATCTCCTAAAATTGATGGAAAGCTTGATGATTGGATGTTGGATTACTTAACTCCAGCAGTACTTGATACCAAGGAGCAAATTTTCCCAGGGGCGGCTCAAGCTGCTAAGGCTTGGAAGAATCCTGCTGATAGTAGTGGTGAATTCTATGTATTATGGGATGATGATAACATTTATATGGCATCAATTATGAAGGATAACAAGCTTTCTATGCAAAAAGATGGATCGGGCATTTGGAATGCTGACTGCATAGAAGTATTCTTGTCTACCCCCAGAGCTGTTCCTCCACACAATGAACATTATCAGTGGGGATTTAACCCTGATAACAAAAAATGGAATTGGTGTAATATGGATGGTAATGGCAACCAGGAACCTGATTACTTGAAGGTGAAATCGACCAAAACTGGTACGGGGTATATCTGTGAAGTTGCCATCGAGCATTCTAATGTTAAATCCTTGAAATTCAAAGTGGGCAATACCCTAGGTTTTCACCCATGTTTTGATGACGCTGATGATGGACCTGATAGAAAGTTGCAGATGACATGGACTGGTCGTGAGGCGCATGATCAAAGCCAAGGATTTGGGCACATCATTCTCTCGGATGAACCTATGCCTGTCGGTGCTAAAGGAAAACTTGCCGTAGCTTGGGGAGATGTCAAAACACTAAAATAGTTTTCCTCTGTTGATACAAATTCAAACCTCTTACATAGGTTACAGGAGAATCTAGGCTTATGTGGGAGGTTTTCCTTTGCTGACGTTTTGTTGTTTTTTCGAAGTGAAGTTTTAGCGGAACCAATCGTAAGATAATTCCAGCGAACGATCTGCTAACGGTAATCTATGCGTAGCCCTTCTTGGGCGGACGATTGTTTCAACGCTATCTCTACTTCCAAAGCTAAAGCCACTTGGCGGCCAGAATTTTTGGGTTCAACCAACGTGCCAGCTAAACAATCCAAGATGTCAGACAGACAATAAACCGCGCCATAAGGCGAAGAAAATTGCGGCTTGGGCCAAGGCATTTCGACTCTCCGAATTCCGCTCAGCGTGTCGGTATCCTGCCATAGTCTCCAGCCTGATTGGTAATTAAAAAGCATTTCACCTTTATTTCCACTCAGACGGACTCCGGGTGCTCCTTGACGAAAGTGGATGGTTAACCCGCCCTCCGTAACCAGCAAGCCGCTGCCGCTAAATTCGTTGCTACCAGATTCACGACGTGCAGCATCTCCTGTTCCTACAACCCAGAGGGGAGAACTATCTGAGAAATAAGACCAATTTTGATGTTGAGCAAAAGGTCCTTTGGCCTCAATGGATATGATTTTACCAATCGTTCCATCTTGAATTAATTTTTTAGCCTGAGCAAAAGAGGGATGGGTAGTGGTAATGGATCCACAGCATAAGGGAATATTAGCTTCAGCACAAGCCTGTACCATACGGTTGGCTTCAGCTAAAGTATGAGCCATCGGTTTCTCAGTTAAAATACCCTTGGCTCCATATTCTACCGCTAAACAAGTTAAATATGATCGGTGTTTGGTGTTTGTGCAGATAGCAACAATATCTGGCTGTTACTGACTTAGCATCTCAACGGCGTCAGTATAAAGTTGCTGAATACTGTAACGCTCAGCAAAAGCTTGCAATCGGCTTTTATCTCGATCTACACCCGCAATCAGATTGATTTCGGACCGGTTCCAAAAGGCTTCGGCGTATGATGTGGGTAACCCTGAATCACCAGGGTGATCATGATGGTAAAATGCGAGATGAATATTTAGTGAGGGGGTTGGACGTTCAGCATCATCGATGTCGAAGCGGTCAGGGATACGCGATGCTAAATATTCATCGCGCATTCCCATCCAACCTAATCCGATGACAGCTGCCCTATATTCGGGTGTGCTAGGCTTTCTCATAATTGATCAACTTTACAGAAATTGGTTTATTATGATTATGAATTGTCCCCTAGTTCGATTTTAGTTTAGACCATTTCGTAGCTAATTTGCTTTGAGGGTTAACTGAGAGAGACATGAGTTTCATTGAATCAACGATCTCTTTCTCTGATAGCACTCGGTGCCAAAGACGAACCTCGTCGATCAGTCCATCGAAATATTGTTCTGTTTCAGTCCAAGAACCTACAACAGTATCTCCTTGCGTACCTTCAAAAAGGGCACGACCATTATCCTCCGCTTCTTTCTTCCCGTTAATATATATACGACGATTCTTCTTTTTAGCATCGTGCCAAAAAGTAATATGTGTCCACTCTCCTTTTTTGACGGCACCAGCCGCAGTATCAAGATCATTTCCATAAAAACCCATTCTCACTGTTCCACTGCTGTAGATCCGGTAGTGTAAGCTTTTGTTGGTTGCATTGACGTCTTTCTGGGAAAACACAAGTTGCTGGTCACTAGAAAGATTAGCTGATACCCACATATCAAGGGTATGATCCTGCTTGCCGTTAAGCGGAATAAAAGGTGCTCTGACATCCACATCGTTTTTAAATTGCAAAGCCGTTTTGTAGTTTTTCTCCTTCGATTTTTCCCACTTAAATTTCCCTTTGATTTTACCATCGTTTCCTTTTTCTGAAGAATCCTTGGCTATTTTCCCTTTTCCATCGTCGAAAGTAAACCATAGAACCAAGGACTTATCGGGTTTTAATGCCGACTCTACAGGATACAATATTGTGGACAAAATTATGGTTATGATACATAATGTGAGAATTCGCATTAGATAGGAACTCCTTTATTTTTGAGATTAAATTTAATATAGGTTTCATGCTATTTGTCGATTGTACTATAAGTCATAATGTGTTTCAAAAAAAACGTTATTTTATTCTTCATTCATAAAGAATTGAAATCAAAAAATGGGATCCAAGACGAACTAGTAAAGTAGATTGAGAGCCATTTTCCTCAATCGAGTCTGATTATATTTATGGTCAGAAAATAAGTATATAACCTCTCATTTTGGCACATATTCGTGCAATTTAGGAAGGTATCGGGTGAATGATAATCAACAGCCAAACAATATGCTTGCTGTTTTAATTGATGCAGATAACGCTCAACCGTCAATTACAGAGGGTCTTTTTACAGAAATTGCGAAGTTTGGTATCGGCAGTGTGAAGCGTATCTATGGTGACTGGACAACCCCAAACCTTGGTGGCTGGAAAACCGTATTGTTGGAACATTCAATTCAGCCAATCCAGCAATTTCGTTACACAACAGGTAAGAATGCGACCGATAGCGCCATGATAATAGATGCTATGGACTTACTTTACACCCACCGTTTTACTGGTTTTTGCCTTGTTTCCAGCGATAGCGATTTCACACGTCTCGCGTCCCGTATTAGGGAGGAAGGCTTAACCGTGTATGGGTTTGGGGAGCAGAAGACTCCCAAGGCTTTTGTCTCTGCTTGCGATAAATTTGTTTTTACTGAATTGCTTCGGTCGCAAGAAGATGCTGAATTAACTGTAAAAAAGAAAACTGCCAACCAACTCAAAGGGGATACCAAGTTGGTAAATCTCCTTCGAAGTGCGATAGAGGCTGCATCTGATGATACTAACTGGGCTCCATTGGCAGCAGTAGGCAGTAATGTTGCAAAACAAGCACCGGAATTTGATCCAAGAAATTATGGCTATGAAAAGTTGAGCCAACTGGCAGCAGCCACTAAATTGTTTGAGATTGACGTCAGGGTTCAAAGTGACGGTCACTATAGGTCAATCTACATTCGCGACAAACGAGAATCTAAATAATTAATGGTTTCGCCGGTCGTAATGATACTCTGAGATAATTTCCAATTAACATAAAGATAATGAACCAATCAATAGACGTTCGCTACGCACAACTCTTCCTAGATGATGAAATTGTAGAACAGTCTGTGCGTTTACAGCGAGTAGTCCATCAACCACATAAACATTATGCTAATCCTGTTTACACAGTTGGCGCTCCTTGGGAAGGAAGTGGCGTGGTCTATTTGGCGGGAGTGTATATTGATCCATTAGACAACATTTGGAAGGCATGGTATGCCACCTTGTACCCGCCAGCCTACCCCGAAATTATTTATGCAGTCTGTATGATCACTTCTGAAGATGGAATCCATTGGGAAAGACCTGAGTTAGATGTTTACCTCGGCCACAATGGTGAAAGGACAAACATCGTATTGGATCTTGGTCAAGTTGGAGGAACTGGAGCGGCTTCTATACTCTATGAACCGGAGAATTCCCCCAAACCGTGGACACTTATCATTAGCTCCTGTGCTTATGGTACTTGGGAATATAAAGGCTATATCCTACGTTCAGCTGATGGTGTTCACTGGGAATGGGAGAATAAGATGCCAAATGGTCTTTTACACGGAATGGGGGATCGCTGTACGGCTATGAAAGGTCCCAATGCGGAGTACCCATATGTATTGATTAGCCGTGGGTTAGAAGATATGGAGAAGTGGGGCTTAGTTCGAACTGCTCATCGTCTGGCAATTAATACTGATGCTGTCCAAGGAAAGCCAACCCGCGTCGTTTATCCGGATTTGGAAGATGATCCAGCTGGACAAATCTACCATGCCCATGGGTTTCCCTACGAGGGCATTTATGTTGGTCTCTTTCAGTGGTTCTGGGAAACAAAGGATCCATATGGTGAAATGGAACTGATGATGAGCCGGAATACGGTGACTTGGAATCGTATTCGACCGCGGCAACCGTTTCTGCCTCGGTCAGCAAGCGATGGCATCGAAGGGAAGTTTGACTGTCAAGTTACTGATACTTCACTTTCACCTCCTATCAGGACCAAGCAAGGTCAGATGGAAACCTTATGGTTCTATTATTGGGGTGGTCCTGCTATGCATGGAAATCGTCATTTAACTTTTGGTCGTGGTATTGGACTTGCTCAACTTCGAGCTGATGGTTTCTGTTCATTGAGGGCCTCTTGTTTTCCAGCAACACTGGTCAGTAAACCGTTTGTTTGGCCAGGAGGGAAACTTTGGATAAACGCTTCAGTACTTGGAGGTAGCAGAAACGGTGGTTTGCAGACCGAGGTTCTGACCAAAGATTTAAAAGCAATTGAGGGATTAACTCAGAAACAGGCAGATGTCATCCGAGGAGATAGTGTCAGTCTGGAACAGAGTTGGCAAAAAGATCCAACAGCCATAGAAACGATGAAAGGCCAACAGATTCGTCTTAAATTCTACATGAACGAGATAGATTTATTTAGTTTCCGATCCTCAATAAGTTTAGATTAAATAGATAAAAATGCAGTGGATCACAGGGCGAAGTATAAATGCTGGATTACTATCCTTGTCTAGATTTACAAATCGAAGAGGTATCTCACACGGGAGATAATTCTTCAGTAAGTACTTAGCCACAAAATAAGCAGAAACGCTGTCTACACCAGCACTTAGAAGGCTTTGGTAAGAAAGACGATTTGGAAAGCTTTTCAGCGGGCAACAAAAGATAAATCAGAATTAATAAAAGACTCTTAGGCAGAGTCGCGACGAATTATCTTTATTTATGAAATCTTTTTTCCTTGGTTATCTAGGATAGGGCGATTCAATCGCGTATGGTAGGGGGGTTCCAGGACGGATAATTGTTCTACAGTTAAATCTTGAAGGTAAGATTCCGGCCAACTCGGATGATAACTGCCAGCATAAGCTAGGTTGCCAGGTGAATATCGGAAAAGCAATGATCTTCTATGATGGTTAGCCTTCCAAGGTAAAGTGCCGTGAGTAACAGCTTCTGTGAAAATTACCACATCCCCTGCTTTACAGGTAATTTGGCGAATATGTTCTTGATGTTTTTGATAGTGTTTCATTGGTTGCGGACAGGGGAAATTGCACTTATGGCTGCCTGGGATTAGGCATAGCCCTCCATCATTCGGATTAACGTCCGATAATTGCCAAGCAACTACCGTTAAACCGCAATGCATCTTCCCATTTTTAAAAATGTAATATTGGTTTGGATCAAAGCCAGGACCTGAAGAGCCATGGAAAACATGACCTTCTGCGCCTTTGCGCATAGTAATCAAACCTGGATTGTGATCCATACGAAACCCTACACCTAAAATTTCGTTCAGGTAGGGCACAATTTTGGGATGTGCAAGTAGTTCTTGAAACGGTTGACTCCAAGGCTTTTCCCAACCAAGCATACCACCCAAGTCTCCTCGCCCGGTAACTCCCTTTAGTGATTCTGAGTCTCCAGACAGCGAAAGTTCATCAATCCGCTCACGAATTTGTTCTCCGTGTTGGTCGATTGACTGGTTACAAAGATCTATCTCATCGGAAGCTAAAACAGCTTTGACAACAAGATAACCGTTGAGATCAAATAGGTATTTTTCTTCCTCATTCATGGTTTGCTCCTTTAATCGGTTTCATTTCGTCTATTGATAGAGTAGCCATAAATTCATCTATATTGAATTCGGTTTCATCTAAACTAGATTAGTGATTCTTGAAAGTTTGATATGAAATCGATTTTCTCGGTAGGTATAAGGGACTGAATGGGTTATTTGTAACACACTGGGGCAACTTTGTAAATATGGCCTAACATCCACAATCAAGATCTTAATTGTGACAAAATTGTGAATTCAGTGTTGCTAAGCCGGTTTTGCATTTTCTCTCTAGTCATTCAGCAGAACTTCCAGTGTTCCGGTCGCTGGAGACATCCATTTTTATTGATCCGTATGGAATAACTTGTTCTTTGATGAAGTCTTAAGGAGATTGATCTTAAGACTTCAGACATATCATCGTAGGATAAGTATATTGGATTCATTACTAACAATGAGATGACAAGTGGTATTAGCAATAGGTAGGTATCAAAGTGTTTTTATGATATGGGGTAGATAAACAGGATTCTTAGACGATCGTAGAAAAAATAATAAGAGAATTTATCTAATCTTGGGGCAATAATCTTGTTGGGCGAGGCTCAAATTGGGTTCCAGTGGACTCTAAAAAAAGATTTCTCCCAAGAACCGAAATAATTGCAATTATCCTAGCTTAAAAAATAATGAGCTTTATCTTCATTTTTCAGATTTTCAATCTAGTGTTTATCGAAGAGATGTGTTGGGTAGTAAGTAACGAATTGATAAGAATTAAGATGGTGGAGAGGACACGGTTGACGATATAGATAGGAGGCTGATACACTGTTTCTAGAAAACTTCAAAACCCTTACCTTATCAGAGGAGAATGGAATAGTAATAATAAAAAAACTGTTGATTTGTGGTTATTATTGGGTAAGGTGATAACCCGACAGAGTAAAGAAATTGGGGCAATAGACAAGTGATCCAAGAACAAATTACCGATAATGTGTTTCATCGAGTCCTTCGGCAAAAGTGGGAACAGATTTCGCATGGCCAAGGTGTCTACCTATTTGATACAAAAGAGCAACGTTATCTTGATGCTTGTGCGGGAGTGCATGTTGTTAGTATTGGCCATGGTGTTCGAGAGATTGTTGATGCCATGGCTGAACAAGCAGCTAAAGTTTGTTTTACCTATGGTCGTTTTATTACGCAACCACAGATTGACTTAGCTCACCAGATTGCAGCTCTAACACCTGGTGACTTAAACAGGGTATTCTTTGTCTCGGGTGGTTCTGAAGCAACCGAGTCTGCCATGAAAATGGCTCGGAAATACCATATCGAAACAGGCAATCCCAAGAAGTACAAAGTGATTTCCCGATGGCAAAGTTGGCATGGAAACACGATTGGAGCACTCTCAATGTCTGGCCGAACGCCTTGGCGAGACGATTATGTTCCTTATTTACTTAACTTCCCACATATTCCTCAGCCTTACTGTTATCGTTGTGATTATCAGCAGACGTATCCCAAATGCCAATTAAGTTGTGCTAACGAACTTGAGCGCATTATTCGACAAGAAGGCAGTGAATATATTTCCGCCTTTATTGCTGAACCAATTCTTGGTACTTCTGCAGCTGGAGTCACACCACCAGCAGATTATTATCCTACTATTAGAGAAATCTGCGACAAATATAATATTCTGATGATTGTTGATGAGGTTGTCACTGGGTTTGGTCGAACGGGTAGAAATTTTGGGATTGAACATTGGGACGTTGTGCCGGACATTATGTCAGTTGGAAAAGGATTAAGTAGTGGTTATACGCCTATTGCCGCTACAATTGCGGATGAGAAAATCTATGATGCTATTTACGAAGGCTCAACGTCATTCGTACATGGACACACCTATGGTGGAAATCCGCTGTCGTGTGCGGTTGCTTTAGCTGTACAGAAATACATTGAGAGCCATGATCTTGTTGCGCAATGTGCTCGAATGGGGAAATTGATGTTAGAACAACTGATGCCACTTCAAAATCTGCCGATTGTTGGAGAAGTTAGAGGCAAAGGATTACTAATTGGTATTGAATTTGTTTCTGACCAAGAGGGTAGAACACCATTCGACCCAGCTCAAGGTGTAACTGGAATGATTGTCAACTCGATTTTTGAAAAGGGTGTCTTGGTAATGCCTGGGGCCCCAGGATCTGTTGATGGTATTTCGGGAGATCATATTGCAGTTAGTCCGCCTTTTATCATTACGGAACCTGAAGTAGATCAAATCGTGGTAGCTATTAAGGACAGCATCGTTGAAGTATCAGCACAGTTAGGTTATTAGTTGAAGTATGCTGAATGACTGAGAACCTTTGCCAAGATACCAATAGAATATTGAGAAAGAATAAGTAATTTATGAAAAGAACACGGCTATTAAGCATTTCCTTTCCCGGAGGAGGTTACGGTAGCGTCGAGAAAAACAGAGATCAAATGGTAACATACACTTGGAGAAAGCCGGCGAATACCGACCCGACTTTGTGTGTTTTACCGAAGTCGCGCGGGAACTTGGTGTTCCAAGAAATCACCAAACGTGGAAAGGTGAACCCGTTCCTGGCCCAACAACCGAGGCACTTGGTACCGTGGCCCGAAAACATCAAACTCACGTTATTTTTGGGATGCAGGAACTTGCCGGAAATCGTACCTTTAATGCAGCTGTATTAATTGGACGCGATGGTGAAGTGATTGGGATCTATCACAAAGTTCAGCTAACAATTGGTGAAATGGAAATGGGCACCATTTCAGGTATTAAGGCACCAACTTGGGAAACAGATTGTGGTCGAGTGGGAATGTGTATCTGCTTCGATTTGAAATTCCCAGAAATAGCTATGATGTTGGCACGATAAGGAGCGCGGATTGTCTTTTTCCCATCTATGTTTCATGGTGGGATACGTCATGGCGCTTGGGCACGCGACTATGGTGTATTTCTGGTCGTTAGTCAATCCCAAGAATCCGTTATTGTAGATATGTGTGGTCGACGTTTGGCTTGGCAAGGTTATCAAGAACCATTAGTNNGTAAAGGGGATTTATTGCCGTTCGCCTTTGCTGAAGTGAATACGAATTGTAAAGCCTATCATTTGGACTATAACCAAGAGAAATTAGGTCGGGTAGCCGCTGAATATGGATCTGGTGTTAGATTTTCGATCCTTCGACCGGAAGCGACATTTATCATGGAATCTCTTATAGAAAATGTCTCAGTTGAACAAATCGAAGATCAGTTTGGCTTGGAAGATCTCTGGACCTATTATGATAGAGCTCGCAGGGTTCGAAAAGAGCAACTATACAAACATAATGCTAGTTCATCAGTGGACTAAGGAAAGAGAAACAAGCACATGAGTCAAATAACTGCAGTTGTTATTTGGGGCAAGATATCATATAAACAAATACAACTATGTAGAGTTACCAAAGTTATCGGTGGCTAATGCTGGATTGAATGAGAGGAGAAACTAGCAGAAATGAAGTATAGAGCTGGTGTTATTGGTCGGACTGGTCGGGGTGACTATGGTCATGGACTTGACCGAGTATATTTGTACATGGATGAGATCGAGATTGTCGCTATTGCTGATGACAACACTCAAGGCTTAGTTGAAGCTGGTAAACGACTGTGCGTTTCCAAATTGTATTCTGATTATCGAGAAATGTTGGAGAAAGAAGATTTGAACATTGTCAGTGTTTGCCCTCGTTGGGTAAAACCACATTGTGAAATGGTGTTAGCTGTGGCTGAAGTAGGAGCTTGTGTTTTTTTGGAAAAGCCGATGTGCCAAACACTAGCCGAAGCCGATACTATGATTTCAGCTTGTGAAAAGGCCGGGATTACAATGGGGATTGCTCATCAAGGCCGAATGCATACAGCTTCACATTATGCAAAGCGACTTCTCCAAGATGGTGTTATTGGAACTGTGCTGAGTGCTCAAATGCGTTGCAAGGAGGATCGACGTGGTGGTGGCGAAGATTTGATGGTGTTAGGGACACACATGTTTGATACCCTCAGGTTCTTATTGGATGCTGATCCTGAATGGGGATTTGCTCAGATTTCAATGGCTGATGGTCGTCCGGTGACTAAATCAGATTCCGTAGAAGGACCGGAAGAACTTGGGTTGATCGCTGGAGATCATATCCATGCCTTGTACGGTTTTACAAATGGGGTAACTGCTACCTTAGAATCCCGTCGAAACCAACGAGATTCAGGCAAACGTTTTGGCCTGCAAATCTGGGGGACAGAAGGTATTATGGGTGTTTACGAAGGTTCTCAGCAGATAGAAATTTATCAATCACCGTTTTGGCGACCTGGTAGAGAAGTACCAATTCGTGACATTACAGCAGAATCAATATCTGCTGCAACCCAGATTGATCAAATGGCCGTAGTTGACAACCTACAAATGGCAGCAAATATAGCTATTGTGCGAGATATATTGAGTGCACATAGAGAGGGACGGCAACCAATTAGTAGTGGTTATGATGGTCGATGGTCGATGGAAATGATTCATTGTGTCTATGCTTCACATCTTGCGGGTCAGCGTATTCCGTTACCTTTAAATGAACGTTGGCATCCACTGGCGTAACGGCGCTGCCATTTCGTAACTTCTTGATCGAGTTTATCGTTCCATCAACAGAATTACGATTACCTACCCCTAGTTCTGTCAATTGCCAATGCAACAACTATGGTAATTGACAGAAGCATTTAACTCTCCTCCATGGAAGAAAGTTGAGACTCAATTCTTCCTTCAATATATACTTAAGTGGGCTAGTTACAATTTGTTGTTTTGTGGAACATCCTAAATTTAGACTTCAATGACGACGTGACACTAGTGAGGATAATGAAAATTAGAACTAAAAAAACAAAAGCGACCTCGGATATAAAGACCGAAATCGCTTTTGGTGCTTGAATTATATTAGGTGCTATACTTTTATTACGCCTTTGGCTTGAAGACCCTTACCTGTTTCCTCAACTGTAAATTCGACCCTCTGGTCTTCCTCTAGCGACCTGAACCCTTCGCCTTGGATTTCAGAGTGATGAACAAAGACGTCTTGATTGTCATCAGTAGTGATAAACCCGTAACCTTTTGCATCATTGAACCATTTAACACTACCTGTTTTTGTTTCCATAACTTCTAATTTTCCTTATTAATTAAACAGCCAAGCTCAGATTTTCTAAGCTGGCACTTTTTAAAGCATTATGCTTATTTGCTACTTAGACAAATTAACTACTCTAAAATAATATCAGAGTAAGGTCAAATTTGCCAAGAAATTTTTAACAGAGTCTATTGTTTAACCTTGAAAATGTGAGGTAGTAGAAGATTTTGGGCCTAAGTACTCATAAGGATTACAGTGTCTCACAACGTGAAATTCTGGAGAATTTGGCGCTCTGCTTGCTTCAATTTCTTTGGATTACGAAATACTGAAAGCGAATTGTGTTTCTAAACCTAAAATTTGAATCGAGGATCCAAATTGGAGTTGTTGCTTAAATTGATGTTAGTCTATAGAAATCCTGATAGTCATGATACTACCAATTATTTCGCAGGAGCTAAAGGAGCTAATTTTGTTACTTTCATCCTTTGATCAGAGTTCTGTTGACATCCACCTACTTAAAAAGTTTGTTCGTTGGCAGACTGAAAAGCGACAGCAACTATTAGACTTACTTGGTATTCCAAGTCAAAGTATCTCACTAGAACCAGAAAACCGTGGCTCGCTGGTATATGATGACATAATAATTGAAAAATGGGTTTATACCAGTGAATGTGGCTCTCGTGTGCCAGCAATATTGTACCGACCCAAACATTCAGCAGTGCCGATACCTGGGGTGGTACTGACCTTTGGACATGGAGGCAGTAAAAGTCAGCCAGCATACAATTACGCTGGGCAGTTGTATGCTAAGATGGGAATTGCCTGTTTAGCTGCAGATCCCATTGGTGAAGAAGAAAGACATAACCAAGCAAAAATGGGTACACGTGCTCATGATCCTCAGTCTGTTCACCAAACCGCGTGGAATGCAGGTCGACCAATTATGGGCAAGCTGATATGGGATACTATGAGGGGCGTCGATTTTATGCTTGGTTGTGACAATATTGACCCACGCCGAATAGGTGTTGTTGGAAATTCTTTGGGTGGAGCCAAAGCTGGTTGGATGGCAGTGCTGGATACTCGGTTACATTTCGCTTTAATCAGCGGATGGGCTTTTGCTGAAGCGACGCTAAAGTGGGGGAAATTTTGCACCCGATTACCAAATGAGAAAATGAGTCAAATCTTGACTTGGGAACAGTACCTTTCGTTAGCTGTCCCACATTGCAATATTCTGATTATGAATGGAGATGCAGATGTTATTATTGACCGGGAGGGATATGGTCATGCTTGGAAGGAAATGCAAGTAACTGTTGATCAGGTGTCAAAAGCCTACATGGCTTTTGCTAGTCCCAACGGGATTCGCTGTTGGTTGGAACGTCATGGTGGTCATCGTCCCTACTTTCTCCACCCGTCTGCTCTAGAATGGCTAGTGGAATTATTGTCGCCTGGCAGTTGGACTGTTGATCGGTTGTGTCAGTTATCAACAGTTAATTTTGGCCAATGGGGAGATGCCAACGGTATTCTCTTTGAGCAACTCTATGGTACAACTTTACATCAAAAGGGAGCTACTGCATTGGATATGCAAATCCGATATTTGGGTAAGGAAAAGCTATCTGTTCTGACAGAACAGGAAATTGGAGAGACTCGATATACACTTCAAGGTTGGTTGAACACACTAACAACTGAAACCTAGATGTTTAACCTGCCTAGAATTATTACTATTTCTGCAGGTAGGGAAATCCAATTGGAACCACCTTGCTGAATGTGGATGTTTGACGAGAATAAACTGTTTGTGTTAAGTTATGTTTTTCTAACAAGGGTTGGTCATACTGGTTGAGTTGCGGAAACTAGCCCCTTGATATGAAGACTGAAGTTCTTAGAGTATTAGTGCTCCCAAAGCAGAGGCTTTTACTACTTCGGTTAATTGGACAACGTTGGCCGCTCCACTGGAAACTGTAGTTATTCGTTCGTCAGCCAACACAAAGCGGAAAGCGTTCTGTGGCAGTGTGTGCTCATTCGCTTGTAGTTTTTGTAAGACCTGAGTAATCCGTTGATGCTCGATTGAATCGCTGATCTTGGCTAAAACCTGTTGATATTGGTTAGTATATAAGCCGCCGGCTAGTACGGTTGCTACCACGATCCCCATTTGTTTTTTCGCTGCTGTTGGAATCACTTTTTCCGTAGCGATTAGACAAGCAGGATGATAATCATGGTAGACTAAAACCGTATCAAATTCCCCTGTATCAGCAAGTGCAGCTAAGAGGGGAATAGCACGCGCTGTAACCCCAATAAAGTCACACATTCCCTTTCTTTGTGCCTGTCTTAATCCAAATAATGTTCCGTTGGGTGACATTATTCGATCCCAACCTGCAACATTAACTTCATGGATCTGTGCTACCGTCAGTTTGGGAATCTGAAGTCGTTTCAAACTGCGATCCAAACTCCACAATACACTGTCAGCTTTGTAATCAAAGTCTTCTGGTTCTAATCCCACTTTAGTCGCAAGGTGAAATTGATCGGAACTACCTGCTAATGCTTGACCCAGTAGGCTTTCACTCATTCCATAGAGTGGTGCAGTATCTATATAGTTGATACCAAGTGTAGAAGCTGACTTGATTACTTGATACACATTGTCTTCGGCCTGTGATGGGTGTGAGCCCATCAGGTAAGCTCCCCCTAAACTAACTTCACTGATTTGTAACTTTGTCCGACCGAATTGACGATAGTTCATTTTTAATCAATCGTGTTTTTACTCTAGAATGGAGGTTTAAACTGGTATCAAATTTACTTTTTTTGTGCTAGCCTAGCTTGGGCAACTTTTAGGTTATTTTCTGTTTGCACAGCTTTTGGTTGGATTTTTAGTGCTTGTTGAAAAGCGACAATCGCCTTTTTGTATCTATGTTGTTTCATATAGGTGATGCCGAGTTCATGGCATATTTGATAATTATTGGGGGCAATCTGGCTTCCCGTATAAAAGGTGTCGATTGCTTCTGTCAACTTGTCTTGATCTCGGTAAGCGTATCCCAAATTTAAGTATGCTTCTGCGAAGTTAGGTTTTTGAGCGATCACTTTTTCAAGCGATTCAGTAGCCATATTAAACATACCTTGATGACGATATGAGACCCCGATTGCATAATGTGCTTCCAAAAGGTTGGAATCTAGATTGAGTGCTATTTTAAATTGTTCAATAGCTTGATCTAACTGGCCACTCATCCCATAAGCCCGACCCAAATCTACATAAGCAGTAGCTAGTTCTGGTTTAAAGTGAATTACTCCTTTATACGCAGTAATAGCTTGATCTATTTCCCCTTGTAAAAGATATAGTGTTCCTAGATTGTGATGTCCTTCGATCAGGTCCGGTTGAGCTTCAACAGATTTTCGATAGGATTGGATAGCTTTATCGTATTCTCCCAGAAACTGGTAGGATGTTCCTATATTATTGTATGCCTCGGCATAGTCTGGGAGTAATTGAATAGCTTTCCTGAATTCTATAATTGCCTTTTCCTGCATTCCTTGTTTTTGATTAAAAACCCCTCGATTATAGTATTCTTTTGCTTGAGCTAAAGTGTTTGTTTTCTTTGCTTTCTGTTTGTCTAACTGTACATCTATCCCTTTATGCTGGGTTTCCTTATTGGCTGATGGATTTTTCTCCTTTGAGCAACTAAGAAATAAAACAAGTAAAAGATTAAAAGTGACAAAAGCTGGGCCAGCAACATATATCTTTTCAAAATAAAGGCTAGATTCACCTTGGACATTTGCTGGTAATTTCACTGTTGTTTACTTTCCCCTTCGTTAATGGTTAAGAGAGTATTAACTGCAATATTAGTATACTTGTCAATTGTACCGGAAGGCCAAATGACCTCCAACCAATCGACAACTTCTGCCGCCCCCAAACCGAAGGTGAGTATTATTTCACTTTGTGAACAATAACTACTACCCGTACGAACCATTTGTCTTTGCTGAATACCTGCGGCACTAACAATAACTTTGGTGCCAATACCGTCGCGGTTACTGTCAACACCTTTAGTTTTTATACGTAGATAGCTGTGTTCGTGATTGGCCTCATTTCGTAGTAGCCATGCTCGCCCATTTCTAGATATGACCCCACTATTTGAGACCAGAAGATCTAAATCACCATCTCGGTCGTAGTCGCCATAAGCTGCGCCTCGTCCTACTCCAGCTTTCCTCAGTCCAACTTTCAATCCTATTTCATCAAACTTACCGTTTTGCTGATTCCAAAAAAGAGATGGGCGTTGAGGATAACGAATGTTTCTTTGATACCTGCTTACATTGGGTTCAATGTGGCCATTGGCACAAAATAAATCTTGGTATCCGTCTAAATCAAAATCTAAAAAGAATAGACCAAAAGTTAGCGTAAACAGGCTGGGATTTCCAATTCTAGTTTGGATTGTCTGATCACTAAAATAATCTCCCGCACTTGCTAGGAAGAATGAGTTCATTTCGTTGCTAAAGTTGCCGATAGCAATAACATTGCTGTTATCATTGTTAACGTCGGCAACGTCAATTCCCATGCAACCTTGCGGTTTCCCGTTTTCATCGTAAGCAACTCCCATTAACAAAGCTTGATCAGTAAATGTCCCATCACCGTTATTGTGGTATAAGAAGTTGGCTTCTGTATCGTTAGCAACCGCCAAATCGATCCAGCCGTCATCGTCATAATCTAACATGGCTACCCCAAGTGATTTTCCGTTTGGATTATAGACACCCGCTTTCTCTGTTGTCTCCTGGAAAATGTCGCCTTTTCCGAGATTACGATAGAGCCTGCACGACTGACCTTGATACACAGCTGGAGTGCAATATGACGGGTGTTGGTCATCCACAGTACAGGATAGGTCGGATTCGACTGTCCATTTCACATAATTGCATACAAACAGGTCCAATTGTCCATCGCGATCATAGTCGAAGAAAAGCGCACTGGTAGACCAATCGTGACCTCCCGTATTAGAGGTATCGGTGACATCTGTGAATGTGGTGTTACCATTGTTGCGAAAAAGGAGATTAGAACCTACATTAGTAAAATAGATATCTTGATCGTCGTCATTGTCGAAATCAGCAATAGTAACCCCCATTCCATACATAGGGATAGCTAATCCAGCTTTTTCAGTAACATCTACAAACTTACCGTTGCCCAAATTACGGTATAGCTTCGGAGTATAATTGGATTGATTATCGTCTCTCCATTCTCGACCATTTGCAAAAAGGATGTCTAGGTATCCGTCATGATCGAAATCGAAAAAAGCGCAACCTGATCCCATTGTCTCCGGCATATATCGTTTTCCTAAGGCACCGGAAAAATGGGTAAAATCGACTTCAGCTTCATCTGTTACATTAATGAAGTTAGTTCCAGGTAAACGCGCATGGCCTATTCCTGATGTATTTAAGGCAAGTAGGAAACTTAATACGGTAAGTTTAGTGAAAATACAAGCGACTGCTGAATTTTGAAAGGTCTCCATGCAGTAATTTAGTCACTTGAAGGATAGCTTGCGCCCTAGGGTTAATTGTTTTAACTCTAAAAGGATTTTAGTAGCCTGAGTTTTGAAAATTTTCTTATATCTTAAAGATATTATCAAATTGAATGAACAAACGCGTTTCAATATCTTCCTGACCAACTAGGCCAATTATTACTTTTTCACGAGGAGGTCAAATGATTTAGCTAGAAAACGTCCATCTTTCACCTGTCCCGTTACCTTAGCGGAGTGAATTACGGTGCACAAACCATCTGCTGCATGTGCATCCCCTAGTTCATCCATGGTAATGCCATCAACGAAGTAAATTTTACCATCTGTACGAATGGCTAAATCACAACCACCTCCGGAGAGATCGAAATTGCACTGCCCACATGAGGCTTCAACAACCATAGCGGTTGAACGTTGAGATTCTAGTGGTTGAACCGTTTTTGATTGACACGCAATTAATAGAATACTAGGAAGCAAAAATAAACAAGTTGTTTTCAGATGCTGAAGCGATATTTTCATCATGATTTTATCTCCGATGATAGTTGCTATGGTGTTAACGGAACTTTGTAAGAGATATATAGAGACATTTATATGCAATTTCTCCATGGTTTCAATTGAGGTGTCTCAGACAGAAGACATCCACAACTGGTTGTAATTGTATCCGAAACGTTAGTTTTTTTCTATAACATTTGTTTTCGCCTGACCCAATTCATGATTATTCAACTTCACTAGTGGGCATTTCATTGAAGGGTAACTGGATTAGGGCTTGCTTTTCATGGTGTCGGGAGTCTAAGAATTTGAACACCACACATTCCGGTGCATTGACTTCCATAATAGAGGTTCCTCCCCAACCCCAAAATCCCTTTTCTGGCAATATAGGCAATAGAGCCACTATCACTGATCGGGCAGGAATAGCAACTGGTCCAGCCGCCCAAACCCCTTTTTCTGGATCCCTTAGGCTTACCTGCACTCCTTTCGCATCTTGGTCACCTAAATTCATCATGAGCGCGCGGGCAACTGGAGGTTCATATGACTCGCCCCACTGTCCTCCATCGTGACCAGAGTGAAAACATGGTAACACAAAAGCTGATGAACAGAAGATGGCAGGTCCATCATAATTTTGGGTGAAAATTCTCCCCAATTGAAACAAATTGGGTTCGAGACAATGACCATCAGTAGGGATTTCTAGAAAACGACTGCAGATTTCGTCTAACTGTTTATCTGTTAGTGGGCATTTATTCTCCTTCAACTTCCACTTGCCAAAGAATGCTACACCAGGTGACTCCGGTGCGACAAACCGGATGAGGCGGATCTGTTGCTCCAACTCTTCGGCGGTTTGGGTCCAGTGTTCCCCACCTTTGTCATTGCTTTCCTTGCCCAATCCTAAAGCCACCAAACTCTTCTCCAATAAACCATTAAGACGTGCTGCCTGCAACTGAAACGCAATCATCCACGAGTCGTTCAAGTCAACGTAAGTCTCCATCATAATTAGCTCAACGCTGTCCCGATATACTGCCGCTAATTTTGGTGCCACGGGACCTCGCATCTGCCAGACCGCGATTTTTAAGCTAGGATTCTTATAATGCGTTGCCTTTATAATTTCAATTGAATGTTGGTCGATTCCGCCATCGAAGTCCCAACCAAGTTCGTCAATATCAATTATCTGGTTAGGGTTGTCTCCAAAATCTAGCTTGGCAAGATAGTCGGAAGCTTCGTCGATATTTTGACGAAGAAACGCTTGGTGGACTACTCCTTTGGAAGCAATTCCACTTCGTTCATTCCAATATTGCCAGTCGCTACTTCTAGCAAAGGTTTGCGATTTTAGTTCTGGGTAAGCGCCGTAAAAAGCGATGATCTTATCCAATCCCAGAGTTTTCTTGATTGTTTTGATTGTCTTTACCCTATGAATTCAAACATGGAGCTTATAGAATCAGTATAGCTAATCAAATGACAAACGACCGAACTATTGTAGTAATCTGATGGCGTTAAGGTATTGCTTCATTTTGTCAGTCAGTTCCCTCCCAAAGGGTCGCCCTGTTATTTTCAGCGAATTGCAACCGCTGCCATAAGGTCTTTCTTCGTACGCCCGTATTTGCCTGACTTTGGGCTAACAAGACATAATAGGTTTCGTTAATTATCATGTCAGAAGACACTCAAAAATTATTCATTATTTTGATTCAGTCATTATACAGTGATCATCAAAAGTGCGCACAGCAAATTCTCGCAATCCCTATGGCTCGTTCCAGATGGGCTTTATGTCTTTAAAGAGTGGCTCCTTTTACAGTCGTAATGAGCTAAATAACTTAACACGGATAGCCAAGATAAACCAATGGAATTCCAACAACCATTAACCAATAGCAACAGCTGTTACGAACATATCTCTGTTAACCAAATTCTATCTCATCGTTTTGCAAATCTAGGAATTTCTGATTAGATCGTATTTCCCTGTTACACATTACTTTGAGTGGGAAATTACGAAATCTACTAACTGTTGACACCGGAAAAAGCCGGACCACAGGTTGTGTCCTTGGTTCTTAGGTACTACTAGCTTAATTTCACAACCCAATTGTTGGTATCGCTGAGCAAATTTTCCTGAGTTTTCTTCCAGCGGCACTATGATATCACAATCACCATGGACAAAGAATACCGGCACATTTGCTTCAGCCAATCCCTCTAGACGATCGACTGGATTATGCCTGTTAAGGTCGGCTTCAAATTGCTCCTCAGTCATACCATAGGCCTCAGATGCTTTGTGGAGTCCAGGATAACTGATGAGGTTGCATACGGGGTAAATACCAGCTATGCAGGCCACGAAATCAGGATGTTCTGCAGCCCAATTATAAAGCATGAGTCCACCCCGACTCCGTGCTAGTAATGATGCTTTATTAGAGAAATTATACTCTTGACGCAAATGTTGGTAGAAAGAGGAATAACGCGCTCGCCCCTGAGGGTCACCAAAAGATTCACCGACATCGATACCGGCAATAGCTATACCAGCTTGTAGGAACCTGTCAAACATCCAGGCCTCTTCAATTCCTGGCAAACCAGGCAATGTGGGCGCGTACCATATCCAAGGAAGTTTATCACTGGATTGATCAGGTAGAATTAGGAAGGCGGTATCCCCTTCCAATGAGAAAGTTTGCCCACTGATCGGCAATTCCTTGGCCGTAGTTGTCATAGCTGTTTCCTTTTCTTTCATGAGAAGGTTACTAATTATTGTTCTGGCCATGACCAATCAAGCAGGTCTTGGCTCCAAGCAATACCAATGGAAGCATGATTATCGAAATGTATCTTTTCCGTTTCTGGACCTGATCCATGATAAAACATCAAGTACTTTTCCACACCCGAAAGCCAGCGAAGATCTACTACAGTACCAGCTGTAATTCGACCACGAGCCCATGGCCAGTCCTTTTGCCCCAAAGTAACCAATTGGCCCCAATCTTGCCAATTCACTAAGTCAGGAGACCGTTTGATTCCAATACCGTTGGAGGGTGAATGGAACAGAATATATTGATTGTCTTCGGTTAAAACACAGACATTTTCTCCGCATGGATAGCTGCCTCGATAAGTCCAGTTTTCCAAATCAGTGGACGACGACAGGCTAACCCCATTCTGTTTATAGAAACACCACCACAGTTCGGATTGGTCTTTGTCTTGTACCAAGTAAGGATCAATCATTCTGCCCATCTCTCCTTCAGGCACTTTTGGTCCCTTAACCAGTAGAATTTCTGGTTCAGACCAATTGACGAGATTAATACTACGGACGACAAAGATTCTGGAGGTCTGGTCACCATAGCGAGGGATTTGGTCGACAGTATATTCAGGTCGTGGATACGTCTGCAAGCAAAGCAACCATTCCTGCTGAAAACGAATGACATTACCCGGACTGGAAAAATTCAGTAGCTGGTCTCTAGGGGTTAGTTTGCGAGGCGAGGTCCAATGAAGGAGGTCAGAACTAGTTGAAACAGCAGTATAGCTGAAAATATAGCCATCATCTTCGATTTCCACTAAGCTATAGAATAGGTAGAAAAGGTGGTTATGGTAGAGAATGGCCGGATCACGATATGCTGTCGATTGGTCTCCTCGTAAAATAATTGGGGATTCTATTTTTTTCAGATCTATCATCTTCTTCCATTATTTATACTAAACTTGAATCAAGCGACCGTATTTAGGCTTTTGAGTCAAATTCTAAATTTAGAGTAGCAAGGTAGCTGTTTAACCACGCCAGTTGTTATCAATACTAGTATATCCATGTGTGTATTTTTGCAAATGCGGGGGCAATTCATCCAAAAACCGCTGACCTTCTTCCGGCATTTGCCAAGGAATGTCAATCTGGTGTTTCCGATCCCGAAACCCAATTGCACAAGAAAGACGAACCTGCTCCATTTGGTTGGGAAACGCAGCGTGGTAAGTACGGTGGGCGAAGATGATCATGTCACCCGGATCAGTAAATAGGGGTACTATTCCTGGTACGTCGAAACCGTTGTAGGCTTTTTCTTCCTGTTTCTCAGGATAAAATGACCGTTTATCGGAAGTCAACCTAAATCCTTTTGGCCCCGACCAGTTTTCAAGGTGTGAATCTTCGATGACGCATAAACCGCCGTGTACCGGGTAAGATCCGGTGATATAGAACCACTTGCCGGAAGGCCATAATCCACGATTGAGAACATCACCTGAATTTTTAGGTTTCTCTTCTGAAAACCCGCACCAATCTGTGTGCCAAGCGACTGGACTGGATTCCGGCATGCGAATGATGGCAGCTGACCGGTGTATTGTCATCTGGTCGGTACCGATTAGATGTTGGTGGACCTTCATAAAGGGATAGTACTCTAACAGCTGCCAAGCGCCTGCACCAGATTCAACCCAAGCATGTCGTGTTCGGCTTTCTCCTTGATTCAAGGTACTATTGGGATCGGTACCGTCAAAGACAGCTTGTTTGAGGTTGTCAATCATCTGTTTTGGCAGAACATTTTTAACGATAGCAAATCCATGAGCGTCTAAACAATCGGACATCTGATCCAGCTGATCCATTCCAAACCGGTATTGATATCTTAGGTTCGGTTGCTGAACGTGTGAATAGTCTTCCATCTTATTTTAAGCCTCCATATATTCTATTGTTCAGCCAATCTGCTTGAACAATCTACTGATCTTACCAATAACCTTTGTTGCAACCATAACCAACCTAAACGCGCGAGGTCTCTGGCGACAGTGTAAATCTAACAATAATAACCGAAGATACTCAGTTTTGCCTGATGATGAAAGTCGAATTTTGTCTATCTATAACTCTAATTCGCTCAACCAACTTGGTTTTGATCAGCTGACCGAAACCGGTTACTCCTCCTAGATTAGTAGCATCGTAATAACCGTAGATTTTAGCTAAAGCGTAGGTTAAAAATTCATACCATAACTCTGGTAAAGAAAAACCTTGCCTGACTTTTCTTTCGGTTTCATGTAACCGAAAGTGTTAGCAATCAATTGCCGGAAAGTTACGTTTTTATCTTCAGAAAAAGCGTGTCGACCGGGTTTAGGACCTTGACCTTCTTGTACCTCTATCATCTCCAGATAGTAGTCCACTACTTTGTCATCGGCAGAACCTAATTCTTGAATGATTATTCCCAGGAGGTTGGAGTAAACAGATTCGGCAGCTGACGCAATAGATCTCTGTAGATCTAGTTCCATAACTGTGTTGGCTTTCAGTGCAATTTTCCCATCATACAATACCAAAAAACGGTAAGTTAGAGATGCTAGCTTCTCGATCACCCACTATCGTGCCTGATTCAGTTCCTTGGTATCGAAAACCGAGTAGGGATGGAGCGGTTACTGGCCATTCGGTGATAAGATAGAACTTCATTTCTGATTTCTAGCTAGGCTTCCTCAGACCAAGAAATTTCCTCGAAAACCCGGGATACAACCCAGTCAGGTCTGGGTTTTTTCACGGGTCTAGGTTTGTTATCGATGTCATTGTAAGCGATGATCAAACTCTTACGTGGAATGGGGGATAAATTGTGGTTGGAACTGTGTACTAAGTTACAATCGAAAAATAGTACATCTCCCGGTTGTCCTATTATTTGTCGAATTTCGGCTTCCCGGACCTTTTTTTTCAACACCGATTTCTGGATACACCATTGTTTGTAGCTGGTGGTAGTAGTATCACTGTAGTGTTCCTGTCTTCCCCATAAGTGAGAACCAGAGATCACTATTAAACAACCATTATGAAGTGTGGACGGATCCAAGAATATCATTACCGACATCAACTTAGAATCAACACCATCGTAAATCCAATAGCCGTAATCTTGGTGCCAGAGCCAGACAGTGCCTTCAAAAGCCTCTTTAACGTTCAGTTTACTGTGCCAGACATAAAAACTGTTTGTCAGGATTTGTTGTACTGGAGCCACAATTTTGGGGTGTTGCGTCAAATTTCTAAAGGTGGGAACATATCGGTGGGAATTATAGACTTGTCGAACAACACCGCTATGTTCTCGCTCTCGGTGCATACCACTGTCATCGTCTTGTAAAAGAAGAGGGACATCCATATTTAAAGCATCAACTTCCTCAACCGAAAGCAGATTGGGTACTAGCAGAAATCCTTCTTGATGGTACTGCTCCAACTTTTGCATGGACCACCTCATCAACTATGTTCCTCCGGAGGATAAGTTTTGCTTTTTAAACGAATCTGACTTTTCCTAATAGTTTCTAAATGGGCTTGAATCTGTTTTTCACAACCAATGTTAGTAGGCTGGTAATAGGTAGCGCCCTGTAATTCTTTTGGTAGATGCTCCTGATCGGCAACGTGATCTGGCGTCTGATGATCGTATTGATATCCTTGACCATAACCTAACTCTTTCATCAACTGAGTTGGAGCATTACGCAAATGTAAGGGGACAGGGTAAGCGGGTTTCTGTTTTACCTCTGCCTGAGCAGCTAATAGTGCTTGGTAAGCGGAGTTGCTCTTGGCAGCACAAGCTAGATAAATGGTGGCATGGGCCAAGTTGAGTTGCGCTTCCGGTAGACCAACATACTCAACCGCTCGCGCAGCAGCATCAGCGATAAGCAAGGCTTGCGGATCAGCCAAACCAATATCTTCCGAAGCTAGAATCACCAGCCGGCGCGCGATGAAACGGGCATCCTCACCACCTTCCAACAACCGTGCCAACCAATAAATCGCGGCGTTTGGGTTGGAACCACGTACGCTTTTGATCAAAGCCGAGATTAAATTGTAATGTGAATCTCCCTGCTTGTCATGCCGTAAGACCCGTTTTTGAACAGCTTCTTGAATTTGGTCAGATTGAATTTGGCGTCGTTGTTGATCATCAGGTTGGCAGGTTTGTGCGGCCAGTTCCAACGCATTGAGCGCTAGACGAATATCACCATCAGCCAAAAGTACCAACAACTGTTCTCCTTCTTCTGTTAGGTCAACCTGCATCTGGCTCAGATTAGTATCGTTTAATGCTCGTTGAATCAGTTGCTGAATATGATGTGGTTCCAGTGGTTGGAAAGGGTAAACTTGCATCCGTGATAACAAAGCGTCATTAATTTCAAAGGACGGATTCTCAGTAGTAGCACCGATTAGTCTAATTGTCCCATCTTCCACAAAAGAAAGTAGAAAATCCTGTTGTGCCTTATTGAAACGATGAATCTCATCTAGAAACAGAATAGTAGAGTGTGCTTGGAACCTAGCTGCTTCTTGCGCCTGACTAATATATTTCCTTAGTTCTGGCACACCAGTTGTGCCAGCGTTGAGTTGCTGAAATTTGGCCTTGGTCTGATGCGCAATAATGTGAGCTAATGTTGTTTTCCCACATCCCGGCGGTCCCCAGAGGATACATGAAGTTAGATTATCCTGTTCAATAGCTAGGCGAATGGGTTTCCCTGTTCCTAACAGATGTTCCTGTCCAACAAATTGGTCCAGTGTTCGGGCTCGCATTCGGTGTGCTAGTGGTCCCGACACTGGTTGATCGGTGTGAAATTCTAGTTGGTCAGACATTTTCTTCTAGGCTATTGCGTGGCGAACAGCAGGAAACTCACGCCAAATATCGGTGTAGGCTTCGTATCCATTTTGGGCGCATTCAATATGTTGTAAGCGAGCAATAACGGCATAACGGACATCGGGAGATATATTGGGACCTCCACAGTGTACGGCTTGATGGTGAGCAACAATCAGGTCGCCAGCTACACCAGTTACTTGTACCGCTTTACAGGGAAGATCCAGCTGAGGCATGCCATTGGCTAGCATTTGATGTCCCTCTTTTTTAAAATAATCTTCAAAGAAACTGTGTGATTTGGGCCACACAGTGAAATTCCCAAAATTTTCATCTGGTACATCCGATAGATAAACAATAGCAAAGATGGTAAATCCACGTCGATATACGCCTTTGGCCATGCTGTTGCTCCCATTCCCTAAGCCATCGAGATGTCCTCTTGGTTTTGTCGCTTCCGACCCTAGTTGTGAAGGAAAGCGCAGAGCAATCTGCGCTCCACTACAGGGCATCACATTATTTGATCCCATCAAGTCTTCTGCTATCTGCATTACCGGCGTTCTATTAAACAAATCAGTCAGTGTCAGTTCTCCTTTCAGTTCGCTGCAAAAGGCTGGGGCCAAATATTTTTCTTTATCAGCCTGATGTTTACCAATAGATCCAATAGAATGGTTGATAGATTTTCGGGCAGCATCCACCATCAGTTGGGGAACCACACCAGCAACTTTTAAAAACCCATTTTGGTGAAATTCTTTTTTTTGTGATTGTGTCAGCATGGTCTTGTTCCTCCTGAGTCAAATACGGACACCAAAGTTTTTTAAACGGAAATCCACTTTTTGTTCTTGTTTTCCTGACAAGTTTTCTCGCTTCCAGAATACTTTCGGGCGAAGGCCCGTTGAAACGTCCGCCATACTATTAATTTAGAATATAACGCTACTACGTTTAGCACAAGCAAATTAAACACCACTAACCTAAAAACATACATAACTGATCTTGTAAAATGTCTTGGGTGTTTCCAACTGTATACTACTCTTCCAAATTCTTAATAACAGCTCATTTTATAACCAATCAAGTAAAGGCGTCATTCTTCCAATCATTATTAGCTCAAAACTTTTAAATCAGCATGTTTAGTATGGTTTGGTTAACAAAGACCCCCTGTTATGATTATCTACAAAAACCTGATAGAGATGAGGGCGTCTTTGCATCCAGTTGATACTGCGAAAACATCCTTTGCTAGCTGGTCTATATCCGTCGGACACATTGATTTCAGCTAGAATAAACTCTTTGTCACCATGGTTCCATGCCAGCACATTACCCAACCGATCAATGATGCAACTACCTTCCGTTCGATTAACCGCTACGGCCATACAAACTTGATTATCCATAGCACGGGTCTGCATAATTCCTCGAAACCGATTGGGATCGAAGACACGTAATCCTGGTTGCCACGCACGATGATCACCCATTATCGGCAGTAGTAGAAAATCGGCACCATTCAAACCCACCATACGTGAAGATTCGGTAACAGAGCTATCCATACAAATATTACAGCCGATTCTCCCTATCTCGGTTTCAAAAACCGGAAATCCTTCACCTGGTAAAATTCCGCTTTCAATCTCCCCACCAACAGCTAAATGAACTTTTCTGTATACACCATCAATCTGGCCACTTGGGCTGATCAAAACAGCACTATTGTAAACGGCATCTTCATCTCGTTCTAGCATACCTAACATAACCCGCAACCGGTATCGTCGTGCAATATCAACAAAAACTTTAGTTTCCCGCCCTGTCAACGGCACAGCCAAGTCGATTGGACTTCCTTTAATTCCCCATTGCAAAGCAATCTCTGGCAACACAATCAGTGACGGTTTTTCTCGACTAGCTGTTTCACATAGGGAAGCATAGAAAGAAATATTGTCATCAACAGTTGTAAATGGACCTTGACGCTGATTCTTTTTGCCTGTTACTACAGCAACTTTGATCGATTGGCGCATGTAAGTAGGTATCTCATCAGTCGGAACTTCCTCTATTTGTGGTAGAGACCAAGTGGACGATCCCTTGGTTGACCAACGCAAGGTAAAACGCAGGGTTAAGGAGACATCATCCTGCTCCGGTGATAAGCACCGTTGAAAACGCAGGATCTGTGTGTTAACCTGTTCTGGTAATAGGTAGTCCCAGTCAATTACTTCAGAATTTCCTGCTTTGTTACTGGTAGGAGGGAGTTCTCCCCAATAGGCGGCACAGCGAAGGGTATCATGTGGATTGTCGATTTCGCTTTGTTTGACCTTGACCTTTATCAGATATGCTTTTTCAGCTTTTGCACCGGCAAACGTCATTTGCCAACCACCTACACAAGTACGTGTTCCATTTGCACGAATGATAAAGCGACCATCATCACGCTCAGTCAAGGGGGCTGCTAAAGGATGTGGGGCCCAAGGCTGAATGGTTTCCAAGGCCAAATTTTTCATATATGACTCCAATCGAAGAATAGGGTTTCAAACTGCCAAAGTAACGTTCGATACAAATCCATATTCACTTTTGGCTAAAACAATAAACTGTGAGCCTTGTGAAAATCAAAGGATTATCTACCATTTGGATCAGTCAAGCAACTTTTCCATTAAGTGAATATGGCGGCAAAACGAAGGGAACTAACCTAACGGCGGGTGGTTACTATCCCGAAATTAAACATGGGGGGAACTGGGTGTTGCTGAATACTCACCCTATTAGTTTCGAAGATGGGTAGACTGGAGCTTCAGATGTCCCCAAACGGCAGGCAAATGAGAATCCTTAGTTTCCACGTTCAAAGCTAAATGATGTTCAGTCAATTCACATATCTCTTCGTTAACAGTCTTGTAGCGAATAGGTCCAATATTAGGTGCCAGCCATATATAATTAAGTAAGATCTTTTTGCGTTCTTTCCTTAAATGTTCAGATTCTTCCGAGATGCGCATAACTCGGTGAAAAAGCCCAGCTTTGACTTTCAAAGTTTCGGTACTAACCACTTTGAAACGTGTATCTAAGGTTTCGGCTTTAGCTTTCTTACCACCTAACCGATGTCCCGAGGTGTTCCATTTCTTTTCAGGTCGAACCAACCAAGGTAGAAAGAACTGTTCCAACTCATAGGTATAGATTGTAGATTTTATTTTGCCGTTCTTCCGTTTTTTGTACTGAACCATGCATGATTGTTTCAATCCTTTTGGTGTTCTAACCAGAAAATGTGCCCTAGAATTCACCTGATCGTAGGCCACCACGGTGTCAGAATCCAGTTTGGTCTGCATCTTCCTGTTCTGTTTTCTATCATTTTGATTGATTTCTAATCCTTCTTCCTGAGACACGATTTTGATCAGTCGCTCCTGACTTCCACCACGACTGTGGAAAATCCAAGTATTACCAACTGAGAGGGGAAAATAATCCTGTGCCATTGACTGGCAGGCGATGACTAATCCCAAGAAACAAATAAATCTGATTGTGAGTTTCATCTTTAAGTATTTCAAGATTTTTCTGACTAACAAGCTGACTCAGCTATAACCTAAATTCCCATCATGGATACAAACAAGATTTTGCTAGCGGGATAGCTGTTAAAAATTAGTAGTTTCAATTAACATAACTGGCCTTGATGACCATTCTCGATTGCCTGGCAAAGATCCATCGTATAAACTAGATCTTCTAGAGGACTCCAAGGTGTTGTATCGTTGAGGATACAGTCGGCGAAATGACGTGTCTCGTTAAATCCTGCACCACCCACCGCATCTAGGTCTAAAGATACTTCACACTTCTTACCATCAAGATAGATCGTGACCTCCGGTAAATCCGTTAGATCTAGATAAGCCGACATGTTTTCGGCATGAACTTCTGCTGTTTGCACTCGGTATCCAACGCCATAATGGCATTATAGCGTGGAGTTCCTTCTCTGTCACCATGCCAAGAATGGGCATAAACTTCGGTAGCCTGAGCAGCCTCAGTTGGTGTTCTGCCCGACATCCAACGGAGAAGGTCAACGTGGTGAATCGCGTCACAGATAATCTCAGGAGGTGCGACTTCCCGAAGTCCTGGTTGTCTCAATCCAGACGGTGGTTTATGATAGTTTGCCGACACCTGAATCGCTCCTCCACGTTCTTGAAGCAATTTTCGTACAGCCAAAACTTCCGGTTTGTAACGCCGGTTAAGGGAAACGATGGCTAGGCCTTTGCTCTGCTGAGCAACATCTAGCATTTGTCGTGCTTCTTTGGGATTCATTCCCGGTGATTTCTCAATTGAAGTGTGGAGATCCCTGCCTAAGCATTCCAAAACGATTGGTAACAAGTGTCCAGGCATAGTAACAACATAAACGAGATCTAAATCAACTTGATCTAACATTTGCCGGAAATCTGTAAAAATAAACTGAGGCTGATGATCTACTTGGGCCTTTTGTAAGCGGTCAGAGTCGACCTCAGCTACCGCCACCAGTTCCATCCGTGGTTCATTCTTAATCATAGAAAAGTGGTTCTGAGCATGTCCACCACAACCAATAACACCAACTCGTAAGTCTCCCATCTTCTACCTTTTTGTTAATCTATAGCCACAATTCATCAAAGTTTTATTAGGAATAAGTTATGCAAACACAATGTTTCTAATCTTTCCCCAACTTCCAACTTTAAAGGATAGGCAATGCCCAATTCACAATCATGTATGATACTTCTAAATGAAGCAGAAGCCGATCAAACTTATATGTAGGAGGTAACAACTTCTTGGATCTCGGCCAGACTATCCCATTCGCTACCAGCACTATCAAATATTAGGGAATATGGACCATCGAACTCAGCTTCGGCAGCCAAATTCATGCACCGTGTGAACTCGTCGCGGAGCATCTCACCAACCACCGGCCACTCGGCTTTAGCATGAACCGAGGTAGCTTTGGGCAGAATAGCCGCTAGTTCGGTGTATTTATCATCTCCTTTGAAGTTACCGAAATCAGCACAGAGGCCAATGTCTTCCTGGCATAAATCTAATATGGCTAACAGGTGATCAGCTCGTTTACCAGTCTGACGGAAGTTTTCGGTAGTGACTTTGACACCCAATTTCTTGCCGAACTGTGCCAAAGAGGCTAAATTCCTTGCACTCAACTGAATCGCTTCATGCTGGGGGACATCATCAGTCTGAATATCGGTGCAACCAGCAATGACCCGTGCATGACTGGCTCCACACTTACTTGCTATCTCGATCCAGAATTGAATTTGTTCCATCTCTTTCTGCCGTTGTTCTGGATCTGGGTGTGTAATATCTCCCTCATCAATCAGTATACTGAATAGTTCAACACCCGCTTCATCCAATGTAGTTCGCAAACTGTTAATATAGTCATCATCAACCTGGGGGAAATGAAAGTGACAGATTTCTAGCGTTTTAATCCCACGCTCAGCAATTTTAGCGGGCAGTTCCAACAATGAAATGTCTCCATTCTCTCTGGTTGAGCCATCTAATTTGTGAAAGACAGAACCTAAGGCTCGGTGTAGACTCCATGATGAAATAGACAATCTAGCTGGCATATTAATCTCCTCCAAAAATATTAGATTTATGGTATTAGTTGAACTTTAATCGAATTGGTACCTTTCTGAACCATTTCAAAGGCTTCAACATATTTTTCCAATGATAACTGATGAGTGACGAATTGCTTCACATCGATCATTCCACGATGAATATAGTCAATGGCTAATGGGTAAGCGTGTGGACCAAGATGCGCTCCATGAATATTAAGTTCCTTGGTATCACCAATTATTGTCCAGTCAACTGTTACCGGTTCGCGCATAACACTGAACTCAACAAAAGTTCCTGCTTTACGAATCATCCGTAAGCCCTGTTCAACAGCGCTTGGATGTCCAGTGGCTTCGATATAGACATCGCAACCGTAGCCATCGGTCATCTCCAAAACCTGTTCTACCACATCAATTTTACTTGGATTAAGGCTAATATCAGCCCCAAGTTTTTCCGCTATCTGCAACCGCTCATCAACCAAATCTACTGAGACCAATTTCCCGGGATTTTTTAAACGAGCAGCTCCGACCATACCCAGTCCTAACGTTCCAGCTCCTGCAATCACTACTACATCACCGAACTCTATTTCTCCTCGTTGAACAGCATGAATCGAACAAGCTAGAGGTTCAATGACAGCCGCTTGTGACGGTGGGATTTCGTCAGGAACCTTGTGAATAATTGATTTCGCAGGAAACTTCATGTACTTGGCCATACCTCCATTAACTACCTGTTGGAAACCGAAGATGTTGTGGATTTTGCAGAGCCAGTATTTTCCGGTTTGGCAATAACGGCAACTCCAGCAAGGAACGATTTGTTCAGCAATAGCCGTATCATCGATTTGCAAACCATATTTTTCTGTCACCCCTTGACCAAGTTGTACTACTTTTCCTGTAAATTCGTGCCCTGCGATCACAGGACCTTCAACGTAGGCAGTCCTATGTTCGTCACCCCAAAATAACGGAGCTCCAGTATAACACTTCATGTCGCTAGCACAGACACCGCAGGCTTGTACCTGAATTACTACCTCGCCAGGTTCAGCTTTGGGAACAGGTACCTCTTCCAACCGGTAGTCATAAGGAGCATGGCAGACTACAGCTGGCATCGTTTTAGGTAGTTCAATACCTATCATCGCACACCTCTCTATTGGGGATAATCATTAGCATCTTCACAATCAAGTAAATCAAGAAAAGTGGCCAGATCTGGTCGTCCTACTGCAACTGCACGATCATCGAACATTTTCTGAATTTCCTCGTTCCACGGACCACGCGCACGACGATCCCGATTCCAATCAGTAATTTCATGAGGGCTCTTGCTGATTTTTGATCGCAACCATTTTAAGAGATCTGGCAAGTCAGGTCTGTGGCCAACACCATCTATCAGTTCAGTCTCGGTCAAATCAAGAAACTTCATGGTATTGATATCTAGCCCGGAATTAGCCCCAAATTTGTATTCACTCAGCGTATTGTTCAAAAAAGCTTTGGTTTTGCTAATCAGACGTCCTAAGCAAACGATGCCTAGGATACCTCCAGAATGGGCACTCAGTGGGGGACCAATGGTCAGATCAAAAGGAACGCCAAAGTCGTGTATATCTTCAGCATCACACATATCCAGCATAGTAATAATTTCTGGTTGTCCAACAATTAGTTTACGTTCTTCGAACCCACGGCGGTAGGTTTCGTTCGGTGGTTCTCGATCACGCTCTAATGCATTGAAAGCCTTAATTTGATCAAGATTAATGTTCGAAACTGCCCGTATACCGGTTTCAATGGATTGATCATCCTGAGCCTTTTCAACGATTTCCAGAAATGTGTCTTCACTTAGTCCCAGTGATGTTAGTGTTCGTTGGTCACGACCAGATCCTTGACCAGCTTTGTATTCCCCTAAAGTGTTGCTGAGACGGGCGCGGGCTTTATCGGCCATCCTAGCAGTATTCATCATGCCTAAGACACCAATATGATATGGGCTGCGTGGGGCTCTTTGGGTTAGATCCATTTTTTCCCTTTCTTGGGTTTAAATATCTAATTCTTGCATAAGTTGGCGCACGTATACGACATCTTCAGCTACTAGGGTGTTGGTCGGTTTAAGGTGGTGTTCAACCAAGTGGAAGAAGGAACGGTACTCAGCATGGATACTGATTGGATCGGTATATCCCGCTGCTTTCAAAGAGGGGAGCACAATTGGAAGATCGAGCATTCCATCCCGCAATGGCACCCAGATCGGCTTAAAAGTTAATCGACCGGTTGTTGGATGCGAAAAATATTCCTGTCTAGGACTTTTAAAGTTAACACTATGCAGATAATCACCCAATAAGCCGATAGCTAGTGAGACTGGCTCGCCCGAAATTGCCAGATGTCCAGGGTCATACTGGACACCAAGCCATTGAGAATCACAATCTTGTAACATCAGTAAGCAAGAGCTAATGTTAACATCCAGTGTGTTGCCGCTATGGTTCTGGATGGCACCTTTAATCCCATGTTTCTCCAATAAAGCTTGGAAGTTAAATAAATTTTGGCGTGCTGTATCCAGCAGTTGACGAGGATCTGTTCCTTCCGAGATGTGATAACCACCGATACGAATCTTTTTTACACCAATAGAGTTGATTGTGTCCAATAGCCGCTCGGTTTCATCATTCACTTCACGGAGTCCTGTTACCAGACGTGCCAGTTCCAGTCCATGGTCTTCAAAAATCCTTTTGGCTTCTGGCAATTTTTCGATCCCTAGTTGATGTGTCATGGGCGCATTAGGACGACAGGGAAAATCTACTCCATCGAACCCCAAGTTCTTGATATTCTTTGCTAATTCTGGTAGTGGTAGCTCTTGACACCATTTACAAAATGCTATGAGATCATACATCTGATTACCAACCGTCACCTCAATATCCTTAATAGTACGACAGCATAGTACGACAGCCTAAAATAAAAGTCAATGACGCTGGGCGTACAATCTGACTAGAAAATTTAATTCGATTCAAGTAATCATAGGGTTTTTTGGCTCAAGCCAAAGTGGTTTTCTCTTGACACCCTTATTCCTTCTGCAACAGAATATGACCTAATTATGTACCATATCGATTAAAAGAGGATAAGTATCAAAAACACAACTGCTTTGATTGGATGCTGTGTACGCAGTTTCGTTGATATCAACTCAGCCTATACTTAAAGAAACATATTTTGATCAAAGCACTGGTAGGTTTTTGTCTCCATCGAAAAGAACTAATTAAAGTAGTGAAATCGTGAATGGTTATCTATCAAAAACGATTTACAACATTGCTTATTTGATTAGGATTAAAGAAATAGTCAATGCTTTTCACTGGCTGAAATCATGGATCAGTAGTTCGATCCTAATATTTTAGTATAGCTGGAACACTTCTGGTGGAGAAATGCGAACAGGAAGGATAGCGAATATATACTTGGTTATTGCTTGTTGTGTTGACCATAATACGAAAACTGATGGAAAATCATAGCCTTACAATGATCCGTCAACATATGGATCAGATTCCAGAATTCTCTTTACCCCCGGGGATAGGTATTCGGACATACAACTCAGGTGAAGGATACATTTGGACACGAATTCAGAGAGCTGCCGAAACGTTTTTTGAAATTGATGATCAACTTTTCAATCGAGAATTCAGTCGGGATTTTAAAGCTATGGAGGATCGATGTTTTTTCCTAGTTACGGATCAAGGTGAAGAAATTGGAACGGCTACCGCGTGGTGGAAACCGGCTTGGAAAGGGCAGGAATGGGGGCAGATCCATTGGGTTGCGATTACTCCGGATTATCAAAGGAGAGGACTTTCCAAACCGATGATGAGTGTGGCAATGCGGCGACTGAAACAGTCTCATGAACGTTGTTTTCTTAGTACATCTTCCAGGCGAATTGCAGCAATTAAGGTCTATTTTGACTTCGGCTTTTATCCCGACTTTGAGTCTGAGAATAGTCGAGAAGTTTGGACTGAGGTAGCATCGGTTTTGGATCATGCCACCTTGAGAGAATGTGGGTTTCAGCCAAATTAAGGGGGAATTTTTGCTGGAATTGCAGATCAATGGGAGGTGCAAGTGTTTAGTAGCATAAAAGTTTCCGCTATCTCTTTGAAACCAATTAAATGGGACAAATCTGCCAACGCGGACAAAATGGAAATGCTCTTTTTGGAAGCGGCCAAAGATAACCCCCAGTTGATCCTGACAACCGAAGGGGCATTGGAAGGTTATGTTGTTATGGATGTGGTTCAGAAACTTCGGACGGCCGAAGAGATGTTGGCAATTTCGGAATCTATTGACGGACCATATATCCAGCGTTTTCGAAAACTGGCTCAGCAACTTAAAATCTGTCTCTGCTTCGGTTTTGCTGAGCGTATCGATAAAGAAATCTATAATAGCGCGGTTTTCATTGGTTCAGATGGTCGGATTTGCGGTAAGTATCACAAGACACAGTTAGCGGAAGGAACACATTCATCGTGGGATTTCAATCGTGTGGGTGGGCGTTTAAGAGCCTTTGATACCCCTGTTGGAAGAGTAGGTGTCGTTATCTGTAATGACCGTTGGAACCCACTGATTGCACGTACGCTAGTCTTGGACGGTGCATGCCTGATTCTGATCCCATCCTATGGATCCAAAAACAAAGCGCAAAATCAAACTGTGCTGGCCCGTGCACGCGAAAATGGTGTGCCGATTGTTGAAGCCAATGTTGGTATGAACCTGATTATTAGTAAAGGTGAAATTGTCGCATATAAATGGGGAAACGATAAAATTACAACGACTACTATCGAGATCCCCGTTCCTATTTCCCAGAAAGCAGCACGCTTATCAGAACAAGAATATCTACAATATCAGCAACCTGAGATGGAAAAAAGATATCAGCAAACAGTCAAAAAATTCCGACTTGATTCATGATTCATGCTCATGACATAGTTAAGCCATGGCCTAGAGTATGATGATCAATCAGCTTATGAAATATGTTAGTTATGTTTCCTCTCAATTGATATTAACCTACTTTACGTTAGCTTGAAATCTTGATAGAATGGGGTAATCGGCTTTTTCAGAGGTTGTCAGGTACCACTAAAATCATAAAGATGTTTTATGACTAGAATAATGTTTTTTCTTTAGTCCATTCAGGAAGAACTAAATGGTTAACGTTATGTTGTAATTCAACAAGTACAATAAAGGAAATTGAAAGAATGAAGATTGGTTTGCGAATTCCCGGAGCGGCAGGAGACATGTCGTGGGCGGATTTTTGTGGCTGGTGTAAAGAGAATGGGTTTGACGCTGTTGACGTCGGGGCCATTACGGCCGAACTAGCTGAGACAGCCAGAGGTGCAGGTCTAACGATTGGATCAGCAGACCTGCCCGGCGTCAGAGATCTACTTAGTGTTGATAGTACCAAGCAGGAGACAGGTGCCACAGTGGCCAAGGAGGCCATCTCAGTTGCCGCTGATCATGGCGTTTCGATCATGTTCTGTGTGTTTGTTCCGGAGGATGCGAGCTTAGGCAGAGCAAAAAACTATGAAATTTGGAAAGAAACTGTTCCCCCTATTGCCGAGTTTGCAGCTTCTAAAGGTGTAGGAATAGCAGTTGAAGGTTGGCCTGGTGGAGGTCCTGCTTATCCTGCTCTTGGTTGCACACCGGAAATGTGGAGGGTGATGTTCACCGAGTGTCCAGGTGGATTAGGTTTAAATTACGACCCATCCCACTTGGTTCGAATTGATATTGACTATCTGCGAGCTTTAAATGAATTTGCTGACAAGGTGTTGCATGTTCATGCTAAAGACACTGTTTTTGACCAAGAAGCGCTATATCTGCATGGGAATTTAGGGCCTACGTTTCACACCCCACGCGGTTTTGGTGAAGACTGGTGGCGATACACTATCCCCGGGGATGGTGTGATTGACTGGTTAAAAATAATCCAACGTTTAGAGGACGAAGGGTTCGATGGTATTGTCAGCGTGGAGTTAGAGGATTACCGTTACTGGGAAAACTGGGAAGCCCAAGCAGATGGTCTCAAGCGTTCACAATCATTTCTCTCAAATATTGTACGCTAGGTGTTTAGAAATACTGTCTTTTTTTAGCATCTCTATTTTCTTACAAGAAGCTATGCCTAATGTTGGAAATTGAAATACTCGAGGCACACGAAACTGAACGGGCTAGGAAGGTTTTGCTCCGTGATGGTTTCGTTGCAGTCAAGGATATTATTAAGGGTCAGAAACTCAAACGAATTCAAGATGCTGCAGCCCGTGTGATTCAAGAAATCATCGATGCTGATCCAGAGAGGAAGGGTAATAGAGGACATCACCGCTACTCTTTCGGTAACCAGATTCATCATATTGAATGGTCTGAATTGGTAGATCTACCGCCTATTTGGTCTATAGCTGAAGCAGTTTGGGATAGCGGTGATTTTATTTGTTCTGCTGCAGGTGGCGACTTCTCTCTACCTAATGCCGAAATCCAACCTTTACACTCTGATGGTAATGAGATGGGGTTTACAGACCCGTGGGTTAACCAAATTACATTACGTGACCTGCCACCCCCAACGCTCTGTGTCAATTTTCTGATGGTTGATTTTACCAAAGAGAATGGAGCCATTCGGCAGATTCCCTGCACCCAAAGATCAAACGTTCCAATCCCTACGTTGGAAGAAGAACCACTATGGATGAAGAACTGTATCATTTGTGCGCCAGCCGGAACGGCTCTTGTTCGTGATGTTCGTTGTTGGCATGGTGGAACAGCTAACAACTCTGATTACCCGCGGCCGATGACTAATACGCAGTATTACGCTCCGTGGTTTCGGCAACATCTATCAAGATGTCTTCCTCATGAAAATTATAGCCAAATGTCTACTCGAGCTCAACACCTGTGCCGCTACATTGTTCAAAATGAGTTGAGTTCCTAACCCTGGTAAGTTTGACAAGATGAGGAAGAACCGTAGTCAGAATACCATCGAGCTGACCAGGTAATTCAATGGTGTTGGTAGTTACTTCTGCTTTTCCATCTTATGGAAGACAATCGCTGACGATATCTCTAGCTTTAAGTAGATCTTCTCGAGAAAGATAATATTCAAAGACAAGATAGGGAACATTGGTATACTGTTGTAAACACCGCAAATAGGTTGGGTAATCCAAACATCCCGAGCCAACCGGTCCATAATCAGCTACTAAACCTGTCTCAGAAAAACGTGAGTCCTTGGCATGGGCAATAGCGATATCCGGTCCTAACATACGCACTGCGCGTTCCAACGGCGTTCGGTCAGGAACAAAGTTGGCTGCATCCATACACACCCGTAATGCTGAGGAGCCAACTTGATCTTTAACCCGCAGAAAGGACTCCGCACTTCCAATGCTGCCGGCACGAGTGATTTCGACCGCGATGTTTACCCCTTTATTTTCTGCGACGGTACAAGCAGATGATAGCGCTTGACACAGTCCCTGAAATACCACATTGTCATCAACATCTGCCACCGGAGGATATTCTGATGGATGCCAGACTAGCAGTGGGCATTCATTGTCACCAAACCGGCCTTTCAAATCAGCTGTCCTCTCAACACATTCAACCAGTCGTTCAACATCTGTTTGAATAGTCCCTCGTTCATTTACCAAACTTACATGTAGTGTCATAGCTGCTAAGGCAATGTCATCGGCTGCCAAGATTTTATCAACGTCTTCAGGTAATGGATCTGAATCCCCTCCACTAAAAAACATCTGGACTGCATCGAAACCAGATGATCGTAATTCTCCAGTAGGTATTGTATCACCTGACATCAATCCGAATTTCATAACTCACTTCTCCTTTTATAATGGTTCTATTATTTCTTTAAGATATTATACTTCTTTTCACGGGTGCGCGTGCCTGCTTCACTAAGTCACTGGTTAGTCATTTGGTTTTTTGATTGATTTCTACTCAACACGCGGTCAGCAAGATGGAGTATTCCAGCATGACAAAAATTAAAGGTAAATAAACAGGTGGTAGGGAACGCTTTGATAATCTTGAACTTAGAAAGAAAGTACAAATAGTTAGTAAGAGAATTAGCATTTTTGTGTTCATCTTAAGAAACACAAAAACTTGAGAAACCAATATGGCTTGCATGGTATGATATATTTACCATGGAGACGCAGGTAAAGTTCATAGAATCAAGGAAAGGAGATGGTTATTGATTTCCACTAGTCGTCATCAAATGTGCCCGCTATGCAATAATATTGATACTAGTGATTTTTTTCAAAATTCCGATCGTAACTTTTTGCGTTGTCAGACCTGTTTGTTGGTTTTTGTCCCACCCGAACATTTTCTATCTAAGGAATCTGAAAAAGCGCGATATGATCGACACCAAAATTCACCTGATGATCCACGCTACCGCCGATTCTTAAATCGTATTTTCCAGCCTATGCGGGGGCGACTAAAACCAGCAAGTTTTGGTTTGGATTTTGGCTCAGGCCCGGGACCGACTCTGTCTGTTATGTTTCAGGAAGAAGGACACTCCATGGCCATTTATGACCTGTTTTATGCGGATAACCCGATGGTTTTTGAATGGGAATACGATTTTATCACTACTACCGAAACCATTGAACACCTAAAGAATCCGAAAGAAGATTTAGACCGATTATGGGGTTGTCTGAAACCTGGAGGTATCCTAGGTGTCATGACCAGTTTTATTGAGGAGGGTAAACCTTTTGCCGATTGGTACTACAAAAACGATCTGACCCATATTTGCTTCTATACCAAATCGACCTTTAGCTGGCTAGCAATGCATTGGCAGTCAGCCGCTGATTTTGTGGATGATAACGTGGTTCTTTTCCTTAAACCAAGTTAATTTCAAATAGAGGTTCGACGCCTTCAGCAAGAGATTGAAGTTCTTAAAGAGCGAATTGAGGCCGATATACAACCACAAAAGAATGAGGGACTGGTGGAGGTAAATTCCACATGTCAAGGAATCAAACACAGTGGTGGCAAATCATCTGATTAATAGATAAATTAATATTACTTCTTCTTCTTTGAAAGATATACCTCAAATCCAACAACTACTGGAGTTTGATCAGACGGCTTCAGATTTCCCTGTAACTCCTCAAAACGCTTT
>PAQF01000036.1 GCA_002709695.1 Candidatus Poribacteria bacterium
AAAGTAGATAATTACGGAAGAACTACAATGGGGTAAAACCCTCTATAAGTGTCCTTATAGGGACCTTTACCCTTAAACTTAATCCTTCTTGTGGGCATGTACGTGTTATCATGTTTTTACTTATATTTAAGTTTACTCCAAGTGGACGCCAACATCCCTATAGGAGACACAGGAGTATCACCACCGATCACATTTGCTAGCCCTTGATCCATAATTGTCTGCAGATCCTCTTCACCAAGTACAATATTAAAAATAGCTACTTCATCGATGATACCAGCGAAGAATGAGCCTTTTCCCCAACGACCGATCTCAACTGGATTTTCTGTTGCAGTGATCTTCCCTGGCCGAGTGCTCTTGCCAGCTTGAATGCCGTTGACGTATACAATTAAGTGCTCATTTTTTGCTTTACTGTCATAAGTCGCAGCGAAATGAATCCAAGTCTCTTTTTTAGGAACTTGTGCACTAGCTCTTGGCTCCCAACTTCCACTGGGTTTGACAAAAGCAGACATCTTATTACCTTCTCCTGGTGGATCAATCCTCAGCAGGTATTCGTCACTCTTAGCAATCAGTTGACGCCAGTCGTCGATTTTAGTCGCATAAAACCATGCCATCATGGTTAGTTGGTTGCCTGCTTGGAGTTCTGGCGTGGATTTAATTTCGACTCCCTGTTCACCGTTGAATTCCAGCCCTTGGCCAAATTTGCCATTTTTCCACTTGGCACCGTTAATCTGACCGTGGTGGCCTTTACCAGATGAATCTTTGGTATCATTCCCTGTCCCTTCGTCGAAAAGCCAAACGCCTACAGCCGTTTCTGGATCGATTTTGGCCTCCGACAAACTTGCTACTAAAATGCAGCCAAAATAAAAAATCGCTGCTATCCGAGCTAATCTGAGCATTTCTGCTACCCCTCCTAAACCATGTAAAATGTTGAAAGTTTTATTCCAATTACTTTATCATAGAAAGATTCAAGCAGTTGGAGTTTTTATTTCTAACCGGTTCAATTCCTAGCTTTGCAACTAGGATGACTTTGACCAAGAGAGGTTCTAATGAAGAAATTAAATAGTGTGGAGGCCTTGGATAAGCGAAACGAGTTGGTAGACTATGGATTCACCGTTGTACCTGAAGTTATGCCTGAATCCTTAGTCAATCAACTTCGTATCTGGTCAGATAATATTCTTAATCATGTAACCATTGATCGCAAAATTCGCTATCAGGGCAGTGATATCTTCGTATATACTGAACGTCTATGGACCGAGGCTGATAGGGAAGTCAGGCCCAATCATTTTCCTGATCCATTTGCTAAAAAAATCGTCGATCTGCCGCTTCAGAAAGAAGTTTGCAGCCTAATTGGCTTGGAATGCCTGACCCCTGATGATGTGGTCATCATCTTATCCAAGATAGGCTATGGACCTCCACTCTACTGGCATCAGGATTTCATGAAATGGAACAGTCCGGAAGCGGCTACACCTTGGCCCACACGTATTTTCTTGTCTTACTATCTTACTGATACAATTCGTGAGAATGGCTGCTTGCGTGTTATTCCAGGCACACACCGCAAACGCCACCGGCTACACGATATTCTCCCAGATGCACATAGCGCAGAAATTCAGGAAATTGATGACCTTTCCCATCCAGCCTTTGCCAACTATCCAGATGCAGTAGATGTGCCGATGAAAGCCGGTGACTTGCTGATAGCAGACGCTCGACTGATGCATGCGGCTTGGCCTAATCAAACTAGCCAACGACGCACTTTGTTGCTCGCTTGGCACGATGTTTTTTCATTTCCCAATCCACCTAGTTGGTGGACAAAAGAAATTCCAGAAGTAATTAAGAACACAGGTGTAAGCTACGAAAGGTTGGCTAGGTTTCGAACTCCAACCAGCTATATTAAGTAAGCTGACTATCACGATTTTTGTATCCATCTGTGAAGATAATCAAAATACTGTGATTTGCACATAAATCCTCATTCACATCAATTTGGCTAGGTAAATGAATTCTACATTGGTAAAAGACCTCAATTTTCTTACACTAAATCCTAAGGAACAAAATTGAAGAATCTGTCCTAAAAGGTTATAAGAATCAGTATCCTTTCAAGGAGATCATTCAGTTGACTGATGACCTATTATAAATTGCTTGGGATGGTAGTGAGAGAGTGAAATTAACTCTTGTCTAACCTGGTATTGACCTGTGGCAAATGAAATCCATATGGCCATGGGGTACAGGGAAGGTCAATGAACTAGATTGAGCCTGAAATCTTGAACGCGTGTATCAAATTTATCAAGGAGAAAAATTATGTTGATCCGTGGTGAAGACAATGCCATTAACCTTTCTTCCACGCTCACAGAAGAAGAGAAATGGTATTTTGATTTACACGGTTATCTTATCCTTCGACAGGTAATTACACCTGATGAAGTTCTACAGATGCTGAAGTTGGGCTTCAATTGGCTGGAACATCCAGATCAAGCTCCAGCACCTCTTAGGGTAACGGTAAAAGAATACGGTGGGGTCATTAACCCGCTGCCATATGGAGCCCGTATCTTTGAACGTACTAGTTTGAACGAAAAGGTCTTACGGGTGGTGATGGGATTGATGTGGAACCGACCTCGGCTTTTCAATTGTGCTTTGGTACAAGAGAAAAAGGATCCCAGTTTGGTGGGTCAGAAGAAGAAATTGCATCGGGATACCAGTGGCTTCGATTTTCCCGATGGTTTTCGTAATCCGCACAATGATTATCAAGCGGGCAATGGACAAATTTATAGCAACTTTGTTAATAGCGCTATTACGCTAGTGGACGTCCCCAAAGAAAACGGCTTTACCTGTATTCCTGGGACACATAAATCCGAGATTAGTTTTCCAGCCGATTTGGACATTGACAGACATCCATGGGCGCCAACCGAAACATTCGAGTTACAAGCGGGGGATTGCCTGATTTTTTCTCCCCGTCTGATGCACGGTGCCGAGTTTTGGAAGATGGACTACGATCGTATGGTCATTTTCAATCGTTACCAATTTAGTTTCTACTTTAATGAGAACTATAGTTTGCCTATTAAGGATCACGCCGACCGTATTTCCGCCGACCAGTTTGAATTGGAATCGATTCAACGTGGTGAAAAAGAATTTGCCCGACGTATCCTAGACAAGATGAAAAGAGGAGAGGACTTGTGTTAACACAAGAAGAAAAATGGTACTTGGATTTAAACGGGTTTATGGTCGTCCGTGATGTTGTGCCTTCCTCTGAGTTGGAACAGATGAAAGCTCAGCTTTTAGAGTGGCACCAATGGGAAGAATCAAACTTTGAGCCACCAATGCGAATAAATAGCCAACCCGGAAAACCTTGGTGGGTCTACAATATGCATTATGGACACCCAGTCTTTCAGCGACTGATTTTGAATCCTGAAATTCTGCGGGTCGCTACAACCCTAACATTGAACAAGCCACGTGTCTTCGATGTAGTCGCCAATATCTGTTATTCAGAGACTGACGGTCTACATTTACACGGTGGACATAAGGGTTGGTTTCGTAGCCCTTATCATCAGTATCAAGTAGCTAACGACCAGATATTTGCTAGTTTCTTCAACCTCTCGGTTTCGCTGGTAGATGTACCTGTGGGTAACGGCTTTGCCTGTCTGCCAGGCAGTCATAAGTCCAACTTCGAGTGTCCAGAACACGTTACCATGGATGACGGCCCCCCAACCGTACGTAACGTATCAGTCAATGCTGGCGATATTATCATTTTCCTGCCAAATACCCGTCACGCAGGACGAAGGTGGACGCACCCAGACTATCCACGGATGACGGTTTTTCTGCGTTGGATGTACGCCAAACAGTTCCATCATGCTGATTCAGCTAATTGGTTTCCCCTTGAGGAACACAAAGACCGGATTCCGCTTGCTCTTTACCAATTGGAAGATCGGGATAGTGGGCAGCGACATGCTTTAGATGAAATCATAGACCCATTCAAAATTGATCTGCCGGAATAATTATTTATTTGATCAAAATGATGGGAACACATCATGATGAAAGTCAAACAAACACAGTACAAACCACATGGTGTCTTCCTATAACTGAGTAATGATCAATAGATTCCGTCATACTTGCTTGAGTAACGGTTTTTTAGGTTTCACGCTTGGTAACCATCGTTCCAAACTTTTCGATTTAGTATTCTATTTGAGACGTAAGCGAAAAAGTGTTGAGATTGAGAACGTCTATTTATCGTAGGCACTTGCTATGGTTTTTATAAGCATGTATTATTCACTTAAACACTCAACAGGGTAAAAAAACAGATAAAATCGCGATAGTTTCATTCTTCTCCTTATCTTAACTGTGTTTGCTATTGGAATAAAGACCACACCAATTCCTAACCTTGCCAACCTTGAAAAAAGGAAAATAAGAAATGAAAAAAATTGTATTCTACTGTTTAGTAATGAATTTGATGAACGTTTTTTTTGGACCTTCTCTCCTTTTTATGGAAGATATCGAAGCCAAAGTCAGTCCGAAAGAGCTTATTCTCCATTACAGTTTTGACAGAAATTCGATTAAAAGAAAAGATATCACAGATCTCTCCGGAAACAAAAACAATGGTCTTATCAAAGGTAAACAAAAAACTGTAAAAGGAAAAGTCAAGGAAGGTATGGAGTTCAGCGGGTCAGCTCCAGACTATATTTCTGTAAGGAACCACCATTATGCAAAGGCCAACATTGAAGCTATCACGTTGATTGCATGGGTCAAGTCCCCGAGTCGAGGCATGATTGCTTCTTGGGATCGAAGCGAGTTTTTCCGCTTTGGTGTGGGTGACGACGTACTGGGAAATAACGATTTTGTTGCTTTCGACACTTGTTGCGGAATTCACGATTGGCATGGAAAGACGAAAATCACCGATGATAAATGGCATCATGTTGTGGCTCAGTTTGATGGAAAGCATAAGCGAATCTATATTGACGGGAAACTTGATGCCGAGGTAAAAGCAACACATAAGGTCATGGGAAAAGCGATTACTCGTTATGGTTTCATTGGTATCGGTTCAGAAGCAGGAGCCTTCGATGCTGCGACAGGTCCAAATTGGGCTTTCAAGGGAGTGATGGATGAATTTTTGTTGTTTCATCGTGCAGTAACAGCAAAAGAGATTGCCCATATGGCCAAGGGACCATCAAACCCATTTGCAGTCGACTCAAAGGAAAAACTAGCTATAACTTGGGCTGACATCAAGGTCAATCAATAGTTCAGCCATTATTGTTTTTTAAAATTCTATTCCTCACTTATAGAAAATACATTTCGTTATGTGTTTTTTGAATATGCTATTCAAAAGAATTGGTAGAATACTTTACAATTCCATTTCATCTCATTATTTGAAATACAGGTAAAAATACTTTCTGTAGAACACAGAGTTAGGTTGTAAGTACTATGTTACTGTCTTTGAGTGGCTTTCTTTTCCAAGTGAAAAATCCTGTGGAACAATTAGATTTCGCCACCTTCTGCACACTCGCTTCATCAATCGGCTATGGCGGAGTGGAATTACGAACAACACAGGTAAACCCAAAAACATCCAAAAACGAGAGGAAGGAAATGCTGGATATTGTAAAGAGTATGGGGTTAGTAGTAACGTGCTTAACAGCACGAAACCTACCGCTTGAAGGAAAAGAACGCGACGTTTTCTTTGACAACTACCTTGATCTCTGCAACGATCTGGAGTGCGGATTAATGAAGATTGGCAGTGATCCCAAGTGGTGCAAAGAGGCAGCCATAAAAGCAGAATTGTGCGGTGTGACCCTAGCCAGAAACAATCATGTTGGCAGCCAACTTGAGACAGTTAATGGAACCCGAAACTTCCTCAATACTGTCAACCATCACAATTTTGGGTTGCTTTATGATTGTATGCATCTGGCGATAAGTAGAGAAGATTACCTAAACTGTATTCCAGAATTCTTTAAATTCACCAAGAATATACTGGTTCAATCTCGCCGTCGTGTTTGCGTGGCAGGAAATAGCGAGGAATGGGTGCCAGCCCTTCCAAATGAAGATGGTGTTCAGGATTGGCAAAACGTATTTAAACAATTCCGAAAACAAGGTTATGATGGACTAATTACTGTTATTGAGAATAGCTGGCCTGCGGATCGTCGTGAGGAAGTTGCTCACAAATGCTACTTGATTCTGAATAAGATGTGGCGAGCTGCAGGTAGTGAATAACCCCCCCAAGATACTTTATGCCTTTGTTTCCATTAGTCTTGGACATATTTCTCGTTTGGTTACTATTTATTGCATGTTTTTTTGCTAAATTGGTCTAGTGAATCACCGCATTGTCGGCACCAAAATTGCCACTGATTTGCCTCGGTTTATAAGGGAAATTCTGTAGCTTCGATTCATTGATTTCCACACCAATACCCGGTCTATCAGGCACCACTAAGTAACCTGCATCACGCTCAATCGGTTGCACAACAATCTCGTTAAAAGTATCTGCCCCCATGTTACTTTCCATCAACACATAGTTAGGAATAGAAGCATCAAGCTGGACAAAAGCTGCAATGTTCACTGGACTTCCCATTAAATGTGGGAAAATTCCGACAAAGGATGCTTCTGCTAATGCAGCGATTTTCTTACATTGGGTAATACCACCGGCTAGCGAAACATCAGGTCGAATTAAACTAACCGTTTTCCGGTCGATGAGGTCTTTGAACTGTTGCACGTTATAGAAACGCTCCCCCGTTGCTATAGGAATGTGGGTATGTCGTGCAACATAGTCCAACGCTTCAACGCTTTGCGGGGCCAGCGGATCTTCGTAATATAAGATTCTGAAGGCAGCTAGCTCGTTGGCCAGAACGATGGCGGCGTCCGGAGCGAGGTTCCGATGAATCTCAAGTCCGAGATCAATATTGTATCCAATCGCTTCTCGAATGGTACTGATGATTTCTACCGCCGTGGTAATTACCTGGGTTGAAGTCTGGTTTTGCCAGCCAGAGAAAAAAGGTGTTGTTCGGAGTGAATTGAATCCGTTTTCGACGTTCCAGATGGCACTTGTTACCCGATCAGAAAGCGTATCTCCAGTAACATTATTGAAAACTTTTATCTTATCTCGGCACTTACCTCCAAGTAATTGATAGACCGGTAAACTGACTGACTGACCCAAGATATCCCATAGAGCAACATCGATGGCACTCATGGCAGCATTTAAGACCGACCCCATGAAATGTGTGTTCCTAGAAACTGCTTGATAATGATGTTCTATTCGAGTAGGGTCTTTACCAATATAATACTGGCTTAACTCTTGTATGGCATGATAGACAGTTTTCTGATGTGCCCACAACCCGGCTTCACCATTGCCCACAATACCTTGGTCGGTGTAAACCCGGACGAGAAGAAAACTATCGACTAAAAACGGCGTTATCTTTGTAATTACCATATTATATTTCTATAGATTCAGATGAGTTCAATACTCAGCATAAATTGCTTGCTACCGTCCCATCCACCCACCATCCACAAGGACTATACTCCCATGAACATAGTCGGAAGCTTTGGATGCCAAATAGACGGCTATTCCTTTAAAGTCGTCAGGCTTTCCCCAATTCCCAGCTGGTATCCGCTCCAAAATTTGTTTGCTCCGTACTGGGTCATTAATCAAAGCTTCGTTCATGTCTGTCTCAATATATCCTGGTGCAATGGCGTTAACATTTACACCTTTACTAGCCCATTCATTGGCAAAAGCCATGGTAAGTTGGCCTATTGCGCCTTTACTGGCCGCATAGCTAGGCACGTTAATACCACCTTGAAAAGTGAGGAGTGAAGCTGTAAAGATAATTTTCCCTGTTCCTCTATCAATCATCCGCTTGCCAATCTCTCGAGTCAGAATAAACTGAGCATTTTGGTTAACTTCAATGATCTTATCCCAATAATCATCTGGATGCTCAGCTGCTGGTTTTCGCAAAGTTGTTCCTACATTATTCACTAATATGTCGATGACTGGAAAATCAGTTTTTACTTGATCAATAAATGAATATAGTGACTCACGGTGGGAAAAATCACAACTATATCCGTGGAAATTCCGGTTTACAGCTTTGACTTCCTGCTCAATTTGGCTTGCATGTGATTCCATCTCCCGACTAACTCCAACGATGTCTGCTCCAGCTTCGGCTAGCCCAACAGCCATTGCCTTACCAATTCCTCGTCTGCATCCGGTAACCAAGGCAATCTTTCCATCGAGTTGAAAATCATCAAGTACTGGCATAAATTCAGTTCCTTTTTAAAATAGTTATATAATCTTTTTCGACTATGAAGATTCAAATTTCCAAATTGTCTCTTCGAATATTAACCCAATTCTCGTTGATGATACTATAACTAGGAATTGTAATTCATTCGGGTTCAACTCTCGAACCAAAGTTTTAGAGCGGTCTCTCCCAATATTGCAGATCTCTCAGCTTTTGATAGCCCCATTTGTTGATCAAATATATCTAAGTGTTGTTGGTAAGTTACTTTCGGTATCCATAAAGACGTGGGAAAATCACTTCCCCATATACATCTTTCAGGCGTATAAGTATCAATAATCTGGCGTGTTATATCAAACATATCGCGACAAGGAAATTCTTCCTCAGATCCCGTAACAACAAACGAGAGTTTCGCATAAAGATTCTTAAATTGTGCCAGATCTAATACGACCTTCAAGTTCTCTGAATTGGGAAAATCAGACGCATTCAGATTGGCGCAGTGATCTAATACCACTGGTACCTCAGGAAAAACTTCCATAAGCTTGGAAAGTGATTGGCAATTTGGCGGGTTCAGTAAAGCACAAATGACCAAATCGAGTTCCTGAGCTGCTTCCCAAAGTCGATGATGTTCCGGAAGTATTGAATCATCCGTCGGCCAAGCAACAGAAACACGATTGCCGCGAACTCCGATTTGTCGAGCTTCCTTCATTAGATCAATGGATTCCGGGTTGAAAGGGTCGAGATTCAGAACACCCGTAACCCAGCTACTGTTTTCACGAACCGTATCCATGGTCAACCGGTTATCGTGTTGATAGACAGTGAAAGTTTGAACGACAACAACACGATCAACATTATTCCGTTTAACTTCCTTCTTCAAATCTTGGATGTTACCATATCCCGAAGCAGGCAAATAAGGATCAGAAATTTGCGGATATTGCTTCACATCCTCAGAATAAATGTGGGCGTGTGTATCAACAATAGGCATAATAACATCTCCTTTGATTGATTAGTTGAAGCCATGTTTGTTAGGAAGATTCAGATTAAGGTATATGCTCTAAATGGTAACCAATGCCTGATTGATAAGTGAAAAATCCTGTATCCGTCCAGTGTTATCTCAAGCTCTTGACTTACAATTAGGCAACCGCTAGTTCCCACTAGACGAGCTACTTCAACAAACCTACCAAAACATTTTGGTCAGAAACACACTACCTTTAACCTTAAACCAAACCGAAATGCGAGTCAAGCACGAACTAGAAAGCTACAGAAAACATCCGAGTTAATTCTTCAACATGGCTGCCAAGTTTCTAATTTCGGCATTCCAACTAAGCCAAGTGTGCTTCTATAGTTGACTAAGCCCTTCAGCCGAAATATAGACGTGACCACAACCACTAGGTGTTTTTTTTAACTCTTTAAATACCACACACACTCCCACTGATTAACCATTGTATCTGTTTCTTGTGAAAATGAGATAAATTAATTGACTCTATTGATAATAGTTAGTAGACTAAATCTGATAATGTTTAACTGAAAGTATATTGTACTGAAAAAGTGTGTCAAATCCAGCTTTCACTTCAGATGTTTTCGTTTTCATAAATCAGCTTACAAGGAGAATGTTGTGATGCAGAACAAATGGAAGTTTTTTTGCTTGATGTTGCTGTTTGTGCTACTAAGCCCATGCTTAACATTTGCATTGAGAATAGAATTTGATGATAAAAAGGATATTGCAGATTGGGAACTAGGTCCCAACGCTACAGCCAAGGTTGCTAACGGTAAACTGGAGCTAAAATGCGCCGGTGGGGATACTGGCATTTACTTTGGTGATCCCAAATGGACTGACTACAAGATGGAAGTACACGCGAGAAAACTCGTTGGGCCTTACTTTCACCTCTTTACACGGGTTCAAAAGCCAGCAGCCGATTTCTACTTTATGGAAATCAGCTATAATTCTCACACTAATTCAGTCTTCATGTTTAAAGGAGGAGCTTCCAAAGAAATTACCGGTGGCCCCCGCCCCAAACGTCCAGAGTCCAAGGACGACAAAGGGGGTGACGCGTACACCATAATCTTCGAAGTAAAAGGTGAGACCATCAAAACCTACATAGATGGCAAACTGATGGTGGAAACTAAAGACAAGACCTACAAGAATGGTCGTCCCGGTCTGGGTGGTAGAGATTCCACAGTTTTGTACGATTATGTTGAAATCAATGGTCCTGGAATTGCTGCTACCACTCCGGTTGATCGCCATGGAAAGTTAGCAACAATTTGGGGTAGGATGAAACAAGAGAATTAACCAGAAATCACTTTTTCTGGAACAGAAGACTATGAACAGAAATTGGTTGTGCGTCAATTCCTGTTCATAGTATCTACTTGTCCTACATCAAAGTCTGTTATTTAGAATATCATTTCTTTTTGAGATCGGCCCAAACGGTTGGTAGTTTCCCCGCCTTATCTACGCCTAACGCTCCCTCAAACCCTTTTGTAAAGAGTTCATTAACTTCATCTTTTGTAACCGCACGGCTAAAAAAGATAGCTTCATCGATTGAGCAAGCCGAAACCCAACCGCCTTTGTCTGTCGCTAGCCAAGCAGTTTGGGGTTGATCCGCAAGTTCAAACTTCGGCACATCTTGTGAAGCTTCCTCTTTCCCATTGATGTAAATCTTCGTGTTTTTGCCATCGTGGACATTGGCAACATGGTACCATTTGTCCTTTTTGACTGTTACTCCACTGGGAACATTCCAGGTGTTGCTCCAGCAACGTAACATGTTCCCAGCGTCCTTGTAAGGCACAAGCCGATTGTTACTTTGATCCCAAACAGAAAAGTAATTTTGCTGCGCATTTACATCAGTAAACAGAAGCCACATAATAACACTAGCTTTGTTTCTCATTGAGCCTTTACCAAGAGGAATAGTAACAGTATCTCCTTTTTTAAATTCAATTGCGTCACCGAACTTCCCCTTGATCCATTTGCCTCCTTTAAGCGTGCCGTCATACTTGTTAGGACCAGAGTCCTTGGCATCTTCACCTGCTCCCTCATCTAAAAGCCAGACACCAATATTATCATCCAAGCTCAATCTACCTTCTGCTTGTTCTACAAGTAAAAGAACTGAGATTGACAGTAGAAATATTCCAAAACATTTCCTAAATTCAAAAAACATGATATTGTCCCTTACATTTTTGTAATTAAAAAAAATAAGTAAAGTCACGTGGATTTTTCGAGTAGTAAAATTGTCTGCCGATATTTACACTTGCCTGCTAGAATTCCGCATTTAGGCATTCGATATCGCTTCAGTTTCTACTTCATCCAACCATACGCGTTCACCGTTATTGCGGGCCGAACGATGTACTGCTGCTTCGAACACTAACTCGTTCCAAGCAGCGTCCCCATCAGCAGGAAATGGTTGGTCCTTGAGCATCGACTGTATAACACCATCTGCCATGCGTACAAAAGACTTTTGCATCTCTGGTTGTCCCTCTTCAGCCCCCCATGTTTCTTCAACTTCAGAGTTATTGGCTTTGCAACGACGGTACTGACCTTCCAACCCCCATGCTTCAGCATAACAACTGTCTCCAACAACCATTACTCCGAGTGGATACTCCATACCCCATGTGGTAGTGCCATCCAGTGTGCCGACGGTTCCACTAGCCCATTCCATGTGAATCATGCGTTGCCATCCACCTTCTTGATTAGGATCCCCGACCACGCTAACCCATTCAGGTCTTCCCATGCTCCAAAGGATCTGGTCAATGACATGAGACCAACAAGCGAAATGAGCTCTTGCTCTTACCATTTGGATCTGACCTAACCGACCTTCGACTACATCATTATGCAACTTCTGAAAATGATGCATAAACCGATAGTTAAAATCAATACCAAACTTCAAGCCTGAGTTGCGCCACTCCAAAATTGCAGGTGCAGCAATTGTTGCATCAGCTTCGCGCAAACGATATTGCCCTTCCAATCCGCAGAGAGGTTTTTCAGTAAAGACATTTTGCCCTGCGGCTAGGAGTTGATGCAAAGGTGGGATCCGGCGAGTTTCGTTGACAATAAGCAAGATTAAATCTGCATCACAGTTTGCCAGTAGATCTTCAATGTTCTCATACCCTGCAACCTGAAATTCAGCTTCGGCCTTTGCCCGCAAATCGGAATCCATATCACAAACGGCTACCACTTCAGCTTCATCATGATTATGAAAATTGCTAGCATGCATCATTCCCATGTGCTTACCGCTGATTAGTGCACACTTAATCATTTCTTGCTCCTCTCTTTAAACAGTATTTATACCCAAACTTGATCTTGAATTTGTTTCCCTTAAGCAATTCACACTATCAAAAACCATGAAAATTATAACAGAAGAAACTGGGTTTAAGGAGATCTTTTTATTAGCATTCAATTGCATAATCAATTAATTCTTTCTAGATTTTCCCGATTTCAAAATCTCCATAAAGAAGGGAGAAGGAAATTGGAATAATCCACTATACCCAGTGATGTAGTCAAAATTGGTGCTAAATCAAAAAGTATATTTCTTCTGTGAGATTGGAAATCTATCCTGACCCGCAGTATTTCGAAAAACCCTCTTGACAAAAAACTCCGGATTCCTAGAATGCTTAAATAATATAACTTTCCTGCTATTTATATAACCAGTCAGAGTTGGCATACTATTCTGTCTGTACAGGATTCTTTTCATAAACCATGTGTTTACGGTATCGTTCATTTGATTTTTTAAAGAGTGTTCCTTCGGGAAATTTCTTCAATAACTTCAGATTTCCTCATCCACAACCTGAATTCTTGAACATTGGAAAGTGTAATTCAGAAACTTGGTTACTATTTAGCGACTTCCCATCCTAATCCTTTGCAACCAACTACATTGTCTCAAGCCTTAGATTATTTTTCTTAATGACAGAAAGCTTACTCGGATTGTAGCTTAGTTTTCAAAAAAATGCGCTGAATCACAAACATTGGCATTTGTAGCTTGCATCTAATAGTTATAAAGTATTTCTACATGAAGGAAATCCAAGAAATCAGAGATAGAATTACTCCCAAAATGGTGGCTTGGTGAATGAAAACCCTTTAAGAAAAAAATGATGATGGGATGTTAGGTTGACGAACAACAGTAGTCGAGTAAATCATATGTTGCGAGTAAGTAATTCGTTAGATAACTCCTCATGCAACTGCCACATAGCTTATTATGTTTTTATTTTTTTGCAATGTCAGTGTCATCATGTAGTTTATGTGAGCAGAATCTCGCAGAGTTCTTAACTGTAAATGTTATACCTATTGGTTAATACTATCTTAAATTTTCAAGCTGATTGGAGAATATAGTATGAGCGATTTAGAAATGCAACAGTACTTATTTGATTTGCAGGGCTATTTAGTAATTGAAAATGTCTTGTCTTCAGAAGAGGTCTCAACGCTTAACCAATTGATCGACAAGCAATCCTTGCCAGCCCCCAAGGAAGCCATAAGATTTGGCAGCGCAGCTGGAGGTGCACCAGAAGGACCTGGTTTTCTGGGTTGGGGGCAACCGTTTTGTGATTTGTTAGATCATCCTCAAATTATGCCTATCCTACGATTTCGGCTAGGGGATTGCTTTCGGTTGGACCGGCTTTATGGCATACAGATGCAAGAAGGGATGCCAATGGGAAGACTTCACGCGGATTATGGCGCTTCCGCGCCAAACATCTCATGCCAACCAGGAGAATATTACCATTTCCCTGATAACGCTATTCACCACGGGTTCACTGTTGTTGTCTGGAATTTATCGGACACAGGCTCAGATCATGGTGGACTTTGCTGCATTCCCGGTAGTCACAAGAGCAACTTCAAATTACCACAAAATGTCTTTCATACACCTGACCGAGCATCGTGTGTGGTAATTCCTGAAGTTCCCGCTGGATCTGTTATCATGTTTACTGAATCACTAACACACGGAACTGCAGCTTGGAAGGGAAAGCACCATCGACGTTCTCTACTGTACAAATATTGTCAATCACAAGTTGTCTGGTCTCCAAAACGTGTGCGACCGCCTTCTGATGTTGAGCTAACTCTACGTCAGAAGATTCTCTTTTCAGAACCCGCAGATCCGTATCGTTTCTTTCCCTCACTTTTTGATTTGGAAGATGCCTGAGGGAAAAGTATATCTCTCTTTAACACAAGAGACGATGCTTAGCCTACGAATTTCGTTAGAGAAAATCGTTAGAGAAAAGCTCGTTTCCACAAGGAGTTGATAGTTGGATACCTCTCCTACGGTTGTAACATGGCGCTCTATTTTAATCGGTCTGTTTTTGCTCACTCTCAATGTTTATTGGGTCACAGTCACGGAGATGAAGTACCGTGCTGAAGCTACGGCTCTACCGATATTTCTCTATCCGGTCTTTATTCTTTTCTGCTTAGTTGTTTCCAATTATCTGCTGTCGAAATTTTGGTCCTCGATTCAGTTGTTGCCCAGTGAATTGCTAACTATTTATGCCATGTTAGTAGTTTCAACTTCTATAGCTTCGTACGGAATGCTACAGGATCTCTTTGCTCTAATTGTTCACCCCTACTGGTTTGCTACTGAGGAGAACGAGTGGAAAGAACTCTTTTTTCATTATATCCCGTCGTGGTTTACTCCCGAACCTACAGAGACAATATTAACCGAATACTACCAAGGAAATTCCAGTTTCTACCAGAAGAAACATCTGAGTGCTTGGCTAAAGCCAATACTAGTTTGGACGGGATTTACACTGGTGCTGTTATTTATGTTCCACTGTCTCAACACCTTGGTTCGTAAACAATGGGTACATACCGAGCGACTAGCTTTTCCCATCATCCAACTCCCTATAGCCATGTTGCAGTCGCCGAATTTTTTGAGGCATCGACTACTTTGGCTTGGGTTCGCTATTCCTGCAGTCTTGGATCTTATCAATGGATTGCATGTGCTATTTCCTGTTGTACCGTATTTGCATTTGAAGTTGCATTTTGTTGGCCAAAAATTTCTCGAAAAGCCTTGGAGTGCCATGTCTGATACCAAGATATCGTTCTATCCGTTTATGGTTGGTCTTGGCTTTTTTTTGCCTGTAGATCTTTCCTTTACTTGCTGGTTTTTCTTTTTGATTCGTCAGTTTACTCGTGTATTAAGTAGTTACTTGGGAGCTGCCCACCTGCCTGGTTTCCCTTATTTTAATGAACAATCCGCTGGTGCTTGGCTTGGTATATGTTTTATAGCTTTATGGTTAACACGGAGACACCTAGTTTATGTTTTTCGAACAGCTATATCCTATAAGTCGTCTAGTGAGGCTGATGAACCAATGCGCTATCGAGCAGCCATTATTGGTTTTTTGGGTGGTTTTTTGTTTCTGTCTGTTTTTTCCTACCATGCAGGTATGAACCTAAAAGCGATTTCCATTTTCTTCGCTATTTATTTTTTTATTGCTGTCGCTATTACCCGTTTGCGAGCGGAATTTGGAACGCCTCATGGAATATTTAACCACCCAACGGAGATGATGGTCACTGTTTTTGGAACAGCAGTCTGGGGTGGACATAATTTAACTGTGATGAGTTTCTACCATTGGTTCAATCGAAGTTATCGGTCGCATGCAATGCCAAACCAGTTTGAACCGCTCAAGATGGCTGAAGTTATTGGATGTAATACACGTCGATTGGTAATTGCTATGATGATTGGTTCTTTGGTTGCTTTAATTGTTAGTATGTGGACTAATCTAGATATGATGTATCGTGATGGAGCATTAGCTCAGGTATCATTCTTTAAAATCTGGGTGGCCGAGACAGCCTTCAATCGCTTGGAAAACTGGCTATATCATCCTACACCACCAGATACACCACGTACAGTATTCATGTGCCTAGGCATTGTACTAACCTTGATCTTGCACATTTTGCGAACCCATTTTTATTGGTGGCCTCTTCATCCTGCAGGCTACCCACTAGCTGTTAGTTTTGCCATTGACTATTTCTGGTTTACTTTCTTCATCAGTTGGTTTTTAAAAACTCTTATTCTCAAATCTAGCGGAGTTAAAGGTTATCAACGCGCTATACCATTTTTCTTTGGCTTAATTTTGGGTGATTTTGTTGTTGGGGCATTGTGGATGGTCTTTGGTGTTTTGACACAGCAGCAGGTATACATGATATATTTGAATGGTGGCACTTGGTATTGAGGAAAAAATATACTGTCTATCCAAAATAGGGTGAAGGTTGTACTGATCTACCTTACTCGTTATTGGTCCAAAAGGTAGAAGAGCCAAAGACCGACGACATTTCTCATCGCAACGTGGCAGATGAAAGCCCGTGGTGTTGCTAACAAGTAGTCTACTAACCAGATAAATCTTAGGTCCAACGTGTTACCATCATTTCGCGCGGATCTTCTCCGGTTCCAATTGCCTCGTGCCGGAAAAGTTTTTGGCTTCGTTCCGGAAGCAAATCGTAAATATTTTGTCGAATCCCAATTTGGGGATACATGGTCTTAAACCAATAGCGTGCGTACATCAAAGCTATGTTGGGCCGTGGTGTGTCTGATTGGTTTGGTGTACCGCGGTGCCACATCCGGGCATCTCGAATCAGTAAAGATCCCGCAGGCATGATTACTTGTTCTGAATGCATTACTTTTGACATTTTTTCAATATCAGTACTGTTTGGTATCAAATGTGTTCCGCCCGGCCAGATTTCCATGGCACCGTTGTCATGACAAAAATCAACCAATGGAATGTCCAAAACGATACAATAAACGGGTGACACTAGATCTGAATCAGGAAAGAGCTGGTGGATATCGGAATGTAATATTTGATATTCTGAACCGGGTAATGGAGTGTTGCCTCCCAAATAATGGCAGATGCAGTCTTCTCCCAAAAACTTGTCAATAACAGAAAGTGCAATAGGGTTAGCAACAACCTGCTGATGAATGAATGGTTCAGTGAATGGTAAATGCATCTGGTATCGGTTTTTACCGCGGTTGGCTTCTTTGGTTGCTACATTGTGTTTTAGGATCTGATTGAAATATGCACCAAGTTCACTGATGAGATCAGGAGAAATAACGGATTCAAGAACTACGTAGCCGTTTATCTTGATCTGCTGGATGGCAAAGTCAAGCGTACTCGGCTCTATTGATTTTGCCTTTAGTTCATCAGTACTTAATTGCATATAATCCTAAATAGTCCTAAATTGTTGGCGTGGAAATCACACACTACCTTTGGGACATTGGACGAATATCTCGGATACGGAATCGAGCTGGTCACGCACATTGTCATCGAGTCTCCAACCGGTTGCCCCAACGTTATTATTGAGGTGTTCGACAGTATCAGCACCAGTAATGGCCACTGTTATTTCTGGGTGTGAAAGCACCCAAGCTAAAGCTAACTGTGCCGGAGTTTTGTCGAGTTCACTAGCAAGCCGATTGACAGTAGATATTACCTGCGTAACGTTTTCTTCCATCATCCTTGGAAAGTCTTTTCGATTACGAGTAGCAAAAAGGGACCCAACTGGCGGTGGGTGTTCCGGTGAGTAGATCCCGCTTAAGAGCCCTACTGCCAATGGGCTGAAGGCCATTGCTCCCAATCCCATATCTCGAATCAAGCTGAACATCTCCATTTCCATCTGTCGGTTCAGCAGATTATATAGGTTTTGAACACATATGTATGGTACAGCATTGATCCGATCCGCTATCCACAATGATTTGCAAACTTGCCAAGCAGCATAGTTACAACACCCAATGTAACGTACTTTTCCCATATGAACAAGGTCATCCAGTGTACGTATGGTTTCTTCTAATGGCGTAAATTGGTCGAAACGATGCACCAGATAGATGTCAATGTAGTCTGTGTCCAACCGCTTGAGAGACCTCTCAACTTCACGCATGACGTGATATCGGGATAACCCCTCATCGTTTGGCCCTGATCCCATGGCAGCAGCAACTTTGGTTGTGATCACAACATTGTCACGTTTTCCTTTTAATGCTTTACCTAGAATAACTTCCGATTGTCCAATTTTAGCCCGGTCATCATTTGGTCCATATAAATTAGCACAATCAATGAAGTTGATTCCCAATTCAAAAGCGTGTTCAATTACCCTTTGGGCTTCCAATTCATCAGGTTGTCCTCTGAGTCCTAAACCAAAAGCCAACTGGCTAACCTTAACACCAGCATTCCCGAAATTTACATATTCCATAGTTCAATCCTCAATATTCATAAACTGTTTGCGTTGGATTTGAAGTCAGGCAGTATTTACGTTCAGCTAACCCCGTCGAAAATTCAGATGAGATTAAAGTAATGAGTCTTGGGGGTGTATAGCAGTTCTTGTTGCAGACAAAAATCTTAGCTGAGTTGATTAAAATAGCTTAAATAGTTTACCATAGATTATGCCTTACCGATACTTTCCTTTGAAAAAGCAAAATTGGTTTTTTCAGACTAATACCACATCCCGTTTAGGGACGTATCATAGTAAATTCCTTGTTGTTCCTTCAGTAAAACTAAACTGATAAGTTGAGATTCCATCCTTATTGGTCAGTAAAATCAATCTCCAACGAAGTGATTAAAACGCGTTTATACCCGCTTGGTTTCCTACACTATAGTACTTCGTTTTAAGCTGAACAGTATAAAATCATTCTTTCTTCTACTTCCTCAATCCAAATTTCAGAGCAATTACGTGCAATCTAGTCGCAATAACAGAATTTTCTAAAGTCTCTCTTCAAAATGAAAATGGGTTTTGGTAATGGAAGAGGCAGATTATGCCCGTTACCAAAACCCATTTTCATTTGGGTATTATTCGTTTTGATTAATAGGAAATACCCTTAACGGTTCCCCAGACCGCTGCTAATTTTCCTTTGGGATAAATAGCAAGGGCCTTTGCCAATCCATCATCTCTAAGTTCTAGGATTTCCACTTTAGTCAAACCTCGGTTGAAAAGGGCGATATCATCGACCATACCATCCAGATTTCCAGTTCCCGCGGGGCGGGAGCCAATCACAAGTGGTGTGCCTTCGGGCGCGGCATCAGCAGGACTTTTGCAATTTCCGGGATTACCCATGCACTTTTTCTGTCCAATTTTTCCATTTGTGAAAGTCAGCAGTACCCCATCGTTACTGTTCATGATTCCAACAACATGATGCCATTTGCTATCGGTAATTTTATCAACAGCTTCAGCATCGGCCCAGTTGCAACACTGACCACCAACAGTGTAAACAATTCGAGCAACATCGCCTACACCATGGTTAACTTCAAAGACAATGTTTCTTTTGCCACCGCCTTCGTAGGAAAACATGCGCTGATTTGTGCCTCTGGAGTTAATCTTTACCCACATTGAAACAGCATAAGATTTCGTCAGTGCATTTACAGCGTTCTTTGGATCTGGTATTTCAATGTGGTTTTGACCATCAACTCCAGGAAATTCAAGTCCTCCGCCAAACTTGCCAGGCTTCCTTTTGAATTTTCCAAGTGCTTCCCCATCGTTTCCATTACCAGATGAATCCTTAATGGTTTTACCACTGTCTTCGTCAAATAGCCATACACCTATAACATCATCCGGTTCAATCCTTGTATATCCTAAGCTAATAAAACAAAATCCCAAAACGACTAAACTAACATGTGCCAAAGTTTTTTTTCGTGTATTCGGCTTCATTTTGCATTAATCTCCTTTTAGAATTCTGAAGCAAGACAGAAGCTTACGGTTGATAATAAGCTTTTTACTGAGGCTGAATCCAGCCTAGTTAATCAATTTATGGTAAACGCGGAACCTCCTTAAGCTTTAAAAATATTTTATTACTAGAATTATATCACAAAACAAAATATTTTTTTAAGCCTCTACGACACCCTAAGGGATCTTCAAGATAATTTAAGGTGTCTAGCTTTAACTATTTGGTGAGGTGTTCTCGAATAGCTCACTGACGTGCCAAGTACTCAGGATAACCAGACTGCAGTTCAAGTGCTTTCTTTATCGCTTCGTCTGCTTCCCTATAGCTTTGTTTTTTTATACAAACTATATGCAAGGGTATCCTAGTAAGAAGCAATTGGCTTCAACTTCACTGCCCTTTTAGACAAAATAAGTGCGTCATCTAAACAATAATTCTGTTCTAAATAAAGCATAGCCAAAGTGTTGCAGGCAGGTGCGGAATTTGGTCGAAGTTCAACAACTCTTTCAAGAGAGTTAACCGCTTTTTTAATTTGACCACTTTTTTGGTAGATCCAGCTGAGTTGATAATGTGCCACTGTGGAATCTGGGTCAATTTCTAGTGCCTGCTGTAGATGTTTACGTGCTTTTACTAATTTGTTCTTTTAGAACGCAATTACACCGAGCCTAACATAGGCAGGAGCATATTCAGGGTCCATACAAGAACCCGGTTATATAATTTGCGAGCTTGATCGATATTTCCGTTTTTCAAATCGTTTTCAGCCATGCGGAACCTCTTCTGGGCTCTGACTTTTCTCAGTTTCTTTAGTTGATGATTTCCTTTTTCTTGGTTTCCTGAGCGGAAATAGGCATTTGTTAGTTGGTAATGAGCGCTTATATTTTCGGAATATAGTCTAATTGATTTCTGATAAAAGGAAATCGCATCAGAAAAGTTATACTGGCAAGCAAGTGTATAGCCAAATTGGTAGTAGAGGAAGGATTGGTTGGGACACAATTGTATGGCAAGTTGGTATTCAGCTTTCGCTTGTTCAAAATTACCTCGTCTCGCAAAAAGAATGCCTGAATTGTAGTGGCCAATTGCGTTTAGTCGATCTTGAGCAGTAAAAGTATTTGGTTGGATTTGTAAGATTCCCGAGTAGGATTCAACAGCTTCACCAATTTTTCCAATGTTGAAAAAGAGATCTCCAAGTTTCAAATATGCTTCAACGCATCTGGGATCAACTTCCAAGGCATTCAGCAGAGACCCAATGGCCTGTGTAAAGTCATGCTGTTTTGCGTGTGCATCTGCTTTCTCGATATGTGTTTCAACGACTATCTCCGAAAAAGCCCCAAAGGAACTGATGTGAAACAAAATTAGGAAGAAAAGTAGCTGAGCCCGTATAAACTCGAATGTTTCCTTCATCCTATCGGTTCCCGTTAAGTAAGAGTAACTGCTTAAATGCCTAGATTAATTCTGATTATAGCATTGGTTGAAATGCAAGAAATTTTGGCACTGCGAAGATTGATCACACATGTGTCGTGAATACTTCAGGCTGGTACATGGGAAATGTGTAGTTTCATGACAAAGTGTATGTAATTTTAAAAATCTGCGTTGAGGATCACAGGCATAAATAGAACTCTGGGGTAAGATCGTAATTAATGTAAAGAGTGGCCCAAAGCTAAATTTTGTATTCTCTTAATGAAAGAATCAAAATGGGAACTAACACTGGGTAAAATACAATAACTATTAAACAGTGTTAAATAGCTTAGCATTCAAACACTATCCGCAATTGGATGCAAAGGGAAGAAGCGCAAAAGTTCTCCCAGGAACTTACTCAGATTATTGCTTATAAAAAATATTATGCGACTTCAGTGGAAACTTGCTGTCATACAACATCAAGTTGGTGTGCTAAAACAATAAAATGAATGTAGGATGGGACCAAAATTAGGGTTCATACAAGATAATTTCAACCTGAAGTAGCATGAAGGTCTAAATAGATGAAAATTGCCAATCGACCATTGAGGATAGTTTTAGGAAGTGCTGTTGACATGCAAGAAGTATCGACTACTTTTCTTGTGAAGTTGATTCTCCTATCTTCCGAATCATGCCAGTAAATATCAATTTATGTAATGGGTAAATTAGGTACCAATACGCTAAGCCCAAAAAGCCAATAGGGTCAAATATCGCTGTTTGGTATATAGTGGAATGATTATCATGTCCACTGACCTCAAATTCAAGCCAAGCACGGCCAGGTAACTTCATTTCCGCATATAGCCGAAGTTTGCGATTGGGAATGTGCTCTTCAACTCGCCAGAAATCCAGCGTATCACCGACATATAAATGTTCGGCATCTCTTCTTCCTCTACGCATCCCGACTCCGCCTACCAATAAATCTATAAACCCCCTGAGTATCCACAACCAGTTAGCATAGTACCAACCAGTTTGACCACCAATTCTTTGGATTGGTTTAAAGGCAACTTGGGGGGGAACATCGACTGATATATGCCTGGTATCAACTATTCTGTTACCAAATCTTACCCCACCCCAATCCGGTTGTTCTCCTGCTGATGATAATGCATCAGACCAAACTGTTTCTGCGAATTCCTGGTCCTTCATTTGTTAGTGCTTCAGCGATCGCTTCATTAATTCTGCGTGGTTTTATTTCAAAACAGTCACGAGCTGAAGTATCTCGAACAACCGTAGGATACCGAATACTATCTATTAACTTTCGACCGATTCTTGCATACAATGGTGTAACTAAACCCAACCACACACTTGACAGTTTTGGTGTTAGAACAGGAACACTAATAATAAATCGTTTGAGATTTCTCTGTCGCGCATATTCCCTAATCAGATCACCATATGAAACTCTATCGGCCCCACCGATCTCGAAGACTTTGCTGGTGTCGAAATCAATATCAATCGCATCGTATAGGTATTGTAGTAAATCGATGATAGAAATGGGTTGTGCAGGTACATTTACCCAGCGTGGTGTAATCAGGACGGGTAATCTTTCGGTTATTGCCCGGATTAGTTCAAAAGATAAACTTCCAGAACCAATAACGATTGAGGCCCGAAACTCAATCGTCTGCACACCAAATGACCTGAGGATTTTGCCGACTTCCTGTCTACTTCTGAGATGAATGGATAATTTCTCCTCATCGTTACCTAACCCGCCAAGGTAGATGATCCGTTTAACTCCCGCTGATTTGGCAACTTGTGCAAACGTAGATGCGGCTTGTCTGTCTTGCTGTTCAAAATCTTTATCTGACCCCATAGAGTGAACTAGATAATAAGCCGTATCGACTCCAGCCATTGCTCGTTCTAAGTTATCAATGTGAGTAACATCACCTAAAAAAACTTCTGTTTGAGAACTAACTCTACTTTCTAACGCTTCAGGGCGTCGGGTAAGACACCTGATATCTAAGTTTTTGGATTCCAATATTTTTAATAGTCGTCCCCCAACATAACCCGTTACACCAGTTAGTAGAACAAGTCTCTTCTTTCCAGAATTAGCAATCTTCGACATCACATACCTAACATGAAAAACTGAAGCAAAAGGAGCTAATGGTACGGTAGAGAATTAACAGTGTCAAATTTTTGTAGCGCCAAACTTCTCAGAGTCTAATTCCATTCTACCCATCTGAATATGTCCTTAACTGCCTCTTCGTTTAGCCCATTCCTAAGATAGAGAGCATTTAATTCGCATGAAGTCGGTGCAAGTACCAAAGCTGGCTGTTTAACAGATAAACATTATAGAAACAACATTTCATGCTTTTCTTATCACAACCAAACGGAATAAACCAAGTTTTATGAACAGATTACTACGTATATTTGCCATTTCAGAAATAAACTGCAAATAAAATTGATAAAATAATTTTGACTTCTCATCAATCGGGTGTTAATTAAAAGTCCCTAGCAGTAACAGTCCTGAGGTAGAATATGCCACTTGGGTTCTGAATGGTACTTTTTACCAAGTACATTCCAGATTGAACAAGAAGCAGCTGAAAAATTGTTGCCGAAACGCAGTTCGTATTGTCAACTTTACGGTGGCAACCTACAAGACCAAATTGGGAAAGGGATACTCAAAAAACTAGGCTTAGTAGAAGAACCAACTGTGGATACTGGTATCAAAGCTTAAACCATTCAAACAAATAAAACAGATTAATAATATCTGTAGAATGTTTGTAATCACAAGGAAATTCGATGTCTAAAATAAGGATGTTAATAGTCGTTCCTATATCTCTAGCGCTCTTTATCACCTTAGTATTCGTTCCAGGTGTGAATAGTCGTCCATTCAGACTGGAGAAATTACCTGATAAAGGTAAAAACTGGGGGTGTATAACATGTCATAATAAACCTCAAGGTGGGGGGGCATTAAATTCTTTTGGTTCCGATTATCAAGCTCTTGCTTTACCCGTAGGTGATGTTTACACCAAAGATTTGGGAAAGAAGGATTCTGACAAAGATGGTTTTAGCAATGACGAGGAATTCAACGCTAAACCACCAACAAAACCATGGGATTCAAAATCACAACCACCAAATAAACCAAATGCAGTAGAATTCAATCGGAAGAGAACCAAATTTTGGGCGTCGCTAAAGCGCAAGGTGTTTTTCAACAGGCTCAGATAATTCATAAATTGGTTCTTGAAGAACATGGCACATTGGGAATGGTCCTTGACGCTTCTCAGCTTAGATTTATTACATACAAGTTAACTTGAATCGACTTCACAACCGTAAACCCCTAACCGCTCAAAAATTAACTAATGCTGGCTTATCAAGTGGCTTATAGATTGGTGTAGAAGATCGAGATTCACAATTAGAAATCTCAGTTTCAGCGCAAGGCTTACCCGAGTCTGCGTTTGTGAAAGTTGCCAACGCACTAAACGCATTATACTGGAGACGAACCGACGGCATCAGCGCAAGCCGCAGAAGATGCTATCAAAGTCATCTTTACAATACAACAAGCCTGCCTCTAATACAACCTTTACCGATGATGTAATCCGTACAACGAGCCTCCTTGTGTACTATTTCAGTTACTACCATCGTCTTTAAGAGCTTGGGATTTGACAGAAGGGCCCTTTATCCTATCCAAATGGCCTCTCATTTCAAAAGAGTCTACAGAAATTTGTATTATCTTAACCTGTTTTTCTTTCAGGTGACCAATTTGGGGTTGTACAATAATTTCTCACTCCGAATGATTGTAAGGATTTAATACTTTGTAAAACCACCAGCTTTTTAACCAATATCTCTTCTTCCTCTTTGGTGATTGACTTCGTTAAGACAATCACGCAAAGGCCAAAATTGCTAATTTAAATTACGATAATCATCTGTATGCACCGACACCACGAAACAGTATACAATAAGACCAATTGGTTTCCCCCCCCCGAAAACTTGCATATTTTGCATAATATATAACTTACGTGTTATATTTGAGTGTAGCGCCAATGTTATCTAAAATTAAGTTAAATCAAACACCTGAAAAAACTAAGTCATTGAAAAGTAGGAACTTAAAAGAGGGTAAATATGATTTACTTGGTAATAACTGACAGAGGGGGGCAAACATTCCCGCGATCTCCTGAAGATCTTGAACTGCTTTTTGATCAGTTGGTGGATACCTTAGAAATCTTAAGCAAACTAAAAGCAAAAGGGAAGATATTAGCCGGTGGTATGCCTTCAGGGCAGAGAAAACACACGTTCATCATTGAAGCAGAATCTAATAATGAAGTGACTGAATTGGTACAGCGGTTACCACTTTGGATAGAACATAAGTGGGAAATCATTCCATTAGAAACATGGGATCACCACTTAGATTTTATTAATCAATATAGGGAAGAATTAGGATTAAAGTATTTAATTGATAGAGACTAAACATTTGTGCTTTCCCTAGGTTTAGATAGGGATCAGTGTACTCTCTTGAAATGGAATGAAAGTGAGTTTTTTGTCGTAGTTTGTCAATTGGCTGCCCACTGTTTTTGACTTTATAATTTCCGCTAGGTAAATAATCTACGTAACAATATAGATCACGTTTATCAACCCCAAAGAAGGGTCCGAATTCATACTAAGCCACTTAGAATATGGATTCGAGCCCTTTTTTTATGTGGTCTGCGCTAAAAGTTTCCGGTTGTCACCACGGCTGAAGACTAACATTTTTTTGACTTCACAAATTCTGTGCGGTAATCAATTAAGCAACAAAACAATATGGAGAAAACTTAACCAATGAAAAATAAAAAAACCGCAATTATGCAGCGTATAATCGCAATAACATTTGCCGTAGTACTATCAGCTGTCAACGGTAATGTCTTCGCTGATTGTGGCCAATGTGAAGACAGTCATGATCAAGCTGCTGACATTGTTGAAGTAGCAGACCACGCTGGTCAATTCAAGACACTGTTAGCAGCGGCAAAAGCTGCAGGCCTTGTAGAAACCCTAAAATCAGAAGGACCGTTTACCGTTTTCGCTCCAACAGATGAAGCCTTTGCTAAATTACCTGCAGGAACCGTAGAAGGGCTTTTAGCTGACATTCCAAAACTAAAGGAAATTCTGTTATACCACGTTGTCGGTAAAAAAATAATGGCTGCCGATGTGCTCAAAATCAAAACAGCTGAAACTGCTAACAAAAAGACCCTATCTGTCAAAGCAAATGATGCTGTCGTCCACATTAACAATGCCAAAGTGACTAAAGCTGACATCAAAGCTAAAAATGGGGTCATACACATTGTTGACTCCGTTTTAATTCCTCCGAAGAACATCGTTGAAGCCGCAGGGTACGCTGGCCAATTCAAGACACTGTTGGCGGCGACAAAAGCTGCAGGCCTTGTAGAAACCCTAAAATCAGAAGGACCGTTTACCGTTTTCGCTCCAACAGATGAAGCCTTTGCTAAATTACCTGCAGGAACCGTAGAAGGG
>PAQF01000037.1 GCA_002709695.1 Candidatus Poribacteria bacterium
ACTTGAATGACTTGAAACCTAACTTGACTTGAAACTTAACTTTAACTTGACTTGAAACTTTAATAACCTCTGGTCTGACTCAACCAGATGGGGAAAACAATGAACTCTATTCAATAATTAGCTGTTTCTGAAATCTGCTTTACCTCCTGCATTAACCGCGTAATGGTCCAATTCGACGTAGTTCATATAATTCCTACCCCAAGAGACTCAGAATATTCTGCGACTTAGCATTAGCCTGGGCTAGCATCGCCGTATGAAACTGCGCCCGAATTTGGTTTTTTGTTCTTTCCACAACAGCCAGCGAAGGATTATTTTGGGAACTAGATACCACTAACTTTGGCAAAGGTACTGCCCCTAAATAATTCCTTTCACCACTAGTTGCATCAACAGCCGCATCCAGCAAGTCCATGGCAGCTTGAGCCTGCCGATCAACTTGCATCTCTTGCAACTTTTGATGCTTCCTAACCAATGAAGACTGAAGTTTTTCCATCTCCTGATGGCTCTGGTTTTCTTCAGACCGTTTTGCCTGAGGACGTTCTTTAGCTCGGAGTTTCTGTTGCTTTCTTTCAGCATCGATTTTCCGTTGTTTCCTAGCTATTTCAGCACGTTCCCTACGCACTTCTTGGCGGGATTCTGCCCCGGCAAGCATATCTTTTTGGTACAGTTGCTTAACATTACCTATCTCCTCACGTGCTAACTGGGCAGAACTCTTTTGCAATTGGTTAGGTTCCAACCAAGGCTTCGATGCACTTCTGCCCACTGAGGAAAGCCCATTTTTGGTTCTAATAGCTTTCATGTGGTACCTCCTTTCATAAATTTTGCTTCTTTTTGAGATTAAAGTACTAAGCTACAGGCATAACTACCCATTCGGGCTCCCATTTACACTGACAGCTAAAATATTCTCAGCCAGAACCTCACTGTTGACCTGATAACTACCACCCGCTATCTGTTGCTTCAATCGCTCAACCTTCTCCATATCAACTGCCGGCAGTTGGTTAATTCGATCTCTGATAGCATTGATTTCAATCCCTCTTGATGACTGTACATATTTGTCCTGAACAACAGTAGAACTCTGGTTCTTTCCTCCTGTCCTGTCCGCTGACTGATCAGGGTGTACTTTCCCTAGCCTCTGTCTCGACAGGAGACGATTGATATTATTCAGCTTGTCTTTCTGATCTATGGGTACCATCTTTTATTTACTCCACACATATTGGACTCTGAGAGACACTGATATCATTCTCCTCTCACTCCTGAATTCTTGGTTATTCGCTCAAGCGTCTTGCTGGCGAAGAACTCTGACCAAACCAACTCTGATGTACCTTTCCAACATACGTAACAGAGAACAACTGCCAAGCAACTCTCAATTCTAATTTTCATGATTTCTTAAGTACTATATCCACAATTCTGATTCCGAAACTACCGCTATAGTTCCTATACATTTAAAACAACATCGTCACCCAACATCAATTCACCGAGGCGAGTCACTTCATTTTTTAGCGTTTGGAATTCCAACTCGAGACTAACTCGCTTCAAATTGGTGGTATCCACTGAGGCTGCCCGAACAGCTATTTCCCGCATTCGACCAAGAATGTCCGTGATTTCATTCAAATTTCGCAACCGATCATAAACAAGATTTCCATCGACTCGCAGGGTATTCACTTCATATCACCTCAACAAACTCAAAATATTCTGTGTTAAAGCATTGGCTTGGACTAACATCGCACTGCTTGACTGCGATAGAATTTGTGCCTTGGTCATATTCATGGCTTCAGACGCAAAATCCGCATCCTGGATACTGGAACGAGAAGACTCAATGTTCTGAGCCTGACTAGCTAAATTCGACATAGTGAAGGCTAAACGATTCTGCTCTGAAGCCAGATAACTTCGCTCCTCGTTAACCATGTATATAGCTGTATCCAAAGCCGTAATGGCTGCCCTAGCCTGATCAATATCCAAAACTGATTCATCTTCGATTTCCAAACCACTGGACGTCACACTGGTGATACCCAGTTTTAATTGGTGATTAACATCGTTATCTGCTCCTACCTGTAAATCTCTGTTTGGCGAAATTTCTATCTGTGTCCCATCCAAACTGTCATTATGTGGGTTATAACTGTCAGCAGAAGGTATAGCTGGATCAGGACTACTCTTTATATCCAGCTGAATGCCAAATTCATCAAAATTCAGCGTCGTGTCATAACCTACACGATATTCCAAACTCTGCTCCATTCCATTCTCACCCGTCATCGTCAGTTTCCTCGTTTCCGGTACAAAAAAATCCTGAGGGGCTCCAAGTAATGTCGTTGTCGTCCCCGATGCATCGCTGGTATCAACTTCCAAACCCAGTCGAGAGAAACCTACTGTTTGAGGGCTATCATGGAACTGATAGCCAGTTTCTTCCACAGGAGCTGTATTAGGCGAGTTAATGGCCAGCGTTGGATTAACAGTGAAATCCCTAGAAATGTTAAGTAACTGGGTTGCTGTTGTTTGGGCATCATCACTATCAACATCCAAACCTAAATCACTAAAAGAGACGGTTTGCGATTCCGAACTGGACGAATATTTAATCTCTTGTTCGGTTCCATCAGGTATGCTGGCTTTCAATCGTGTATCAACCGTAAACTCTTGGGAATGATTCAGTAACTGCCTTGCCGTTTGTTCAGCATCATCACTATCAACTTCGAGACCCAAAGTATCGAAATCCACCGTTTGTGATTCTGAACTGGACGAATATTTAATCTCTTCTGTCGCTCCGTTTGGAGCTGTTGCCCTCAGCCTGGCATCAACCGTAAAATCTTCTGCATTATCAAGTAAAGACGATGTCATGGCTATCGCATTGTCCGTTTCAACCTGAAGGCCTAAGCCAGATAGGGTTACTGTTTGAGAGCTGCTATCGTATTCATAAACACTTTTAGCCACCGTATTATCATGGGCAGTCACTGACATGGTGGGGTTGACTCTGAACCCTTTCGAATTCTCAAGCAGACTGGTAGCTGTCCCTTCAGCATTACTACTGTCAAGGCTAAGCCCCAAGTCGGTGAAATTCACCGTTTGGGATTCTGAACTGGACGAATAGGGAACCTCCTGCTCGGTCCCATCAGGAGCAACAGCTTTCAACCGTGTATCAACCGTAAACTCTTGGGAATGATTCAGTAACTGCCTTGCCGTTTGTTCAGCATCATCACTATCAACTTCGAGGCCCAAAGTATTGAAAGAGACTGTTTGGGATTCTGAACTGGACGAATAGGGAATCTCTTCTGTCGCTCCGTTTGGAGCTGTTGCCCTCAACCTGGCATCAACCGTAAAACTTTTGGAATTATTCAGTAATGAATTCGTCATGACTTGGGCATCACTAGTATCAATTGTGAGGCCTAAATTACCAACGGAGATTGCTTGAGGTGACGAACTGTACGAGTAGTTGACGTCAGTAACCGTAGTATTGTTCGGAGCAGTTACCTCCAAGGTCGGATTAACAGTAAAGATCCTGGGATTACCAGCCATCTGATCACCCAGAACCGTTCCATCACTCACATCTATTTGAAATCCCAAGTCAGAAAAAGTCGAGGTTTGGGGACTGCCTGTATAATCGTAGTTGACTGTCTCGCTTGTCCCTCCGCCAGAGGGAGTGACCGTCATTTCTCTACTGAAAGAAACCGAAAACTGATCCAATACTTGATCAGAAGGATAACCATCTACAAGACCACTCTTAGTGCCTGCGACTGATCCAACTTCACCAAACCGGACATCTGAAGCACCACCACCACCACCACCATTTTGTACTTGACCGGATGTATCATAACCGCCACTGCCTCCTCCATTCCATCCACCAAGATTCGTTCGGTCTTGACTATTATCTCCTTCTCCTTGTCCACCTACGTAGACATGACCAATTTGACCTGACGTAACTTGAAATTGTCCTGTGGCATACCCTCCATTTCCTCCTGTGGCACCACCTTGGGCACCCCACACTTCTATTGTAATTTCGGTAACACCAGCAGGCGTCGTAAATGTTTGTACGCTTCCCGTATAATCGAAAGTTACATTACCACCATCATAGCTAATCTCTGCTGAACCGTCGCCGGAGCGAACTCCAGACTGGGTAGACCCGTTTGATACTCCACCAATATAAGAGGAACCACCGCCACCTCCGGCAGCATAACCGGACCCATGCTCCGCCATCATAGTTCCACCACCACCGCCATAATATCCACCACCACCGCCACCACTACCCCATGCATTACCTGTAGATCCACTACCTCCCTGACCTTGCGTTCCATGTGTAGCACCATACGATGTTGAGTTAGCCTCTCCTCCAGCCGATTGTGCCCCCCCTGTCCCTCCTACAGCAACATTGGAACCTTCATCACCTTGACCTCCTTGAAGGCCTCCTCCAGATCCTCCTAGCTTTGACGGATATGAGCCACCACCACCACCACCAGCTACAATAATTCTCCGTGCCAAATCCTGATCCTGACCTGTATTCAACCCCCATTTTTGGGCTAAGTAGTCGTTGATCGGTGCCTTTTCTGCATCTGTCAGTACTCTATCAAAAACCAGAACTTCATCGATATTAGTAGCATCAGATAACTGGATACCACCTGCATTACTGTCAGCCAAGTTCAGAGCTCCTGATTTCGTCACCACAAACATCGTTCCTGTACTGAAGGTTTGGCTGGGAGCTAATCCTGACTGAGAAATATGATTGCTTTTTCCGCTAAAATCAACCCAGTTATCCGCATCTATAGCACTCCATTCACGAGAATCCAGCCATAATTTCAAGTCACCGGATACATTCGAAAAGGCTCCAGGTAAATCTTTGACCTTACTCGCATCAACAGGATAACTATCCTTGAAATCTAAGACACCATCACTATCACTGTCAGGGAAAGTTACCGTAACATCTTTACCATCCGTAGTACGAAATGTAACTCCGTGGTTCCCCGAAACAGAGTTCGGACCTGAAGCAGAGAAAGTATCAGAGGAAGCCAAAGTCCAAGCGGTACCATCCGATGTCGTTTCAAGCTCAATATCCCCACTACTTCTCAGTATTAGTCTATAATCACGTTTATCTTCTGTCACACTAACTGTATAGTCTCCGGGTGTCACCGGAACACCTTCCGTTGAAGCATCATGCCGGATCTCGCCGATGGCTGTGCCGGAAAAATTACTGACATTTGCTATTCCTGCACTGACCTTGGCCCTGATCATATGATCTCCTGGCCTCACTAATGGGGAAGCATCATGCCGGATTTCAGTAATGGATGTACCGGACAAACCACTTATATTAGCTCGATCTGAGACATCTAAACGCGCGATTATTTCATGATCCCCCGGTTGCACTACTGAGGAGACATCATGCCGGATTTCAGTAATGGATGTACCAGATAAACCACTTATATTGACAGGATCCGAAGCATCCAAGCGAGTGCTGAGCGTATGGTCTCCGAGTTGTACTACTGAAGAGGCGTTATGCCGAATTTGAGTGATGGATGTACCGGATAAACCACTTATATTGGCAGGATCCGAGGCATCCAAACGCGATATTATCGTATGGTCTCCTGGTTGTACCACTGAAGAAGCATTATGCCGGATCTCAGTAATCGACGTACCCGACAACCTACTAATATTAGCTAGATCCGAAGCATCCAAACGCGATATTATTGTATGATCTCCTGGTAACACAATTGGTGAAGTACTATGCCGAAGTTCACTCACATCTGTAATAGATAAATTATCAATGTCAGCTATACCTGAATTGACTTGGGATTTAATACTGTAGGTTTCTCCCAGCGCAGGTTGAAATGATGAACTACTGTACCTGATACCAGTTATTGCCGTATCAGACAATTTGCTGATATCCGCTAAGCCACTAACGTCAATATGTTCATCCTTCAAGGTGTAAACCCCTTTACGAATATCATGGGATAAATTCGCATTTTTGACGCTGATTCCTATCACATCATCGGCAGTAGTATTAGCTCTATGGACTTCATTTTTGTAATCAGTGCCATTAAGCAAACTCATCTCGTTATACTCAGTAGCATGGGCAACCCGGCTGATTTCATTTTTAAGTGTTTGAAACTCCAGGTTGATGCTAGCCCGGTCACTATTATTGAGTGTATCAGTAGCAGCCTGTGTTGCCAGTTCGCGCATTCGCGTCAGCATGCCACTTATGCCGCTCAAGCCACTTTCTGCCGTTTGAATCAGGTTATTGGCTTGTTGGGAATTCTCATTGGCTTGCTTTACCCCCTGCATCTGGTTGAACATTCGAGTACTAATAGCAGACCCAGCAGAATCATCAGCTGCCTTGTTAATCCGAAGCCCAGAAGAGAGCCTTTCCAATGTTGTCTGCAGATTGAACTGAGACTTGGACAAGTTCCTGTAGGCAAAAGCTGAGGTCAGATTACTTTTAATTCTGAAAGTATTCATTTTCTTTCATTCAATTTCATTTAAGTGTATTTACTGTCGTTCGAATAATCCAATTTAGGACTAAGCAAATACCGCCGGCGACAATGATTGGGTTAAGTGAATGCTAACGGACAAAATTTGATCAGCAATCCCGTTACCGTCACTGTAATAACTACCCAATGACTGTTGCACATCTTCGATCTTCTGGTCATCAACATCTGGAAGCTCTTGGATCCGTGCCTTGATGGCAGAAATTTCCTCACTTCTCTGGGATTGCACAAAACCATCTTTATTATTCAAAGACTGATTCGGATTGACCTTCAAATAGGAGTTAACTGAATTAACTCCTATTTTTCCTGATTGGGTACTGTACAACCTTGAGCTACTGAGTTTGCCGTTTCTTCCAATGGATGCCATGTGCTTGCCCTCTGTTAATTTCTTAAAATTTCTTTGTTTCTGTTGCTACCCGAATTATTGCGGATGACTATGTATCGGTAAGAACAGGAAAAAACTTTAGGCCTAAAATGAAAAAACTTTAAAAAAATATGAATTTAACCAAATTGGAGTGAGATACAGGGAGGAGATATAAGTCAGTAAAAAGTATGTTTTATCCAATCAAACTGTTATTTAAACACCAGTTATATCAACATTCCATAAAGATGGAACAGAAAACAGATAAACTGGATTCTCAGAACAAAGGACGTTAGAATTAGGGGAGAGATAATCCGGAAAGAAATCAACTTCAAATAAACAGAAGCTATCTAAAAGGAAAAGGTCAGATCCGTATGCTCTTCTTCGATCCAATGTATCTTTTGTTTTCAGCACCAGGTTTTTTATTAGCCACGTTAGCAACTATCTTAACCAAATCTACCTTTGCCAAATATTCGCAGGTAGCCTCCAGTAAGAAGATAACTGGTGCCCAAGCAGCCAGAGAAATGCTTCAGCGACACGGCGTACATGGGGTCAATATTGAACCCACACACGGACAATTAACTGATCATTATGATCCTACCACGAAAACTCTGCGATTATCCCAAGATGTCTATGGCAGCTATTCACTTTCAGCCGTCGGTATCGCCTGCCACGAAGCGGGACACGCAATTCAACATGCACATAAGTACGCAGCACTATCGCTTAGGTCTGCCTTGGTTCCAGCAACGAACCTGTCAACCGGCCTAGCTTTTCCAGCTATGATGTTAGGTATGTTTCTCTCCATCGAAATGTTTGTCCTATTCGGAGTTGTCTTATTTTCAATGGGGGTTGTATTCGCTTTGGTAACTTTGCCAGTAGAATGGGATGCCAGCCATCGAGCCAAAAGTGCAATGGTGGAGGCAGGACTCCTGTCGGAACAGGAACAAACAGGTGCCAGTGCCGTTTTAAATGCAGCCTTTCTCACCTATCTGGCAGCGGCATTAACCAACATTCTGATATTGGTCTATTATCTGTTTCGGTTAGGTATTCTGGGTGGAAGTGACGACTAGAAAAAGATTAGGACAAATAAACGCTAACTGGAAAAACAAAAATAGACGTAAAAAATCCTGTATGATATGGAACCTTATTCCGTTTTACAATAACGCTATATCTTTCATGATTTCCGGATAAAAATCACGAAAGATTACCTTATATATGTCTTCCTACTAAAAAGCCACAGAGGAGTTTATACAGGATCTAACAGCTTTTCTATCCAACCATAATTTTTTGGGAGTGCTATTTGGTTCGGGCATGATCTTAACCAAAGTACCAATGTCGTATAGTAGCCAGCTGTGTAATTATGGTTCTCAAAAAATAAAGACCAATACTCGCTTGTATGCCTGTTGACCTGCCCAGATCTTCAACTACTGATCTTAGCGAAGTGGACATCAGATTTCAAACCAACTCCACATAGTGGGCAGTTAAACCAACATCACAAATAGAGGAGGGTCATTCTGCTACTCAAGAAATAAATTAACGTTATGTATTCAAGTCCTTTGTTTGTAACCCGTCATACATTTGCTTAAAACTTATTAGTTCCCAAATCCCATAATCTTTAGAATTTTCTTTCGTCAAAGGATCTTTTGTCGACAAGGCATCATTCATTCTCTCCCAGAATTTCAGATCTTTAATTTTCAGAACTTTAGCAGTCTTCCAAAAAGAGGTTTCATATTTGGATCCATGAAGATAATGATATAAAACAAAATTCTCTACCTCATGAATTAACTTCTTAATAATAGAAGAGATTTCTTTAGGATGAGTGTTTTTCAGAATAATCCAATCATAAGTGTATCGAATCCAATACATATAAACAGAAAGAGCAGTTGCCTCTAGAGGTTCCAAAAAAAATAGTCGGTTACCATTCAAAATGATTCGCTCATCAATAACGGGATTTTTAGCAACATAATTTTTAAAAGAAAAGTCGTGAAAAATTTCATCTGGATCAATAATACTTTCAAAATTCTCATGAGCTTTGACACGAGAAGTCAAAGTAGAATTATAAAGATAACCATAAGAAGTTTGTTCCAGGGTTGGAATCACAAAGCACCATCCATCAGGAGTAGCAATGGCTTGTGTCCATTGAATATTAGACATTGGCCCTCGGCCTAGCACAACCGAATCAATAGGATTTGTTAAAAAATCATAATCATCATAACTTGGTGGAAACCCTCTACAATCAAAAATATAATCGGCATCAACGTCATCATAAGAATTTATGTTTCGATCCGCAACCTTAAAATCTCCGTTCTCTAAAATATAATTCTGTAAAGAATGAGAGTCATAATGCATAGCAGCACTATCCAAATGAAAAGGATGGAACCACTTATCTGTTTTCCCACCCCACCCATCATAAAGAATACCAGTTTTTATAGTAGCTTTTATAGGGTTATCATACCAATTCATTTCTAAAGTATTCCACAACATTGTCGGCACATCAGGAAGAGTTCCCTGTCCTACGATCTGCGTAGGAATGTCACTATCATGAATCAATTCTACTTCAACATACGGAGAAAAATACTTATAATGTAAAGCAGTAAAACAACCCGCAAGACCTCTACCTAATACAACTATTTTCATTGAGATTTTTCCTCCAACAGGTAAAGATATTTTACTCACTACCCTCCAGACTAAGGAAGGATCGTACACCAGCAGTTATTCTTCACACCAGCTTTTTTGGGACCTGATATTAGAAAAGAAATAAACCATACTCGAAAAAATACTGTCTAGAGAGAGGATTTATGTTCTCATGCAATCCTCTCTCTAACAACGTATAAAAAGGTAGATAAAGAAACAATATTATCTCTCAACTATAGGAACATCACGCATGGCAGAGATCCTCTCCAATACAGGAGGATGACTGTAGTTGAGAAATACGTTGACCGGATGTGGTGTTAGATTCCCCAAGTTAGCTACTGAAAGCTTTTTCAACCCTAGAATCAGCGAATCTGACAAGCCTAAGGTTTCAACTGCGTAGGCATCAGCTTGATATTCATGTTTGCGAGAAAGATAGTGCATAGCCACAGACAACACAAACTCAATCGGGGAATAAAGGACACCAAAAAACACAAATCCTGCATAAATCCGGACATGATCTACTTCATCCATACCAAAAGCTTGAAAAAGGGATCGGTTATCAATAAAAATCGATAGTAAATAGAAAAGGAGTCCGGTATGAAGAATCGAAATCATCATCCCTTTGAAAATATGCTTTTTCTTATAATGCCCCACCTCATGCGCAATGATGGCTACCAATTCATCAACCGAATGCTGCTCTATCAATGTATCGAAAAGCACAATCCGCTTTTTCCTGCCGAATCCACTGAAATATGCGTTTGAATGGGACGAACGTTTAGACCCATCCATAATAAAGAGATCCGTTAGTGGAAATGACACCTTCTGTGCATATTGGTGGATAGCGTCTTTCAATTCCCCTTCTGGTAAAGGCGTAAATTTATTAAACAACGGAGAAATAAAAGTAGTGTAAATTGGTGGTGCTGCCACAATAAAGATGGATACTAACATCCAAGCATAAAGCCAAGCCAATTCAGCAGCTTTATCGAAAAAGTAAAGAATTGACCCCATAATCACAAAGCCTAAGATAGCACTCAAAAAATATGCCTTGAACTTATCTAAGACAAAAGTCCGAACCGTTGTTTTATTAAACCCAAATCGTTCCTCAATCACAAAAATATTATACACAGAAAAAGGTAGTGAGAGCCAATCACTAACCAGAAAAAGTATGGCAAAAAAGATCAAACCGGTTGGAATAGGAGATAATTCAAGGCTACGGACAAAAATATCCAGAACGTTAAAGCCACCCATTAGGATAAAAATGAGCATAACAATCAGGCTGATACTGGAAGAAACATAGGCAAATTTCGTGTTGGCCCGGGTATACTGCTGCGATTTACGGTATTGTTCCTGATCATAGAAGCCATCAAACTCAGCTGGCAAATCCGGAACCATTGCTTTGAGATTAAAGTACCTGGTAAGACATCGAATTAAATACTCACCAACCAATGCAGCAATGATAATGCTTAGATAAATTTTCATCTTAGTCTCAGTCTTAAGAAATCTTCCATATTTGGCCTCTTAGAACTCCGGGTCAGGAATTTCAGGTTCATCAGGAATTTCAGGTTCATTAGGTTGAGTATCCGGGTCAATGTTCAAACGGCGTTCAGGCTGCGAGGGATCGGCATCAATGAGTCCATACAACTCAATTTCCTGTGCGTAAGGATAACCTCGTTCAATTCCACTATAGCGGCGAACGTTAGGATCGAGACTCGTGGCCGACCTGAAATCTTTGCCCACTCGTTTATCGTCCAAAGTACCACCAATTCGAAAACGTATGGCGTCAGTAACACAAGTGGTACGAAAATCAATGATAGCCCCCTGGTTATCTTTAATCTTCTTGATCTTCCGCCAGCTATCCACATTTCCTAAACCAGCATAGACAATAATATCCTCAAAATTGGTTCCGCGAATGATAATACGATGGATGGCTTTCCGCTCTGGCAAGGTAAGGATGATTTCCTTCCAGCGTCGTCCAACAGTTTCTAAGTCACCATCAATCATCTCTGGCGATGTACAAGTAGTGCCTTCAATCAAAGCGTAATTCTGACTCCACGTCTGTTCAGGAAACAAGCTACTAACCAAACTGCTCTTACAACCTGAAATTCCACATCCAATAACCACAATAAAAACAATCAGATTCATGCGGATCCTAATTTGCCTCTTCTCGATTAGAATCGAACTAGTTGGACTCCCATTTCCCATCAAGCCCTTTCCGAACAACAGCTTTCTCATCATAACCTCCATAAGCACTCGGCATATTGAGCGCAATACCAAGCAATGCTTGCAACTCAGGGGATGTTATCTCCGGAAATCGCTCTTCGCTGGCATAAGGCATCCATGTTTCAAAACGCTTCATCCAATAGTGACCATAAGTTGGAAAAATAGCCCGGCGGACGTTTCCAGATCGATTGCCACCACCCCGATGCCAAGTTGTGCAGTCAAAAATGACTGCGGTTCCAGCTGGAACCATCAAACGTACTTCATCTGACAAATTGCCAGCATCTTTTGGTGGTGGTTCCCCATATTTATGAGAACCAGGCACCACACAAATTGGACCATTATCTACCATTAATTCATCCAAATACACACCAACATTCAACATCAAAGGCCGATCGCAATAAAAGGTAAAATCCGCGTGCCAACCTTGATCCGGTGTATCTGGCTGACGAGCAATACCGTCGAACTGCAGAAGTTGCGGTCGGGATTCCAAAATAGATTCAATAGCAGATACCAATATAGGATGATTCGCCACACCCAAAAAGGTAATATCGCGGTCCAGCAAATTCCGGTATTCATCTAACTGATCGAAAGCATGACAAATTTGAGCCAGCAGGTCTACTTCTAACATCCGTTCAATGATGTGATAGCCATTTTTGTTAAATTCTTCCTTTTGAGATGAAGTAAGCATCGTCTACCCTTTAATTGCTCCACTAGTTAAGCCACCAACAAACTCTTTCTCAAGGGAGAAAAACAGAATAGCTGGAGGGATAATAGCCAACAGTGTGCCCGCTAGAAAAATACCGTATTGCTGATCATAAAGATCAACATATTGATTTAAGGCTACCGTTAAGGTTAATTTTGATTGAGTTTGAATAAACACATCGGGGGCGATAAAAGCATTCCAACTACCAAGAAAACTTATCAAGCAAAAAGCAGCAGTTATTGGACGTACTAGCGGCATCACAATATTCAGATATATGCCGAATTCGCCACAACCATCGATCCGTGCGGCTTCAACTAGGGTGCTTGGTACTGAAAAGAACGCCTGTCGGAACAGGAACATCCCAAAAGCACTGCATGCCCCCGGAACGATTAGCGCCCAGTAGGTATCCATCCAATTCATCTTATGGATCAAATGATAAAGCGGCGACAGGAGAAGCATAGCCGGAATCATCATCGTACCAAGCATGAAAAGTATCAGAAAACTTCTACCACGAAACTCATATTTGGCAAGAGCATAGCCTCCCAAAGAGGAAAAGAAAAGTGTAACCATAGTAGAAGTACTAGCTAAAAAAAATGAATTGACGATATACTGCCAGAAATAGATAGCTCCTTCCAACGTTTCTTCCTTTTCAAAAAGTTTTTTTAGGTTGCTAAAGTTGAGGGTCTGGCTTGACCATTCTGAAACTGGAGGCAGGAAAGTATACGCCATTAATACCTCCGGATCTTTAAAGGCAGAACAAACCAGCCAGAAAAAAGGAGCCAAGATCAAGGCAGCAATACTGGTCAATACCAGATAACGGAGATACACCAAGGCAATCTGCTTACCTCTAGGCATGAAAGGAAAAAAATATAAGAAAAAAAACACGAAACCAAAGAAAAAAAATGTTAAATGCGTATTATTCATAAAACTGATTCTGTCTCCAAACCACGACCAATTTTCATCTGCACGAAGCTAATAGTAAAGATAATTATAGCCAATAGCCAACCGATAGCAGCACCTGTCCCAAGGTCGCCTGCTTCAAAAGCAGTACGATACAAATAGCCAACTATTGTCAACCCAGAATCCTTCGGTCCATAACCAGCAACTCCAGCAGCGTTTTGCAGTAAAGCATAAGGCAATTCGAACAATTGGTAGGAACCTATCGTGCTCATAACAACTACAAAGAGCACAACCGGTTTAATAGCTGGAAACGTAACAGCCCAAAACAATTGCCAAGGGTTCGCACCATCAATTAAGGCGGCTTCTTCCAAATTCTGATCGACATTTTGAAGTGCAGCCAGAAAATAAATCATATTGAACCCAACATACATCCACATGGCAGCAATAATCAAAGCAGGCATTACTAGATTCGGATTTTCAAGCCATCTTTTTTCTAAACCCCAACCGGTTACTTCCTGCAAGAATCGGTTGAACATACCATATCGTGGCATAAAAATAACACTAAAAATAATGCCAACAAAGATCTGACCAACCAAGTAAGGACTGAACAAAATCAGTCGAAATACACCTTTTAGACGATCTTTTTTAGAGTTTAATAACAAAGCCATTCCCAAGGATAACGGTAGTTGCACCAATATAGAAGCAAGCGCAAATATCGTAGTGTTCCAGACTGCAATATGGAAATCACCATCAGCCAGCACAAAAGCAAAATTTTCTAAGCCAACAAAACTCCAGCTCTTTGGACCATTAGTTTGATAGAACGCCAGAATAATAGCATAAATAAATGGATAAATAAAAAAGATAAGCGTTAAGACCAAATAAGGACTCAAAAACAACCAAGGTCCGGTCCGTTTATTTAGCCGTTCTTTCCATTTTTCCATATGTTAGACCTAAGGCTCGTTCATCTTAATTGGCAATTCGCTTCCGGTAAAATATGTTGTGCTGCACCCTATTTTCAACATAGGCAGAAACCCGAACCAATTCTCTTTTAATATATTCTTCTAATCCATCATCACCACTTTTATCATAGTATAAAGCCGCATTGATAAAGACTTCGTTTAGTTTGTTTCTGGCTAACTCATAATACGGACTGGCATAGTTGGATGGAACATCTTTTGCCATCTCGGCGTATAAGGCACCAATTGGCTGGTTTGTATAGAAAGGTACAGGTTCCTTAAATTCCGGTAGGTCCCAAGCATCTTTAACCGGTGGGATAATGTAGGATGCTTTGAACCTCTTACCAAGATCTTCAGCTTTTAGATATAGGACTTTAGCAAATTCCCAAGCTAGTTTCTGATTCTTGCAGGCTTTGGTAATTGCCAGTCCTGTTCCACCCCAAGTACTGACACGTCCTCCTCCAATTTCCCAAGCAGGCAACGGCATCAATTTCATCTTGCCACTAAGATGTGGGGTATCTGTTTCAAAATGTTTGGTTCTCCAATCCGGACAAAAATAGAACAATACCAAGCCATCAGTGACAGTTTTGGCTAAAGTTTGTCCCCAACCAGCCGAGAAAGCAATACGGTTTTTCCCACGACTTTGATGAATGTACCAGATAATGGTGTCCACCACCGTATGGTTATTGATTTTCAGCTGTCCGTCCTGAGTAAATAGCGGTTCCTTGCGTTGAAGAAGGAGTGGGGTCAGCATATCACCGTTAGCCGGTAGATCAAGCGCATACTGATCAGGGTTGCCATCGCCGTCAAGATCTCTGGTAATCTGCCGTCCCATTTTAGTAAAGTCATCCCAAGTTTTTAGGCTATCCACATCAATCCCGAGTTCCTCTACCAAATCACTTCTATAGCAAAGCATCAACGGATGCACATCATGCGGCAAGGCAAAGATTCTTCCTAACCTGGATAGACGACTATAACGCGATTCAACAAAACGATCATACAAACCTTCGGCATGCAAACGGTCAGTTAGATCAACAAAACCGACATCTTCGATTGGGCCTTTGGTAAAGGTCCCCATAGTATCAGCTAGAATCTCAACGACATCTGGAACATTAGCATTTGTCAGAAACGCATTTTGCAGTCGGCTCTTGACTGTCCTGGCAGAAACTAATTGTAACTGGACTTTTACTCCATGATCTCTTTGAAATTCCTCCGTAGCTTCTTCATAACCTTCCATATGGCTCCTAGCAAAGGAAACGAAAACCAAGTCCGGTTTTTCACCTCTTTTTGAAAACGCAATTACTAGATTAAAAATCCCCGTCGAAATAGCTATCAGTAGTATACAAAAAGGGACTTTACCATACGGAAATTTTGGCATTATCGTTCTAGTATCAAAATCATAAAATGGCTTTATCCGTATTAACATCGAAAAAATGGGCCCGGTCCATAGCTACAGCTAACTCTATCTTTTCACCAACCATGTATTTTTTATGAGAATCGACGCGACTAACGAAACTAGTCGTCTCCGACTTCAAGTAAACATAAGTTTCCGCACCCATAGGCTCAACCACATCAACAACAGCTGAAATTCGACCAACTGTTTCACTATTTTCAGCTATAGCTGAACCGATATGCTCTGGGCGAATTCCAAGCACAACTTTCTGTTTATCCAACTGCCTGAATTTTTTTGTTTGCTGTTCAGCTATCTGAAGTTGCATACCATCTTCGGAGAGAAAAGCTATCGACGAATTCTGAGCGAGAATGTGTCCATCAAAGAAATTCATTGGAGGTGTCCCAATAAAGCTGGCCACAAATTTGTTTACTGGCCGATCATAGAGAGTAATGGGGTCCGCAACTTGTTGTATTAAACCTTCATTCATTACTACAATCCGATCCCCCATCGTCATAGCTTCAACCTGATCATGAGTGACATAGATCATGGTAGTATTTATTTCGTTATGCAGTTGGCTCAGTTCAACACGCATTTGCACACGCAACTTAGCATCTAGATTAGACAACGGTTCATCAAACAGAAAGACAGAAGGTTGACGAACAATCGCACGGCCAACAGCGACACGCTGACGTTGTCCACCGGATAGAGCTCTGGGTTTACGATGAAGCAAATCAGTCAACCCCAACATTTGAGCGACATCATTGATCCGTGCTTCTATTTCAGTTTTCGGATACTTTCGCAACTTGAGGCTAAACGCCATATTCTCTCGAACGGACATATGTGGATAGAGGGCATAATTCTGAAAGACCATTGCGATATCTCGGTCCTTCGGCGAAACACGGTTGACAATGCGATCATCTATCGAGATCTCACCTTCCGTAATATCTTCCAACCCCGCAATCATACGAAGAGTAGTGGACTTGCCACAACCAGAAGGTCCAACCAAGACGATAAATTCACCATCCTCAATCACTAAATTAAAGTCTTCTACTGCCTTAATGTCACCAGGATAGTTTTTTCCTACATCAACTAAAGTAACAGTTGCCATCTTTCCCCTGTTCCATAACTAGCAAACAGCCAATAAACATCTATGTTATCCGTTATATAAAACTAAAGTATACTGGAAATTCAAACTTCAGTCTACAGTTATGGTAGACTATATAAAGCATACAAATTCAAAGGATACAGGAAGTGCAACAGCAAAAACTTTTTTTTGAAGAAGAAGGCTATTTGATTATTGAGGATCTTTTATCCTCTCAAGAAATCAAAAAATGTCAAAATGAAATAGAAAGCTTGCATCTGCAATGCAAGGATTTTCTAGACAAAAACGATCCAAGGAAAAACCATTTTCAGATGGAACCGTTTCGTAAAGAAGAAAATTGCGATGACGAACTCCCAATTCTACGAAAAATCGAGAGGACAAGGGATTTATCTGAAGTTTTCGACCAACTTGCAAAACACCCTCACTTGGTAAAAGCAGTCCAAAACCTTATCGGCGAAAATCTACTCCTGTTTCGCAGCACATTGATGCTTAAGCCCGCGTTCCACGGTTCAGCACATGGACTACATCAGGATTCAGCATATTGGCCAATGGAACCGCCGAAGCTAGTTACCGTAAGTATCGCAATTAATGATGCGACTACTGAAAATGGATGCTTCAAAATTATCCCGCGTAGCCACAAGTGGGGACTTCGTGAATGGGGAGGTATCGCTCGACGACATGATGCTCCTATTACAGATCGAGATGATGTAGATCCTTCAGACCAAGTCGAGGTTCCACTTAAAGCTGGCAGCGCACTTCTCTTTCATAGCCTGATGGTACACGGTTCTGGAGCAAACTTATCCCCTAAACCACGAAATACTGCTCTCTATGCGTATTTCTCCTCAGACGTTCGATATAAGCCACAAAGTGGTAAATCTATGCAGAGGACTTTTCCGGTTATAGCAGGACTCAACGGACAAACTGAATTAACACTTACTTCAGAAGAATCATAGGAACGAGGATAAGCTTTCGTGGCCGAACAAATTCTCAAGCAAATCTTCGAGTTTCTAAAGACACCCACGGGACATTGGTTCATACTGATCTCTGTTAGTCTAATCGGTTTATGGATTGTCTACAATCAAAAACGACAAATCCCCGATCTCACCCTTGAACAGATCCGAGACGACAGTTGGTTCATCACACGAGATGATAACCATCGACTAGCTATTATCTTGGCTCTAAAATTAACCAATAAATCAGGTGGGCCCATTATGTTAAAAAACTGTCGTTTAAGTGGATATTCACCCAGAGATTTATCAACCAAACTGGTTGTTACAGGCCATGACAAAGCCTTCGAGTTGTCTCCCCCTGAGTATGACCAATTCGTTGCAGGAAATAACTACGTTATCAACCCATACACGGAATGCAAAATATGGATGTACTACGAATCAAGAATTGTCACCATGACTGGAATGCTAAAAACACAAGCAATCTTAAGAGATACCAATCGAAAGCGAAAATCAATCCATGTCGGTATACCACGACAGGAGCAACAAATCCTCATCTATCGAGAAGAAGCGATGCGATATTGAACTTCACTTGTCAAAATTTAATCTAATATGTTATTTTTTGCAAGAGGTTGAAGAACCATCGTTTTATTGTTAACAATTATCATATAATCTCACATTCCGAGCGTATTTAAAAAAACCATGAATACATTTTCCAAGCGCTTAGATCGCTTACCTCCCTACATGTTTGGCAAACTCAAACAATTAACACATGAGAGAAGACAAGAAGGAATAGATGTGATTGATCTCGGGATGGGGAATCCAAGTGAACCAACCCCAAAAGATATTATCGATAAATTGTGCGAGTCTGCATACGATCCCAAAAATCACCGCTACTCGGCTTCAAAAGGCATCTTCAATCTGAGGCGTGAAATTTGTTGGTACTACGAACGCAAATTTGGTGTACAATTAGACCCCAACCATGAAGCAACATCCGTCATTGGCACAAAAGAAGGATTATCTCATCTAGCCCTAGCACTAATTGATGAAGGTGATTTAGCACTTGTACCTAACCCCACCTTTCCAATTCATATCTACAGTATAATACTTGCAGGTGGCAGTGTCGTCAGCATACCTCTACATGCGGAAAACGAGTTTGTACCCAGCCTAGCAGAAATTACACGCGATATATTACCTAAACCGAAAGTACTAATCTTGAGTTTCCCTCACAACCCCACAGGAGCAGTCGTTAGTATAGATTTCTTCAAAGAAGTCGTGGATTTTGCCCGAAGGAATGACATTATTGTGATTCACGATTTGGCTTACGCCGACATCGTTTTCGATGGTTATCAAGCCCCAAGTCTTTTACAAGTCAAGGGAGCAAGAGATGTTGGCATTGAATTTTTATCGCTTTCTAAATCCCACAACATGGCAGGGTGGCGCTGTGGTTTTGCAGTTGGTAACAGAGACCTAATTAACGCACTAGCAAAGATAAAAGGATATTATGACTATGGTATTTTCGCACCCATCCAAATAGCATCAATTGTTGCCCTCAGAATTGAGGAAGAAATTGTCAAAGAAAACGCCTGCGTTTACGAAGAACGTCGCAATATCCTAGTTGATGGTTTGAATCGTATTGGATGGGAGGTTCAAAAGCCAAAAGGAACTATGTTTGTCTGGGCAGCTATCCCCCAAGAGCATAATCATCTAAACTCGTTTGACTTTGCAATGAAGATTCTGAATGAGGCCGAAGTATGTGTATCTCCGGGGGCGGGGTTTGGTCACAACGGCGAAAATTATGTCAGAATTGCATTAGTGGAGAACAATGACCGTATTCGACAAGCCGTTCGGCAAATCCGACGTGCATTGTTTTAAAACTTCAAAAAAATATTTTATAAACCCAAGTACTTATACGAGTTGGATATAACCCATCTGAGCACCATCACCTTTTCTGGTTTTACCTCGAATTACGCGTGTGTATCCGCCATTCCTATCCTGATAACGAGGTCCAAGCTCATCAAACAGCTTTTGTAGAACTTCATGCTTGCTAATTATCTCTTGGCCATTAACATCAGGACTAAGAGGTCTCTTCTTATCATGTAACCGCTTACCATGAACCATTTTAGCCGCTTGGCGACGCGCATGCAAATCACCTTTCTTAGCTAGAGTAATCAGCTTCTCAGCAACACCACGAAGTTCTTTGCATTTTTGCAGAGTTGTGCAAATCTGTTCATGCTCAAATAGGGCTGTGACTTGGTTGCGAAATAACGCTTTACGGTGGCTACTTGTTCTACCAAGCTTTCTCCCTTTCTTTCTATGACGCATCCCCTACTCCCTCACTATTCGGGATCTCTTCCTCATCAAAAGTCATCCCAAAGTGTAGATCCATCTCACTCAAAATATCTTTAATCTCATTAAGAGACTTCTTACCAAAATTACGAAATTCTAACATTTTTCTCTCATCAAGGGAAACCAGATCGCGGATTGTACTAATATTAGCAGCGTCAAGGCAATTAGCCGATCGCACCGACAATTCCAATTCAGCAACAGGTCGAGACAGATACTTTTCAAGCTGGATCTTACTCTGGTCGATCTGAGGAATCTCTTCAACATAATTTTCGTCAAAATCGCTGAAGAGATGGAACTGGTCGAGCAAAATCATCGCGGCCTGAGTTACAGCATCCTTAGCAGTAATGGAACCATCTGTTGATACTTCTAAAATTAATCTATCATAATTAGTAATAGATCCAACACGCGTCCCTTCAACACTAAAATTCACCTTAGTCACGGGTGAAAATTTTGTATCTATCGGAATAATGCCTTCAGTCAATTCCTCTTCTATCACCTCACCAGCAAGAGCGTAGCCTCTTCCAACACACACCCGCATCTCTATGTTCAAACCATCGCATCGATCAAGTACAGCAATATGTTGATCCGGATTAATAATTTCAACTTGGCCGTTTGGCCGAATATCCGCAGCAGTTAACTGTGTAGAACCTTCTGCACTGAGATACAATGTAGCCTCTTCTCCTGCAAGAAGACGAAAACGGATCGCCTTAAGGTTCAATATAATTTGGAGAAGATCTTCACGAACACCTTCAACTGTTGAATACTCATGGCTCGCTCCTTCAACAGCAATTGCATAAATCGCCGCGCCACTAATACTGGAAATCAAGACACGCCGAAGCGCGTTACCAAGCGTAGTACCAAACCCACGGGCAAGAGGCTCTGCAATAAACCGGCCATAATTAGGCCTCAAAGTCTCCTGATCTGCAAGCAGTCGTTTAGGCTTATTAATTTCTAACCTTGTCATCGATTTTCCTTCATACACATTTATCAACTAATCATAATTCTAGGCTTCAATCAAACACCTAAACAGATTCATACACGTCGACGTTTGGGGGGACGACACCCATTATGTGGAATGGGTGTAACATCTTTCATTGAAGTGATTTCCAAACCAGCAGACACAAGCGCTAGAATAGCAGATTCCCTTCCGGATCCAGGTCCCTTTACCCGCACCTCGACACGCTTAAGGCCATGCTCCATCGCTTTTCTAGCACAATCATTCGCAGTTTGCGATGAGGCGAAAGGAGTTGACTTCCTAGCACCACGAAAATTCTGCCCAGAAGTTGCCCAAGCGAGAACGTTACCATTAGGATCAGTGATAGTAATAATTGTATTGTTGAATGTTGCCTGAATATGAGCAATACCTTCAGGGACATTCTTCTTCTCTTTCCTTCTAGATCTCAAATCAATCTCCTACCTGAGCCAAAATCATTAAACTACCTAAATTCAATCTACAGCTATTAGGCCTTACGACCAGCTTCCTTAGCCTTACGACCAACAGAGATAGTCCTAGCCTTCCCTTTGCGAGTTCGAGCATTCGTACTAGTACGCTGCCCTCGAACTGGCAAACTGCGGCGATGACGCAAACCACGATAACTACTAATATCATTTAACCGCTTAATATCTAAATCTATTTCGCGCCTGAGGTCGCCTTCCAGCCTGTAATCACTGCTAATCTTAGTCCGTATCTGGCTCAGATCATCTTCTGTAAGATCCTGAATCCTAGTAGATGGATCAATAGCAATATCCTCAACAATGCTAGCCGCCGTAGTTCGGCCAATACCATAAATATACGTTAACGCAATATCAACTCTCTTATTTCTGGGTAAATCAACACCTGCTATTCTGGCCATATCCTTATATTACCCCTGTCTTTGTTTGAATCTTGGGTTCTTTTTATTGATGATATATATTCTTCCCTTGCGCTTAACAATCTGACAATCGTTACTTCTCTTTTTAATTGAAGCTCTAACCTTCATTCAACCCCCTCCCTTCACCTTCTTCTACGTCCTTTGCGTTGCTGCCCCCCCGTTAAAAAGCCATCATAACGGTGAGTAGTAAGATATGATTCAATTTGAGAAACCGTGTCTAAGACAACACCAACAACAATCAAAAGCGACGCCCCTGACACCATCGTACCAATTTTTAGCTGAGATTCAAAAATCATTGGTATCACAGCAATACCTGCCAGAAAGAGACCTCCAGGCAAAGTAATACGTGATAAGACTCCATTTATATGGTCAGCAGTCTGCTTGCCTGGACGATAACCAGGCACAATTCCATGCTGCTTATTGAGATTTTCTGCCATTTCAACAGGATTTACTTGTACCGCAGTATAAAAATAAGTGAACCCAACAATAAGGGCACCATAAATGAGAACATAAAACGGATTCGAAGAACTAAAAATATTCTGAACACTTAGAACCCACTTCCAAGAAGCCGGCAAAAAACCAAGAATCGTGGGAGGAAACTGCATAATTGTCACCGCAAAAATAATTGGAATCATTCCTGCAGTGTTAACTTTCAAGGGAATGTGGTTCGTTTGCCCACCATAAACTTTCCGCCCAACAACTCTTCTAGAATATTGCACCGGAATTTTCCGAACCGAGAAGTGAATAAACACAGTCACCATAATCGCCACAACAACAAGCGCCAAGAACAATACGATCCTAGTAATCTTTAGTGTATCAAAATTACTAAGTAGCGTTATCGCTCCAGGTACAACCCCAGACACAATTCCAACCGTAATAATCAAAGAAATTCCTTGACCAATTCCATGTTCAGTAATTTGTTCACCCAACCACATAACAAACGCAGTACCTGCCATCAAGGTAATAACAACAAGGAGTTGCCAAGCAAATGTAGGGTTAAACACTACCGGCTGACTCGACCCGATAGACGCTGGATTCTTCAACAAAGTACTGATACCAAACCCTTGAATAACACTTAAAATAACAGTAGCATACCGAGTATATTGGGTAATTTTTTTCCGCCCATCAGGCTGTTTCGATATTGCTTCTAAGGACGGGCTCACTACGGTCAGAAGCTGCATCGCAATCGAAGCACTAATATAAGGCTGAATACCAAGCGCAAAGATGGTCATTTGCCTGAAAGCACCACCGGAAAACATGTTAACAAAACCGATTACATTACTGCCAGCTTTGCCGAATTTACCAGCAAGGCTATCAAAGAAAGTGTCCAATCCCGCATCATCTACCCCTGGCAACGTAATATGTGCTCCAACCCGATAGACAACTATCAATAAAGCAGTAATAATAATGCGCTTTTTTAATTCTGGAATCTTAAAAGCATTCCGAATTGTTTTAATCAACTAAATTACCTCTATCGTCCCACCCATTGCTTCTATTTTCTCAACAGCTGTTTTCGAGAATTTATGAGCTTGAACTGTCAGTTTCTTTTCAACTTCACCATCACCCAAAATCTTTACTTTTGAATTTTTGCCTTTAACAAGTCCCAACTCAAACATCTTTTCAAGCGAAACAATCGCCCCATCCTCAAACATATCTAGTGTCTGAACATTAACAACACTATATTCAACACGCACATGACCAGTTCTCCGAGGACCACTTTTTGGGATACGCCGAACCAACGGCATTTGCCCTCCCTCAAACCAAGCTGGGATTGAAACCCCAGACCTCGATTTCTGTCCTTTATGACCTCGCCCGCATGTTTTTCCCGAGCCAGCCCCATGCCCACGGCCAACCCTCTTTTTTGGGCGCCTCGATTTTTTTGGAGGCTTAAGTTCGTTCAATTTCATCTCTAGTTCCGTATTCTCCCTATCAAGTTAACCCTGTATTTCCTCAACAGTTTTTCCCCGTAGACGAGCAACATCCTCAATCTTTTTCAGACTTTTCAAACCTTGCATCGTTGCCTCCGCGGTATTCTTCATATTGCGACTACCAATTCGTTTCGTCAAGATATTACGTACGCCAGCAAATTCCAAGATCACACGCGTAGCCAATCCAGCAACAATACCCGTCCCCGGTCCTGCAGGCCTTAGCACCACTCTTGAAGCCTTATAACGACCAATAATCTGATGTGGAATAGTACCATCTATAACTGGAATATGTACCACATTCTTCTTCGCATCAACAATACTTTTCCTAATCGCTGACGGCACATCTTTAGCACTGGAAAATCCAATACCAACTAAACCTTGTCGGTTCCCAACTGCCGTTAACGCATTAAAACTTGGCGTCCTTCCACCTTTACGAACGCGCATGACGCGGTTAATACCAATTAACTGTTCTTCGAGTTCTAATGACTCTGGATCGTTTTCTCTATTCAACGAAATCTCCTCAAGTTTAGATGATGTCCCTGATCACAAAAAAGGGTTAGAACTTCAAACCGCCTTTCCTTGCTGCTTCAGCGAGAGCTGCTATACGTCCATGATAGAGGTTTCCGCCACGATCAAAGACCACCGATTCTATATTGCAATCTTTTGCTTTTGCAGCAATTAACCCTCCGACCTGCTCTGCAGCTGAGATTTTTTTCGCTTCAGTAGGTAACACTTCTCGCAATTCAGGCGATAAAGTAGATGCTGATGCTAGCGTAGCACCCTTCGTGTCATCAATAACCTGCGCGTAAATATGTTTCAAACTCCGAAAAACAACCAAACGTGGTACCTGTTCAGTACCATAAACTCTGCCGCGTATACGGGCCTTTCGCCTTTTCAAATTATGCTGCTTCTTCTTTATCCGATTCAACAGATTTACTCCAAATTATCTAAAATATCCACTTATTGACATGGTGATAATACCAAAGACTATACAGCGGTCTTGCCCTCTTTATTCCGCACCTGCTCGCCTTCGTAGCGAATGCCTTTTGAAGGCTTATAAACTTCGGGTTTCTTAATTTTTCGGATTGACGCTGCAACTTGACCCACCATTTGCTTATCAATTCCTTTAACGCTAACAGGTATATGAGGCAAACCATCAATATTCTCCGGAGGATCGACTGTAACTGTAATCCCTTCAGGAGGATCAAAAGTAACAGGATGAGAATAACCAACATTTAAAACCAAACAATTTTGACGATCGATTTCCGCACGGTAGCCAACACCAACGACATAAAGTTTTTTTTCAAACCCTTCACTGACACCAGTCACCATATTAGCAACCAAACTCCTCGATAATCCATGTAAAGCTCTATCTGCCTTTTCATCTGTTTCCCGTTCAAAACGGATGAGACCATCAGCAACATGTGCTTTGATGCTTATAGGAACAGTCCAATCCAACTTGCCCTTAGGTCCCTCAACTTCAACCGCCCCATTTTCTTTTAATTGGACTTGGACCTTGTCCGGAATTTGGATTGGCAAATTTCCGATTCGAGACATCTTGCTTTCCCCTTTTTCTAGTTATTAGCCTCTTACCAAACATAGCAAAGGACTTCGCCACCGATTCCTTCTCTCCGACACTGTTTTCCAGTTTTAACACCACTTGACGTCGACAACACAGAAACACCTAAACCTCCGTATACTCGCGGTATTTCTGCCACACTAGCGTAGATACGCCTGCCCGGCTTGCTAATCCGACGAAGCCCCGAAATAACCCTTTCTTGGTTATCAGCGTACTTCAAATATATTCTTAAAATACCCTGTTTTCGATCTTCGATTAACCTGTAACTTTGAATATAACCTTCTTCATGTAATATCCGTGCTATCTCAGATTTCAACTTGGATCCAGGAATCTCAACCCGGTCATGCCTAACCATATTAGCATTACGAATCCGAGTCAACATATCTGCGACAGTATCTGTCATTGACATTGGTTTCCCTCCCTCTACCAGCTGGCTTTCCTGACACCAGGAATTTTTGCTTCTCTTGCAAGGGAACGAAAACAAATTCGACACAACTCAAATTTCTTAAGATATCCGCGTGGCCGTCCGCACTGACGACAACGATTATATTTTCGAGTCTGAAACTTTGGTGTTCTCTTTTGCTTTGCAACCTGGGCCTTAGTTGCCAATTAGTTTCTCCTTAAATAATAAATTAAAATACTTAATCGCCTAGGTACGTTCTTGCAACGGCATTCCCAGTAGATTCAATAATTCGTAAGCTTCTTCATCCGTCCGTGCGGTTGTTACTATGGTGATGTTCAAACCTCTCACATCACTAACTTTATCATACTCAATTTCTGGAAATATAATCTGCTCCCGCAGTCCCAGCGAGTAATTCCCTCGACCATCAAAAGAGTATGGGGAAATTCCACGAAAATCACGAATCTGCGGTATAACAACATTAGCTAGCTTATAGAAAAAATCATACATCCTATCCTTACGCAAAGTAACACGACATCCAATTGACATACCTTGCCTAAGCTTGAAGTTAGATACTGACTTTTTAGCCTGAGTGATAACTGCACGCTGGCCAGCAATCAAACTCAGTTCCTCAACCGCATCTTCCAACAATTTCGGTGTCTGAATAGCCTCACCAACCCCAATGTTTAGACTTATTTTTTCAAGCTTAGGTACTTGCATCGAATTCTTATACCCAAACCGATCGACTAATGCAGGCACAACTTCTTGTTGATACAATAACCTTGCGGGATCCATTTCATATACCCTAATTTATGTGCGTTCAACACTCTCATTATCTACAACTGATATTCTCTCTCGGAAAACCTTCGTTCGACCGCCAACTTCCTTTGCTACACCACGCCGTTTAGTGCGAACAGGCTTATCGGTCCTAGGACACACCAATTTCAAATTCGACAGGTGTACAGAACCTTCTATCGAAACCGCTCCCCCTTGTTGTGTTTGAGGATCCGGTCGCACATGCTTTGTTATAAAATTAACACCTTCTACAATAGCACGTTCTTTTTCAGGAAAAATCTCGAGAAGTTCACCTTTCTTCCCCTTGTCTTTCCCACTCAACACTAAAACCTGATCCCCTATTTTCAAGCGCGCTCTTTTTTGAGCCATCAACTCTCTCTCCTAACTCAATACAAATGAAATACCTTAAAACTTTCAAAAAATTTCAAATAGCTTCCGGTGCTAAAGACACAATTCGAGTAAAATCCTTATCGCGCAATTCGCGAGCTACAGGCCCAAAAACCCGTGTCCCTTGAGGTTGATTTTGTGGATCCAGTATAACCGCCGCATTTTCATCGAACTTAATGTAAGAACCATCTGGCCTGCGATACTCTTTTGCTGTTCGGACAACCACCGCACGAACAACACTCCCTTTCGGCACCTGACTATTTGGAACAGCTTCTTTCACACTAGCTACTATAATATCCCCAATTCTCGCGTAACGCCTTCGACTGCCACCAAGAACTTTTATACACATAATTCGTTTAGCCCCAGAATTATCTGCAGAATTCAACATCGTATAAGTCTGAATCATCTCACAAACCCTATGCTTCTCTCAACAATATTGTATCTCACTCAACTTTTGAAACAATGCTCTGTAAGCGCCATCTTTTCCGACGACTTAAAGGCTTGCTTTCAACAATTCGTACAACATCACCAACCTGACATTGATTACTTTCATCATGAGCCAAAACTCTTTTGGTACGCCTGACGACCTTTTTATACACAGGGTGCCGGTAGGTACGTTCTACAGCTACTGTAACACTCTTGTCCATTTTGTCACTCGTCACCGTACCCGTTCGGACCTTCCTAATACCTCTATCTGACAATTTAATTTCCCTTATCTTTCAATTCCAAGACTACGTTCACGCAGAATCGTCTTGGTACGAGCAATATCTCTACGTACTTTTTTTAACTGGGATGTATCATCAAGCTGACTGAGAACATTCCGAAACTTTAAACTGAATAGACTCTCCTGTAAATCCTGCAAATCACTTTCCAGCTCTTCTGTTGGCTTAACGCGCAAGTCTACTGTGTCCATTGCTTAACCCATTCCGTCTGAGGATCTAGTAATAAATTTGGTCTTGAAAGGGAGTTTATGAGAAGCTAGACGCATTGCTTCCTTAGCCTCATCAAATGGAATCCCACTTAACTCATATAAAACTCGACCTGGCTTAACAACAGCAACCCAGTACTCAGGTGTTCCTTTACCACTTCCCATACGCGTTTCCGCAGCTTTCTGCGTTATAGGCTTATGTGGAAAAATCTTAATCCAAACCTTCCCACCACGACGAACATAACGTGTCATTGCAACACGTGCAGCTTCAATTTGGCGGCTCGTCATCCAACCAGATTCAACAGCCTGCAAAGCATGCTCACCAAAATCAATACTGGACCCTTTGACAGGTGTACCACGCCGTTTGCCCTTTTGAATTTTCCGATACTTCGTGCGCTTCGGCATTAACATAAAACTTTATCCTTTCTAAAAGCAAACACATCTAGGAAAGACCACATAAAAATCGAACCCAACACTAATTACTACCCCCTGAACTCGATGACCTTGACCTACGTGATCTTCGCCTGCGGCTTTCACCAGCTGTAGGAAGCTGAGATATACGACTTGCTACAGCATCTTCATCAAATGGATCCCCTATTATCTCTCCTTTAAAAATCCATGTTTTAATTCCAATCTTCCCATAAGTTGTAGCAGCTTCAGCAAATCCATAATCAACGTTTGCACGCAAAGTATGTAGCGGCACACGGCCTTGAATTGCAGATTCACTTCGAGCCATCTCAGCTCCACCAAGACGACCACTCACCGCAATTTTAACGCCTTGGGCACCAGCTTTCATCGAAGATTCAATGGTTTTCTTCATCGCTTGCCTAAAATTAGCACGGCGTAGAATCTGCATTGAGACGGCCTCGGCAACAAGTTGGGCATCAAGCTCGGGCCTTTTAATCTCCTCAACCTCAATCCGGACAGGTCTTCCAATTAGCTTTTCTAAATCAGATTGCAACTGTTCAGTCTCACTACCACGACGTCCAATTACAATCCCAGGACGAGCAGTATGAATTCTTACAGTACATGTGCCGGATCCTGATTCCTTCCTTTTGATTTCAGTTCGAGAAATCCCCGCACGGAAGAGTCTTTCTTTGATGAATTTCTGTAACGTTAGGTCTTCATGAAGCCACTTTGCATAATCTTTCTTTTCATACCAAGTCGACTCCCAAGATTCAATGATACCTATACGTAAACCACGCGGATGGGTCTTCTGGCCCACAAAAACCTCCTAAAACTCAAGTTCGTTACTGTAATTAGTATTAATAATATCAAACCACATTCGAAACAGCAGAAATTTCAAAATAATCCTACTCTTCCTCTGACCATTCACTCACAACAACCTTGATATGGCATCTTCTTCGCAAAGTTCTATTGGCAATACCTCTTGATCTGGGACGAATCCACTTACGTACTATCCCATCATCCACAAAGATCATTTTAACGTACAACATTGTTTCATCAACGTCCGAGCTATTATCCAACATATTTGCCACCGCTGAATTAATCAATTTCATGATGACAGGAGATCCCGCTTTGTGTGTCAATGACAATTGATCTAGGGCATCATCAACATATTCCCCACGAATCAAATCAGCAAGCAACCTAACTTTACGAGGAGCAATCGCCACATTTCTCTGGCTAGCAACCGCTTCCATAATACAAACCCCTTAATTTTAAAAAGCCTATAATACTACAACGAGGAGGAATGAGACCTAAAAGTCCGGGTTGGCGAAAACTCACCCAACTTATGCCCAACCATATTTTCTGTAATATAAACAGGAAAAAACTGTTTACCATTATGGATTGCAAACGTATGACCCACAAAATCCGGGGTAATCATTGACCGACGAGACCAAGTACGAATCGCACGTTTGCTTCCAGATTGATCCATTCGCTCTATCTTCTTCAATAGCTTAGGATCAACATAAGGCCCTTTCTTGAGCGAACGAGACATAGTTTCCTTTCAAATTCAATAAATTAATGGAAAAATCAACCTACAATTAACTTACTCGATTTCTTTTTAGGGTTTCGAGTTTTATATCCCTTAGTCGGAACCCCCCAAGGAGTACAGGGATGTCTTCCTCCAGAACTTTTTCCTTCCCCTCCACCGTGAGGGTGGTCAACTGGGTTCATTGCAACCCCTCGAACTTTTGGTCGCCGGCCAAGCCAACGGGACCTACCTGCCTTACCAATTGTTACATTCCCATGATCAACATTTCCAACTTGACCGATAGTACCAAGGCAGTCCCCCAATATCAACCGAATCTCACCAGAAGGTAACTTAACCCTTACATATTTCCCTTCACGATCAAGAAGTTGTGCTGATTCACCAGCACTTCGAACCAACTGCCCACCTTTACCAAGAGTCATCTCAATATTGTGAATGAAAGTTCCAGGAGGAATACGTGAAAGCGGCAAAGCATTTCCAACCTTAACCTCAGCCTCAGCACCTGAACACAACATTTCTCCTACCTGAACCCCCAATGGTGCGATGATATAACGCTTTTCACCATCAGTATAATGAAGGAGTGCAATATGCGCAGATCGGTTAGGATCATATTCAATCGATGCTACTTTAGCCAAGACCCCGTGTTTATCTCGCTTAAAATCAACAACACGGTATCTCCGCTTATGCCCTCCACCACGCCTGCGAACAGTAATTCTACCCAAAGAATTACGGCCGGCCCTTCTCTTACTACCTTTGGTCAAAGACTTTTCTGGATACCAGCGTGTCAATTCAGCAAAGTCATTGCTCGTCATTGTACGCCGACTTGGAGTCGTAGGTTTATATGTTTTAGTTGCCACGTGATTTCACCTTATATCATAATCTCTATGGATGTATCCAAAAGTTAAATACTTTCAAAGAGTCGAATATCCGTCCCTGCTTCAACAGTCAAAATAGCCTTCTTAATATCCGGTCGCCTGCCACGATTAGCACGCATTAATTGACCTTTTGTCTTACCATGAACAAGTACGGTATTCACTTTCAAAATTTTCCCTTTAATATCAAAAATATCCTCGGCTGCTTGTCGAATATCTGCCTTGGTAGCATTCCGATCAACGACTAAAGTGAATTTGTTCTCCTCACGCAAAATAGTCGTCTTTTCAGTTATTAAAGGTTTTTTAATTACTTGATACGGTGCTTTCATAAAATTCTTAAATACCTCTCCTTAATTTTGACAAACTGCTAGCTAGCATATTTCTGCTCCAGTTTATCCACAGCACTCTCCATAACAACTATATTATCATGCCAAAGCATCTCATAGACATTCAGTAAATCCCAAGTACAGCTATTTACTCCACGAATATTTCGAGCAGACAGATGAATATTTGGATCGTAGTCACCTAAAACAATCAGCGTCTTCCCTTCTAAATTGAGGACATCTAGAAACTCCACTAATTCCTTTGTCTTAGGAACCTCCATACTGAAATCCTGAACTAGCCGATAACACTCCGACTGAAAAACATCAGCCAAGATAGACTTCATACCTAAACGTCGAACTTTTTTGGGTAAATCAATTCGAAAACTACGGGGCCTAGGCCCAAACGCCACTCCACCACCCACACGAATAGGTGATTTGACATCTCCAACTCGCGCCCTGCCAGTTCCTTTTTGACGATATAACTTCCTACCACTCCCCTTGACCTCGCTACGTATTTTGGTCGACGCAGTACCCCGGCGTTGATTTGCCAAATAGGCTACCACACATTTATGAACAACGGGAGCATTGACTGGCATACTGACAAATCTCTCGCTCAATTCCTTTTGAGAAACAACCTTACCTAATCTGTCATACACATCTAATTTTGGCATAAACACATCAATCCTTAGACTTAACCGCTTTTCTAATAACCAACAAACCATTTCTACTTCCAGGAACAGCCCCTTTGACAAGCAAAAGGTTGCGTTCAGGATCAGTTTTAATGACTTCCAGATTTTGTACTGTCGCTTTCTTGTTTCCCATACGACCAGGCATTTTCTGGCCCTTAAAAACTCGAGACGGTTGAGCACTTTGACCTATGGACCCCGGCCGACGGTGATCTTGTTCGCCACCATGACTCTTCCGCCCCCCAGCAAATCCCCAACGTTTTACAACTCCAGCGAACCCTTTTCCTTTCGACTGGCCTGTTACATCAACCAAATCCCCCTCCGAAAACGTGCTTGAATCAATAACAAAACCAAGAGACACATCATCAAGTGAATCCACTGGCAACTCTTTTAAATAACGCGTAGGCTGAACATTAGCTTTCTTGAAATGGCCTAGTTCTGGCTTATTAAATTTACTGTCTTTCCGATCAAAAAAACCGACCTGAACAGCATTATAGCCATCCTGCTCAGCTGTTTTAATTTGTACAACCGAACAAGGTCCTGCTTCGATCACAGTAACTGGTACTGCTTCACCTGACTCGTCGAAGACTTGGGTCATCCCAATTTTCCTACCAAGTATTCCATTAACCATAATTTTATGTATCCAAAAAATGCGAAATTAAAAAGTTGTGATTTGCACATCAACACCTGAAGGAAGATCCAGCCGCATTAAAGCATCAACTGTTTTAGGAGTAATCTCCACAATATCGATTAAACGGACGTGAGTTCGCATTTCAAACTGCTCACGTGCTTTCTTATTGACAAACGTAGCTTTCTGAACGGTCCATATGTTTCTTTTTGTCGGAATTGGAATCGGACCAGCAACAACTGCACCAGTTTGCTTAGCCGTTTCTGCAATTACCGAAGCCGACTTGTCCAGCAAACGATGATCAAAAGCCTTCAAACGGATTCGAATTTTCTGACTATCCACTATTCTCCTCAAACTGGTACATAACTAGAAACTAAGCTCCTTCAATCTAACAATACAAATAAACTATTCTGTAATTTTAGATACCACTCCAGCACCCACAGTATGACCACCTTCACGTATAGCGAAGCGAAGCCCTTCTTCCATTGCAATTGGCTTTGTAAGCTCAACAGTAATCTGGATATTATCACCTGGCATCACCATTTCAACACCATCTGGTAGATGCATCTGCCCCGTTACATCTGTTGTACGAAAATAAAATTGCGGTCGGTAACCAGTAAAGAAAGGCGTCCAGCGCCCACCTTCTTCCTTGCTTAAAATATAGGCTTCAGCTTCAAATTTGGTATGTGGGCTAACTGAACCCGGCGCGGCTAAAACCTGTCCTCGCTCAACCGAGTCACGATCAATCCCACGCAATAAAGCACCAATATTATCACCTGCCTCTCCACTATCAAGCAATTTACGGAACATTTCTACTCCAGTACAAACAGTATCTTCCGTTTCTCGTAGACCAATAATTTGTATCGGGTCACCAACATTAACCCGACCTCTTTCAACTCGCCCTGTCGTTACAGTACCACGACCAGAGATCGTAAATATATCTTCAATCGGCATCAAGAACGGCATATCGACATCTCTTTCAGGTTGAGGTATGTAATCATCAACTGCCTGCATCAACTCGATAATTGGCTGACAATCCTCACTAGCTGGATCCCCACTGGCTTCCAAGGCCTGCAAAGCTGACCCAGCAACAATAGGAATATCGTCCCCAGGAAAGTCATATTCATCAAGTAATTCACGAACTTCCAATTCAACGAGCTCAAGCAGTTCCTCATCATCAACCATATCTGCCTTATTAAGGAAAACAACGATGTGCGGTACATTCACCTGTCTTGCCAACAAAACATGCTCTCGCGTTTGTGGCATTGGACCATCAGCAGCCGACACGACTAGAATCGCGCCGTCCATCTGAGCGGCACCTGTAATCATATTTTTAATATAATCTGCATGTCCTGGGCAATCAACGTGGGCGTAGTGACGATTCTCAGTTTCGTATTCAACATGAGCTGTATTAATAGTGATTCCACGTTCCTTTTCTTCAGGTGCGGCATCAATTTCCTCATAAGTTTTCACGTAATTTGATTCGCTTAAGCTCGACATTACCATGGTAATAGCTGCCGTCAGCGTAGTCTTTCCATGATCTACGTGGCCAATAGTACCCACATTAGCGTGAGGTTTTGTCCTTTCAAACTTCTCTCTTGCCATTTTACAAAACTCCTTAAAAATTCAAATTAGTCTAGATTGCCGATTTGTTATTCTGCACTAGTTTTCGCAGAAACAACCTCTTCAAAAATACTCTGAGGAACCAAACTATAGTGTGAGAACTCCATTGAATGCGTCGACCTCCCTTGGGTCAATGACCGAAGAGTTTTTACATATCCAAATGTACCAGACAATGGGACATAAGCCTTGATTACCTGAACACGAGATTTGCTCCTCACTTCGGTATCAAGAATTTGCGAACGACGAGAATTCAAATCACCCATCACCTTACCTAAGTAGTCATCCGGGACAATTACTTCAACCGTCATTATCGGCTCAAGTAATATCGGACTAGATTTCTTAACTGCCTCTTTGAAAGCCATGGAACCAGCGACGGAAAACGCCATTTCGGATGAATCTACTGGATGATACGAACCGTCAAATAATCGCACACCAACATCAACAATAGGATACCCTGCAAGACCCCCTATCCCCATAGCACTTTCAATGCCTTTCCTGACTGCAGGTATATACTCCGAGGGAATAACTCCCCCCTTAATTTCATTGACAAATTCAAATCCAGCACCTTTATCAATTGGATAAACTTCTAGACACACATGCCCGTACTGTCCACGACCACCTGTTTGCCGAACATACTTCTTATCAACTATAGAATGGTGACCCACTGTCTCCCGATAAGCCACCTGTGGTTGCCCAATATTTGCAGAGACTTTAAATTCACGGGAAAGCCGATCCATGATAATCTCTAAATGGAGTTCTCCCATACCTGAAAGTAACATCTGATCTGTTTCAGGATCCTGATGAACCTTAAACGTAGGATCTTCCTCTGCCAGCCTAGCCAAAGCCACGTTCATCTTATCAACATCAGATTTTGTTTCCGGCTCAACAGCAATAGAAATCACAGGCATAGGGAAATCCATGGATTCTAGAACGATCGGAGCATCCATCTGACATATCGTATCGCCCGTCGTAATATCCTGCATACCAATTGCAGCAACAATGTCTCCGGCATATACTAACTCTCGATCTTCTCGCCTGTTAGCATGCATCTGCAACAGACGGTTAACCCTTTCAACCTTACGAGTAGAACTATTATAGACTTTTGTCCCTTTAGCCAAGACACCAGAATAAACACGGAGAAAGGTAAGCCTACCAACATGCTGATCTGTCATAATCTTAAAAGCCAAAGCAGAAAAAGGTTGGGTTTCATCCGGTAAACGCTCCTCAACTACGTCTGTTTGGGGATTCACCCCTGTGATAGCCGAGACCTCCCGAGGGTTTGGCAAATAAGAAACGATTGAATCCAAGATCGGCTGAATACCTTTATTCTTTAAGGCTGCTCCACACAAAACTGGAACGACGTCACCAGCAATAGTCGCATTCCTTAGACCATCATTCACGTTTTGCTCACTAATTTCCTCACCTTCCAAATATTTCACTAGGAGGTCATCATCCCAATCAGCTATTAACTCCAACATCCGGCTACGATAATCGTCAACCACATCTTTCATATCATCTGGAATCGGCACTTCATGTACTGTCATTCCAAAATCATGATCTTCCCACTTCAGAGCCTTCATCTTAATAAGATCAACTATTCCACTAAAAGTCTCAGCAGAACCAATTGGGATTTGAATTGGTATCGGTTGGGTCCCAAGCCGTTCAATCATCATTTCAACAGTTCGAAAGAAATCAGCTCCGGTACGATCCATTTTGTTTATAAAAGCAATGCGAGGAACATTATACTTATCGGCCTGACGCCAAACAGTTTCAGATTGAGGTTCAACACCACCCACAGCGCAAAAGACAGCGACAGCACCATCTAGTACACGAAGAGACCTTTCAACCTCAGCCGTAAAATCAATATGACCTGGAGTATCAATAACATTGATACGGTGATCCATCCATTGACAAGTGGTAGTTGCCGAAGTAATCGTAATACCGCGTTCTTGCTCCTGCGCCATCCAATCCATAACCGCTGTACCATCATGTACTTCACCAACTCTGTGAACACGACCTGTATAATACAAGACTCTTTCTGTCACAGTCGTCTTACCAGCATCGATGTGCGCCATGATACCAATATTCCTTGTTGCTTCCGGCGAGAAATGAGACTTGCTCGCAACATTTCCTTTTTCAGATTCGACGAGATCAGATTGCATTGTTAAACTCTAAAATTCAATTCCGCTTTCATTCATAATAAATAATATTATATCCAACATTCTACCAACGGAAATGGGCGAAAGCTCGATTAGCTTCGGCCATACGGGCCTGCTCATCCTTCCTTCGCATAGCCCCCCCTTGGTTATTAAAGGCATCGATGATCTCCCCAGCCACACGCTCTGCCATAGTTTTATCGTTACGACTGCGTGCCGCTTGAATAAGCCATCGAATAGCCAAAGTGGTACGACGAGCAGGCCTAACATCAACTGGAACCTGATAGGTTGCCCCTCCAACTCGCCTTGACCTAATCTCAAGAAGCGGTTTGGCATTATTTATAGCTTGGCGAAAAACAACAAGTCCTTCCTCATTAGACCTCTGCTCAATGAGCTCAAAGCTATCATAGAGAATCCGCTGGGATACACTTTTCTTGCCGCTGCGCATCATAACATTTACAAATTGCGCAACTAATTCACTATTATATTTCGGATCAGGTACTACTTCTCGCTTGATGGAGTCTCTACGCCGTGCCATTAATTAACTCCCAATTAATCTGTTTTTCTCGCGCCATACTTCGATCGCCCCTGCTTACGATTCTCGACCCCGGCCGTATCCAACGTTCCTCTAACAATATGATATCTAACGTTCGGCAAATCTTTGACACGACCACCACGCACTAGCACTACAGAGTGCTCTTGTAGATTATGGTCAATTCCACCAATATAGCAAGTTGCCTCAAAACCATTACTAAATCGAACACGAGCCACTTTCCGAAGTGCGGAATTCGGTTTCTTTGGAGTGATAGTTTTAACCTGAAGACAAATCCCTCTCCTTTGAGGGCACCCTTGCAGAATTGGAGCTTTACTCTTCTTCTTCGCTGATTTTCTCTTTTTCCTTACCAATTGATTGATTGTCGGCATCAAAAAACCATCCCACCCTAAAAATTAATTGTATATAAACTAAAACAAAGCCCCGAAGACGCGCAAAATGGGGCTTTTGAACTCACTTAATCCGAGCAAAAACACAAACATTAGTTCTATTCTCGGGCACCACCCCCCTTGCGATAACCACCTAATTAGGTAAATCAGTCAGGCAAATTTTTGATTTTACTAAATAAGCCTCAATTTGTCAAGTCTTTTTTATAATCTAATGTGAAGTACAAACCAATTAACAACATTACTTTAACTAGCTTAACCAATAAAATCACGCCAGAGAACCATATTACCTGAATAGTACCATCATAGGTCAATCTTTGATCTCTATATCCGAAAAATCTCGTTCAGGTTCAGGATACTTCATGTCGAGCCCTTCAAGAGCCTTGACAATTGCTTTCCCAATTACCAAATCTCGATACCACTTATTATTGGCCGGCACAATGTGCCACGGAGCAACTTTGGTGTTGCACTTGCTAAGAACTACTTCAAATGCTTCCATATACTGATCCCAATACTGGCGTTCACGCAAATCCGCATCTGAAAACTTCCAATGCTTGTTGGTACGATTCAGCCTATCCTCAAAACGTTTTTTTTGCTCATCTTTCGAAATGTGCAAGTAAAACTTCAAAATGGTTGTTCCATTTTCTACCAGCATCTTTTCAAAATTGTTAATCTGATTATATCTTTTGCTCCACACAGTTTTTTGAACTAGATTGTGCACTCGTACAACCAACACATCCTCATAATAAGATCGATTAAATATAACTATCTTTCCCTTTCTCGGCGCAGCGAAATGATAACGCCACAGAAAATCGTGTGCGGCTTCCTCAACAGAAGGAGCCTTAAAATTCTTAACATCACACCCTTGTGGATTGACGGCCCCCATTACATGCTTAATTGTTCCATCCTTTCCACCTGCATCCATAGCCTGTAAAACAATCAACAATGAATTGTTACTATCACTGTATAATAATTCCTGTAACTCGATAATTTTGTTGATGGTTTTACGCAATTTACCTTGTACATCGCGTTTGCGTTTATACTTTCCCTTATAGCTAGGATCAAAATCCGCGAGTTTTACCTTTTCACCAATTGGTACAATGAGTGGCTGAGACATAACACACCCAAATCCTGTTAGATCCAGTATTTATTTATATACTACCACAGAAATAGGTAATCACCCAAACACAAGCCGCATTTTGATTGAAAAAGAAGCAAAAAATGTGCTACACTCTTAATTGTGAGAGCTGTAATTATACAAAGTTTTGAACCTACCAGCACGCTTACAAATTAGCAACCAGATTTAGCTGTCCTAGTTGCTAATACGGAAAAGCTAAACTCAAAAGTTGAAACTAGCTAAATTGATAAAAGAACGGGGTTTAATGGAACCCTGTTTTTTTATGTTCATAGCAGCCAATTAACGACAGAAATAATCATAAATGATAGTAAAATTTCAGCAGATAAAAAATATTACAATTCTTGGTGTTGGATTAATCGGAGGTTCCCTCGGCTTAGCTCTTAAGGAAAACGGTTTCAAAGGCCAAATTACAGGACTAGGCCGGCGAAGAGAAACTCTCAACATTGCATTAGAACATAATGTCGTCGACTTTGCTACAACAGACTTTAAGTCGGGCGTAGAAAAAGCAGATCTTCTCATCATAGGCACACCAGTTTCACTTATCCCTCAAATGGTTAAACGAATTTCGGAGCAAGCACCTCCAAAAAAACCTTTATTCATTACTGATGTAGGAAGTGTCAAAACCCAAGTCGTCAGAGAAATTGACAATTTTCTAAGTGATCAAGACTACACACACATCCATTTCGTCGGTTCACACCCGATGGCGGGGTCAGAAAAAACCAGCGTCGCCGAAGCAAGATCTAACCTTTTTAACAACGCAAAGTGTATCATCACACCTTCAATGTGCACATCACCAACCGCAATTCAAGTAGTCAAAGACCTATGGGAATTTATAGGTGGATACACAATCGTTCTATCACCAACTGATCACGATTACCTCGTAGCTGGGGCCAGCCATTTACCACACTTAATCGCATCAGTTTTAACCCAAACAACACAGTCAGTTCAAACCAAATCCCTTAGAGCCCTTGAGCTTGCAGCCACAGGCTTTCGAGATACAACACGGATCGCAGCCGGTTCTCCAGAAATATGGAGAGACATTTTCCTGCAAAATTCGGAGTTTCTGATACCTATGGTTAAATCAACCATCCAAACTCTAGAACAACTAAGCACTCTACTAACAAATAAAGACTCCACCAAAATTGAGGAGTTTCTAGCCCAAGCAAAAGAAATAAGGGACACCTTGCAATAAAGATGAATACTAGAAAGTCGACCATTGCGATTGACGGACCTGCAGGATCGGGCAAAAGCACCGTGACTCGCAAAGTTGCTGAACAAATCAACTACCTCTACCTCAACTCTGGTTCGATGTACCGAGCAGTAACACTACTTGCATCTCAAAGAGAAATTTCCCCAAATAATAGGACTCAACTGACTGATCTAGTGCAGAAACAATGTCAAATTGACTTTGCTGATAACGGTAAAAAGACTCTGCTCAATGGTATAGATGTTTCCGAAGAACTCCGACACCCCGAAATTGAACAACAGGTCGTAGTAATAGCAAAAATCCCCGAAGTCCGGCAGGAAATGGTAAAACAACAACGCCGCATCGCTAAAAATAGCGGTGTTATAGCCGAGGGACGTGACGTAACAACGGTAGTATTCCCAGACGCTGACTTGAAATTTTATATTACAGCATCAATTGAAGAACGTGCGAGACGGCGATTTAATGAGTTTCAGACCAAAGGTGTGGCATGCTCGTTTGAACAAATTGAAAACGAGATACGAATACGAGACCAACAAGACAAATCACGTCAGCACAGTCCTCTTAAGAAGGCTGAAGATGCAATCATCATAGACACAACACAGTTAGAAATCAACCAAGTTATAGATCTCATCCTAAAAAAAATAAAAGAAGACCAATAATCACACCATTAGTTTATAAACACCGAATGAGCGAGAAACAAAAGTACAAAGCTCCCATCCAATTCAAGACGTTGGCTAGTACCATTCCACTATAAACTCAGACAAAACAACTAGCAAACTAGTCGAAAATGCTGAACCCCCAAAACATTAGGATGAGATTGCCTGCCCAATTTCAATCAGTATATAAATCCATAAATAAAAAAAATCACAAAGTACATAAGTCCTGCTCTCTAAATGGATTCGCTTTCAACATAACACCCCAAAAGATTTAGGATGAAATATTGATGATAGATTTTGATAGATATCAAAAGTGTACGTAGGGAAGCAAACAAGATTTAAGTAAATCTTAAAGTCACTCAACCTTTTCAAACATAATCCCTTCGAGTGTTGGGTGGAAACTCACTAACTCCCACATGTTTAGATAACCAAAAGGGCACCTAAATGTTAAAGTACGAAAACTTAGTAGAAAAACTGGGCGAGCGAGTTGAATCTATTCTGCCTTGCCAGATAATGGATCCAAGCCGGGATGATTATGGCGGTTTTTTCATTGATGGAGTAGCAACACCAACAAGTGTGAACATGGTAGCTCCCCTTGGTCACGCATATTTACTGAAAGGAGGAAAGTATTATCAAAACGAAGAGATTTTGAAACGTATCCTGGCTATAGCAACCTTTGGACGCAAGATCCGAAGAGAAAGCGGATGTTTTGACCTTATTACCACCAATTTTGATTCGTCACCTGACACCGGATTTCTCGTGATGGCTATCGCACCTGTCGTACGTGCGGCGAGACAAGCAAAAACCTATGGTGATAAAGGAGCAGAAAAAATTGTAGAGGAATTAGGTGAGATCATTCAAACAGCAGTCCCCGGGATGATCACCGGTGGATTTCACACACCAAACCATCGATGGGTACTGGTGGGAGCACTGTCACAGGCGTTGGAGCTTTTTCCCAATTTAGACGGCATGGGCACTATAGAAAAATACCTCGCTGAGACCATTGACATCAATACCGACGGTGAATATATTGAGCGGAGTGCAGGTGTCTACAATGCTATTTGTAATCGCTCTCTAAGATTAGCAGCCGATGCGCTCGGCCGACCGGAACTACTAGAACCCGTGCGACGAAATCTAGATTTATCCTATCATATGTTGAACGCAGATGGAACAGTTGTGACGAGTTTTTCGCGGCGGCAAGACCATGGAACTCGAGTGGTTCCTGGAAATATGGTGGATACTTATTACTATATGGCACGGCGGGACAAAAATGGCTTTTATGCCGCGGTAGCTGACTGGCTATATTCAACCTCTCCCGAAGCAGGTTGGATACTCGAACCGTTTCTCACTCACTCTAATTGGCGTGAGGATAATCTCAAACGAGATAGATTGCCAAAGAGTTACTCAAAAGTTTATCCAACATCCAAATTGTGGAGGGTGCGACGAAACAAAACGAGTGCAACAACTGGCGCCGGTATTACAACGCCTTTTAGCATTAAACATGGACAAGCTGAACTAACGTCGGTAAATTTCTGCGCGAGTTATTTTTCAATTGCACAATTTACCGGTGAAACATTCGAAGAAGCAAATGGACAAATCTGCATGACACACAAGAGTATAGACCCAGATGGAAGAAGACCAGGTTACGATATGCCATTAGGGCGAGAAGTCGCTTTTGATGAATTTTACAACACTCGAAAAGAGCGAAATCTTTATAAACTACCACCATTGTTTACCACACTGGAAGTTAAAGAAATTGAAGAGGGATTTAACTTGCATATAACATCAACAGGCTATAATAGGGTGCCGTTCCAGATTGCTTGTGATTTCAGACCAGGCGGAGAAATAGATTTTGGACACGGAGCAATACAAGGAAAAGCTAATGAGATTTTACTCCTGAAGGGAGGTAGTGCCACTTATCATGTAGGAAACGATGCAATTTCAATTGGCCCAGGAGCATATGGGCATCGCTTTTGGCAAATGCGTGGCAGTGAATCTATTCCCGACACATTCCGAGTACTCATAACGTTTCTGACCCCCGTAGACCACACACTATCAATTAAATATGGTACATGGTCAGCCGCAAACGAAAGAATCATGTAGAACATTAAATCATAAAGCGAAAGAGACAAATTATCATAACTACTACGGTCAAATCAAAGGGCATGCGGATCTTGAACTAATTGAAGATGATATTTTCAACTCAATTACATCTATCACCTTAACTACAAACAGGACATTTAATCGACATGCTGCTATCACATATAAATATAATTTAGTCCTGTTTAACAGACGAATTCTACAGAAATGATAATGAGGTTTAGATCACATGAAATTAATTAACAAATTACCAGATCCTTTCCTGAAGGAAGACGGCAATCGCGTGGTTACTCTAGAAGATTGGAATCTTCGCCGACAAGAAATAAAAGATATGATTATCAACATCCAATACGGATCTATGCCCAACTCACCTGAAAAAGTGACAATAACAAATCTAGAATCCAAGACACTGGATGGCGGTGAAACCCAAGACGAATTATATTTTGATTTTGTGCCGAAAAGGGATCAACCTGAAATCAAGTTCGGTATGAATGTTACAGTCTTATCTCCATCTGTAGAAGCAGTCAAAAGACGGCAAAATTCAGTCAAAGATTTTGGCGTAAATGGAATACCAGCCCTAATATACGTAGGTAAATCAGTATTCTACGATCTCCTCCAAAATGGCTATATGATGATCTGTTATGAAAACAACCAGCTAGAACCAATGGAAATGGGTAACCCAATTGTTGGCCCAGCTCAACAAGCTTACGAAGAACTAGAACCAGGCAAATATTCTTGGGGGTCAATTTCAGTTTGGGCTTGGGGAGCTTTACAATTGCTAGAGTATGCTCTTACATTAACTGCTATCAACAAAAAACAGATTATGATTTCAGGGCACTCCAGAAACGGCAAAACAGCGTTGCTAGCAGGGGCACTTGATGACCGAATTGCTATTGTCAACCCTGCTGGATCTGGATGTGCGGGAGCTGGATCTTACCTTGCACTGGGGGATGATTGTGAAGATCTGGCTGCACTTACCAGCAGAAAACGGTGGTGGACATGGACTCATCCTGACTTTGAGAAATGGGCGGGACGCGAAAAAGACCTACCTTTTGACCAACATTTCCTGATGGGACTCGTTGCCCCAAGACCATTATTACGGACAGAAGGACACAACGACCTCTGGGCAAATCCAAAAGGTACATACGCTTCGTTCTTAGCAACACAACCAATTTACGATTTTCTTGGAACACCTAAACGAAATGGTATACACATCCGAGAAGGAGGGCACTATCAGGGAGAAGAAGATTCTGCTGCACTGTTGGCTTTTGCCGACTGGCATTTCTTCAATCTTCCACCTAAACACAACTTCCAAGAGGAGTTGTCAGAAAACATGAAACTTCCTACATTATTTCACTGGACACGCCCAAATGAATAAGATCCAATGTAAGACTTAAGTACTCCAAAACAAAACACTTTTACACATATCAGTGAAAGCATGCCACCTAGAAATCGAAGTTGTGGACTAGCCCCAAAGAATACATAGTCCTTCGCGTTCAGCTCTTTTGATTTGTTAATTTTCCTTGAAGATGAATTTAGTCATCGAACCTCCAGATTCGGAGAGCCGTTTTTCCCAGCATCCACTCCCGATCCTCAGGGGTAAAAAAATCCATTTCATTTTTGACAACAGTTAATGCTTGCGTATAAGAAGCTTTACTCAAGCACACTGGCCAGTCCGTCCCCCACATAATTCGGCTTCCACCAAACGTATGATAGACTTTTTTTACCATATCATGTGTATCGACCCACGGATAGCCCATCTTAGAAATCGACCATGTATGGCTAATCTTCACATAAACTCTAGGAAAATTTGCCAAATTAAGGAGTAATTCGAGCTTCTCAGGTTGATCTGGCGGACAATCTGCCATGTGGTCAACAACAACATCCAAATCTCCATGCCGATCTAAGATATCAGCAAGGTCTGTTAATCTTTCAGACCTCGTTAAAATTAGCATAGGAACACCTAATTGTTCCGCACGATCGAAAATCGGATCCATTAAAGAGCCAGCAAACCAATCCCCTGAGGCATCTATTGAGGGGCTTAAGCGAACACCATGAAGCCCATGTTGTTCCGTCCAATAACTCAAGTGGTCAGGAGCGTCTGGATCCTCTGGATTGATGCGGCCAACGGCCATAAACTTATCGGGATAAGTTTTCACAACATGTGCGACGTAACTATTATCCCACCGATAATGGATAACTTGAACTAGCACCGTCTTATCAACATCATTTTCGCGCATCAATTTAAGCAACATTTCTGGTGTTGCATCTTCCTGAGGTGGATTTTTTGTCTCCTGAGCCCAAGGAAATTCAGGATCGTTCTTCCAAATATGAACATGAGGATCAATGATTTTCAATTTTTTCTCCTACAATATAGTGGATTTGGTTTTAATTCTCTAAAGAAACGAAAGCCTCATAGTTTACCTACTAGCAACCGTCTAACTAGAGAATCAAGCATATTACAACCTTTAAACAAGTTGATTTTAGCCCCTAATTTTTTCTTTTCGGTATAAATTTCCGATAATGATAGAACCCCGAACTTAGGGGTGTTAATACTGCTTTTAGAAACAAGTAATCAAAACGAAAAAGTATGCCTAGATCTGTTCGTTATCCAGATAATCCATTTCCGGCTTGAGCTCCCAACGACATCGGTCTCTTGGTCGCACGTACCGCCCCCAAGAAGCAAGAACCTGCTGATCGGCACGGAGTTGGGCCATGCGTTCGGAGATCCATTCAGGATCCCATCCGTTCAGAACTTTAGTTTTCAGTTTTTCAACCGTTTCGCGATGCGCAGGATCGGTGGCCAAATTGTTGAGTTCACGCGGATCGATATCCAAGTTGAAGAGCTGGCACGGCTGACCATGGTAATAGTTGAGTTTCCAAGCATCAGAACGGATCATGCGTTGAAAGACACCTTTTTCTGGAAAAGGGCCACCAGCTCCAGCTGCGTCTTGACAAAATTCGGAGAAAGCCACATTATCCCACCTAGTGTTTTTCGGCTCAGTCAACAACGGAAGCAAGCTTCGCCCTCGTGAGTTGGGTAGAGTAGGACAACCAAGAGCATCGATCATAGTCGCGTTGATGTCAAGCGAGGAAATAACCTTGTCACAACGGATATTCTCAGGTAAATGGCCCGGCCAAGCAAGGATTGCTGGAACTTTGACCGAATCCTCGTAAAAAGTTTGCTTCCACCATAAACCATGTTCACCAACTTGCTCTCCGTGATCAGACATATAAACGATAAGAGTATTATCCTCCAAACCGTTCTCACGTAAGGAAGTAAAAATTTGACCAATCATAACATCCATCCTGTCAACTAAAGCCCAATAAGCAGCGCGAGCACGGCGTATTTCCTCTTCACTGACCTCCTCAATATCACAAGATCTTCGCCAGAACTTGATGTGGGGATGTAAGTGTTCACCAAAAGGTTCGGGATTCTGCGGGAGAGTAACGTTTTCATAATAGTAACGGTAGTCCTCCAACCGGGCAACAAAGGGCTGATGAGGCAACATAAAACCAACCGAGAGCGAGAAGGGCTCGGCCGACTGGCCGGAGCGTTTCTTCACCCCCAACCGATTTAGATAATCGATAGTGGCAGCAGTAACATCTTCATCGTGAACTTGGTATGCACTTTGACCATGACCAGAAAGTCTAAGGCTAGTACGCTCCGGCCCGGTGGTACCCGAAAGAGCACCGTGGTCTACACTGACGCCACCAAGCTGGTTAGGCCCATGATCCCCAACCAAACGCTGAGCATAACCATGAAACTGGTCGGGCCCCACCGAATGCATTCGGCCTACAAGCGTAGGGTAGTAGCCACCAGCCCCCATAGCATGAGCAAAAGTCGGAATCCCAGAATCAAGCATATGAGAGTTAGTCCACACTTGATTCTCATACGGATAGCATCCCGATAACATCGACATGCGAGAGGGCACACAAATAGGTGAAGGACAGTAAACATTTTCCAGAAGGACTCCTCGCTCGGCCAATTGATCAAGATTAGGTGTTTTGACTAATGAATCTCCATAACAACCAGTAACAGCTGCAGCATGTTGATCCGAATGTATATAAAGCAAATTAGGACGTTGATTTGATTTCAATTGAGACCTTAAACTCCTTGTTCTAACCTTTTCCCAAATAGATGACTTCTATTCTCAAAACACCAGTTCAATTTCCTAATAGCCAACAGCACAACCATCTCGACGCGGATCAGATCCAGCAATCAGAGTTTTATATTCGGGATGAACAAAAATCGCTTGCCCACCACCAAAAAACGTAGGAGGCGAATACCAATTTGGAGGCACAATACGATGTTTTTTTTCTCGCAATCGGTTGCTGATACCATCCGGAATTCCTCTTTCAAGTGAGATATTACCATCATCCATAACCCGAAAACGCGGGGCATCCAGTGCTGATTGAACATCCATATTAAAATCAATCAAGTTACTTACCAATTGAAGATGACCTTGAGGTTGCATTTGACCACCCATCACACCGAAAGTAACTAATGGAACACCATCCTGAGCGATCATACCCGGTATAATTGTATGCATCGTACGTTTGTGGGAGTCAATACAATTTGCGTGACTTGAATCCAACGAAAAGCCAGCACCACGATTCTGCAGCAAAATCCCTGTATCTCCTGCAACTAGCCCAGAACCAAAACCATGAAAGAGACTGTTAATGAAAGAAACTACGTTTCGGTCTTTATCAACAACCGATAAGTATATAGTATCATCGCCCATTCTTGGATTCCCTGCACTCGGATTTGGCATTGCCTGATCGGGATCAATACGATTTTTCTGGGCCTTAGCATATTCAGTTGATAACAAACCATCAACCGGAACATTTTCAAAAGTGGGATCGGTTATATATTCATACAAATCTGAAAAACTTAGTTTCATAGATTCAATTAAACAATGCAGCGATTCGGTACTATTGTGTCCCATAGCTGAAATATCAAATTCAGATACGACATTTAATGCCATCAAGGCAGCAATACCCTGCCCATTAGGAGGAATTTCACAGATATCATAACCTCGGTAATTAACCGAAATTGGTTCAACCCAATCTGAAGTATGGTTGATAAAATCTTTCATGGCAAACAATCCACCATTCTCAGTAGAAAATTTGACAATTTTTTCAGCAATTTGGCCACGGTAGAAAGCATCCCTCCCACCTTCACCAATCAGGCGTAGTGTTCGAGCTAAGTTAACGTTCTTGAAAATCTCCCCTGGCTTTGGTGCACGAGCATCAATCAGGTAGGTCTGTAGAGTATCCGAACAATATGATAATAAAGGCACACTAGCTTGCCAAGACGCACTAATTTGCGGACTAACAGGAAAACCATTTTCAGCATAGAAAATAGCTGGTTTCAGAACATCCGCCATCGTCATTGTTCCACATTTTTCCAGAAGCATAGCCCAACCATCCACTGCTCCTGGCACAGTTACAGCATACATACTATGATAATCCGGGATGTGTGATAGTCCTTGATCAATGAAAAATGCTTGTTCGGCAGCATAAGGTGCCCGGCCACTAGCGTTAAGTCCCAGAATTTCTCCATCTTCTGGTCGATATATAAGCATAAAGGCATCTCCACCAATCCCTGTCGACATCGGCTCAACAACATTCAACATCGCGGCTGTAGCAACAGCTGCATCTATGGCATTCCCACCACTTTGTAGAATCTGTAATCCGACATGAGCTGCCAATGGCTGGCTAGTTGCAACTGCCCCACTCTGGCTAATAACTGCAGATCGTCCTAGGCCGAAGCGATTCGGCTGATAATCACTAAACATTACTATTTACTCCTGAACGCAATTTTATTTTCGGATGGTATACTTTAAGTCAAAAGACCTAGAATTCTATATCCTATAATATAGAACCTGAGGCTAATGATTTTTTCTCGAAGATCAGAAAACCCGAAACTTCCATGTAATTGCAACGAGACGACATCTTCGTTAATCGAGCTAGATTTTACAACCCAGCTCAAGACAAATGACTTAAGTTCTAAGTTGGCCACATTCCTCCTTGAAATCTTCGTCGGTTTATATCCGCCAAATCAAGACCACCATCCAATTAATCTCGGCATTATCAAACCTAACAAAAATTAACCGAAACTATCTTAATTTTTTCTCGGATTGGAAAAATCATAAATAGCTAACCCTCCATTGTCCTGGATTCCATAAGTCCCTGCATACATGCCATCTTTATCAATAAACGTTATCGATCCTCCATTGGAATCGTGTGAGAGAATTAAACTGCCATTTTTTTCCTCTGATTGATAACCAATTGAGACAAAAGCGGTGTTTTCTGCTCCACCAAAGGACATATGCACACGACTCATTGGCGTTTTTTGGCTCAATATGCCAAATACCCCTCCATCTTGATCATTACGAAAATACCCGTTTTTAACACCTAAATTATCAATTATCGAAATGCTTCCACCATATTTGTCAGTTTCCATAATCAGCATATCATTACCCGCCTGGTTGATAATAGACAGCTTTTTGCAACGGATTGTCTCAAACTCAGCAATTTTGCCTTCCTTTTCTTGAGCATTAACATCTCCACTCAGAAAGCTAGGCAACAATTGTCCCGTAATGACAAGCAAACCTCCAACCAACATAAAACAAAGTCTCTCTTGTAATTTGATCATAATCAAGTAACCTCAATCAACAAAATATTATAGACATATAAAGAAACTAGGAATCTCTAAATGGGACAGTCTTTAAACCTCCTCTGTTCTCACATAACCCGATTTAACTTCAAACCCTTTTCAGGAATGGGACTAAAAAGCCAAAACAATGACTCTTTAGGATAATAATAGAGAAGGATAAATCTCTTCAAAGCAGCTCAGTTCTGTTAGAAATCATAAGTATTTTACTTCAAGTACAAATCAGTGAAAAGACCACTTTATGAATATTCGGCAGATAATCGTTGGACATTGAGAGATCAATACTTTACGTTGCACAAACGAAAATCACAACCGAGACTAGGAGGGAAAATGCTAATAGTTACTAGTTATTACAGTGGTAGACGCGGTATCTATATACCGTTTTTCACCCAGTACACCTAAACATGAGAGTACTTAGCAAATAATCCAATATAACCCATCACTCAAATCGAATACTCGATAGAAGGAAGATCACTTCGCCCAAGGAGGACCTCCTCCACCTGATTTTCGACTTTGTAACATGACTCGATCATTCTCATTCAACCCACTAAGAACAACAGCATCAATCTCGTTTTGCATTCCAACCGTCACGGAAGTCCGAATTGGGTTCGCACCACCATCTTTCATCACGTATTTATCGCGTTTGATCTTGATAGTCGTTGCTGCACCATCAAGAATTTGCTGGTTTCTTACCAGTATCGCAAACGCTTGGAGACCAGGTCGCAGACCTCTCTGCATTGAATCGAGGCTAATCGATAATTGACTCCCTTGAACGCTTGTAACTGTACCATTGAAAGTTTTACCCGTGATGCTTTTAAGCTGAACAGATTGTTTGCTTTTGAAATTACCAGCACTAGCTCCAACTTGCGCTTCAGCTGTCACCGTTGTTTCACCCTGAATAGCTTCAATTGGAATCAACAATACAGCTTTTTCTTCATAAGTAATAATATCAACATCCGTGCTCATGCCGGGTCGAAGTTCAGGTGGAGAATCGATAACTTCGATCATAATTTCAAAACTAATGATATTGTCCCGTTCAACACCAATTGGCGAAATCTCCATCACTCGACCTCGATAAGCTCTACCTTTGTAGGTATCGCTCTCAATTTCAGCGGTTTGATCCATCTTTAGCTTCTCCATGTCCACTTCGTTAATATAAGTTTTGACCACCATCTGAGAGAGATCTGAAATGGTCATCAAGGGTGGACTCTGAGAGAAAGCTGATCGACCGGAAGTAACGATTTCCCCTTCTTCCAACTCAAGTAACGTAATTGTTCCTGAAATCGGGGAGCGGATTGTAGTCCAGTCAAGCCGCTCCTTTTCCGTTTCCAGACTACTTTCGTTTCGAAGGAGGCCAGCTTCCGCAATGATCTTCCCCTGATCTGAAACAACCTGTTCTTGCTCAATTGTCATACTGGTCTGATTAAGTTGGGTCTTGGCAATATCGAGTTGAAGTTGGTTGCGCTGTTCCTGTGCATTTCGCACTTCACGCAGTTTTTCAAGGTTCAACTTTTGCATCCTAAGCGTCGATTTACGTGTTTCAATGATACTTTCTTTTGCTTTAACAGTTTTCTTTTGGGATTCAATGGTCTGCTTTTGAGCAGCCACGCGTTGTTTAGCACTATTATGCTGGGAAGTAACACTAGCAAATCGGGTTTCGGTTTCTTCCAGAGCCTTTTTAGAGACAAACTTTTTCTCAAAGAGATCTTTATTCCGGTCTCTTTCCGACTTAGCATTGGCAAGATTAACCCCTGCAGACACTAAAGACGCTTCATTATCAATCAAAGTCAACTTCGCTTGATTTAAGGCCAGTCGAGCTTGTTCCAGAGAGAGATGATCTTGTTCTAGGTTATTCTTCGCAGCTTGAATGTCAGTTTCGGCCTGTGTTAACCTCTGTACAGATTCAGCCTTCGTGGTAGCTAAGTTGGATTTGGCAATTTTGAAATTATTCTCTGCCTCTGTTAACCGAGTTGAGAGTTGTGCTCTTTTTAGTTCAGTGTTGAGTTCAGCTTGCTTCACAGAGGCCTTCGCCGCGTCAACATTGGCTTCAGCTTGACGCTTATCTTCCATAATCCGCTTGGGATCTAATTCGAGTAAGACTTGCCCAGCTTCTACATAGTCACCTTCATCAACCAGTAATTTGACAATTTCACCTTCAACATTGGATTTAACCTCAACCTCAACCAAAGCTTCCAAGTTGCCAGTGGCACTAATCCTTTCTTGAAAATCACCACGCTTGACAATACCAACTCGCTGTTTTGTCTGAGGAGACGTCCCTCCCGGTTTTCCACCACTCTTTTGGTTACTACAGGATACACCAACAACAGCCAGTATTACTAATACTAATAAAAACAATCTATGTCTATCCATTATCACCTGTTCTTTTGCATTTCAAAGTATTTCTATTGATATTAATATAAACTTCATAACCTAGACCAAGATATACAACAATATCCTCAGAACCAATCCGCACCGGTTCTAATCAGACCTAAGAGCCTCAATCGGTTGTAATTTGGAAGCCTTATTAGCAGGATACAGCCCGAAAAAGAGCCCCACACAAATGGAAACAGACAAGGCTAGAATAATTGCCTGTACTGAGATAACAGCTGGCCATCCACTCTCCGGCCAGACAAATTTCGTGATTACCCAAGCAAAGCCTTTACCAGCAAAAACACCGATTGAAGCGCCCAAAATGCCCCCAGAGAAGGTCAGAACTATAGCTTCAATTAAAAATTGAATCAGGATATCTCTTCTCTTAGCTCCAACAGCTTTTCTTAAACCTATTTCTTTAGTGCGTTCGGTAACCGAAACCAACATGATATTCATCACACCGATACCGGCAACAACCAGCGCAATCCCCGCCACCGCACCCATACTAATCTTCATAATCGCACCCATCTTTTCAGCTTGGGACAATTCTTCCTTGGCAGTCCAATACTGATATTCTTCACCAGTGTTGTTGTGTTGACGACCTAATACAAATTTAGCATCTTCTGTTACACTTTCAACCAGATCTAAGTCGGTAACTTGTACCCGAATCCGCTCGATGTCTTTTCTTCCTTTGAGGCGTTGTTGCAAGGTGGTAATCGGAATAATGAAACGATCATCCCAACCTTCGGTATCCATTGAACCACCTTTTTCCTCCATCACGCCAATAACTGTCAATCGAACATCGAAACGGGATCCACGCTTCCAAGAACTTTGTCGGGTAGCTTTAACTTCTTTTCCAATTGGATCAGTATTCCCAAACAGATCTTCTTTAATCTTGGAACCAATAACAGCAACGGACCTAGCTTCCCTGTCATCGGCATCAGAGAGAAATCGTCCGGACGATACATACCAATTATGCAAAATATCATACCCACTGGCAGTAGCCACAACACGGGAGGGTTTGCTCTGTCCGTTGTAATTCAGGTTGACTCCCCCAAAATCATCTTCAGGCACAACAAGATTGACGTTGGCGACAGTTTCAAGTAACGCTTCTACATCCGGTGTTTCTAGTGGTTCGGCACGATTGCGTCCCCATCGCCCTCGCCTAGTAACTCTTGAAGCCGCATTGCTCAAAGTTCCCGACTGACGATCCCAAGCATCTTTGTATATCTCAATTACATTTAATCCACCGGTCTTCTCAATCTCACGTAGCACCAAGGCTCTAGACCCATCACCAACTGAAACGACCCCCACCACAGCACAAACTCCAATGACAATACCAAGAACAGTCAATGCTGATCTTAACGGACTTCGCCGTAGGCTGGACAGTGCCAATCCTATATATGCTAAAACACCCATTTTACTCCTTTCTCAAGGCCTCCACAGGTTGAAGATTGGCTGCTCTAAAAGCTGGGTAGAGACCAAAGCCTATACCAATTGTCGCAGAGAAAACCAATGAAATTCCAACCCACTCAATAGCAAAAATAAACGGCCACTGATCAACAATAGTCACAAATCGAGAAGCCAATTTGGAACCGAAGTACCCTAGCCCCATTCCCAGCAAAACACCGAGGGCCCCTCCAACGCTACACATAGCAGTTGATTCCGCCAGAAATTGAAACAGAATGTCTCTCTGCTTCGCACCAAGGGCTTTGCGGAGACCAATTTCCCGCGTTCGTTCGTTGACCGAAACTAACATCATATTCATGATACCAATACCTCCTACTACTAATGAAACACAAGCAATGACGCTCAACGTAATTTGCAGGACTTTTCTTATCCGATCAAGCACATCCACACTCTCAACCGTAAATCGAGTTCTAAAGAACTCGTCTTCGCCGTTGTGGTATTTCCGCATTACGGTCTTGACTTCTTCTGCTGCTTGATAAACCAAATCTACACTCTTAGCTTGGACTGCTAGCATCGTTACTCGATCATCACCAGTAAAGCGATCTTGCATGGTGGAAAGCGGCATAAAAACGTGATTATCCATATCCCAACCGTAACGGATACTAGTTCCACGCGGGGTCATCACACCAACAACCGTAAGGCGTTCAGCCCGTCGAATGCTTTCCTCATTTGATCTTCGCCCAGGACGATAACCTGTTCCAAAAACAATTTTAATTTCTCTACCGATGGGATTCTGCCCCATAAACAGTTCGTCAATCAGTTTGAAACCCACCACACAAACGCGAGCCTTATTCTGAACATCTTCATAGGTAATAAATCGACCGGAATGTAAATCCCAATCCATACTTGTCTGTAGAGTTGGTGTAATACCATGATACCCAGCCCGTACTTCATTACCATCTTCCCCTTGGATAGTTGAGCCTCCCCAAACCGGAATGCGTGGAACCACCGTTCTGACAGACGGGGCTTCCGCTTCAATAGCCAAGACATCATCATAGGCAAAGTATTCTTTGCTACGGTTTGGGACCCAGCGACCACCTTTTCGAATGTGACCGCTTCGGTAGAGCGAGAATTGATCTGCCCCACCAAAACGGTTGGCCTCTTCCATCACGATTGCCTTAGCACCATCCCCTATGGAAATCATGGCCAAAACAGCACCAACCCCGATGACAATCCCAAGCATCGTAAGTGTTGTCCTTAGCTTGTTTGCCAAGATAGCAGCAATACCCGCAAGTATACCTTCACTAATTCTCACTGGAGGGCATCCTTAAGTATAAGATCATCTCTACCATATTAATTATAGACGGAACCAATGCAAATAATGATTATACTCTTTTTCAATTATTGCCTCCAAAGTGAAATTTAAACAGAGTACCTGCTCTTAACATTACTCAACTCTTTCAATTAAGCATTTAAGAAGACTTATAACTTGACAAATATCAAGCTCCAGTTTAATATTTGTCAGATTCTTCCTTCAATTGCATTAAATAGCAATTTGTTATCCCAAAACCTATATTTAGTTAGATATTCTCGTTATTTTATGACACTTGGTAAAGTTGTTGGTACAGTCGTTGCAACACGCAAAGACGAAAAGCTAATTGGAAACAGATTGATGATAGTTCAAGAGGTTGACCTTGATAATGAACTCATCAGGCAGTATACCGTTGCTGTTGACTCTGTTGGAGCAGGAATAGGAGAAATCGTTCTGACAGCTGGAGGGAGTTCTGCCAGATACACTGAGGCAACAAAAGGAAAACCAGTTGACGCTGCAATTGTAGCCATTGTTGATACAGTGGAAATAAATGGGGAGATCATATATCAAAAGTAAAGAAATGAGATGAGTGAATTCGAACTAGAAAACACCTACTTAACTGGTAGCCAGTCGCCGCCCCCCGACAAAAGTTATCGGCATAAAGAATGGTGTAAACGTGGTTATCAGCCTTCCCTTGCGCAAATATGCCCAGACAGTGAAATCGGCACAATCATAGGACAAATGGGTTGGGTCGGAAGCCATTCTCATTCCCACGGGTATCTTTGGGGATCAGCTGGGAATTTAGGCTACTTGCTGCAGAAACGTATCAGCGAGAATCATCTATTGCCAATTAGTCATTCTCCGCGTTACCAACTTCCGCCAGCAATCGTAGTACAGAACCTAGCTGGACGACATGTACTCTTGAGTAAGTCCGGATGTCGGCTCGATATGATTGCTATTGAGCACCCTTCACTCAACATAACAGTACTTGAAGTTGAAGATGACGGCTGTCACTACCGAATGCGTTTGGGAACCCCATCGATTCAACAATTAAATCACATGAAGATTGAGGCACCCAAACCAACAAGTGAGTTTTTTCATTACATGCTGATCTTCGACCGGTTAGGTGATAACGGCTTTAATGCGCTTGTTCATTTGCAACCCAAATTTCTGAATTTAATTTCTCGATCGGAACACGGTGAACCATCTCGGTTTTATAATTTCCTAAGAGGGTATGAACCAGAAACCCCGCTCATATATGATCAATCAGGCGGTATCGGGCTTGTCATGGAAAAGGCCCCAGGAATTCCAGACCTTTCTTTTGAAAGTTTGCGTCTCTTTACTGGTGAAGACTTAGCTGAGAATAATAGGTCAAATCACCGTCATGTGGTTTACTGGATTGGGCATGGAACCTTCTCACGTGGCACCGACATCCTGGACGCATACCGTCATGCAGAATATTTCGAGGCTGCTGCTCGAATGGCATGGGAGGCAAACCAGAAATCAATTAACGCACAAGCTTACACTGATGACATTGTGTCGTGCATAATGCAGGAATTTCAGAAGAATCAAGAAACATCCTCATCACAAGATTCCTTTAACCAACCTCAAGAGAATCTCTTCAATTATTAGGAAAAATGTAGTATAAATCTTAGTTTGTATATTAGGTTCCATTATAAATCCCTTAGCCAGTCGAATTTGTCTCATCAACCTCAATCCAAATCTTATTTTTTTGCCAAATTTCAAACCAGAATCCAAATTTCTTCTCAATAAAGTGTGAATACTTTCCTCTTTAAAAATAGTTTGCTAAGACAAGTTCCGTTCAGTCTCAAATTTCTGCGATGGAATTTCAGGATTCTTTTTCAGCTAACTATTAGTTTCATCTCTCTAACTGCTGCCTACCCTTCCGAAAAAGAAGAAATTTCGCTCATTGCTGTTGGTGACATTACAATTGGCAGTGAGCTCACACCAATTTTGAAGAAATCTGGCGTTGATATTGTATTTTCGGAAGTCAGCAATTTGTTACAGTCCGCCGATATTTCAGTTGCAACTTTAAATACAAGTATCTCTGATCGAGGTGAACCCAAATACGGTTTGAACCATAAAGCATTTCGTGCCATCCCAGATCTTGCTGGCAGTATCTCAAAAGCGGGCTTCGATTTAATGTCACTTACAACTCCACACTTACTCGACTTTGGTACCGAAGCTTTAGAAGATACAATCCAACTTCTCAATAATTCCCACGTAAAAACAATAGGGGCAGGCCTGACAGAAGAGGATGCAAACAAACCCGCTTGGTTCAATGTCAAAACAGCACAGGTTGCATTTCTGGCATACTCTCACGGCCGGTTTTTTGCAACACAAGGAGACGGATTCATCTCTCGTGCGCTTCACAGTTCTATGATCGAAAAAGTAACAAAGCTTTCAAAACGGGCTGACTTACTTATAGTAATGACACATTGGGGAAAACCCCGGCAAACAACAGAAGTCACGAAACGCCAGCAATTTTTTGCCCATGCTTTGGTTGACGCTGGTGCAGATCTTGTTCTCTGTCAACGACTTCATATGCTGCAAGGAACTGAAATTTACCAAGGTAAACCGATCGTCTATAGCTTAGCCGACTTTGTCTATGACAACTATGACAAACAATACACAAGGATTATCTCTCCCAAAATAACCTTCTGCAATGGTGAACTAAAGCTGATTGAGCTGATACCAGTTTGGGTAGGTAACCCTAAAGCTAAATATCAACCCCAAATCTTGAACGGTGAATTAGCTAAACTTGCACTTGAAAACTATCAGTTTCTTTGTAAAGAATTAAACACAGAGGTGATAATAGAATCAAATAAAGGTTTTATCTACCCAAGACCGCCAAAAAATCATAGCCAGCAAGACGCTTTCGGTATTGGTGACTATGTTGAGAAAAACCGTGGTAACAAGCCTGAGAAGGTAGTCTACCTTCTCGACATCTCATCCAGCATGAACAGACAAAACAAACTACAACTCGCTGTCTCAGCTATAAAAGATGCAATTAACATGCTAAAACCAGACGACCAATTTAACCTTATCACCTTCGATTCTAAAATTGACCTGTACTCAAAAAGCACGTTGGCGGCAACACCAGAGAACATCAGCGCTGCCTGCAAATTCCTGGATCAACTGCAACACGGTTCTGGCACAAACCTTTCTACTGCTATTGAAAATGGACTAAAGTTAACACCTTCAACTCTGGTAGTCGTGTCTGATGGCACCCCAAGTCGTGGGATAAGAAATCCGGAAAAAATTTGGGAGATGGTCCATCGCTGGAACATCTCCCAAACCAGGATTATGACCATCGCGCTTGGCAACGATCATTCCAATAATAACGTTAAATTATTACAACAACTAGCCAGTGATCATAATGGAAAGATGGTCTCCATTAATATCAAGTAACTAAAAAATACATTTAATAAAATGTAGCTTCAAATGTTTAAGCAAAATAACAGTATCGGAACTAAAAGCCCAAATAGGACTGCGCAAATACTAAGGCTAATTAAACTTCCGTGAAAGAAAGGCCCCACGAACCAAACACTCCAAAAGCCCTCAATGGCCTAACAGCCAAATCCCTTTTAATTGCTACCTTCATCTTTCCTATCAATGTATTTTGGATTATTCAACTCGAAGTCGTCCGGTATACCCATCCCACTCTAGTCCATCCACTATCAAACGCTATTTTTATTATCTTTTGGCTTGTCATAGTTGGTTATAGCCTTAAGATCATTTCTCCTAAAATTGGGCTTACCCCACAAGAGGTCTTAACAATCTACATTATGTTATGCGTCGTTTCCTCACTATGTTCGCATGATATGATCGAGATTTTAGTTACTCTAATGGGACACCCATTCCGTTTTGCAACCTCGGAAAACGAGTGGCGAGACCTATTTTGGCGCCAATTGCCAGAATGGTTAATAGTAAACAATGAAAAAGTTCTAAAGGGTTATTATGAAGGTGCTTCCTCATTGTATGTCAAAGAGCACTTGACTGCTTGGATGATGCCGTCTTTGTGGTGGATCACCTTCATATTCGTTCTCTTAACCGTAATGCTTTGTATCAACATAATCCTGAGAATCCAGTGGACAGAACGAGAAAGACTAACTTATCCTATCATCCAACTTGCACTTGAAATCACCGACCAAAAACTTACCTTTTTCAGAAATAGGCTAATGTGGCTTGGTTTTGCACTTGCTAGTTTGATTAGTATTCTAAACTTACTAAACTCCATCTTTCCGGAATTACCTTACATACCAGTGAAACGACAGAACATTCATCAATATTTCACCAGCCCACCTTTGAACGCAATGGGAGGTGTCCGTGTTGCGTTCTATCCATTTGTTATTGGTATTAGTTTTCTCATTCCTTTAGACTTATTATTCTCCTGCTGGTTCTTCTATTGGCTTTATAAAACAGAGTTGATGGTCGGTAAAATTGTTGGGATGTCAAATTTACCTGGATTTCCATATGCTAATGAACAAGCATTCGGTGCTTACATTGGCTTATTAGTATTCACTTTCTGGGCAGGAAGATCACATTTTAAAAATCTGACACACCATCTTTTACACCCTCATGATACAAAGACAAAGGAGAAAAATACTGATAATAATGAACCAATTTCATACCGTTTAGCTTTTTCAGGTATTATAATTGGCCTTGCATTTCTAACAATTTTTTCGTACAAAATAGGTATGTCATTTTGGGTAATCCCAATATTTTTTTTCATTTACTTCTTGCTAGCAATTATGATTGCAAGACTTCGGGCAGAACTTGGGTTTTTGGTACACGATTTGCATAGAATCGATCCACATAGCATGATCATTACCGGAGTTGGCACACGTAGACTTGACACAGGAACCTTAATCACATTTTCGGTTTATATGTTTTTTAATCGTGCTTATCGTGCACACCCAATGCCTCAACAACTTGAAGCACTGAAAATTTCACGCGTCCAGAATATCAATCCTAAACAAATTGTTATTTCAATTTTGGTTGCAACTCTAATGGGATCATTCATAACTTTTTGGTTACTTCTCGACAATTATTATCGGCATGGAGCTGAATCAGGGTATTATGGACCATGGGCACTAGGGTTCGGTCGTCAAGTCTATAACCAACTTGCAGGCTGGCTGAATTATCAGCAAGACCATGATTCAATTGGCATGGGTTTTGCCGGAATTGGCTTAGGTTTAACATCAGCATTGATGATTCTTCGCGCCAGGTTTCTATGGTGGCCACTCCATCCACTCGGTTACGCGATGGCAAATAGCTGGGGTATGTCGAACTTATGGAGTTGTCTTTTAGTTGTTTGGTCGATTAAGTTTCTCATTCTCCGCCATGGAGGTCTAAAATCATATCGTCGTGCTATCCCATTTTTCTTAGGAATGGCCTTGGGAGATTATATCTTTGGAAGTGCATGGAGCATCGGAAGTATATTAACAAACACCACATTGTACCAATTTTGGCCATAAAGAATACAATTTAAGGAGAAATGTTTTGAAATTCGAAAGCAAATTGGTCGGCGAATTCTTCGAGATGCAAAAGGAAATTGATCGTCTTTTTGATTCCTTTACGAGATCATCTTCAAATATTCCAACCGAAACCGGACTATGGCAACCACCAACCGATATTTACGAAACAGCAGACAGCTTTGTCGTCAAAATGGAAGTTGCTGGAATTAAACCTGACGAAGATGTAAAAATCGAGATTGAAGGCAATAAACTTCTTATTCGAGGTAATAGACAAGATAGAACCGAGCTTAAAAAACAGCATTATCACCAAGCAGGCCTGAACTATGGCCTGTTTGAGCGAAACGTAGTGCTCCCAAACGTTTTAGAACAGGAAGTAACTCCAACTGCTACCTATGAAAACGGGTTTCTTGAAATACATATTTTAAAGGAAAAACATAAGACAAAAGAAATTGTAGTGGTCGAATTGAGCGACACGAGGCTAGCCCCAGATTTGGAACGAAAGGAACTTATAACAGATGAATCAGAATAGTGAAACCAAATTAAATAACAATGAAAACACCGAAAACGAAGAAAATGCTGATATTGTAGAGGAATTTCCAATCATTCCGATTTCTGGAGATCTTGTTGTTTTTCCCCACATGCCTCCCATACCTCCATTTTCTCCTCACCACATTGCCCTATCCGGAATGATGGTTGCTACCGCTGTTGAAGACGCCATGGTGAACGGTCCACGGGCACTTTGTATATTTCACCACAACGAAGAAAAAGACACTGATAACTTAACTAAGGATGATCTCAGCCTAATCGGATCCTTAGTCCAAATTGTAAAGTATAAAAAAGATGGTGAAAACGTTCTTTTTCTTGCACAAGGACGCTCAAGAGTTAAAATTGAAGAAATAACACAAAATACGCCATTCATGAAGGCGAAAGTAACCGTCATTGAAGAAGAAGAACATGAATTAGATGACCAGAGCGAAGCTTTGCTCCGTAGTATCGTTGATTTATTTACACAGATTGTTGAAACTTCACCACATTATCAAGAAGAATTCGCTATAGTTGTCCAAAACATTGATAATCCTGGTCGTTTAACCGATTATGTTGCTTCGGTCGTATCGCTTAAAACTCAAGATCGGCAAAAAGTGTTAGCCGAGATAAATGTTTTGAATAGAATGGAAACCCTCCTACCTATTCTAACAAAAGAGTTAAATGTTGTAGAACTTGAAACGAAGATTCAATCCGATGCGCAGGCAGAAATTAGTGATTTACAAAGAGAACATTTTTTACGTGAACAGATGCGGGCTATCCAAAAAGAATTGGGTGATAATGAAGATATTTCGGTAGAGATTGAGGAGATGCGGCAGAAACTTGCGGAGATGAATATGCCGGAGAAAGCTAAAAAAGCTGCCGAACGGGAAATTAAGAGGCTGTCACAAATGCAATCATTCTCTCCAGAAGCTACTGTGTGTCGGAACTATCTGGATTGGACGTTAAATCTACCTTGGGATAAAAGCACAGAAGATTCACTTGATATCAAAAAAGCACAGAAAATTTTGGACGAGGATCACTATAATCTAATCAAAGTCAAAGATCGTATTCTGGAATTCTTGGCAGTACGCTCGTTAAAACCTGAGGCCAAAGGGCCAATTCTTTGCTTTGTCGGTCCGCCAGGCGTTGGGAAAACCTCACTAGGAAAATCGATTGCGCGATCAATGGGAAGACAATTTGTCCGAATCTCGCTGGGAGGGATTCGTGACGAAGCCGAAATTCGGGGACACAGAAGAACCTATATAGGTTCTATGCCAGGACGAATTATTAAAGGGCTACGCCAAGCTGAATCAAATAATCCTATATTCATGCTTGACGAGATAGATAAGCTAGGATCTGATTTTCGTGGAGACCCAAGTTCTGCCTTGCTCGAAGTTCTTGACCCAGAACAAAACAGCTCATTTGTTGACAATTACCTGGATGTTGACTTCGATTTATCCAAGGTAATGTTCATTGCCACAGCCAATCAAATGCATACAGTACCACCAGCCTTACGCGATCGCATGGAAACACTAGAATTACTAGGTTATACAACAAATGAAAAGGCAATGATTGCCAAACAATATCTTATTCCACGACAACTTGACCAACATGGTCTTACCAAATCAAATCTGACATTCAGGAAATCAGGAATACTAAGTGTCATTGAATCCTACACAAGGGAATCAGGACTCCGTAACCTTGAGCGGGAGCTAGGAAAAATCTGTCGCAAAGTTGCACGCAGTATTGCACAGGGAGAAGACAAAAAAACAATTGTTACTGCCAAAAAGTTGAATCAATATTTGGGACCAATCGAGTTTCATCCAGAAATTGCCGAACGTAATGGTGAAATAGGTGTAGCAACTGGTTTGTCCGTAACACCACATGGGGGAGAAATTCTGTTCATCGAAGCAACAGTAACCAAAGGTGAAGGAAAGCTGATGTTAACCGGACAAATTGGCGATGTAATGCAGGAATCAGCCAAGGCAGCAATGAGCTGTGTGAGTTCGAAATCTGAGGTGCTTAATTTCGACCCTAAGTTCTTCAAGGAACACGATTTTCACATCCATGTGCCAGCAGGAGCTATCCCCAAGGATGGTCCATCCGCAGGTATCACAATTGCTACCGTTCTCGTTTCATTAGCCACCCAAAGAAAGGTATCTCCAGACGTTGCTATGACAGGCGAGATTTCACTGCGAGGACGTGTTTTGCCAATTGGAGGATTAAAGGAGAAAGTCCTAGCCGCTAAGCAAGCAGGAATCAAAATGATCATTGCCCCCGAGAAGAACCAGAAAGATCTAGTTGAAATTCCTGATGATGCTAAAGAAGGACTTAATTTTGTCTTCGTCAATCAAATCGATCAGGTTTTTAAAAAAGCGTTATAGATCTACAAATGTAATTTAAAACTTGATCCTACTAAATATTAAGGGAGAAAGCGGAACCCCATTGATCCACAATACACTTTTGTCATTCAAATAAACCTGTTACTTCGGAGATAAAAATAGGCAAAAAAAGGCAAAGTTTCAGATAGAAAAAGTAAATTTCCTCGGCACCCACTTTGAAAATCAACATCGAATTGATCGCCTTCCATTTTAACCTTCACATACACCGGCAATCATACTTGCACAAACTCGATCAAAACGCCATCCGGATCTTTGGCACAGACAACTCCCACAGCATCCGGTGCCACAACGGGTTCCGCCAGGAACATTATACCATTTTGTTCTAGTTTCCTCATGGTTTCGTGCACATCCTCAACAAAGATGGTCAACCAACGAACTCCAGGATTAAACTCATTAAATACTGGCTCAGGTGGCAACTTAATATCCATTAGTTTAATCAATGTATTTCCCACTTGTAAACGTACTTGGCGAAACCCTCTTGGAGCCAATTTCGCTCCTATAGCCACCTCCGCAGGAATTTCGATATCCACAACTATCTCAAAGCCTAAACATTGATGGTAGAAATGCAGTGATTCCTCAAAATCACTGCAAACAATAGCAATATCCACAGTAGGATGTGTTAATTTCAGCACAACATGAGTTCCTTTTTTCTACAAGGATCTTAAGTTGAATTCTTTTGAGAAGATAATACGTGTCTTGTTAATTAACGTCAATTACTTTCTAAACTTTCTAAACGAAATAACAGACACACACCACTAACAACAAATCCACCCAGAAGAAACCCTAAAATAGTCCCATTTTGGGAACCACACATCACCAACCCTCAGCAAGATAGCCTTACTTTCCTCACTAACAAATATAGATTAACCAAGCCATCCAAACATAGATACACTACTAGCAATAACATAGTGTCCCGAATTCAAAAAAACAAATAAAACACAGGTTTCAAAAAGACAATCTATATCTAGAATAATATCAAACACAAAACAAATTACACCCCACACTATCAAGCCTTGGCTTATCACCCAATTCTTATTAGAATACCAAAAGCTAAATCAAAAAATCTCTTCGATATCAAGCCAATATAAACCATTTTAAAAACTACTTTATTGCATTATATGAGTCCTAAAACATTATGAGGTGCAAAACACTCAAAAACCAAAAATATAAAAGGAATTGAAAGTAAATGTCGATTCTACTATTATATTTAACGTATCGAGTTTCTAATTCGACTAAAAATCCTATGTACACAGAGCAGCGGGGTAAAATGAAAATAACTGACATCGAAACATTTATTGTTGATGCTGGCTGGCGACCTTGGATCTTTGTCAAGATGATAACTAACGAAGGAATTACCGGCTATGGTGAATGTAGTGATGGAAGATCCCCACAAGGAGTAAAGGGTACAATTGAAGACCTAAAACCTTTGCTCATTGGTCAAGACCCAAGAGCATACGAAATGCGGTTTTGGGATATGATCCGGGGAACACGCCAGAGCCCTGGAGGTATTGCAGCTAAAGCTATTGCAGGACTAGAGTGTGCTTTGGTTGATATTAAAGCAAAAGCTCTGGGTATTTCTGTTGTTGAGCTGTTTGGCGGTCCAATGCGTAATAAGATTCGCGTTTACTGGTCACATTGCGGCACATCCCGCGCTATGCATTCTGATATCATTGGCACTCCTCCCATCAGAACGATGGAAGACATTACCAAGCTTGGACATGAAGTCGTAGAACTCGGATTCACCGCGCTAAAAACTAATATTGTTATCCCCGGAGACCCTGCATCAGTACACTTTCACGGTTTTGGCGGCCGTTTGGGCACAACCGATCAGGTTGTAACGAATGATCTTTTACAAAACATTGAGAAACTTATGTTTACCTTCCAAGAAGCTGTTGGCCCCAACGTGGATCTCTGCCTTGACCTGAACTTCAACTTTAAAACAGAAGGATGCTTGCGAATTGCTAAGATGCTGGAACCTCTAGATCTATTATGGCTAGAGATTGACATGTACGATCCAAAAGCTTTGTACCAAATTAAAGAATCAACAACAACCCGGATCTGCTCTGGAGAAAATCTTTTTTATATGAGGGATTTTATTCCCTATTTCGAATTGCATGCTGCCGATGTCATTATGATTGACGTGCCTTGGAACGGTTTTTCACAGTCGAAAAAAATCGGAGACCTAGCAGAAGTGTATCAGATCAACATTGCACCTCATAACTACTATAGCCACCTAGCAACTCATATTAGCGCCAGTTTGTGCGCGGTGCTGCCTAATGTCCGTATCATGGAAATCGACATCGACGACGTTCCATGGAAAGATGATCTAGTAACAGATACTCCAGAAATTATTAATGGCTATATGACAACGCCAACTAAACCAGGGTGGGGAACCGAACTCAATGAGGAAGCTATCAAAAATCATTTATGGGAAAACAAGTTAGCCAACTGGTAAAAATAGCTATGAAGAATAAAAACTGGTGGCCCCGTTAGAAAATAAATTACGCAATTAAGCCCCTCATTACTATAAATGAAGAAGCTAATTTGATCCTGAACCTTAACTAAAGAGCCGAGTTTCTTCTGTAATTTCAGTAGGAGCTCCCACTATTTTGAAGCCATTAGATTTGATATTTACAAAAGCACTTGTACCAACTCTGTTCATGAGCCTAGAATATAGAGACATCAGTCTTTAGAAAGCTTATTTTCTTTTTGCATTTGAACTTTTCTCAACATATCATTAATTATAGAAGCAACTAATAACCTGCTAAAATGGACATTTTGACACCTCTAAAAATTCCCGTTTGGATGTTCCTTTTGCAGATCTACTTTTTAGTTGTGCTCACAATCCCTGTCATAGCTGACGAAGCACCAATTGAATTGGCGCAAAGCGAAGCAAGAAAGAAATTCTATCAGTGCATTGAAAACGAAAAAGAAATTAGTGCAGCAATTCATCTGTTCAAGCAGATAAGCCAAACCAATAAAAAATATGAAGGAATTTGTCAAACTTATCAGGGTGTGTTGATTACCTTAAAAGGAAAACATGCCTTCTGGCCGCATCAGAAATTTATGTTGGTTAAAAAAGGCTTATCGACTATGGATGCAGGGCTTAGAAAAGCCTCAAATGATCTCGAGGCAATATTTGTACACAGCTCGACTTGCTATTATTTACCATTTTTTTTTGGTCGGGCAGATGATGCTCAACGCGGTTTCAGAAAGATGATCAAGCTACTACCTAATCAATATCAAGATTATGACCAAAATCTGATAATAAATGTAATTAGATTCCTCCTAAGTCATATCCATCTTACTAACAAAGAATTGAAAATTTTAGAAGAGATTAAAGTTTCATTGATGAAACAATGAAATACGAGTACCTAATCTTCAATTTCCTAGTTGTGCTAGTACCCATAATCTACAGTTTCGAGAAACGATTATTTTTCATCTCCAAGTGGCGCTTCGTATGTCCTGCGCTGTTAATTTCCCTACCGCCCTATATCATCTGGGATATAATAGTTACAGGCAAACACTGGCACTTTAATCCAAAATACACACTTGATTTTCAGATTTCGGGACTGCCGATTGGAGAATGGCTATTCTTTCTGACAATTCCTTTTGCCTGTCTGTTCATCTGGGAAGTTATCGGCACCTATCGTCAAGATCAAATCCAGACGAAATTAGGCCTAGTTCGATCTATTCTGGGACTCTGCCTGCCAATTGGCATCCTTGTTTTCAACCATGGGAAGCAATATACAGGACTAGTACTGATATTTCTCAGTACTGTAGCAGCTATCGACCACCAGTTAAGAACCAATCTCTTTGCTCGCACGCAAACCTACATTTATATCATAGTCATAGCAACTTTAATATTGCTATTCAACGGATATCTAACAGCAAGACCAGTAGTATTATATGGTGAAGCATATCAAACAGGTGTGCGGATCTTTACTATTCCAATTGAAGATTTTGGCTACGGGTTTTCATTAATTTTGCTGAATACAATTTTTTATGAGAAACTGAAAGAAGGGCATTTTGTCCAGTAAAGTTGTGGTTATTGGAGGAGGAGTTGGTGCTCTAAGTGGTGCGATTAGGTTGGCAAAGATGGGGTTTGAAGTTGAACTATTCGAAAAGAACTCCGAACTCGGTGGCAAGATGAATGAATACGAAGATCTCGGTTATCGATTTGATACTGGCCCATCGTTGTTAACAATGACTCACGTCATAGATGAGTTGTTTGAATTTGTTGGTGCAAACAGGTCTGATTCATTGGAATTTCTGTCCCTAGATCCAATCTGCCGCTACTTCTTTGCTGATGGCACAACCCTAGATACATCTAACGACCAAGAGAAAATGGTTAACGCTATTGATAATCTTGCGCCAGGACAAGGTACCGCATATAAAAATTTTCTTAACTACGCCCAACGAATCTACCAACTCACTGCCGACATTTTCTTATTCACACCCATTCATGAATTGCCAAAACTAATGAAACGTAATTATTTACCCACACTTTTACAATTAAATCAAATTGATCCAATTCGCACAGTACACCAAAGTGTAAAGAGTTTTTTTTCAGATCATAGATTAATTCAGCTTTTCGACCGATATGCAACCTACAATGGCTCTAACCCATTCAAAGCCCCAGCAACACTTAACATCATACCCTACGTTGAATTCGGACTCGGTGGATTTTATATCCAAGGTGGCATGTATCGATTAGTCGAAGTTCTTGAATCAATCGCTCTAAAAGAAGGAGTACAAATCCACACCAATACCCCAGCCGAAAAAATCCTTCACGACCAGACGCAAATTCATGGAGTTAGCGTTAACAGAACAGTAATTCCAACAAATTACGTTTTGTGTGGTGTTGATATCACGGTTGCTTACAATCAGCTTATTGACGGGAAAACCAAGCGAAAACAGTATTTAAATCAGTTGGAACCCTCACTCTCTGGAATGGTCTTCATGTGGGGAATAAGGAAAAAATCAACTAAATTAAGCCACCATAACATTGTATTCTCGCCCAATTATCAACTGGAATTTGACCAAATCTTCAAAGATCAGGTTGCACCGAAAGACCCAACAATTTATATCGCCATTACCAGCAAAACAGATCCAGACCATGCCCCTTCACAAGGTGAAAATTGGTTCACTATGCTAAACATGCCATATTTAAACAACCAACAAGATTGGAACGCGGAAACTAGTAGAATGCGATCGACTATTCTAGCAAAGCTACAGACCCTAGGACTAGACATCACCGACGACTATATCGAAGTCGAAAAAGTACACACTCCTGAGGATTACGACAACATCTACGGTAGTCATCGAGGAAGTATTTACGGCATTTCATCCAATAGTCGCAGCACAGCCTTTAGGAGACCAGCCAACCGGAGTCGAAACTTGAAAGGTCTCTACTTTGCTGGTGGCAGTTCACACCCAGGTGGTGGCATACCATTGGTAATGCTATCAGGAAAAATGGCAGCAGAATTGATAGCTGAAAAGGAAAAAATCATTTGAAAAAACAAATTGTCGTTATTGGAAGCGGTTTTGGCGGCTTAGCTCTAGCTATCCGACTACAATCAAAGGGTTTCCAAGTCAAAATTCTGGAAAAAAATGAACTGGTAGGCGGCCACGCTTCACAAATGCTTAAAAACGGATATACATTTGACCTAGGACCTTCAATCATCACAGCTCCTAACCTAATCAAAGATCTATTTAACTGCGCCAACAAAAAAACAAGCGATTATCTTGAATTTATGCACCTAGATCCCTACTATCGCATCTATTTCCACGATGGTTCATTCATTGATTATTCAGGTAACAGAGACAAAATGAAAGCCCAAATGAAAAAATTCAATCAACTCGACAGCGAAAATTACGACCTATTCATGGAAGAAACAAAGAAACTATATGAGGCTGTTATTGTTGATGGCTTAGGTTCCACACCATTCGACTTGAGTACCATGATAAAATTCGTACCTAGAGCCTTGAAGTTAGGTGCTTTGACCCCTGCTTATAAATTTGTAACAAAATTTTTTGACGATCCACGACACCAATTTATGTTTTCATTCCACCCTCTTTTTATAGGAGGGAATCCATTTCGCGCACCAGCGATATACTTGATGATTCCTTACTTAGAAAAGACCGACGGGGTTTGGTTCAGCCGCGGAGGAATGTATACTTTAGTAAATGCCTTGACAACCTTATTTCTGGAACTTGGCGGTAAAATTCAAACGGAAGCACCAGTCGATCAAATAGTGGTTGAGGAAGGTCGCGCCACCGGCGTCCACACAAACAACGAATTCCATCAAGCAGATGCTGTAGTATCAAACGCTGACCTTGGATATACTTACAAAAACCTTATCACGTGCAACAACCGGAAAAAATGGACAGACAAAAAGATAGAAACCATGGCCTACTCAATGAGTGCTTTTTTAGTTTACATGGGAGTAAAAAAACAATATCCAAAATTATTGCATCACACTCTCATTTTATCAGAAAGGTACAAAGGGTTAATTGATGACATTTTCGATTACCACACTTTGCCCAAAGATTTCTCAATGTATCTGCATGTACCAACTCGTACTGACCCAGAGATGGCACCACCAGGCTGTGAAAGCATGTACGTTCTAATTCCAGTTGCTAACCTTTCAAGTAGCATCAACTGGTCTGAAGTCAAGGAGTCCTACACAGATTCAATTCTAAATTTTTTGGAATACGATTTTGGTATGACAGACTTGAAGAAACACATTGATGTGCTTGAAATCTTTACCCCAGAAGACTTTAAACAGAAACGAAATTCTTCTCTAGGAAGCCCTTGGGGAATGGAACCCAAACTGACGCAAACAGCTTACTTTCGCCCACATAACCGCAGCGAGGATGTCAACCACCTTTACTTCGTAGGAGCAGGTACACATCCAGGTGGTGGTGTACCAGGAGTCCTACTGACAGCCGAAACAACTGAAAGTGAAATATTGAAAGATTTTTCAAACTAAGTAAAAAACTATGCATTTTTGGAAAAAGCCTTCACACAAAGCAGCTTTCGAATATTCCCGAAAATTAATTGCTCACCATTCAAAAAGTTTTTATATCTCCGCTCGACTACTACCGATTGAACGTCGATGGGCCACTTATGCCCTTTACGGTTTCTGTCGTTACGTCGATAATTTAATCGATACCCCTCGTCAACGAACACAAGCTGAACTCCTAAAAGAAATAGACGATATTGCTATCGAATTACAAATTGCTAGCCGTACTGGAGAATCAGAGCACCCAATTATCCGCGCATTTACCGTATCTGCAAATTTTTTTGACATCCCAATTGAATGCGCTCTCGATTTAGTTTCAGGAGTCAAAATGGATCTTGAACATACTCATTATGAAACTTTTGATGACCTATACCCTTTTTGCTACCGTGTTGCGGGAGTAGTAGGGATAATGATGACCCATATCCTAGGACAAACCAACAAGAACGCATTTTATTACGCTGAAAAGTTAGGTATTGCTATGCAACTGACTAACATCCTTCGAGACATTCAAGAAGATAAAAACATGGGACGTATCTACCTCCCACTAGATGAACTAGAACTTTTTGGTGTAACGAAAGAACAAATTATCAACGAAATCATGTCACCTAACTTGCGAAATCTAATGGAATTTCAAGTTAATCGTGCGGAAGAGTACTACGAAAAATCTAAATCAGGCGTACCAATGCTTCAAAAGGAATCTCAATTTGCTGTTTATTCCGCAATTAATATTTACCGAAAAATACTTCAGAAAATTACGGAACGAGATTTTAACCCATTTTTAGGACGCGTCTTCGTACCTAATAAGCAAAAGTTAACAATTCTACTACAAGAAATTTTCCGTTCCAAACTGATAGTTGTTCAAGGACAAAGTACAACCATACAATGAAATTAAAAAAAACGAGCCCATCTTGACAACCAGCTAGCAATAATCTTCCAAAAACAAAACAGGCAGAGACTCTAAAAAAAAATAACATTCCATTTTCATTATGATCAAGGCGAAACATAGTGTTTGGTTTGATATTCTGTTCAACTTCTACTTGAAAAGAATTTTCAGGAAGCACTTTAACCAAATATCAATCTTGGGAAATATTCCAGAACCAGATCCTAGCTTACCACTTATAATCCTACCGAATCACAGTACTTGGTGGGATGGATTCTTGATATATCTCCTCAACAAAAAGATCTTCAACAGATTAGGCTATCTTATGATGCTCGAAAGTCAACTTTCCAAATACCAAATGTTCTCGGGAATTGGCGCGTACTCTATCAATCAAAATAAATCAAAAGACATTCTGGCATCGCTTTCTTACACAGTATCACTTCTCAATCAATCTACTACTCCTCCCCCATTAATTTGCATTTTTCCACAAGGGGAACTTTTACCCTGGGAGATACGACCACTTGGTTACCAAAGAGGCCTAGAATGGATATTATGTCGATACGGCGATATGGTAAACCTTCTCCCTTTAGCCATCCGATTAGAGTTCAAAGACGAGCAAAGACCAGAAGTCTTCTTGAAGTTCTGCGAAAATTATCAATTTACCGACACGACCTTTCCCGGCATCGAATGGTTGGAGAAAATTCAGATAGACCTACTCGATAAACTGTCTCATTCCATTGTTAATCAGGAAAAAGGCAAGATATTACTACAAGGCAGTCGATCCATAAACAAAACACTTGACTTTATTCAAAATAGAATATCAAATTGAAAAACCCTGAACTTGATACCCATTACATAAAAAAATGGTTAACAGAAACGAATCCAAAGCATATGACGATTAATTTAGAATAAGAAGATTCATATGACGATCTTAATGTTAATTATTATTTCGTTGTTAACAGTTGTCTTTGGTATTGCTATTTTCAACGTACTAACTGGCCCAATGCTGGGACATACTTTCTCCTTAGTTGAAACTCCTCTAGTTTCCATTTTAGTTCCCGCCCGAAACGAAGAACAGAATATCACTGATTGTCTAACGGGTCTTTCAAACCAGTTATACAACAATTATGAGATCATAGTACTAAACGATTTTTCAGAAGACAACACAGGTGAAAGGATAGCTCAAATTTGCCGTAATGATCAAAGAATTAAAATGATTGATGGCAACCCCTTACCAAATGGTTGGACTGGTAAGAATTGGGCCTGTCATCAACTAAGCCAAAGAGCAAAAGGCAAAATTTTAATCTTCACAGATGCTGACAATCGCCACAGCCAAAAAGCAGTTTCTAATACTGTTGGATGGATTCAGCATTTGAACTTGGGACTCTTCTCGGCCTTTCCACAACAAACTACAATTACCTTAGTAGAAAAGCTAGTAATCCCAGTAATTGATCTATTTGTATATGCGGGCTTACCACTTTGGCTGACGTACCTCACAAAACACCCATCCCTCGCCGCAGCAAACGGTCAGTGGATTGCATTCACTCGTCAGGGTTACGAGCAAATTGGGGGGCATAAGTCAATATCGAATGAAGTAGTTGAAGACGTCGAATTTAGTCGCTTAGCCAAAAGAAAAGGCGTTAAAATATTGACAACAGCGGGTACTGGCGTGGTCTTTGGGAGAATGTACGAATCTTCCAAACAGGTATGGGAAGGATTTTCAAAAAATATTTTCGGACTCGTGAGGTATAAGACAATACCATTTTTCATTTTGGTTGCAGGTTTGTTTTCCGTATGTATACTGCCCTACCTGATGTTGCCTTTACTACCCCAACTTGCTTTAATAGCAGTTAGCATCAACATTCTTCTACGATTCATTTTATCTGTCAAGTACAAACATTCACTGCTAACTAGTTCCATTCTACATCCAATCGGTGTAGGTTTAACTCTCCTTATCGCATTTAACTCATTTCTAAGTGTTAAACAAGGAGTCGTCCAGTGGAAAGGTAGAGAAATTGACGTACGACCGGAAAAGTAAAAGTACCAACCAGTCACCTCCCAGCCTAAGAAAAACAAACAAAAACTAATATGTTTTCATCGATAATATCAAAATCGAGCTTTCTAAACACATATTCAAGGTTCCTAAAAATCAGCATCTTATACATTTTGCTGTTTGCAGGTGGTATATGGCATATACTCGACCTATTCCAAGAAACGATGAGAATATTAGCTAGTCCCATAATTATCGGACTGGGCATAATTCTGTTTTGTGAGCAATGGCAATCTGAAATGAAAAACAGGCAAAAACTAATCTTATGGTCTATTCTGGTATTAGTTGGCAGTTGGTTGACTGAATGGATTGGCGTTCAAACAGGAAATATCTTTGGAGACTATACCTACGGGAAAACGTTATATCCCGTTATCGACAAAGTTCCAATTACAATTGGATTTGCCTGGTTAGTAATATTGCTCTCCTCCTTTGCTGTGGTAAACAGATTTATAAATCAACGTGTTCGAAAAAATTTCTTTACTTTTTCATGTTGTGTTGCCTTTACAATGGTTGGTTTTGACTTACTCATGGAACCCGCAGCCACGAAACTAGCTTATTGGAGTTGGAAAACAGACCAAATCCCAATCCAAAACTATTTGGCGTGGTTTAGTATTGGGTTTATCTTGTCCTTAAGCACCTTGCTTTTTGGAATATGCAGAGCGAGAAATCCGGACACTCTGGCAGTTCATGTCTATTTCGCCCAACTCATCTACTTTGCGATGGTCAGTTTTGGAAAATAAATATATAGAAAAAACAATAGATTTGCAGATAAATTCGTACGGTTATAAAGGATTAGCAATTGGTTTAATAATCATTATCACGTGGGGGGCACAAACTGTTTTTCTACTGAACAGTGAATTCTCAGGGACTTTTCGCTACCTAATTCCAGTAATGATCATCCTACAAACCTTTCTCTATACTGGACTGTTTATTACCACGCATGATGCAATGCATGGCCTTGTATTACCAAAACACCCTGCCCTGAATAACTATATTGGATGCTTAGCAGTGCTATTATACGCACTATTTTCCTATACTAAGTTAAACAAAAAACATCAGGAACACCATAAATTTCCCGCCAGCGACAAGGATCCAGATTTTCATGATGGCAAACACAGGAGTTTTCTAGCTTGGTATGTCAATTTCCTGAGCAACTATTTGAGCCTAACACAGATTATAGGCATGGCAATTATATTTAACATTTTGAAACATGTCCTTGGAATTCCTACAGCCAACCTACTATTATTTTGGGTCATTCCAGCCATCTCAAGCACATTCCAACTATTTTATTTTGGCACCTATCTGCCCCATCGTGAATTAACGTCAGGATATACTGACCGTAATCGAGCTAGAAGCAACAGCTATTCTGCCTGGCTTTCATTTCTCACTTGTTATCATTTTGGTTACCATTGGGAACACCATGCTTACCCTCAAATCCCATGGTGGCAATTATCCAAAATTAGGAAACAGCTCAATCTCTACAACTAGCGTTTCTAACGTGAAAAACTTTATAACTGAACTAAACAGTTGGACAACACGAAAATCAAAAAATAAGCTACTGAAAACAAAAAGTTTATAAGTGTAGGTTATTTTACTGTGGATAATGATTCCAACATTATTCCTTATTCAACAATATTAATAATAATGGTAATCTTCTACCTTTTTTGTTGTTCCAATCCTCCCAATTATTGGAATTCTCCTCCACTTTTTCCATAATTTTCCTATTTCTTATACTTTTCTTGTTTCATCTATATGGCTTCTCAAGGTAATTTCACCTTTTTGTCCGCCGTTGTTTACTTGGGGCACCCGCAAATTTATTTGGTCGGATGGAACCAAGTATTTAGTAACTCGTTTAAATAATCTGATAAAGTATTGACAAATGAAAAAATGACTCAAAATTCCTTATTATTAAGCTCAGAATGAAATTACCCAATTCCCAATTCCAACAGACTCCATCATCAAACATCTAAATCAAAATGGCCTGTTAACGCGGTAATCACAAACTTTAAAGTTTGATATGTCTAAAGAATATTTGCTTCGTGATTAAACCAAGAGCATCAAGCCCAATTGTGGTAGTAACCAAAGAGAAAATCAATATTGACGGACTAACTGAAGTTTCATACATGCTGATTCCCCTTATATCTGTATTTTTTCCCACCGGTTGCTTAGGAATCGGTGAAAGTAGGTAATCCCCAAAAAAATGATATAGATGGTTGCTCCTGTCCAAGCCCCCGATAACCCATAGCTTTTCCCTAACCAATAAGCCAATGGCAAAAATAAAAGCCATCCATAGATAATCCCCACAATCATGGTAAAGAAGGTATCACCAGCCCCTTTGAGTGCACCGCTAGAACAGATACCACATCCATCAGAAAGTTGAAAAATAGCAGCGAGAAACAAAATCTGGCTTCCAAGTTTGACTACATCCGAATCATCCGTTAATAAAGCTAGGAGTTTAGCCGGCACAGTAAAAAAGATGATAGCCATCAGACTGGTGTAAGCCAAGCTAATTTTAATCGCCGTATAGCCACTCTGTCGAGCATAATGAAGTTGGCCAGCCCCTACGTATTGACCAACCAAGGTTGTTGCTGCTAGCGAGAGCCCAATCAGCGGCATAAAAGAGGTATGAAGTAAGGTGATAGCTGCAGTGTTAGCAGCTAATTCTACGTTCCCCATCCTGCCAATCATAGCCGAAAAGACGGTAAAATTCCCAACATCTAACATTCCCTGAATACCCATTGGTAAACCAATCCGTAATAACCGTCGCATGTGAGACAGTTGTGGTTTAAAGTGGATATGAACTTGGAATTTCAGGTCAGTTTTACGGGACAAAAAAACCAACAGATAGATACAGGCAGCAACACCACCAGAGACAACCGTGCTAACAGCAGCACCCACCACCTCAAGACGAGGAAAACCAAAATGGCCAAAGATCAAAAGATAATCAAAAACAACATTAGTCAAGTTGGCGATGATTTCGATCCACATCGGTGTTCGTGTATCACCAATCCCAAGCAGAAAACCCGACAAGGCAAAAGAAATAAAAATAAAAATCCCACCATACAGCCGAATTTGGGCATAGATAACACCAAGTTGTTGGATCTCAACTGACGGTTTCATCAACTCAAAACAGTAGGGTATAAAACGGTTAATCAACAAGAGTAACAAATATGACCCAACAGCTAAATATAAACCTTGCCACACAACTATAGCAATCATCTTTGGCTGATCAGCTCCATGGTATTGCGCCACAAAGGTATTGATACAAGTTAAGAAACCACCAAAGAACGAAAACACAGTCCAAGTTAATATTCCAGCTAACCCAACCGCTGCCATTTGGACTATACCCAGCTGGCCAACCATAGCCGTATCCACAAAAGTTATGACAGTTCTTGATACCATGGTAACCACAATTGGATAAGCTAGCCAAAGGACTTCGCGATAGCCCCCAAAAGGGTTAAGTGTTCGACTCTTCTCTTTCAATTATACCTCTTAATTTTATCTCAATAGTCTTGGTTCTTAGTCTGTTCATACTAAAACGAGTCTCCTTAAACTCCACTCTCGAGAGAATTTTCATTTTGAACTAAGTACACCAGATACGATCAATTGTCCAACGAGAACACATAAAACCAAAATCCCTCCAGACCTTCCCTACAAATCTAGTCCCCACCATCTTAACCCAAACCAGTCAGTCAAACTCAGTTGAACTTTAAAAAGTAGACCACACAATTTCGGGTGAAACGCCAAGACCAGAAGCGATTTCCTCGATAACCTTAATCTCGTTCGGTTCAATATAACCATCTGCTCTAGCAATTAGAGATAAATCCCTTACTAAGAGCACTCGACGACCTATTTATCAAAAGATGAAATGATTGGCACAAGCAATATGGCGATGATATCATACGACCTTAGGAAGGACAAGACATCCTAATACATCTGAGATTTCGCTAATGCAATATGCCAAAACGAAAAAACCTAAACCGACTAGGATTTAAATTGTCATTAATTTTGGTCAATGTTACAATATCTCGCAGGAGTTGACGAAGGCTCTAATACTGATTCCCTCTATCAGTTTATCTTCTAATCCCATATGTTGCCTGCATTGAGGAAAATATAATGGAGCGAAAACCCAACATTATTTTAATTTTAGCCGATGATATGGGATATGGGGATGCAGGCTGCTACGATGGGAAACACCTACAAACACCCGCCATTGACTCCTTAGCCAAAAGAGGGTTGAGATTTACCGACTTTCACTCTAACGCTCCAGTTTGCAGCCCGACACGAGCGGCGCTTCTGACAGGACGCTACCAACAACGTTGTGGTATAGAAGGTGTGATTTCGGCTAGAAACCATCGAGACAAGGGGCTATCGACAAAAAACATCACCTTCGCTGACCTCCTCAAAACTGGTGGCTATAGAACCGCAATTTTTGGGAAATGGCATCTTGGATACGAACCGAGGTTTAATCCAAGATATCAGGGATTTGATGAGTTTACCGGTTTTGTCAGTGGTAACATTGATTATCATTCACACATTGATCAAGTTGGTTTTGAAGACTGGTGGAAAGACGTCAATTTGGTTCCTGAAGAAGGATATTCGACTGATTTAATTACCTCTCACGGAATATCATTTATCCATCGAAACAAGGACAAACCTTTTTGTCTTTATTTGGCGCACGAGTGCCCGCATTATCCATACCAAGGCCCCAACGACCCAGCAGACCGAACCGTTGGCAAACCGGATCCAACCCTAGGACGGAGACAAGATCGGATAGCAGCATATAAAGAGATGATGGAAGCCATGGACACGGGTATCGACCGAATTGTCCGCGAAATCAATTCACTTGGTTTGGAACAGGAAACTTTTATTTTCTTCTGTTCTGACAATGGCCCTGCAGATCCCGGATCAAGTGGACTACTGAAAGGGAAAAAGGGATCTTTATGGGAGGGAGGACACCGGGTTCCAGGAATTGCCTGCTGGCCAGGTAAAATTCGACCAGGAACCGTCACCAATGAAACAACATTGACAATGGATTTACTACCAACTTTAGCTTCAATCGCGAGGTTAACTCTCCCCACCACCCTAAAACTTGACGGTATCGACCTACTAAATTTAATGGTAGAAGAAAAACCGTTATCTGAACGTCCTCTATTTTGGCGGTTCAAAAATGATTGTGCGATACGCAGAGGTCCTTGGAAATTAATAAATAATAAGTGCCAAAGCCTGTTTCATTTAGACGATGACATCGGTGAAACAACCAATATAATTCAAAAAGAACCGAAACAAGGTAAAAGATTGCAACAAGAATTGGTCAAATGGTCGAACAGGATATCTGAAGGGATTAAACAACAATCATAGAACGAAAAAACGAAGTCAGATTACTTGATTCTGATGTACCTCCCCTTCTTAAAGGCAAAAATTCTGTGCGATGTAACCTAAAGTGTCTTTATGACTCGCTTGGGCTAATTGTCGCTTATGTTCAATTGAACTAAGCCTACTTAGGGTATTACGCGGAATTTCTAACTACTAAACAAGATGAATCCACTTAATGCATAGCTAGGAAACAACACATAATATGATAAAACAGAACTAGGTGAATGGAATATGGAACACTCAAGAAAAGAACATAAACTTTCGCTATTTGCAATGTTACTTTCAATCATCTTACCTGGTTTAGGTCAAGTTTACCTGCGCCGAGCCAAAATAGGGTTTATTTTTCTTTTTGGTGTACTAATTGGATTTGGAATCATCTACCTAAACTCATGGCCAGTTCAAAGCTGGAAAGACCTCACTAACTTTCGTGAAGCCAAAGATATACTAGAATCGCAAAAAACCAAAGAGGGGATCAAGCTCAATCCACAGAAATTGAAAGAAGCACTAGAGAATATTGAGGATAAACCACATCAGGAACTCCTTAAGATAAAAGATAAACAGGTAATGCTTCGACCAAAATGGTGGTTCAAAGTGACAGGTCTAACGCAGTTTGTTTTTTTCTGGCTTCTTTCTATCGTAGATGCTTTGATGGGAAAACAAGGATTTAACAAGAGAGCTTTTAAGAGGAAAATTAAGCGACTTCACAAAAAATATCATTCCAAGGAAGAAAGCTAACCGAAACTTTCGACTCCATCAAATCTTTAAATCGTTAAAACTATTTCAATGTCGTTTTTGCCTGTATTTAGATCTGTCCGAACTAGTAATAGCCGGTTTCCTATCCATATAACACTTTCTGCATTCGACTGATGTAATTCCAACCCAATGTGGTCCCCCCAAATAGCAAAACCATAAGGCATTTTTTTCGCCGATTCAATCTCAAACTGAAATGTAACTTGGTCACGTGATCGATGGGCACGTAAATTCTCAGTTAATGGCAAATTAAATTCACTCCCATCAACCGAACTCATTGGAGGGGAAACATAATTATGCATCTGTACAGGCTCGATCCGATCAATATCAAAAGCTAGGTGGCACTGATGATTATAGTATAGAAACTGAGAATCGTTTGCCAAATAGGTTTCCATTGTTTGACTAAACTTTGACCGATAGTCCGAAACCATCCCTGAAAGCGTGTGGATTTGAACATCAGATTCAACTAAACCACATAAATAACTATCTAACAAATCAATACATTGAGCAGAAAGTCTCGAGAACTTTGAAGCATCAGCTTGCTGGACAAACCCCAGCCAAGAATTCCACTCGAGATTCGACCTATAAAGATCCAAAGGTTCATGTATGGTATTACCCAAAAGCAAATCACAAAAATCTGTAGTCCCAGTTGATGAAAACGGAATAGCCACAATTTCGCTGGCTGGTAAACCACCAAAGTTATGATGCTCAATTGACGGATAAAATAAAGAAAAAGGGGATCCATAATCTTCTTCACCTAAACCATATCCCCAAAGCCCATCAAAACCGAGTTCAACAAGTGTAGAGACCAAAATATGATTTTTCCGACTAGCACCAATAACTTTTGAATCTACCCAATTCAGTACGTTCTGCAATTGATCACGCTGTTTTACAATGTGATCTGGAATTTTCTCCCGTAAATTAACAACTTGCTCTGGATTCCTGAGATCAATATTTCCGAAATTCGACAACATCAAAACAACATCATCACCATAGTCCTGATGCCAATTTGTTAGACTATCAGCAACTGAACGAACACCTTTAGGATTCATCACCCAAGTAACTGGAATATTGTAGCTATGTACAATTTCAGCTAGGGTACGAATTCCATCTTTGATACTAGGATCATTATCATTTGAATTAATTGTAACTACTAATGCATAGGTCAACATTGGTATTTAAATCCATACTCAACAAGTATAATCGAGGAATGACTCCACAAAAACGAAAATTTTTCTAATGAGTATACAAACAAAAACAACTAAACTAAAGCCGCTCTTTTAAAAACATTATTACGATGGATATCACCAAACTCACCAACAGATTCGCCAAGAAATTGTACCATCATCTTGACATATTTGGGCAGAAAATCGTAATTAGCACAACAATTACAATTGTGCAAAATCTCAATTCAACAACTCGTCGAATGAACTAAATTTAAGTTAAACTAATAAATAAGAAACATGAAAAAAGCTGACTAAAAAGCCCATGACATAAAATGAGACTCAAAGCTATTGCCCCTCCACTTATAGTTTAAATACACCCCGGAAAGAAATGGAGTGTAACCGGTTGTTTCGCTTCGAAATCCAAGTCGCTCATAGTTATATTCTCATGACTCTATGAGCTAAAAAATTATTATAGTTGCCAATGCTTTGAGGTAATAGGAGAGTACCTATTGAAAACTAGGCATAGCAAACATCAGCAACATTTTCCAATTGTATCAAAATAAGCACAAAGATCCTCAATCATACCTCAGTATAATAAACAAAAGTAATTCCACCAACCATGGAGGAATTACCGAAAATCACCAGAAAATTCATTCTGATCAGTACTATCATCTACGGGATAAACAGCATTAGCTCAGGCTTTCAGGGCAATCGTATCAATTAAATCTGCAAATGAAAACACTCTTCCAAAATGTCCTATTTTCAAAGAAAAAGCATATGTCGATAATAAATCATAATAAAAACTGCGGGGTTAGCCATAATAACAAAACCTGAACAATTTCAGACCAGTACAGTTGGGCATTTAGAATAAACATGATATGATACGTTTAAATTGCCTTCTTTACCTGTCCTCACCGAATACTCAATCCATAGGACTAAACCATTCATGCCTAATAAGCACCAATTGCCTTTTGGTGTTACACCTCGATCGATTCTGATAGGTCTGATTCTAGTTATTTGGAACGCCTATTGGTTGGCTTATGCTGCGGAGTTAATCCAACCACAATTCCTGCTAAACTTCGTTTCACTCTTTTTCAATGCTATTTTCACATTGTTTATATTAATTGCATGTAATTCTCCCATTAAACGAATTTCCCCACAAAATGCGCTAACTACACAAGAAATACTAGTTATCTATATTATGGTCGTGATGGTCTCGACAATTGGTGGCCATACGATGATGACTTTTTTAATTGGAACCTTAGCACACCCCTACCAATTTTCCAGCGCTGAAAATGAATGGTCGACCCTATTCTGGCATCATATTCCTTGGTGGTTTGTTCCAAAACATAACGTACTGGATGGTTACTTTAAAGGTGACTCAAACTTCTATATTAGGATGAACCTAGGCGGCTGGCTAATTCCGATTTTGGTCTGGACAGGATTCGTAACTATGCTCTGGTTTGTGCTTATATGCCTCAATACTATTATTCGAGCCCAGTGGACAGAACGAGAAAAACTAGCCTATCCGATTGTTCAGTTACCACTACAAATGGCACAAAATGAAAATCGTTTTTATCAAAACGAAATTATGTGGATTGGCTTTGGTGTAGCAGGATTCTTCGAAATCCTAGCTGGCCTCAACCACCTTTTTCCAAACATACCAGCTGTAAAACTCAATTATTATCCAATTTCCCACTGGTTCCAAGGAAAGCCATGGAATGCAATAGGCTGGATTTCCCTATCAGCCTACCCATTCATCATTGGACTAACATTCTTTGTTCCTCTCGACATTTCTATGTCCGCTTGGTTCTTTTATATATTTGGTAAAGCTGAACGAATTATACGCACCGGGCTGATCGGACAAGGTGAACTCTTCATGGCAGAAAGGGCTGGTGGGGCATGGCTTGCTGTTGGCATATTAGGCCTCTGGGGTACTCGACGCCATCTTGGTGATGTCGGGCGAAAATTCCTCAACACCCGAGTTTCCATTGACGATTCCAAAGAACCTATGAGTTATCGAACAGCAGTAATAGGCTTAATTTCCGGCCTGCTCGGTCTAGCCCTATTCTCTCTACAAGCAGGCATGACATGGCGAGGAATTTTTGGGTTTTCATTCATTTTTCTGTTCATGGCAATTGGAATCACACGAGTTCGGGCAGAGTTTGGCCCACCATCTCACGAAATTTTGGGACTAGATCCAGCACGGTTGATAACGACCGTATTTGGTTCACGATTGATTGGTACAGATAATCTAACCATAATTTCGTTTTATTACTGGCTCAATCGTCTAAACGTTTCACATCCCATGCCCAATCAACTTGAAGCTTTCAAAATTTCTGAAGGTGCACGGATCAATTCTCAACACCTAATCTGGGTGATGATGCTATCTATCATTATAGGAACACTGGCATCGTTTTGGGCGTTTCTTCACTTGATGTACAAAGTTGGAGCTTTATCAGTCCACGGCTATATTATTGGCATTGGAAATGAAGTTTTCGGGCGACGACTGGAACGATGGATCAACAATCCAGTAACCCCAAATATGATTGGCACACAATCAATGGCCATAGGAGCAGGCATAACATCAATCCTCTACTTTTTACGACACCAATACCTATGGTGGCCTTTTCACCCAATTGGTTATGTGATGACCGCCGCAACTTGGGGAGGACTATCCGATTTCTGGTTTTCGGTTTTCCTTGGATGGCTGATCAAACTCACAATTCTTAAGGTCTTCGGACTAAAAGCCCATCAACGTGCTATCCCTTTCTTCTTAGGCTTAGTTATGGGAGACTATATCTTTGTTAGCATATGGGCATTGGCTGGTACACTATTTAATATCCCAACATACGTTCTTTGGTCCCCATAATCTAATTGTGTTCAGTATTAATTATAAGGTATGATGTAACCCTGAGTAGGCAAACTCAATTACAGGTTCGTATTTTATAGTGCTTTTTTCAGACAAATAATAACTATTAAACTAGCCACATGTGCATTAAGTGATAAAGCACTACTTCTAGGAGGAACGGGAATGAAAGTTGCAGCTATGTTTGGAAACGGTCAAGCAGGATTGGTAGAAAAACCGGATCCAATCCCCAAAGAAGACATTGTCCTTGTCAAAATTCATGCTGTACCTATGTGTACTGAATACAAAGGCTTCAAATCTGAACTTGAATCTGAAAAATTTGGATTTGGCCATGAAGCAGCAGGTGAAGTAGTTGAAGTTGCTCAACCAAGCTCAGTAAAAGTAGGAGATCGTGTCGTTGTACAACCGCAAAATGCCTGTGGCAAATGTTCTTTATGTCTGATCGGCGAACATATCCACTGTCAGAATGGTCGAAATGTACGCCAAATCACGGGATCAAGTACAGGAACTGCAACCTTTGCCCAGTACATACTAAAACAGGACAATCTCCTATCTCAAATTCCTGAAGGTATTAGTTACACACATGCTGGAATGGCGTGCTGTGGACTCGGACCAACCTTTGGAGCAATGACGCAAATGCAGGTCCATGCTCATGATACAGTACTAATCACTGGATTGGGAGCCGTTGGCCTAGGTGGAGTGTTTAATGCAAATTATCTTGGCGCACGGATCATCGGGGTGGAAAGTCATCCCTATCGTGTGAATCTGGCTAAAGAACTAGGAGCTGAAATCGTACTCAACCCTAATGACGAAAACATCGTGGAACAGGTTATGGATCTAACAGAAGGCATTGGCGTTGACAAAGCCTTAGATTGTTCTGGAGCATCACAGGCTCACCGATTGATGATTAACTCCGTTCGGCGCAAGGGACAAGTATGCTTCATTGGTGAAGGAGGCGAATTCCCTCTAGCAGCCAGTCGAGATATGATCCGTAAAGGGTTAGTTTTACGAGGAAATTGGCATTACAACCTAGGTGACTACACAAAGTTGATCAGAGTCATTGAGCAATCATCAAACCAACTCGATAAATACATTACGCATACTTTCCCAATGAGTCAAGTTCAAGAAGCTTGGGAGGTACAAACCACAGGTGAATGCGGCAAAGTCGTTTTGGACCCTTGGACTTAGCTTCCTAAACCTTGATTCAGATTCAAGATCAGAATACATAATATCTAGAGGAGAATACTTTAATGGAAAAACTAAATAATGAAACCCAAGTAGACACAGCAAACCATTGGATTACTTATCAAAGCCATCAAGGAACTAATGAGGATAAACATATCGTTCTCGTTAGTGGTGATGAGGAGTATAGATCAGAAGAAGCTTTACCCATGTTAGCAAAAATCCTCGCTATTCACCATGGGTTCAAATGTACCGTACTGTTTGCGATTGATACTGAAACCGGAATCATTAATCCAGAGAATCAAACTAGTATACCCGGGTTGCACCATCTTGAAACCGCTGATATGATGATACTTTTTACTCGGTTTAGAGAACTACCCGATCAACAGATGAAGTATATCATTGACTACACCAATCAAGGTAAGCCGATCATGGGACTGAGGACAGCAACACACGCTTTCAATTACACCAGAAACTTGCAAAGTCCCTATGCGAAATATGATTTCAAAAACGAAGATTTTCCTGGTGGATATGGACGACAGGTTCTAGGAGAAACATGGATTAATCATCATGGGCATCATGGCAAAGAAAGTGCTCGCGGCATCATAAATGAAGAAATGGCAACACACCCTATTTTACAAAGTGTTCAAGATATCTGGGGGCCATCTGATGTGTATACAGTAAACAATTTGACAGATGACGCCCAAGTGTTGGTGTGGGGTCAGGTATTAATCGGAATGGAATCATCAGATGACCCCAACCTTGATAAGCCAAAAATGCCCTTAGCTTGGATTAAAACCTATACTGGTGACGCAGGAAAAACATCACGCGTATTCTGCACCACTATGGGTGCATCCGTCGATCTCGAGAATGAAGGACTACGACGTCTTTTAGTAAATTCATGCTACTGGTGTATGGACATGGAAGATCAGATTCCTGCTGAGAGTCAGGTCGATTACGTCGGTGAATATACACCAACTTTCTTTGGATTCGGAACTTACCAAAAAGGCATGCGACCTTCTGATTTCAGCCTCTAACCCAAACGGTATCTTTTGACTTCACTGAGCTAATTATGTCTGAACTGGATCTGCGTGTTCGCTATTTTCAAGATAGTACCCCCCTAGATATTCCGTGCAGGGAAGAAAATTTTGTTCGGAGACAAATTAAAATGTTGCTCCCTTTGGAACAAACAGCACTTGTGTTGGTAGATGTCTGGAACGTTCACTTTATTGAAAGTTGGATTGAGCGTGCGAGCAGAATAACGAGAGAAATCATACTTCCAATTCTCGACACCGCCCGTCAAAGCCACTTAGCTATTATTCACGCTCCTTCTCCCCCTGTAGCAGAAAAATTCGGCCGGTTGGACGATCATACAGCACCCCAAAAATCGCCAAAGCTAACGTGGCCCCCAACTGAATTTCGACATCGATCTGGTAAATACTCTGCATTCCGCGGACCTCGAAATCAACCCCCAAGCATTGGTATACATTGGAATCCGATCGCCGATCAATTGTCAATTTCACCTCTAATCGAGGTGTTAAAGGAGGAAGATATCATTGCTACTGGTTCACAACTCCATGACCTTCTAACTCAAAAAGGTATCTTGCACTTAATCTACGTTGGCTTTGCTACCAATTGGTGCGTCTTAGGTCGTGATTATGGTATCCGTGCCATGGCGGGTCGTGGTTACAATATCATCCTGCTGAGGGAAGCAACTACTGGGGTTGAGTTCCCAGACACGGTAGATCAACTATTCACCACAGAAATTGCGATTCGGGAAGTCGAACAACAATACGGATTTACCGCTTCCAAGAAAGATTTTTTGCTCGCATGTAAAACAATGAATGACAAAAACTCCTAACATTGTACGACAAAAGCAGACAAAACACAGTATGATTCCCAAAAGAGAATACAATATTAAATAGTAACTAACATCCATATGAAACGCCTCGTCATTCTTTCCGCAGTTCCCATTCTAGAAACTCAGCCTTTTAGATCTACTGTAAGTATCCAAGCCCAACATACCTTCAGCACGATCTAAGCTGCACTCCGATACACTCAAACTTGACTATATTGATTTCGCTGTTCCAAAAGCAACGAAGATGCACGTACAAATGTTCTTGCTAAGCCAGAACCTCCTGACTATCCTACATTTGCCTACCATTCACACTTCATTTAACAAAAACATTAAAGTTAGGCTGACGACTCAACTGGTATGTAGATAGTATCAATTTGCTGCTCCTGAACGAGATTCAGGTTATCCAAGACTTCCTGAGAAAAATTAGACAGTGCATCTTTGATTATCCACTGTGCCCACTGCATTTCATTGTGGATGGATTCTCTAACTCTACTATTTTGACATGATCCTTCATTGAGATTATTAATAAGATTATGGAGTTCAACGTAATGTTTGCTAATAATTGAATTCACCTGATCTTTATATTCTTCCAACATAGCATTTTCTAGCATCCCTTCCTCCCAAGTATTCCATGGTCTACACCATACAGTTTTTATTTCCTCTTGAATAATATCCTTGTATACCACCCAACCTCGACACATGATGTCGGAAGTTAATAAAGAGACGCAAAAATTCCTGCCACTGTCGTATTTTTATCTGATACCAGACAAAATGTAAACTTAAATCCTTAAGAAATAATTGGGTCAAATAGTAACGAATTGAAAGAAAACTAGTGGAAGCGATAAAAGAAAAACCTGAAAACAGGTGTTTTTTTAACAGAAAAACAAAACTATAACGTCCTCAAAATCCGACCATGAATTTAAGTCCATATACCAGGTGAACTTCTACTATTATAGGCTTATAGGCTATAAAAACCCTATTTACCCTTCGAAGATGCGACCCATCAACGATTTAACAGGCTGATAATATTTAATCAAAATTACTGGCCTATCAGAGTTCTTAGCAACACTTTCCGGAATGCTGCCAAAGAGTACTCTGGGATAAACACTATAACCACTTGCACCTATAACTACAGCATCATGGTTCTCTGATTCCCGAACAATTCCATCGGTAACAGAATCATGAATAATGACTTTGCTCTCGGGATCAAAACCATAAGATTTCGTTATCCTAGCAACAATGTGACCCAGCCTCTCATGGACCTTATTAATTACATCAGTAGTTGCATCCGGCGATTCTACACTACAAACTGTTAGTGAGCCACCCCAAAATTCAATGAGGGACGCAATATACTTCTCTGCACGTTGGGCATGAGCCCCACCAGCAGTGGGAAGTAGAAATTTCTGTAATGATCCATGTTTCACCAGTTTGATTAACATTACATCTGTTCGCGCATTACTTACCATATCATCCACCACAGAACCAAGAATCCTTCCAACAGTAGAAGTATACCCTTTCCAACCAACCATAATTAAATCACAGTTCTGTTCACGAGAAGTTTCTAGCATCGCCTGTGCAACATTTCGTCCAACACGTATTAACAAGGTTATTGGAACTTGATACTGAAGCGCTCGAGAACGTGCGCGTTCCAATAGCAACTTTTCTTCTTCCAAGAAAGCGGATTCATGATATGCGGGTGTTTGCTCCGATATCTCAACCACCCGTAGGGCTACAATCTCTCCCTGATTTTTCGACGCTACAGCTGCTGCTAATTCTATCAATTGGTCAACATGATCTGGGTTAGCTAAGGGAACCAACACCCGAAAATCGCCTTTATTGGTCGCTGGTTCCTCCAAAACCACCTGGGATGGTGGCACAGATGGTGCAGATACTTCCAATTGTGTCACTTTCCATCCTAGAAAGACAAACTCACCCAGTAAAAGACAAGTAATAGCAGCAATCACTGGAAACACATGATGAAGGATCTGACTCAACAAATACAAATTAGTAACAATAGCCATTAAAGGCAATAACGGTACTAAAGGCACACGAAAAGGCCTTTCCAAGTCAGGGTATTTCCAACGGTGGGATATCAAGGCCACATTTACTAAAATCAGGGCTAACAATAAAACAGTATCGGCAAAATGCGCTAAATCCTCCAAATTAAAACTGAGAATAAAAATTAAAATCATCACACCAACTAAGATCAGCGCAAAAACAGGAGTCCGGGTGTGTAGATTCACCTGACCAATCTTCTGTGGCAGATGCCCAAGGCGACTCATTGATAATATCACTCGGGATCCCGCCATTATCGATGCATTAGAAGCCGAAAGCATAGAAAACAAGGCACCTCCAATAATAACAATTCCACCAATAGGCCCAAGAAATTGTTTCGCGGCAATGCCCAAAGCTGATTCAGTATATTCCGTCAGTTTAGCAGAAACAACTACCAACACAACTAATGTATAGAGAAGAGTCACTATTCCCATCGAAATAAAAATAGCACGCGGTATAGTTTGAACCGGATTTTTGATTTCCCCAGCTGAAGCGGCAATAGCAGAAAACCCGAAAAAGGTTATAAAAACCATGGCGGCTGTACTGCTGATTCGAACAAAATCGGTGCTGAACGTTGCTAAGACATCATCAATATCTAAACTAGCCAATCCTCCAAAAACAAACCAAACTAATAGAACAACTTTACCAATGGTAACAACAATTTGAAAACTACCACTCTCTTTAGTTCCTTTGATATTAAGCAAAGTTAATCCAACTAATATGACTAATCCAGACAAACTTTCGAGAGGCATTTCTCGAATAAATTCGTTGTAATAACTCGAAAGACTGGAAAGATAAAATCCACAGGAAGACGTATATCCCAGAAAAAGGGCCCAACCCACAAAGAAGGCTAAAGGCGACGAGAAGGTTTTTCGAGCGTAGAAGTATCCTTCGCCAGACTCTGGATAGATTGAAACGAACTCACAATAGGTCAAAGCAGTGAAAATTGCTACTACAGCAGCCAATAGAAAGGCCAAAATAGCGGCTGAGCCCACATTTCGAACAGCAAGTCCTGATAGCGTAAATATACCAGCCGCTATCATGGTACCAACTCCAATTGCTAAGGCAGATGGCAACCCCAGGTCACGTCCTAATTCTGTGTGTATGTTATTGTTAATATCGTCTGAATTTCCCACTTACTTTTCTTTAAATCACCTTGACATTAAGATCTCTTAAAAGCACATTTCTGCAAAAAACATCTTCGGCCAAATAATAATTTCACCAGTCCCAATCAACAAACCAACAAAAATCACACTTGGCCCGGCAATTTCCCAAAATGAAAGCGTTTCCTAGGATTAATCTATCGTTTCACAATCAGGCAAGGGTTGATATATTTTGCCCAACTCAGTTCAGCCTGCCCAAAACGCTAAAACTAGGCTCTAATAGAATGTTAACAAAACGTTGTCTAGAGCACATAACCAAATTCCAGCTTCACAGACTATCAACTACAAACACAAAAGTCAAGTCAGGATTATTAAACACTGATCTTCTAGAACTAAATATAAGTTACAACCAGACTAATTGGATGATTATAACATCACTACAAAAACGACAGATAAAATGTGTGCATAATTAATTGATATAAATCAAAAATAAAAGCCCCCTTGGGAAAGAGTTCTTGTCCAAAGGAATTTCGCTTTGTAGAAGAACCAGTAGCTTTTGAAATATAGAGAAGGACAGCTTAGAAATTAAACATTACTCCAAAGAAAACAAGATAACCCATATTTCAAAACCATCAGCTTTGTTAATCACGCAAAAACACAGTCAAAGGCTAGAAACTGAATGATGCACGAAAATCTCCCGTTTTTCCAACTCTTTAAAGATTTCCTGTAGATCGAAAGCCAACTTGGGAAACACTACACCTATTACCTTTAACAACCAATTGTGCTCCAATAGAAAGTGGAATTCCTACACATCGCGTGTAAACTCTCAGATCTTCCCAACGTTCAATCGTTCCATCTGCGGGTGGATGTGTATGTGTTAAGATATGCGATACTTGTTCCCACACCTCCTAAACACAATATCTTCAACATAACATATCCTTACATACCATCTAGGATTTTTATCGATCCTGCTACGATTGCCCAACGCCCTAGCTAAATAGGATATACAGAAAAATTTAGTAATTGAAATAACTTTCACTAAATTCAATTACTTACTGGTAAAACAATCTTTCTGTTTCAGCACTACATGCTATTATAGTTCCACTTTCCAAACAAGTGAAAGCAGATTAAAACTATATAATTGTGATATGATTAGGAAATCATTCATCGTAGTGAAAAACATAGTTCAACCTTCACCTATAATTAAAATGAAATGTTCAACAAAAAATATAAACAGTTAATTGATGACGGATTCTGTATCATCGAAGGTGTTTTACCTGAAGAATTTC
>PAQF01000038.1 GCA_002709695.1 Candidatus Poribacteria bacterium
AATTTGTCATAGGTATGATCTCCATCGATGTAGATCATGTCGAATGATTCATCACTCAAGTAAGGAAGAACATCTGCTGAACATCCACGAAAATGATTGATGCAGATATTCTGTGGTGCAAAAGAGATATTATGCAGGAAACACTCATAGGCAAGCCCCATCTGAGCAATTTCGTCCATCTTTAGATAATGGGAATTCCCCTGATCAATCTCAACTTTATCAAGAAATTGCCCCCAAGGATCCACACACAGTATTTCTCCCCCCTCGGGAAAATACCGACTGATACCATGAGACCATGCTAAAGCCGAAGCACCTAACCAAGACCCAATTTCTAACAATCTAAGCGAGCTGAATCTTTTTGAAACTATCCTAGTAGTAGCAATCATCATCAGGTGTCTTATTAGGCTGGTTTGCGAAACATGGGATCGTAAAGCATCTGGAAGATAGACTGAGTTGTTAGATAAAAGTCGTAGGAATTTGCGCATTAACTACCCTATTAGCATAAAAAAACTCGAGAACACAAAATTATATAATAGAGGTAACAAGGTAAGATTCCATCTCACTCTACCCCTCTTCTATGATGCGTTTTACCTAGTAACTACCTAAATCTTATCAGATTGCCTGCTGTGTCAGCAACTGTGTATTTACTTCCTGCTGACTCCATTGCATTATAATTGCGGAAGATTAATATTGTGAATCTAATATCTCTTCTGAACAGGCATTTCTTCTCAGATAGCTCCCCCATAAATAGTATCAAACTATGTACCCGATAAAATAAACATTTCTCCTTTTGGCTTATTAGGTTAGAAACCAAAACGAGAAGTTTCATTTTGAACCTAGGAATAAAACCACAATAAAATAGGATTATAAAAGGGTAAATAATTCTATTAAAACAAGATTATGAAAATCAAAAATTGGAATGTTTTCACGACTTCCTAGCTTCCGCCAGATCAATATTATTTTGTAGTATTAATAAACCAAAGCTTTTGGCTATCAATTGAAACCTATTTTTCAAGAGAAAGTAGATTTTGGAACATTACCCCATTTCAATGCTATTTATAGATTTGCAACCTCCGAGGCTATAATGAAGCAAATATAGAAATGCAGAAACTATTGGGATTAGGAAACCCCAACTTTTCCGATTGGGTTACTCTCAACACTTACAAAGACCTTTTGAGCTCATTTGGTATTAAGTTCGTTGTTCAAAACCTATGATGTACAAATTAATCAAAGGCTAAATAGGAAGTATCACAACTTAAAAGGTAGATAGTAGTGAAAATCAGAAATCCGGAGTCGCGAAAATAATGTATGAGAACTACTAGCTAACTCCAACGTATTTACTATTGTGTACTCCTAAGATTGGACCTAGGCTATGAAGGAAAAGTTTAGACTAGACTCAGCAAGCGAAAGTGAAGATAAACAGACTTGACAGCACACTAATGCTTTGATAAGTTAGATTTACGTATTGCAAGAATGTAACTCTATCATTGTTAGGATTCTAATCATGAAACCCCATTTCCCTTTGATCTACTTGCGTTGGAAAGTTCCATCCCTATTAGTGAAAGAGGAGGCTACTCCTAAGTAGCAGAGTGAGGTTAGTATTGTCATGCTGTCTTTAATATTCAATACAAATCCAATTAACATTCATTATGCGTCTTTTTATAATAGGCTTACAAATAGCCTTTGCCTAGATTTCGGAAGCCCTTTGAAATTAGTAAATATAAGTGAACCTATTATACCTAATGACAGGTATGTAAAGTTAAAAACAAGGATGTGTGGTATTTGTGGTACAGACCTAGGCGTGCTAGGTATTCGAACGTCATTCCCAAATACCTTTAAAAAAAGGAAGGGACCTATATTTCTCGGGCATGAAATTGTTGCCGAAGTTACGGAGGTTGGAAAGGCGGTTAGTAAGTTCAAGATTGGTGATCGTGTCACTATTGGTGATGACAAAAATTGTGAGACATTTGGTCTTGAAAGCTGTGTGTTTTGCAGAGATGGACTTCCTGTTCTCTGCATCAATAAGCATAAAAGGGAATATTATGAGAATATTGGGGCTGGGTGGTCAGAGTATTTTGTGAGGCATGAAAATCAATTATTCGCTGTCCCTGATGATGTGGATGATGATACTGCCGTTCTGATGGAACCGGTTGCAGCATCACTTCATGCAGTCCTAAGAAGTCCTCCTGGAGAAAACGACAATATCTTGATTATAGGAGCAGGTACTATTGGCTTAGGAATAGTCTCTGCAATCAGGTCACTAGGCATAGAATCTATAAAAATCACAGTCTTGGGAAGGCATGAGTTTCAAAGGAACGAAGCTCACAAACTAGGGGCTGATCATGTTGTTAACGAAATTAGTATGTATGATAAACTAGCAGAAATTCTTGATACGCCTATTTTAGGTGAAGGCGGAAACCAGATTCTAAATAAAGGTTTCAATTATGTTTACGATTGTATCTCCAGCACAACTTCAATAGATAATGGATTACGATGGTTAAGTCCCAGAGGGAACCTGATAGTAGTAGGTATGAGTGAAACACCTAAATCAATTGACTTTACATTGGTTGCACGGAGAGAGCTAAATATTTTAGGAACACACGGCTATGCACACGATTCATGGGAAAATGTTAGACAACATACAATTGCACGCTGCATTGATTGGATTAATAATGGCCGATTAAAAATAGATTCTTTACTGACCCATAAATTCCCTCTTAGTGATTATAAAAACGCTTTCAAGGTAGCAACAAGCCATTATTCTGCCAATGGGCTAAAACCAGAACCAAATAAAACCATAAAGGTAGCGTTTGATTACGCGCTGTAATCAGATATCCAATACTATCTACCTACTTCTGTTTGTGGTAACTTCCTTCTTGAAAGAATAAATAGAAATGACCTTAGATAATCTGGTCTTACATTGTAGGAAAATCAAGACCTTGACGGTGAGTTTCGGCTTGATAAAGACAACCACCTGCTGTTACGTACAGTGTGGTTAGACCTTTCCCGCCAAAAGTGCAGTTGGTAACAATTCCACCTGGGAAAAGAGCTTCTTCATCCTCATCGGAATCGGCAGTCAACAAAATTGGATGCGTTTCTAATACACGTCCCTGTGGTGTAAAAACATACAGCATAGATCCAGGTCCACTTGTCTCCCAGCCCGCCGTAGCAATAATGTTTCCATCAATATCTAAACACATGCCATCAATTCCACGATGTGGATAAAAATTATGCAGAATCTCAAAATTACCAAGTGCACCATCATCACTAATAGGATACGATCTCAATTCTGCATTATTCCCAACACCATAGTTACTTTCAGCCACGTAGAGATACTTTTGGTCTGGTGAAACAAGAATCCCATTGGGTTTGGTAGTGTCGAAAGTCGCACGATGGAGATTCCATGTTCCGTCTGATTGATTCTCTGCANGAAACACCGACTNATGNCCAAGCTCNAGGTCATCAACCTTTGATCCATAACGGGGNTCTGTAAACCAGAGTCGCCCCTTGGAATCAAAGGCTAAGTCATTTGGGCTATTCAGTCGTTTCTGTTGAAAGTTATCAATAATTGTAGTTGACGTCCCATCGTCATTGTAGCGTGCAACCCGACGTCCTCCACCTTCACACGCATACAATTGACCATTTGAATCAAACATTAAACCGTTGGCTTCGTTAGTATTATCCCGGAAAACTTTTGTTTGATTACTTGTAGGATTATAATTCATAATCCTGTTGTTAGGAATATCGGCAAATAATACTGTTTCCCCTGTCCATACGGGCCCTTCAGTAAAACCAAATGGTCCAGCAACAAGCTTAAAGTTCCAATTCATCTTTAATTTATCCTTCCTTTTTCAAATTGTCCAATATTTCCATAAATCTTCAGGGATTTCATAACGCATTTTCTCTTTATCTTTATAACTCCATCGGGCAAACAAACCAAATCTGGGAATGCTGCGTACATTTCCAGAACCCGTGTGACAAAGAAAACAATGCCAAAAAACGACAGATCCAGCTTTGGCAATATATTGCTTTGGGCCTTCCGGCGACCGATCCGAAAAAAGGTGCCATCCCCAATCTTCAATTTGGTTAAAACTTCCATCAATCTGCTCCGGGTATTCTCGGAAATACTCATGGGTTGAGAAATGACTTTTCGGCCAATATACGAAAGCTCCTCCTCGAGGTTCCACATCGTATAAATAGGTCGTTGCCCCAAGCATAAATCCACCCGACCATCCATTTGGGCCGTAACCGTCAATATGACCACTGCCCGGCATACCCCACTCTTGATCTTGCTTAGGCCATTGGGCTAAAATCTGTCCGCCACCACCAGTAAACATTCCTCCTCCTAATTGTTCAATTACTGCATTTACCTGAGGCAAACGACCAAAAGTGTGTTCTGGAGGTGAAATACTGAATCCTTCTATGACGTAATCATTAGGCCAACTCTGACGATCTTCCAAGTTCGATCCCAAATGATTCCAAAGCTGGTCTCTCCAACTCTGCAAAATTTCTTCTTCGACGAATTTCTCAATTATTAAATATCCATTTTGTTTAAAATCTGAAATTTGTTTATCTGTTAGATGGTAAGGGACTGACATGAATTCACCAAACAATTTTTTTGGCGGTAGCATAACAAGACCGATTAAAAACATCAAGGAAAATGATTGGAGTTCATGTAAACTTGTATGCTAGATTTTGTGTCTACAGATATTGCAGTTGTATTGGCGTAATATCAAGCTGTAATATCACTTGGGGAAATAATGATTGAAGATCAAGTAGAAATTTTGCGAGATGAGTTACATTATCATGAACATAAGTACTATGTCGAAAATCAGCCAGAGATTTCAGATGTTGAGTTCGATACACTCATGAAGGAACTCGAGAAGCTGGAGAAAAAGGATCCAAGCCTTATTACTCCCGACTCTCCAACCCAGCGTGTTGGAGGGCAAGTCGTTCTTGGCGAACGTATTCGTCATCACGAATCTATGCTTAGTCTCGAGAACACATACACGGCAGAGGAACTCCACGATTTTGATCGGCGAATTCGTAAAACACTACTGGATCAGGACATTGAATACGTCATAGAATTAAAGATTGATGGATTGGGTGTGGCACTGAATTATGAAGAAGGATCTCTCTCCTATGGTTTAACTCGCGGAGACGGTAATTTTGGAGAAGATGTAACCGCTAATATCCGGACGATTAAGTCGATTCCTTTGAAACTAAAGGAGTTAAGCCGACTACCAACACCCAATATGTTGGAAGTTCGGGGTGAAGTGTTTATACCAAAAAGCCAACTTGGTAAGATCAATGAACATCGCGTAAAAACTGGTGAGTCACCCTTCTCCAATACTCGGAACGCAGCTGCAGGATCTTTACGTTTGCTGGATCCCAATATTGTCGCACAACGACCTCTCGACATTTTCGTCTATCGTTTAAGTTATGGATTAGACTTGGAAACTCATGAGCAGGGTTTGAAGATGCTGGTGGATTTGGGTTTTAAAGTCAACGAAATGGTCAACGTATACCACTCCATGGAAGAAGTTATTGAGTGCTATTATAAATGGCGAGAACAATATAAAAACCTAGATTACGATACTGATGGAATTGTAGTCAAAGTCAATGACATTAAACATCAGGCACAGCTCGGCGTTCGTGCCAAGAGTCCACGATGGGCTATATGTTGTAAATTTCCTGCCAGTCAGGCAAGAACAAGGATCAATCATATTGCAATACAAGTAGGTCGAACAGGAGTTTTAACACCAGTTGCAACTTTAGAACCAATTGAGCTTGCTGGCGCGCGAATTGAAAATGCGACGCTGCATAACGCGCAGGAGATTGCTCGTAAGGACATTCGAGTGGGCGATTGGGTCGTGCTTGAAAGATCAGGTGATGTGATTCCTAAAGTTGTGTCTGTATTAACAGAAAAGAGGTCTGGATCAGAAGAAATCTTTCGCTTTCCAAATACTTGTCCTTCCTGTTACGAACAGGTACAGTCTTCTGAACAGGAAACTGCGATCCGCTGTGTTAACGTTTCGTGCCCAGACCAACTAAAACGTCGAATAGAACATTTCACCTCTCGGAATGCCCTAGACATTGAAGGATTAGGCAAACAAATAGTCAATCAGCTGATTGAGGCAAACTTAGTGTCTAACATAGCAGACCTCTATCGGTTACAGACGAACGATCTACTTCCGCTCGAAGGTTTTGGAGACCGATCAGCGCAAAACCTTATCTCAGCCATTGACTCGAGCAAAAAAAAACCAGCGTCGAGAGTTTTATTTGGTTTCGGAATTTTTCACGTAGGACAACGTGCCGCCGATCTCTTGATTGATCATTTCGTCTCGATAGACGCGATTGCTGAGGCTGAAGTTGAACAAATTGAAATAATACAAGGTATAGGTTCAAAAACCGCTGAAAGCGTGGCCAATTTTTTTTCCCAAGCGGAGAATAAAGTCCTCCTTGAAAAACTAAAATCAGCAGGTCTACAGATACAAGCAAAGGCGCTATTTGACTTAAGCCAAATAGCAAAGGAATTTCTTGGAAAGACTTTTGTATTAACAGGAACCCTAACTACTTTGACACGATCAGCCGCTAGCGAAAGGATTAAGTTGCTGGGAGGAAAGGTTAATTCAAACATTAGTAAAAAAACTGATTTCGTGGTTGTTGGCGAAAACGCAGGAAGTAAGAAAAATCAAGCCTTGGCTTTGGGAACTCAAATACTGACCGAAGATGATTTTCTAGAAATGATAAATTCGGTATAGTAAAGATTGTATGATTTTTCGCTTTTACGAGTTTTTATTCACTCGTGTATAAATCGAGAGGCGGACAAGTACACACTAAGTTTCGATCACCGTAAACCTCATTAATCCGTGCAACAGGAGGCCAATATTTTCGATTGCTAACCCAAGAAGTAGGAAAAGCCGCTTTCTGGCGAGAATACGGATGGGCCCATTCTGTTTTTGTCACCTGTTGGGCTGTGTGTGGAGCGTTCTTGAGTACATTATCGTTTTGGTCTGACTTCCCATTCTCAATTTCAGCAATTTCCTTCCGTATTTCGATCATCGCATCACAGAATCTATCCAATTCAGCCTTTGATTCGCTCTCAGTCGGTTCAATCATCATGGTTCCTGGAATAGGCCAGGATACCGTGGGTGCATGGAACCCATAATCCATTAGACGCTTGGCCACGTCAGTAACTTCAATTCCCGTAGTGTTCTTAAAATCTCGTAGATCGATGATACATTCATGAGCTACCAGTCCATGCTTACCCTTATAAACTACAGTGAAGTGAGAGGATAAACGTTTGGCAATGTAATTGGCGTTTAAGATAGCGATCTCTGTTGCTTGTTTTAGCCCATCTGGTCCCATCATAGCAATGTAACTCCACGAAATTGGCAGTATATTCGCACTACCCCATGGAGCAGATGAAACAGGGCCAATACCACCAAATTCCTGTGCGTGGTCAGTAAGTGTATGTTCAACGGTATAAAAACTCCCATTTTTAAAGACAATCGGATGGGTCGGCAAAAACGGTATAAGATGTTCATTAACTGCTATTGGTCCCATGCCAGGACCTCCTCCACCATGGGGAATGCAAAAAGTTTTATGTAGGTTCAGATGGCAAACGTCTGGGCCGAAATTACCTGGTCTACACAGGCCAATCATAGCGTTCAGGTTAGCACCGTCCATATACACTTGTCCACCATACTGATGTGTAATCTGACAAATTTCGCTAATGGCCTCTTCAAAAACTCCGTGAGTCGAAGGATAAGTAATCATCATTGCGGCTAAATTTTGCTTGTGCTCTTCGGCTTTACGTCGAAAATCAGTCAAGTCCACATTCCCTTCGTTATCGCAGTCTACAACAATGACACGCATGCCAGCCATGATAGCACTTGCTGGATTAGTTCCGTGGGCTGACTTGGGAATCAGGCATACATTTCTGTGGCCTTCCCCACAACTTCGGTGATATTGACGAATCACCAAGAGACCTGCATATTCACCTTGTGAACCCGCGTTCGGTTGTAACGAAACACCAGCAAAACCGGTAATTTCGGACAACCAAGTTTCAAGTTGGTCAAACAATAATTGATATCCTTCTGCCTGCTCGATTGGCACAAATGGATGGATTTGGCTAAATTCCGGCCATGTCACGGGAACCATTTCAGCAGTTGCATTCAACTTCATAGTACAAGACCCAAGCGGAATCATAGAATTGGTTAAAGAAAGATCTTTCTCCTGAAGCTGATGTATATACCTCAACATTTCCGTTTCAGAATGATATTTATTAAAAACCGGATGAGTTAGATAAGGACTTTCCCTTCGCAATTTCCCAAAAAACGACAGGTTCGGTTCGACCATACCATCGGTTAGTTGGTTAACATCGAATAAGAGTTCTTGATTGACAGAAAAAACTTGAAGCAGATTTTGAACGTCCTCCACTGAAGTTGTTTCATCAAGAGAAACACCGACACAGTCAGCATTGAAAACCCTTAAATTAACTTTTTTCTGTGCCGCAACTGACAGCAATGAATCAAGAGTAACGGAACCAAGATTAACACTAATTGTATCGAAAAATTGCCCCTCGGTGATCGAATAGCCTAGTTGTTTGAGTCCTGCGCAAAGCAGTTGCGTAAGCGCATGAATCCGTTCGGCAATACGACGAATCCCTGTTGGCCCATGATAGACAGCATACATACTTGCCATTACAGCCAGTAGCACCTGTGCTGTACAAATATTGCTGGTTGCTTTCTCTCTCCGGATATGTTGCTCACGTGTTTGTAGTGCCAGACGGATTGCTGGGGCCCCTTCGTGATCCTGCGAAAGTCCAACAATTCGACCTGGCACTTTGCGTTTGAATTTTTCTTTAGTAGAAAAGTAGGCAGCATGCGGACCTCCATAACCCATTGGCACTCCGAATCTTTGTGTAGAACCAACAGCAATATCCGCGTCAAATTCTCCAGGAGGCTTTAGTAATGCCAGGGATAGTAGATCGGCAGCAACAATCAATAACCCGTTAGCAGCATGAACTTTCTCTGCAAACTCTTCATAATCGTGGATAATACCATCTGTAGCAGGATACTGAACAACCGCGCCTATGATTTCTTGATCAAAAATTATATTTTGATGATTACCAATTATTAGCTTAATATCGAGTGGTTCAGCACGGGTACGGACAACTTCGATTGTTTGAGGATGGCATGTTTCTGATACGAAGAAAAATCTTTCGCTATCAGAGGGTCCCACTGATAAACACATTGTCATGGCCTCAGCCGCCGCTGTTCCCTCATCAAGAAGCGAAGCATTAGCAATTGGTAAGCCTGTCAGATCAGCAACCATTGTTTGGAAATTTAACAATGCTTCAAGTCTCCCTTGGGCAATTTCTGCTTGGTAAGGTGTATAAGCAGTATACCAACTTGGGTTTTCAAGAATATTTCTTTGGATAACAAGAGGTATAATACAATTGTAATAACCCATGCCAATAAACGATTGATAAATATCGTTTTTAGAAGCGATCTCTTTTAATTTGTCTAGGACCTCGGATTCAGTCCAAGCCTGATCAAGCTTTAATGGTCGGGTATCTTGAATCTGCTTTGGTACAACATCGGTTATGAGTTCATCAATCGAACCGTACCCAACGGTCTTCAGCATCAATTCGATCTCTTCAAGCCTCGGACCAAGGTGACGTTTAGCAAATGGATCCCTTTGGTGAACGTCTAACATTATTCACTCATTTCTTCGCTATTGATGTTGGCATGGTAATCTTCAGCAGAAAGTAAATTGCTGAGTTCACTAGGATCATCCATCCGAATTTTTACCATCCATCCTTGATTATATGGATCTTCATTCACCAATTCTGGAGCATGTTCTAGTTCCTGATTGATTTCAATAATTTCGCCACTAACAGGTGCGTACAGTTCATAGGCGGCTTTGACAGATTCGATTACGCCAAATTCCTCCTTCTGCTTGGTGTTAACGCCTACTTCAGGTAGTTCGACATAGACAACATTTTGTAGCTCAGCCTGAGCATGATCTGAGATACCAACTGTAACAGTGTGATCTTCGCATCTAGCCCACTCATGAGATTCATTGTATCTAAGATCCTCCGGATAATTAAGTTCGTCCCCCATCATTTCTCCTTTCTCAGTAAAATCTGTACCCTTCGCTTACTTCTTTAATTTGCCATTTTGTTCAAAATTTGCTCTCTCCCTCTCCAAATCCTCCGTTTCCTATACTGGATGAGATTTCAAGAATGATCACGTTTGAAACAGATTGAATAAGGATAAGCTTCTTGACCATTAATAACTCAAAAGCGGTAAGAAAAACAAAAAGTGTAATCAGGTAAAAAGCTGACTCATCTTGTGTTTATCCACTCGATTTTTCTAAAACATTGACGAGAGGAATTATGCGGTAAGTTCTTGGGATCTGTAAAACGGTATAGGAACAACCTCAGCGGGATGCAACTTTTGCCGAATCTGGATCTCGATTTTCGACCCAACCTTTCCTTTTCCACTTGGCAGATATGCTAAACCAATACTAACACCCAACGTTGGTGAAAGTCCACCGCTCGTAACTTCGCTGATACATTCTCCGTCTTGGTAAATTGGATAATGTGAACGGGCAATACTCCGATCCAACATTCGGAAACCAATTAACCGATTTACAATTCCCTGTTTTTTTTGTTCTATTAATGCCTCCCGCCCAATGAAATCTCCTTTTTTGAGAGACACTGCCCAATTCAATCTCGATTCAAAGGGGGTAGTTGTTTGGTCAATGTCATTACCATGTAAAGGCAGACCCGCTTCTAATCTCAGAGTGTCTCTAGCACCAAGCCCAACGGGTAAGCCTTCCTCTGCGATGACTGATTTGTAAAGGCTATCCCAGAGAGTTGCTCCATAGCAAGAACCAGTATACAATTCAAATCCGACTTCTCCTGTATACCCTGTCCTTGAAATGATAACAGGAATACCTTGAATATGCCCTTCCTGAAACCAATAGTATTTAATGGTAGTGACATCGATATCTGAGAGCATTTGGAGGGTCTGAACTGAGCTCTGTCCCTGCAAAGCGATCAAAACAGTGCGGTTGCTATGGTCTTCAACTTCCGCATTTTCGTTATTGTTTGCACAAATCCATTCAAAATCTTGCCTGATGTTAGAAGCATTAACTACTAGCATGTACCTATCTTCTGCCAATCGGTATACGAGCAAATCGTCGATAATACCACCAGCTAAATTGCACATTGGACTATATAGAACACGTCCATCCACCAGTTTTCCTGCTGCATCATTAGTAATTAGCCTCTGAAGCAATTTTAGTGCACCTTTTCCAGAAATTTCTATCTCTCCCATATGAGACAGGTCAAACATTCCCATTTTTGACCTAACTGTCAGATGTTCTTCGATGATGTTACTGTATTGAACTGGCATCTCCCATCCACCAAATTCAATTAGTTTTGCACCAAGTTGTGTGTGTGTATGATAAAGAGTTGTGCGTTTTAAGTCTTCTGACATTTTCCTAGGCATCGAACATCTTGATTGACAATATACCGTTTATTCAAGCTGTATTCATTCGCATCAATAGGCGCTTGATTGGTAGAATCAGCTAATCGAAGATATAGAAAATCCGGTGTTCATCACAGCAAAGAGCTGCAGGTAAGGTAATTATGCTAAGCTAAGTTCCAACCTTCCACATGATAACTCAGTGACCTGAGATTGTAAAGTGGTTTTATAGTTGGAACACTGGAGAAAGGCGTATACTTGGACCTAAGTTCGGGTAGTGGTACTGGAGAGAAAGAGAGATGATTACATATAGAGCTGAGAACGTTCAGTTTGAAGCTAATCCACTATTACATTTCTGTCTTTTCAAGCTATGTGCACGGGAGAATAATTGCTGATTATTTTATGGTTTTGGCAATTGGCTTTTTTCTAAAAATTTCCATGTACCCACCGCTAAGAGCATACCAACCAACTGCATGATAATAAACACAACAGCGTCCGTAGGTCGAATTCCAGCTTGCGAGTATGTGAATATTCTAGCCAAGGTAACCTGTGGATTTGCAAACATCGTGCTAGATGTGGTAATGAGTTCACCCCCAACTATTAATCCAATAATCAATGCTATCTTGTCAGATTGGTAGTGTATCAACAATAAAATGGCAACTAATAAGATAAAGGTGCCTAATACCTCGGCCACATAATTCCCACCACTCCTAACTTTTTCCGAGATCGAAAGGACTTTTGGAATTTGGTGATAAAACATAAGATGTGAGCAAAAAACACCCACAAGGCCTCCAAGTATCTGTGAAATGATATAGCTTGGGACAACTTTCCACTTTATCTTGCCAGTGATTGCTAAAGCGACACTAACAGCGGGATTAAAATGCGCACCACTAATTGGGCCAAAAATCTCAATTAAACCGAACAAAACAAAACCAACGGCCAGACTGTCAGCAAGTACTGCTATAGCCATGCCTGATTCCAAAACTTGGTCAAAAAGAATAATTGGTGAAACGGCAGATAAGACCAGAAAAAGCGAACCCAAAAACTCGCAAAGGATTATGGCTGGCGTCGAATATCTCACTGACAATCAGTTCTCGCTTTGTTCTTGTTGAAATTGAACAATTCTTTGTTCTATTGATCTAAGTGTTTCAGCGAAAACATTTTGTATCTCGTTTTCCGAGCCTGAAGATGAGGCTGGATCAGACATCGGCCAAGCCAGGCGCGTTACGGTAGTTGAGAAAGTAGGACAAGTGAGCTCCTGCTCTTGGCATAAGCTGACAGCATAGTCTATGTCATCCGGGATTTGATCGAAAGATTTTGAAAACAACGTAGAGGTATTATACCCAAAATTTTCTAGGGTTTTTAAAGCATATGGATTCGGTTGCGTCGGTTTTGATCCGGCACTATAAACATCGAATTTGTGTCCTAGATAGTGGAGACCTAACACCTCTGCCATTTGACTGCGACACGAATTAGCCACGCACATAAAAAGGATTTTTGGTTTCTTCATCACAGTACTACTCATCCTGTTAAGCAAAGGTTGAATTTATCTAACAGAGAAGCATTATTTAGCAGTTCCTTTTTTGACGGAAAAAAACACACTTGTCCCCTTACCAACCTCGCTTTCCACCCAAATTCTTCCATCGTGTTGTAATACGATGTGTTTGGCAATAGACAGCCCTAAGCCAGTTCCTTTGACTTTATTGGTGCTGTCGGTATCCACACGATAAAATCGCTCGAAAATCCGTTCAAGCTCTTGCTTTGGAATACCTATACCCATATCTTTGATTTGAAAGATGATGTTGTCTTCCTTAGTCTGAAACAATACAGATATTGTACCACCTGATTCAGTGTATTTAATCGCGTTATCTATCAAGTTGACTAAGACTTGGGTAATCAGTTCTGGATCCACGTAGATCTCTGTTGGGTCATCTGGGATTTCCCATTCGAAATTCATTTTTGATTCCGAGAAAAGCGGTTCAAACAAGTTCGTAATTTTCTTTCGTAAGTCAGCTATTTTACAGGTTTCAAAATTAAGCTGCAGACTACCAGATTCAATTTTTGAAAGATTAAGTAAATCTGAAATTAAACCTGATAGATAGACCGCTTGTTCATAAATTCTGACTATGAATTGCTGACGCTGCTTCTTCTTGCCATTTGCTTTATCTAATAAAGTTTCAGCATATCCTTGGATTGCTGTTAAAGGGGTTCGTAATTCATGTGACGCGTTAGTAACGAAGTCGGACCTGACCTGCTGAAGTTTCCTGAGCATACTAATATCCTGCATCACGATAAGATATTGCTGCTTCGATTCAGAAAGAGAACTAAAACTCTGAAAGATAGGAATTACCGCAAGTGAAACAACAACTTTACTGACATTGTCCAATAGAATTTCATCTGACTGCGCTTTTCGAGTCTCGATACATCGTTTGACAATATCATTCAAGCTGGGGGTTCGATCAATTTCAAAAAGTGACAAACCTATGCTATTTTCACTATCAATTCCCAACAAATCAAATGCACTTTGATTCCCATATTCAATAAAAAATTTCTGGTCAATCAACATAATGGCTTCAGATATGTTGTCTAACATTAACTGCTTCATTTGCGCAGAGTGACGTGCCGCATTCAAATCACTCTGAAAGAACAACACCAATTTATTCAAGTGAGTTGATAATCCAGAAAATTCAGCGAAACCTTCGATTAAATTAGGGTGGCTATATTGTTCCAAAGCAGACTGACTGCGTTCAAGATCTTCTAGAAAGTTTTTCACACTTTCTATCGATCGAGAAGCACGTTTAGCTATTGCCCATGAAAGAACTATAGCCAAACACACACTGATGATAATAGCAACTAGCAGATACCTTAAAAGTTGACTGTGCAGATTGAGGATCACAAGTTTCGGCAGATTGGAAGGTGGGCCCTCTAATGTATCAATAACATTGTTAAAACCCAAAACAACAATCAGGCAGAAAGCTAAAGCGATTCCAAGCTGACTGAAAATTAAAACTGTTCGAAAACCCATGATTCTAAACTATTTTACGCGCCATTCCACTGTAAAGCGAATGATTGTTTGTATTATTATGATATTGCCCTGCCAAGCAAAGATACTAAAATTTATAGTAAAGTGTCAAACGAGGTTGTAGATCCATATCCGGTTTGTTCCCCTTTTCCGGTTCGTCATAGAGGATTGCTACCAGATTCGGAATAATATGGGTATTTGCTGCTGGTGACCAGTCAACACCCAAAATAATTGTATTAGATGCTGCAGTGTCTGCATGCGGTAAATACGAAATTTTCTCCCCAGTGGCATGTGGGTCAAAGTTCCTATCAATACGCCCAAGTGCCGTCAATTTATCTCCTAGTTGCATGGAGCCAAAGACGGATCCAGCTAAACGCGTTTCATCCTCCTTGCCTTTGCCTTTCTGCTTTGTTTTATTGCTAACCAACAGACCAAGATTCAGTCGATCTTTTTGATAACCTAATAATCCATGAAACATGTAGTTACTGGTTTGGTCAGCACCCGTACCAAATTCACCATACACTTCCGCAATCAGCCCTTCAACCGGGCGAGCAGTGAGTGATAAATAAGCCTTCTTATCGCTGTTGGCTTCACCTTTGGTTCCGGCCCCGTTTCCTAGCATAGCATGATAGCTGAATTTTTTATCCGTGTCGAAGTTACCTTTGATTGCTACACCGAAATCGGTGCTGCTACCCAATTTATGAAGATCTTCCAGTGTCTTGGCCACTGACCGGTAACCCCAGATTTTCTCGACTGTAGCAAAAGTTGGTGTGCCGACAAGGCCAAAATAACTGGTTGTCCTCCAATCCGAATTGGACCACTTCAAATACCCATGTTTGACAAAAGGTGCTATTTTTCCTGGTTCTTTGGCGTTGAAAGATGGACTATTCATTTCAAATCGTAGGCGGATAGCCAAGTCATCGGCAACCCCCTTGTCGTAATTGAGGTAGATACGCCGGTATTGGAATCCATGCCGCCCTTGCCAATCTTCGTTATGTGCAGAGGCTAAATAATAATAATCTCCAATGTAATAACCACTAATTTTTCCGTTTTGGCTCCATGAGAGTGAAACGGAACTTAGTACAATAGCCAGTGCAAATAACAGACACTGGTAACTCTTCAACATCCTTTTAATCGGATGATTAATTTTGATTTTCATTAGAATTACCTTTTTCTCAGATGCTAGTTTTAAAAACCCAAAGCTGCAAACCCTGCTTGTTAATCAAGTCCACGTTGGCGATGTAATCGTTAATGGACGTACCAGTACTGATTACATCATTCCTCAAGTTTCTTAAGAGCATCAATCAATAATTATATTATAGTCCTATGGCGAACAAGCTTGAATTTTAGCCGAGAGTTTTTACATTTCTGTTACAGGTATGTATATAAAGCGCAGCATATCTGTAACATTTCCGTGATATTATTATTTTGAAAAGCCACATTTTGCTCAGGTTGAACTAGGAATTACTCCAAACAAACTATGAGGAAAGAAGCGAAACGGAAATATCATCTGAAATATAATCTCTCATTCTGCTTCGAGCAGTTATGATGTAATTAGAAACATAACAATTTTTTACAAGAAAAGAAAAAATGGGAACTGAATCAATCATCATCCTGACTCTCGCTTTGGGTTTCGGGTTTTATATGGCGTGGAACATTGGTGCGAATGACGTGGCAAATGCCATGGGTACTTCAATTGGTTCGGGAGCGTTAACAATGAAAAAGGCCATTCTTATTGCAGCCGTATTTGAATTTGCAGGGGCATTCCTTGTTGGATCCCATGTCACCGAAACTGTGCGAAAAGGAATAATTGATCTCAGTATCTTCACCGAGATGGAAAATGGTACTAGTATCTTGATGTATGGGATGTTGGCTTCATTACTTGCGGCAGGAGCATGGTTGCAAATTGCTAGCTACTTTGGATGGCCAGTTTCAACCACGCATTCGATTGTTGGTGCAATCGTTGGATTTGGGATTATTGCTGGTGGTGCAGCAGGCGTTGATTGGGGACAGATCGTCAAAATCGTTATGAGTTGGGCTATCTCCCCATTGTTGAGTGGAACGATTGCTTTCGTCGTTTTCTCGGTCATTCGCCATTCAATGATGAATGTTCCTAATCCTATTCAAGCTACAAAACGGTGGGCACCTGCCTTTATTTTTCTGGTTTTTGCTATCTTGACTCTTGTAACCTTCTTTAAAGGCCTCAAAAATCTTCACCTCAATTTGAGTTTCTCCGAAGCCCTAGTGATTGCCGCTGGTATCGGATTGGTTGCCTCAATTATTGGATGGCTACTGATTAGACGTATACATGTGGATGAAGAGACAGCGACACATGGAGATGTCCAATTTGTCGAGAAAATCTTCACCCATCTTCAAGTTATGAGTGCTTGTTTTGTCGCTTTCGCCCATGGTGCCAATGATGTTGCCAATGCTATTGGCCCACTTGCTGCGATTGTCTCTATCGTAAATGGAGGAGCAAACGCACTTGTTAGCAAAACACCTGTTCCTGTTTGGATTTTGGGGTTAGGCAGCATCGGTATTGTAATCGGTTTGTCGACGTGGGGATGGCGAGTTATTGAAACCATCGGTAAAAAGATTACTGAATTAACACCGGTACGCGGTTTCTCAGCCGAGTTTGCAGCAGCGACGACAATTGTCCTTGCGTCTAGGTTGCGTATCCCAATCTCTACAACGCATACACTTGTTGGCGGGGTTCTAGGTGTTGGGATTGCTAGGGGGATTGAAAGCTTAAATCCGCGTGTAGTTCGTGATATATTCACTTCCTGGATTGTAACTTTACCTGCAGGTGCTGGAATGTCGATTGTCTTTTTCTTAATAATAAAAACTGTTTTTGACAATTTTGGAACAGCAATCTAGAACGAACTTTATCGTCATCGAAATAAAGTCTTTCACTGAAAATCTGGCTTCCGTACTATTTGCCACAACATTACATACAAAGCGTCGGATAATTTTCCAGCGCAAATGAACAACTTCCAAGGCGACAACCTACCGCATTGAATCCTTACCTAAGCTAGAAGAGTGTAGCCTGAATTACTGTCAGCAAACCTATCTGCTTATTTCGATGTTACATCTTTTTATAACAAGTGCAACGTATTTGTAACATTTAACCTGTAGTATTTCTGTGGAATTATTAAAATTCTATATGGAATAAGTTTCGAATAATATAAGGAAAAATAAATGTGTAATACCCCTAGACCGCGGTTAACGGGGCTATTGTTAGTTTTGGCAGTGTATGTTTTATTGTTAAATGGGTGTTCCAAGAAAGATGAAAGTACATCCCCACCACCTCCTCAAAAAGTGGTGATCCAGAATGCTGGTTCTGACACGATGGTTAATTTAGCTCAGGCTTGGGCTGAAGCATACGCAAAGGTCTCTCCTAACGTGTCAATAGAAGTTTCTGGTGGTGGGTCAGGTACTGGCATTGCGGCGCTGATTAATGGTACGGTGGATATTGCTAACTGTAGCCGGAAGATGAAACCAATAGAGATTGAAAGAACCAAGAAAAATACAGGAAAAGAACCGCAAGAATTAACTGTTGGTTACGATGCCTTAGCGGTTTATGTGCACAAAGGTAACCCACTAAGTGAAATCTCGATTGAGCAACTGGCCAACATCTATGGCGAAGAAGGAACAATAACCAAATGGTCTCAGCTAGAAATTCAATATGCTGCTTGTGCCAATGACGAAATCATCCGGATCAGTCGTCAGTCAAACTCGGGAACCTATGCCTATTTCCGAGAAGCTTTGCTGGGTAAAACCAGTGACTTTAAATTAGGCTCAAGAGATCTGCATGGCTCTAAAGATGTGGTTGAGCTCGTTAGCAGTACACCTTGTGCCATAGGTTACAGCGGTATGGGCTACGCTACTAAGCATGTTAAAATGCTAAAAGTTTCAAAAAACACAGGAGGACCTTCTGCGAGCCCAAGTGTAGAAAACACGTTGAGTGGAGACTATCCGATTGCTCGTCCATTGTATATCTACTCCTTAGGCACACCAAACGGAGAAATCAAAAAATACTTAGATTGGGTGCTGTCTGAAACAGGACAAAGCATTGTTAGCGAAAATGGATATGTACTCCTGCCAAAAGAATAGAACAAAAATCATCGTTATTTAAGTTACTGATAAAAACAATGGAAACAGGAACAAAAAAACCTATTGATCCTAAGCAGCAAGGACGGATCTACGAACTAACACATTCTCCGGGGCAGTTCGCCGAATCCGTAATTGAGTGGATCATCCGCATTTGTGGTATTAGTGCTATTGTATTTGTATTTGGAATCTTCTTTTTTGTCTTTAGGGAAGGGGCTGCTTTTCTGTTTGGTGGACTAGATCTGGTCCAATTTCTGACTAGCACCGAATGGTACCCGTCTTCTGTCAGTAATCAGCGTTATGGTGTACTGGCGCTGATTGTAGGAACAATTAGCGTGACAATCCTTGCAATGGTAATCGCAGTCCCTTTTGGCCTAGGGGCAGCCATCTTTGTTTCTGAGTTTTGTGGTCCGAAACTGAAAGAAGTCTTTAAGGTCGTCATTGAACTATTAGCTGCTATTCCGTCAGTAGTTTGGGGGTTTATTGGTCTACAGGTGATGAACCCGTTAATTATCAAATATCTTGATGCACCTATTGGCCTCTCCGTCTTGAATGGGGGTTGTATCCTAGCTTTAATGAGCGTACCAATTATCGTTTCAATTGGTGAAGATGCCTTGAAAGCAGTTCCAGATTCCTACCGGGAAGCCGCGGAGGCACTGGGTGCTAGCCATTGGCAGGTGGTCTATCGCGTTCTGTTACCCGCAGCCAAAAATGGGCTGTTGGCCGCTGTCCTACTTGGAACCGGTCGCGCTATTGGTGAAACCATGGCGGTCTTGATGGCAACGGGCCATTCCGTCAACATTCCGACTAGTTTGCTTGATTCCGTTAGAACCTTAACCGCTACTATTGCAGCAGAATTGGGAGAAGCACCAGTTGGGTCAGATCACTATCAAGTATTGTTTATCATCGGTATTTTGCTCTTTACAATTACTTTTATCGTCAATCTGACAGCGGATTTGGTAATTAAAGGGATTAGTACTGAAAATGATCTCTAGGTTGTATCAAAGATACAGTGTTTCGTATCAAGATGTATGTTGGAGGATATATTGGAGGCAAACCGCCAAATCTTAGAAGCAGAATTAGAGAGGGAAATTTTCACTCATTCACAAACATTGTTTACCCAGACAGCGAAAAGTCGCCAGGAGCAGTGGATTGAAAATCTCGTTAAGACGACTCTTTTGATTCTGACTCTGCTGATTATTTTTCCCTTGATTTTGATTGTTGGGTTCCTATTTTATAAATCCTTACCGATTCTTTCCTTCGAGTTCTTATTTTCAAATCCTATTCGTGGTATGCGAGCCGGAGGGGTTTGGGCACCATTTTTGGGTACAATCTATCTGGTGGTGGTCTCTCTGCTAGTGGCTACACCAATTGGTGTCTTAGCAGCAGTGTACCTAAATGAATATGCTCGTAACAATTGGGCTACCCGAATCACCAATCTGGCAGTGGTCAACTTGGCAGGAGTTCCTAGTATCGTCCATGCTTTGTTTGGATTGGGTGCATTTGTGCTGTTTGCTAGAATGGGACGTTCGATTCTCGCAGCTTCCTTAACTTTAGCAATAATGACACTCCCTGTCATCATTGCTAGTACCAAGGAAGCACTGGGGGCCGTCCCTATGGCCTTCCGTGAAGCCTGTTGGAACGTTGGAGCTTCGCGCTGGCAGACTATCCGACAGATTGTATTACCTAACTCAACCAGCGGTATTTTGACTGGAATTATCCTGCAAGTCTCTCGAGCCGCCGGCGAAACTGCACCGATCATGTTCACTGGAGCAATCTTCTTCAAAGCTCTTGATGAGGGAAACATTTTTGCCTACAATATATTCGATCAATGTATGGCACTATCGATGCACTTATTTACGATCTCGACTCAGGTACCAGATGTTCCCGAAGCTTTACCTTATGGAACGGCAGTGGTTCTGTTGGGCGCAGTTTTACTGATCAATGCGGTGGCAATTCTATTTCGCGTTTATTTCCGATCTAGGAAGAAGTGGTGAAGGAGAACCCGATTTGTACAACATAACTGAAAAAATTGAAATCTCTGGCTTACAGGTTCGATATGGTGAAAAACAAGCGCTCAAGGGAATTACCTTTTCTGTTTACGAAAAAGAAATTGTTGGTATCATTGGGCCAGCGCAGTCTGGTAAAACAACACTCCTGAAAACACTCAATCGTACTATCGACTTTGTTACTAATGCCTGTGTCTCAGGAATAGTAAAAATCGACGGAATTGATGTCTCAAAAATCAAGAATGCAAATCAACTCAGACGAAAAGTGGGAATGGTTTTTCCTCTACCTGTTGGTTTGCCTTTATCGATTTATGACAATGTAGCCTTTGCTCCACGTGCGGCTGGTATTCGACGTCAGGATCAACTGGACGAACTTGTTGAAAAATGTTTAAAACAGGCGGCTCTTTGGGATGAAGTTAAAGACCGTCTGGGTAGCCTTGGGACGAAGCTATCTGGGGGGCAGCAACAACGTTTAACAATTGCGCGCGCCTTATCTCATCAACCCGAGATCCTCTGCTTGGATGAATTTTCTATAGCTATCGATCCTGTAACTACGATGAGGATTGAGGATGTGCTTAGAGAACTCAGGTCTGAAATGACGATTTTGCTAGTAACCAATTTAGTACAACAAGCTCATCGTTTGGCCGATCGAACTGCATTTCTTTGTAATGGAGATCTCGTCGAAATAGATGATAATGAGATTATCTTTTCAGATTCCCCTGCGCAGAAAATGACCTACGATTATGTAAATGGTAACTTTGGATGAACGCTGGAGCTGAAGCAAAATACGAAGGGAATGGTGGGCGAATCTATAGTATTGAGACTAATCGTTTGAACTTTTGGTACGGAGATTTTCAAGCCCTAATAGATATTAGTATAAGCATTCCTGATGGTTTGATCACAGGATTAATTGGACCTTCTGGTTGTGGAAAAAGCACCCTACTTCGGTGTTTCAACCGGGTTAATGAGCGTTATGGCAATGTTACTACTACCGGTGAAATCAAAATTATGGGCAAAAACATCTACGATTCCGATGTTTCCCTACCTGAACTTCGTAAAGCTGTCGGCATGGTTTTTCAGCGCCCGAATCCATTGCCAATTTCAGTCTATGAGAACATCATTTTCGGTGCGCGGATACATTCTCAGTTTGGAGCTTTCTCCAAATCGGAAACCGACGGCATAGTCGAGCAAGCCCTGAAAGAAGTATCTCTGTGGGAAGACCTAAAGGATAAACTGAAATCAAAAGCAACCACCCTTCAACTTGAACAGCAACAGAAACTGTGTATTGCACGATTACTGCCACTCAAACCCCAAGTTATTTTGATGGACGAGCCGTGTTCTGCTTTAGATACTAAAGCCACTCATGCAATAGAAGAATTGATGTCAACTTTAGCCAGCCGTTATACCATTCTGATCGTCACCCATAATATGGCGCAGGCACGACGAATTAGCAAGGAGTGTTTTTTTATGTTGCTGGGCGAAATGGTCGAACATGGTCGGACTGAAGATTTGTTTCTTTCCCCACAAGATCCAAGAACTGCCGACTATATCGAAGGTCGATACGGCTAAAGTAAAAAACGTTCTGCAATGCATTCTAATTTTCTAGAGCTGCTAAAGTCGAAGTCCACAATGCAATTTCCCAAAACGTTGTTGGCAGTAGATGCCAAATTTCTTAGCTTTTAAATGCTAATCTAAATAGAATATTATCAATAATACGTGAGCTTGTGCATTATATTTCCCCAAAAGGGCGGATTTAACCAAGGCCCAAATAAGAATTGTAATATTTTTGTTTAAAATGCATGGAATTATCTATATAAGTTGCTATTGTACCTCTTACACAAACCAAAGAAATTGAAGTTATGAGATTTTGAATCACATCGACTCAAAACCATAAAATTCTGATGGGCAGTACATAGATTAATAACATCAGATATGGTGTAGAAGATGGTCAAAGATGCACTTGATGTTTTGTCATCTCGAAAGACTAGATTATTTAGCTGAGAATATAAGCAAACAGATATGTTATTTAATCAAAGGGCATGCAATTAATGATCAATCTATAATCATTCCTTGAAACGATACCCAATTCCATGTACGGTCTGAAGATTCTTACCACCACCGCCCAGTTTTTGCCGTAGACGACTCATATGTGTATCCACGGTCCGGTCAACACCATAGTAATCCTGCCCCCAGACTAGATCCATCAACAAGTTTCGAGTGAAAACGCGACCTGGAGTTTTGGCTAAAATCAAAAGCAGGTCAAATTCAGTTGCGGTTAAATTGATCGGCTTTCCCTTATAATTCACCTGTCGTCGATCAATGTCGATAATTACACCATTAGCTTCGATTTGCGCAGTTATTTCTTTTTGGGAGTTGGCAACAGATCTTTTCAGAACTGACCGTACTCGGAGAACAACCTCCCTTGGGCTGAATGGCTTGATAATATAATCATCCGCTCCAAGCTCTAATCCGACAATTCGATCAACTTCTTCTCCTTTTGCAGTTATCATAATGATGGGAACATTCTTTGTTTCCGGCTCACCTTTAAGCAGACGACAAACTTCTAACCCATCAACTTTGGGTAGCATAAGATCAAGCAAAATCAAGTCGGGAAGACGCCTCTTAACCTCTGCTAATGCTGAGCTACCATCAGGGACTGATGTAACTTTGAGGTCAGCTTGTTTCAAGTTATAACTTAAGATATCAACAATATCCGGATCATCTTCAACAATCAGTACTTTAGAAGGCATTTACTTTTCACTTTATACACAATTCTCAAATGGCAATTCACAAGTATTCTACCATGTGTTCCTCACATAGATACTACAATATTTAAATTTTGGCGGTTTGGTAAAATATTGTACCCGGCTGTGATCATCGTAAACATACTAAAGCTATCATTGGCAATGTGAAACTTCGTGTTTTCAACAAGATTTTACCCAGTTGTGAAAACAGAACGTGATTCTCGCATGAATCCCTAAAATCCTACAGATCAAATGTTGCGATTTTGTTGCAAAACTTATACATGTTTGCACAAGCTATGTTGTTACCTGGTTTTTGTTTTAATGATGCGTATTAATGTCGGATTTAGATGTTGACCAGCTTAGGCAAATGACGGGTAGAGAATTAATGAATGGCTTAAGTAATAAAAATCCCCCAAAAGCTGGATGCTACATTAATAGCCCATTAGAAAATTCCATGCGCAAAATCAACTCAAATCGCTCTTTTGCACAGATATAAGGTGTATTCCAGATCCAATGAAACTTTGTCTAGAAGATTAATCAGCCTGTTGCTTTTGAATCCAACCCCAGTAAAGATTATCGCGCTGGTTCCCTGCCATCAAATACTCAGCTTTCAGTCGTGAAATTTCGTCGTTTTGATAATTCTCAACGGGATAACCGTTGATGTCCAATTCAATGTTGTACTGCTCGGCAGCGTTAATACCAAAGATTGCATTTTTAACTGGGCTATTAGCTGGCCCCAGTGGTTCAAAATTGTGTTTGTCCTGTAGATCAGTGGGAATCTCGATACGGCGAAATGCTTCGATCTGCCATTGTGGTGACCCTGCCCAGATTGAATCGGTACCCCACAGCACGTGATCCTCCCCTAAACCCTTGATTAACTTACCTAACATGGCGGCAGCCAACCTAGGATATGTAATGGCCAGCGCACCAAATGAAAGACCAATGTCGGCATATACATTCGATACTCCATACTTTTCTGGGATAGCAGCCATCTCGTCAATCCATGCTAAGCGTCCAGTTTTCTCAAAAGCCTCACTCACCCCATGCCCATCGCGCCACATTTTCAAACCAGCATGATAAATATGAAAGTTTAGACCGGGCCAGTCTTGGGCAGCTTTACCAACATCATCCAACGAAGCATAACGCCAATTGGGAATCTTTTCGTAATCGATTGGCAATACTCCCTTGTGAACACATATATTCCGGATTCCATATTTAAGTGCCTTTTCATAGGTCGGATAGGTCAAATCTTCGTCGTCCATACGCCATGGTTTGTCGAAGGTAGGCTCAGCTCCCAGCACGTCACCAATAGTATAGCCCTTCCAAGAATCCACCTTGAGTTCTGTACTCGCGCGATCCATTGATTCTAAGTATTCCGGAACCGAGGGCCAGATTACACCGTGGGCGAACATTCGTCGCGTGCCTGACAAGCGATTCACCAGATTGCGTGTAGCGACCATCTGGTCATCGGACAACAGTATTTTATACGGATCAACCGATGGCGATGTGCTAAGGAGAGCAGTTGTAGTGTCGCTATCAAAGAACATATCCTTCAGATAGTATTCGAACTTGTAGTATTTCAGATCAAGTTCTTGCCCCACAAGTTCTGGATTCCAAGGTGTCTTGTCTTGATTGTTGCCACGAGCGGTATCACGTAACCAGAGCTGGCCTTCCCAACTATAGTCATCATGGACATGATGTGTATGGACATCAAAAATGAATTGCCCTTTAGTATCGTCATGGCGTTCCTGAGCAGCTTCCTGATCTTCTGCTTCGGTAGAATCAACGCTATAAACGTTGCCAAAAACTTGATTCATGGCTAGAAACGCAACAGCCATACCGCTTTGAGAACGCAAGTACGATCGACAAGGCATCCCTTGTTGATCAGCATAAAAGTTTGCTTTTTCCTGAATCAGTGATTCAACTTGTGCTTGTTGTTTGGTTTGCGGAGGAGGGAAACATTCACCACTGGAGATGACCTGTGTTGGGACCGGACATTCCGTTTTTTTGTAATATGCACGCTGCAGATTCTTAAGTTGCTGATCATTGAGCCACATATTGGTAGTATGCCTCCAAATGGTTTAGATTAGTTTACGCTAAAACTGCAGATGTCAGACTTCTGAAGTAAGGAAAAACGACCGAATTTGGCTACTATTAGGCATTAAATCGAGAGTCGTTCGAAAAACACACAGGACACTTGGTGGTTTGGCCTTCATCTGGTTCCGGATGTTGCTCATTGTCAAGCTTACCCGTGGGACCTCCCAAATTGTGCCAGAGCCTGCACTGTCGATCAAATACAGCATTCTCTCCTTGTACATATTCAAAACAAAAAACACGGTAGTCGGAAGAAAGCCATCGTTTGAGTTTTTGCTTTAAAGTTCCATGAGGAGCACGCCCAAGTAAACCCTTGTAGTAAGCATATTTTTCTGTTTCTTCGATGCGACGAATGAGAAAAACGGCGGGTGTTGCTCTTGTTACAACTGTATCGATAACGCTTTCTAAAAGTTGAAAAGGTCCTTCCATTGTTAGTCCCGTAATGAAACGTTGAAGATTTCTTCTTGGGAAAGCAAAGTAGGTTGCTTCAAGCTTTGAATTATAAATAAAATAAAGTAAAAATGCCCAATTCCTCATTCCAATTTTTTTGCTTAGGCATATTTTTTTCAATATTCCCTCATCTTTATTGCTACAATGCAATTGAACTAGGATTGGAACACCTGTAATCAACCGGAATTCCACTTTTAGGCTTTGTCAGGTATTATCCGATTTTTTTGGAGAGTTACGGAGATGCCATGCGACAAAAAATGGCTAGCAATTACCATTCCAGCACTTATATTATACTCTAAATACGGCAGTTTGATGAGAAAGGATTATGATGCAAGCAATTTGCTATGCTATGTGTTTTGTTTATTTATACACTGATGTTAACCAGAATTATGAAATTGTAGGTCAGTCAGAACCCGAAGGTCACGATTACCAACGATGGGATGGCCCAGGAATGGGCTCCATGGTTCTTTCAACAGTTGCTGGGGCACAGAACATCGCCGTGATTCAGAGTCCAGATGCCAGTCCCATTCAAGAAACCGCCTATCGGGAATTTTCACGCTTGACGGCATTAATAATGGGAAGAGCTCCTTTACAAGTTAAGGAAAATGTACTAGATCACGTTCGCGAACGAACAACGGACATCGTCTTAATAGGTGATTCAGCATTAAGTAATCAGATTATGCGAGATAACAATATTAGTCTCGATCCAATTACAGGTTCTGATGGATATCTTATTCGTTCTGTTGAGCTAGATGGAAAAAATTATCTCCTGATCCTAGGAGAACGTGCTGTTGCCGCCTTATATGGTGTTTATGAATACTTTGAAAGGTTCTGCGACGTTGGTTATTTCCCCGAAGGGGATCGTATACTAAAGAAAGAAAAATTACCACTAGAAAAACTGGATATAGTGGATCGACCACGGTTTGCCCACAGAGTACAACACTTGGAAAGTCGTGCAGTCAACCTAGTCCAAAGTTCGTATTATTGGAATCTAGACCAATATCGACATGCCATTGATTGGATGGCGAAAAACAAATTCAACATGGAACTCCCGATGAACAAGCGGGGATTTGCTACCAATCCCTCAAATGAGGCTAACGATGGTGCTTTCCGCTATGTGGCTCTAGAACGATATGCTATGGAACGCGGTTTTCGTTACCTCCTTTATCATCCCTTTGATGTCTATCCAAATGGTGAGCATCCTGACATGCTTCTGCCAAAAGAATTCAACCGCCAAGAAGATCGAGAGAAATATGGGTTCCATGATTCTGTAGACTACTATTACAGTAGCGGGGAAGGTGGCGTCATGGAGGAGCGCATCAAAAACGCATTGGTTGTCCACGCCAAGGATCCAGAAGCAAAAGTATTTCAGGATATGTGGGATTTGACGGGATTATCTCCAACCGACTTTGCTAATAAACTTCCTGATTATGTAAGCGTTGGTGAATTAATGGTTTTTCGTGAACCAGCTCATATAGAAGCGAATTACTATGGTGGCAAGGAGTGGTTTATGGTCTGGATCCCATCGCTATTCTGGGGTGAGACCTTAGGTGGCGATCTAAAACGGATCGTAAGAATTATGAGGGAAGTCGCAGAAGACCCTAAAGCAAGAAAATGCGATGGATTTTGGCCCATGTCCGAAGGCCAATACTATTGGAATCATCGACTCTATGGATTTGCTAGTGCACGCTTAGCATGGAACCCCGCTGATTGGACTTTAGACCGTCTGATTAAACGTTATGTGGAACTTCGTTACGACCTTCCATTCCGTGTACCTATGACTCGGGCGATGAACCAACTTGTGGAATGGATGGCTAACCATGACCCTGCGCGCCCAATGCATATGCAAGCACCAAGAATGTATAGTTCTGTAGGTGGATGGGCTTATTCGGAAAATCTGGCAGATTATGCAGATAATCCTGATCTTCGCCATGTATTGGATACCGGTCTGACTTTGGCTGATCAATTAGAGAATGATCCCTTTTTCGAGAGCGATCTTACTGAAATTGCACGCACATATTATACACAAATATGGGCATCTAATTTCTTGGAACTTCGTCGAGCTGGGCGTGAAGCAGCTAATGCCGTCCGTGGTAACCGGTCTTACGTCACTCACGGTTTGGACAATGTGCTATTCGACGTTGATTTCGATCGGAAACAGGATGAGTCACCAAAATTCAAGCTTAAGGGACCGTGGCGCGTTGAAAATAATGTACTAACCAGTGATAATGATTCTAATCAATATCAACCCAAAAAGGAAGAAATTGCTGATGGAATCACGCGTTTAGAACCACAAGCACTTCATCCTCAACTGATCGTGGTTGATCCCAGCAGTAACAATTACGCATTATCTATACAATTTCAGCCTAAGCAAGAACATGGAACAATTGTTTTCTTTGTTAGAGGAAACAATCCTCAAGAAGCAATCACAGTCAAATTTAATTATGGTGATGGACAAGTCGTTGTCCATGCCAATGGATTTGGTGATCACCCCCAAGAATTAAAGCAACAAAGTTTTGGCGTATACACTTTATCAGATGCGACATGGCATCAAGCAGTAATTCAGGCAACCGGTAGCTTGGTTAAACTTTATATAGACAATGAATTGATCGTTAATTTTGACCACCAAGAACGTAGAGGATACATACCCATAGAACTTCAGGAAAAAAAGTGGGATCAAGGCGGATTTGGAATTGAAGTTCATGGTCCTGGAATTGCTATTAAACAGCTAAAAGCATGGACGATAAATCCAGAACCTCCATCATTACTAGCCGTTACTATAGAGGATCAGGATAAGTTCGAAGAAGCCAGTCTTAGAGCGCAAAAACACGCTCGTCTTTGTGATACTATCTTTGAAGCCATGAACAATTTGTTAGCAACAAGACCCGAGTTTTCTGTAGAGAAATTCATTCGACCTGAATACAGAGCCATTGATCCAGAAGGCTGGCTAAGTTTTTCAACCAGTGTTCGTTCCAACGGTTTTCTTAGAGCCTATAATCGAACCGAGAGCTTCGAAGTAAATGAACGTGTCTATCGGCGAGAGGCACAAGCCTTTTCCAGCCGTGTGTTGGAACAAATTAAATCAAAGTCAACGGAACAAGTTGCCATTGGTGATCCCAAATTTTGTCAAGGCATTCATCAAATTTGGCGAGAATGGGTTATAGATCCTGTCCCATCTCGTTCGAAGTTCAAAGGTTCAACCACAAAAGCTGTTCTACAAGGACTTGCTTCTATAGACAATTTAGATCAAAATTAAGTCCTCAATTCCGCTTGTATGGAATTCCTTCTAACAAACCAGCATCGTACATCTGGTCCCAATTTTCTAGGAAAAGAGAGTTCCATTCATCCGTTAGAGAAGAAACCATCATATCTTGGAAAACCGACCAAAAAATAATGATTCCGTCTGCACCATCCCTTAAAGCACGATAAGCGGTATCCACTGATCGTATCAATGCAGCCGTAATATATGGACGGTTTTCCCAGTTCTCAAACATGGTACAGCATTCTCGAATCAATTTCGTAGGATCGCCATTAACTGCTAAGAAAGGATCGCAAAATGGCAGAACATGCGTGACACCAGCTCGTGCTACCGCTGCCGCTTGGGACAGAGTGAATACCGTAGTACAAAAGGTTTCGACCCCCTGTTTTTCAAGTTCCGAAAAAGCATCCAAAGCATATGTTGTCATCGGAATCTTCAGGATTATCCTATCGGAAAGTTTAGTAAAAACCTCGCCCACATCAAGAAGTTCTTGAGTTGAGTGGCCATCAATCTCGACTGCTACTTTTTTATCTGTTATGTCCAAGTAGCGCTTGATCACTTCAGTGATTTGACCATATTTTTTTGTCATTTCGTTCAGGACAACAGTATTGGTGACAATTCCAGCTATCCCTGATAACATCCACTGTTTTAGATCTTCTGGATCTCCAGCTAACCAAATAGCAGGTCCACTTAATACTTGATGATGTTTGTTAACTGAAACTGTTGGCATAATAAACTCCAAATTCATTTATGAATCAAAGACAAGCGAACGCTTGAAAAATTCACTTTTCTCTTGTTCTTGCTGTGTAAATTATTTTACCAGTTTTTGTGGTTTTAGCAACAGGGTGCTACTGTTTAAGAGTTGACACATATTGGATCTACTAGGATATAATTAGAATAGTATAGTTTATTTGGTAATCTCTGAATTGCGTACATAGACGGGCAAGCATGTTGAAAACCAGAATGTAGTTAATGTTTATTGCGTCTTCCAAATGCACATTTTTTGAAACACTGCTTAATTTAATCAACTCGAATATTTAAAAGGAAGTGAAAGATGGCTTTAAAAGTTGGGATTGTCGGCCTAAGCGGCATTGGTAACAATCACGCAAATTGCTATACACAAGACGATCTGGCAGAATTAGTTGCTGTTTGTGATTTCGTGAAAGAAAGAGCAGACGATACTGCCGAAAAGTTTGGGGTAAAAGCTTATTATAACCTTCAAGATATGATAGATGGAGAACCAGACCTAGATATAGTTGATGTCAGTACTGGTGGAAACGAAAACGGCAGTTGGCATTATGAACCAACTATGCAAGCTTTGGATGCCGGCAAGCATGTTCTAGTGGAAAAGCCAATTTCTAACGATATTAACGAAGCGCGACAAATGGTAGCTAAGGCAGACGAACAAGGTGTTTATTTGGCTTGTAATCTGAACCACTATTTCACCCCACCTGCCGAACGAGCCATGCAATACATGGACGAAGGACACGTGGGAGAGATCACCTACTGCCTACACAAAATGGGGTTTGCTGGTGGTGAACAGACGTATGGGCCGCAAAACTCCCCACGTATCAAAGGCTTTCCCTACTTTCACGTTAAGGCGTTTTTAGCTCATCCGTTCAGCGTAATGCGTCATTTTTGTGGCGACATTACACATGTGCAGGCCTTCATGAGTCAGCCCAGTTTCCGAAAAAAAGCGGGTGATGTGATGGTGTCAATCAATAGTATTCACGTCAAATTCCAAAGCGGAGCTATCGGTTATTTATTAAGTCAACGGGGTGATACCACCTTCGGTTTGGGTGGATGGTGGAGTGTGGAAGTTGGTGGTACACGTGGTACCTTCTGCATCGAAAACTGCATCGAAAAAGTGACTTTTTGGCCAGCACCAGGCACAGAAGGTGCCGCTGCACCAGAAAAACTAAGTGTAGGAGCATCTCCAGGTCCAGTAGTGCACGAATCGGGTCAATCCGATTTTGGAGCCACTTTCCCTTTGCGGATTCACGCCTTCTTGGAGGATGTCACAAACCAAGTACCGCTCAACCAAATTCGGGCTTCCGGTAGAGACGCTCTGGCCACGCTAGAATACACTTGGGCAGCAATAGAATCATATGAACAAGGCGGGATTTTGGTTCGCCCCCATCCATTACCAACCCTCAAAGGAAACCCCGTTACTCAAAATGGGTAGAAGATAAGAAATACCATCTTGGCTTCAATAATCATTAACATTTAAAATTACAAGGAGTTAGTTAGTGAAACTCGGTGCAAATTCAGTTTTGTTTGGCGGTTACGATATGGAAACCGCCTTTAAATACATCGCTATGGCGGGTTACGACGGTATCGAATTGGCGGCTATCGACGGTATGAGCCAACACTTGGTTCTCGACCGTTGGCAAGAATTAGTTGATGAAATCAAGCAATTGGCTAAAACCTACGAGCTTGATCTATTAGCTATGGAACAACCATCAAGAGATGCAGAAAAAATGGAGAAAGCCTTTCAAGCAGCGGCCGAAATCGGTATCCCAATTGTCAATTGTGGGCCTGGTGGTAAGAGCGACGACGAAGACGCTTGGCCAGAAATGATTGATTCATTGGGCAATTTGTCTGACAAAGCGGAGCAGTACGGAGTGACGCTCTGTGTCAAAGCGCACGTTGGAGGCAGCATCTACAATACACCAACTACGATTCGAGCAATGGAAGCCATTTCTTCACCTGCTTTTGGCATTGACATGGATCCGTCACATATCCATCGAGCTGGCGAAAATCCAGTCGAGGCCATCGCCGCGGTTGTCTCACGGGTCAAGCATGTACATATTCGTGACTGTGAAGGCAATTTCCAGACCCAAGCGTCGGAAGATGATGGCCAGTTCGATACTGTCGTAACTGGTCACAGGGCACCAGGAAAACCCGAAATGCAGGCTAATGGCCGAGGCGGCATCGATTTGGTTGGTTACATCGCCGTTTTGCATCAGAACGGTTACACAGGTCCATTGAACTTAGAAGTTATCGGTGCCAAAGAGTATTCACTAGAACAGTGCTGTATCATTGCGGCTGAGTCGCGAGGACACATGCAAGCCAGCTTACAAAGCTGTGGTGCTAGGTAGCCTCAAGTAGCTCTAACATAAACCTATTAATTCGATGAAAGCTATTATTATTGGTGCAGGTCGTGGTCGACGGTTGATGCCACTAACAGAAGATACGCCAAAATGCTTTGCGAAAATTGGAGAGAAACGTATACTCGACCTGATTATCGAAGCTTGGCTTACAGTGGGCATTGTGGACTTTGTATTTATCGGTGGATATCAAATCGAGAAAATACAGCAAGAATATCCGGATCTGAGATATTATTATAACCATGACTGGCAAAACAATAATATCCTAGCTTCCCTCTTTTGTGCAGAAGCTGAGATGGATTCACCATTTGTCTGCACCTATGCCGATATCATTTATCGTCCATGGGTGGCAGAGCAACTGGTGAAAACCAACCAGGATATTAGTTTAGTTCTTGATGTTGATTGGAGAAAGCGATACGCAATACGTACTATGCACCCTGAGGATGACGCTGAGAAGGTTCTAACAAAAGGCGACAAAATCACTGAAATAAGCCGTAAAATCTTGCCGGAAGAAGCCAATGGAGAGTATACCGGGGTAGCAATGTTTAGTCAAAAAGGGGCAAAAATCTTGCGTCAACATTATCATCGTGCGTTGGATAAATATGACAATAAGCCCTTTCAGGGTGCTGTGTCATTACAAAAGGCATATTTAATTCAACTTTTCCAAGAGATGGTTCAAGAGGGTATAAAGATCTGCAAACTTGACGTCGCTGGTGGGTACTATGAAATTGACACCACGCAAGATTACGAAATTGCAAACAAAGAATGGTAAAAGAAAATGGCAGGTTCCAATTCGCTGACCAAGGAAAACGGACAGCGATTATTTCCTACTAGTGTTGTTGGCAGTATGCCGAGACCCGATTTTGTACAGGACCTTTTTTTGTTGGGGAACAAAGAAAGCCCAAATAAATTGGATAAACATGATAATCTTGATGCTGCGGTACGCTACATCATTGCACTTCAGGAAGCCAGTGGGATTGACATTATTTCGGACGGTGAATGGCGCCGCCGGTCTTATATTGGTATCATCGCAGATATAGCCAATGGTTTTGAACTGAGTATGCATAACGGCAAACATTGGACAACAGTAGTAGATAAACTTGAGATTAAACAAGAGGGTGTAATCGCTGAAGAAGCTAAATTTTTGGTTCAGAACACAAATTGTAACACAAAAGTTTGCCTTCCTTCGCCATACCTTCTGGGACAGCGAATGTGGGATCAAGAAAAATCAAAAAACGCTTATCCCACCCGTGAATCCTTTATGTACGATCTAGTTCCCATACTGCGCAATGAACTGCGTTTATTAAAGGATGCTGGCGCAACTATTGCGCAGTTTGATGACCCGCATCTGTGTTTATTTGTCGATGAGAGTATTCGAGCCACTTATCAGGACCCAGAAGCTGAAATGGAACTATGCGTTGAATTACTCAACCAAATTGTCACAGACATTGAAGGAATCCATATCGCAATTCACCTATGCCGAAGAAATAAAGGACGAGAAGGATGGATAGGAGAGGGTGGTTACGAGCCCTTACTCCCTTATTTAGCAAATCTTGATGTGGATCAATACGTAATGGAATTTACCATTCCTGTGGCGGGTGATGTCTCAATTCTGAAGGCCATTCCTGAAGATAAAATGGTCGGACTCGGTTGTGTTGACTGTCGTAGCGAACATATCGACACACCGGAAGAAATAGTCGCCCGGGTTGAAAATGCACTTCGCTATCTGTCACCACAACAAATCGTATTGAACCCAGATTGTGGCTTTGCTCCGGGGAATGCCGCAGACATACCTCTAGATGAAGCCTATCAAAAGCTTAAGAACGAGGCTAAAGCCGCCGAGATATTACGTAACAAATACGCATGAGATCCATCTCAAATTCAACTTCAGCAACTGGAGACTAGCTGAACGAATCAAATCTGGTTGCCAATTTTAATTTGGAATTCGGCTTAGTCCTTTCCCCTCTATCACTCGTAAAAATTGGTCGGCATTAATTCCTTTGAAGTGTTCAATGAGTCCACTTGGCCAACGAATTTCCACAAGATCGACAACCGTTGAATGTCCCAATCCAAAGTGTAGACGCATATCACTGTGGGAAGGATAGCTACCACCACTTTTGACTTCGCGTATCTGAGAGTGTTCTGATGTCACCACTTTGATACGAACACCAATACCATCCAAATTACCCCGCATACCGACTACCTCAAAGACCAGCCAGTGATTCTGGCTATTCGTGTCGTTTCTCAAGAGATTCAGCGACTGAGAGGAATTGGTGACTAAAATATCGATATCCCCATCATTGTCATAATCTCCCAAGGCTGCTCCACGGCTTACCATTTCCAGATCTAGCCCTGAACCAGATTGACTTGAAACACCCTTGAAACCCTTGTCCTTACTGTTTTTGAACAGTTGGTTGGGTTGATCATAGGTCATACTTGGCCGAACTAGTCGAATATTATCATCAATGTGCCCGTTAACAATAAACAGGTCTAAATAGCCGTCGTTATCTAAGTCCACGAATTCGGCTCCCCTTCACTCAAATAAAGCGTACCGTTAGTAACAAGTATAGCGCGCTGATGCGAAAAAGGATCCGTCTCATCTTTTTTCCGCTGCAGAAACGTCTTCATTTCTGTTTCTGCTTCTGCTTCCTTCCCTTGCTTAAAGTATAGCAGTGCCAATTGGTAATGAGCATAGGGTAGCGATGGATATATTTGGATAGCTGAAACAAATGCCTCTTCCGCTATTTCCCATTTCTTCTTGCGGATTGATACAAGACCTAACTGGAAATGAGTTTGGGCCAAAGGTTGTATTTGAATAGATCGGAGACAGTACTTTTCTGCTTTATCCAATAATCCTTGCTCCAACGAAATTCGACTTAGATAGTAAGATATCTCAGCCTTTGATATTGCTGTTATGTTACCAATCCGATCCCAGCTCTCGTTTTTGACATGGGATAGTGGCAGAAAATGTTGAAGTGGGTTTTCCGTTGGTTTAATTAGATGTACCGATCGTAAAAAGGCTTCTTCTGCTTTTTTATATTGGTGCAATTGAAAGTAAGACAGTCCAAGTTGGGTATAGATATCGCTGTAATTTGGGAACCGACGGATTAATTCTTGGAATATCGCAATAGATTTCTCGTACTTTTTTTGTAATTGATAAGTTCGGCCGAGCCAATAATTCCCTTCTTTGGATTCCAAATCTAATTTGATCACCTGACGGAATATGAGATTCGCTTCTTCCAAAATATCATGAAAAAAATAAGCTAAGCCCAGAGAAAGCCTTGCCTCGATAGAATCAGGATCCTCCAATATAACCTACTGATATCTTGTTATCGTTTGGACAATATCATTTTCTTTCTCGTTATCCTCTGCTAGTAAAAATGAACAAAGATATAGGCTTAAAAATGAAATAAGGATCCAAACCATTATTGATTGCATAGGTATCATGAATGAGTGATTTCGTTTAGACGCGTTTGAAATTGGTGAGTAGAATCATCATGCAAAGGGTATTAAACACTTATACATGAATAGGTTATTAGGCTGGTGGTGGTTTTCGTTACCGGAAAAATCTCTGGCTATTTCCTTCCTCGACACAGAAGGCAATAATCATGCATTGGATGCAACAGCCTGTTTTCTAGCACAAGGAAAGCAATCGAAATTAAAATGATAGACCCATTTACTACCCGTGCTTCCTCTGAACCTCGCACGTTTTAGCTAACAATCGCTCCCTGAAACTTACGTTTGTAGTTCTATCAAAGTGGACTGCTGTCTAATTGATTCTCTTAACGACGTTTTTCCGCGATTTCTTGAATCTTATCAGCAAAACTAGGATAATCGGCCATGACTTGAGAAAAATCGTTTTTCTCTAATACAAATAATTCGCAATACGTCAATGTCTTAACCGAAGCTGTCCGTCTGACTGAATAAAGTAACGCTAGTTCACCAAAAAATGCCCCGCTTTCCATGTTCTCAATAACTTTGTTGTCCTTTTCAGAAAAGACTTGTACTTCACCATGGTTGATAAAATACATTTCGTGACCAATCTGGCCTTCATGAATCACGTAATCTTCAGGAGGAAGTACAATTGGCTGTAGTTTTGCCAATATTTGTTCAATGAACTGGGGTTCGGCACCTTTAAACATAGGTACAGATTCAATAAGATTCTGATTTAGGCACAGGGATATTTGTGTACTCAAACTTCGAGGTAAATCATTCAGATAATATTTCTCGACCGACAGAAAATCTGTCGATGTGTCCCTATTATATTCCCACATGTACTGATAATAGCTCCTAACTTTTCTTTGCAATCCTTGGGGGACCTTCTTTTCTCGCAAATAAGTTTGGATTCTGTCTAATTTTTCACGGAACCGTGATCGGCTCGCATTCATATCTGTAATCACAGAAGCGACGTTACCAATGATGAATGCATACATGGTTACACCTAGCATCATGACGAATATAGTGAAACTAAGTTCTGGAACTGTTTGCTCACCTGCAGGAATATTATCATAACCAACAGTTGTCAATGTCATAACAGACCAGTATAAGGCCTGCAGATAACCATGAAAACTAATATTAATGTTGCGAATCAAGAACCAAGTACAAGCAACCCAATGTTCTACTAGGAAGATAACGATCAGCAACCTTAGTAATCGGACAATAACTGGGTTGGAATTAATACTATCTTCCCAAAACTTGGAAGCGGAGAAGCTGTCAAAAACGCGTAATAAGCGTGGAATCCTGAGAAGTGCTATTATCCAGACTTCCAGATTTGGATAGAATAATCTGGCTACAATATCGAGGGGAAGACAAGAAAGAAAGTGCCTTTTAAAATCAGTTTGAAAGTAATTTTTTCTAACAGGTATTTTATCATTAACAAATTGACCTCTCTCAATGTAACCAACATTAAACCTTAAGAAGAGATCAAAAATTAAGATTGAATCAAATCCAAGATCTAGAAAAAAGCCGAGACCTAGAAATGAGTTACCAATTATATTACCTTTAGTCGCCATTTGAAACGGAACAAAAATATAATTATAAATGGTGGTCAATACTATTAGTATATTCCAAGAATTAACAATCCTGGATTCTGGATGTAAAATCTTCATCTCATCTTAGTTAGCTAATTTGGCAGTCAACCTGCCTACCATCAGGAATCATACTGTTTCTTTCTACCAATTGATAAACCAAATCATACAAGTGACTAAACTGGGTTATAGAGTCATACGCCCAGTGTAACACTTTTCTAAGAAACTACACTAGTTAGAAGTCTTAGCAGAAGCATTAGTTAATTATATGGAAGCTGTAAGTCTTCGTTAGATATAATTTTATGCATCAGGATCTTTTAGTCAACTCTAGAAAAGGCCCCCTCCTCTCGTGTAATCACTTCGAGCAGTGCGGGCCGCCCAGCTTCTGTCTCTTTCTGAGCACGTTTTATGGACGGAATGATATCATCTGGAACTTCGACCTTTTCGCTGTACCCACCTAATCCCTCAGCCACTTTGGCGTAGTCTCCAGACAAAAACTTGGTTCCGTACTTCTCCGTGGCAATGGGTAAGTGGTCTTCATAGCCACCAAGTGCTGAATTGTTGAGAATAATAGTCAAGATCGGGATTCTTTCACGAACGGCTGTTTCGAAATCCATCCCTGCCATCCCAAAAGCAGCATCACCCATTACATTCACAGCTAGCTTCTCAGGTGCAGCCAATTTCGCCCCCATGATCAACCCTAGCCCATAACCTAGTTGTGTAGACTTACCCCACCCGATATAACCGCGGGGTACAACAGTTTCACAAAACGGTACCATCTGATCACGTGGATTCCCGGAATCGTGGGTTATAATAGTCTGTTCCCTATCAACAGTCTGCATTAAATCCCAAATTAAACGATAGGGGTTGATAGGGATTTCATCTGAGGTAAGTTTCGGCATCCACTCTAACAACCACTGTTCCTTAATCTGCCTAATTTCTGAACTAGGGTCGTTTCTAAGCTCCACATCACGCTGGACCTTAGCCTGATCAATTAGTTGTTTCAAAACTAACTTGGTATCCCCAACAATGGCTTGGTCTATAGCATAATCCTTATTGATATCATACTCATCAATCGAATTCTGTATCATAATTTTGCCGCCAGGAATTCGTGTTGACATGACGGATTTTGAAAAACTACACCCTAACCCAAAAACGAGGTCAGCTTTAGGCAGGAAATGCCTAACCATACCAGTACCAGTGTAACCACTAGTACCTAGAGACAAAGGATGATTTTCAGGAAAAGCACTTTTACCAGCTAGTGTCGTCATTACTGGAACCTTTGTTAACTCCGCAAACTCGACTAACTCATCGGTCGCTTCAGCATAAAGAACACCCTGTCCAGCATGAAGAATTGGATTCTTCGAAGACTTCAGCATCTTAATTACCTTCTTGATAGACTGTGGATCACCAGACGGCCTAGAAGGTTGTGGAATATGGTACTCGAAGTTGTCTTGAATGTCTTCAGTAGCTACATCAGTTGGGATTTCAAGCATCACTGGTGCAGGATGTCCCATCCGTAACAAACTGAAGGCTCTTCGCATCATGTCCGGAACTCGGTCAGCAAGGTTAATCTGAGCTACCCATTTAGTTACTCCAGCATAATTCTTAACAGATTCGAAATTAGTAGGTATATCCATACTGCGTCGACTAACACAACCTGGAAGAATCAGGATCGGTACAGAATCGGAAAAGGCTTGGGCTACACCAGCGAATGCGTTCTCACTACCCGGACCTGCTTGTATAGTGGCTACACCTAGACGTTTTCCATTTGTCACTCGGCTAAATCCATCAGCCATGTTGACTAGTGTCCGTTCGGTACGCGTCATGATAGGGCGTATGTCAATTTTCGCCGCAGCGTCGATCAGCGTATTAGCAGGAAAGCAAAATAGGTATTCTACTCCTTCTGATTTTAATATTTTGGCGATAGCATCAACACTTTTCATTTTTGGTTCCCCTAAAAATATTAGGATTTAAACTAAGTGCGTATTTACATTCAAATAGATTTAAAAACAGAACGGTTCTAGGTTAGGAAAAATCTAAAAGTTCAACCAAATTTCCCCCCTTGACCTTTCGTTTGTCGGTGTCTGAAAATTCATCCATATGCGCATCAACAATCTGATGACTACCGCCCCCCCATACCATTCGTCCCGGCCCAAAAGCCTCAATCACTTTGGCAGTAAAAGGTCGAACACTAAAATAAAAAGGAGCGTCTTGAGCAAAGTGGTTCAAACCGGAGAGCTTCATGTAGACTTTTTCGAAATTAGCGAGATCTAGCACGTGTGCATATTCAACCGCATCACCCATATGCGGTTCTGCCAAATGATCGATTAGCACGGTAGATTCTGGGTAGCTTTCCAACACCTCTGCTATTTGAAGAGCGTAATTTGGTCCAATGTGGAGCTCGATTATTAGCTTGAGCTCCAAAGCTTTCTTCCAAAGGTTTCGGACACCTATATCCGCAAAACTATTCAGATACATCTCTTTGCCACGATGTGCATGAAACCTGATAGCAACGATCTGTGGCAACTGTGCTACTAAGGCCTCCAGTTTTGAAGGAGCATCGGGATCATGAGGATAAAACAGGCAGGTACCTCGAAGTCTTTCCTTTTCCCGTTTCAAACAATCAAAGATTAATTGATGGTTATCCCCGTAGGGTTCTGGATGTACCAATACCGCTCGATCAATCTCTTCTCGCTTCATATGGGCCAAATAATCTTGCAGAGGGTCAACCGATTTCTGTGACAAATCTGGGTAGTAAACAGCCTGAGAGTGAAAAGGATAACGCTCTAAATCTGGACTAAAAATATGGGTATTCCACTCAATAATCATTTCAATCAGCCTCCATTCTATCGATACACAGACTGAATCAACCCACGAATATAACCAACCGCATAGGCACGCCCTGCCCAACCAGCTTGTGGCTGTGCAAACAACGGAGTATGATCCATCATAAATGGACCTTTAAACCCAACATCCCGGTATACTTTCATCGCACTATACATATCGATATCACCTTCATCCAAGAAAACTTCCTGAAAATGGGGTAAGACACCGCGAACATTTCGAAAGTGGACGAAAATAATTTTGTCCTGAGATCCCATCTCTGCAATTGCATCGTATACGTTCACTCCCATCTCAGTCACACATCCTTGGCAAAATAGCATCCCATTAGCCTTGGAAGGGACGAGGTCAAAAATCTGGTGGTACTGATCCAAAGTCGAAGCAATTTGAGCCACACCAGCCAGAGGTTCAGGAATCGGTGGGTCGTCGGGATGAAGAGCCATACGAACTCCAGCGTTTTCCGCTACCGGAATTACCCGTTCAAGAAAACAGGTCATATGCTCCCACATCTGGTCTTCAGAAACAGCCGGTTGCCGAGATCGTGGGCGATTTTGGTCAAACTCATTGTAGTTGAAGGTACTGTACTTAACACCACCTCTACCTGTTTTTGACGATGTTCGAAAATTACCCATCGGCTTGAAATTGTATCCGAGCGCGGGAATACCTACAGAACCAATATTTCGAACCATCTGACACCAAGCTTCAATTTTCTCGTCCCGATCAGGCATAGCCAACGTGATTTCATCCCAACCCGCCATGAAGACACTGTGGAGCAGCATCCCGTGTGATTCCACTCTAGTCTTAGCCGCTTCAAAGAAATCAGTACTATCCCTATTTTCTCGTAAATCCAGTCCACCATCCATCCGATGCATGTTTCGGATGTCGAGACAAAGATAATCAATGCCTATAGTCCTGAAAAAGCTGAGATGCTCGTCATCAAACTGATTCCAGCTTAATAAATCTTGAATGTACATGATTTTCCTAGTAAACGGTCCAATACCTAAACCCATTATAGCTCGAATAACAGTTAAATATGGCAAGAAATTTGTTACATCCTATTTCTTAAAACTACTGGACATGGTATAATTCGCCTTTGTATTTTGTAAATAATTTCCTGTGTAATTGCTTGGTTGGGAGCATAATTTGACAATTCCAAAAATATCGGTACAGAATCCCGTCCTATCGAATTTGTTGATGATTCTGATCATTATATTCGGCATCCTTGCTTGGATCGAACTGCCAAGAGCCCTAGCACCGGAAATTACAATCTACTCTGCTCGAATTGTAACCTTTTATCCCGGATCTTCACCCGAAGAAGTAGAGAAACTGATAACCGCTCCAATTGAAAGGTCAATTGAAGGCGTAGATCAAATCGACTTAGTTCTATCAACTTCATCGGAAGGACGATCGGAAATCACGGTGCAGTTTGAAGAGATGAGCGACCGTGAATTTGATAAGCGGCTCCAAGACTTACAGACTGCAGTCGACCGAGTTCAGGATCTTCCTGAACAGTTGCCTAATGACCCTGAAGTTATTGAAGTTGAGATTTCAAGCAGAATGCCCTTAATCACTATCGCAATTGCGGGTCAGACTGATGAAAGCTCAATGAAAAAAATAGCTGAGAATTTAAAAGACACCATTTTGTTAATTCCCGATATTGCGGACGTTAGGTTAGTCGGTGTTCGTGACCGACAGATCTGGGTCGAAGTTGACCCAGATCGTCTAAGAGCACACAATTTACCTATCGATCAGATTATTACAGCTTTAAGAGGGCAGAATCTCAATTTACCTGCTGGAACACTCGAAGTCGGACCATCAGAGTTCCTCGTTCGAACTATGGGCGAATTTGGAAGTTTAAATGATATCAGCAATACAATTGTTAAAGTTAAACCCGCAGGTACTCCATTGCGGATTAGTGATATCGCCAAGATATCCGACAAGTACGAAAAACCAAATACGCTTTCAAATCTTAAAGGATTTAAATCAATAAGTCTAACTCCACAAAAAAAGTCTAAAGGCAACACTCTCAAGCTAGTTGATCAGATTCGCACACTGACGGAGGATTTCAAAAAAGATTTGCCCGGGGAGGTAGAGATTGTTCTTATGAACGACTACTCGGTTATTCTTCGAGAGAGAATTGGCATCCTACAGAATAACGCCATTTTAGGATTGATATTGGTGATTATTTTGCTCTACCTTTTTATGGGAGGACGGAACGCGATATTCGCAGCATTGGGGATTCCCGTCTCGTTTCTAGCCACATTCTGGTTTTTGAATCAAATTGGTCAAGGATTAAATGGCCCTTCCCTTTTTGGCTTGATTTTAGTGATTGGTATTGTCGTTGATGACGCAATTGTAGTTATTGAAAATACTTTCCGCCACATCCAAGAAGGTATGTCCCCAAAAGACGCAGCAATATTGGGTGCAGAAGAAGTAGGATGGCCCGTTCTATCCGCAAGCCTAACAACGATTGCAGCCTTCGGGCCATTGATGTTTATGTCAGGAACATCAGGACAATTTATGCGGATTGTTCCCATTACGGCGATTGCAGTGATCTTAGCATCCCTCATTGAAGTTTTTATGATTTTACCTTCACACGTCGCTGAGTGGGGAAAACGGCAAGATTCATCCGACCCACGCCAAGTCTGGTTTGAACGTGTTCGCCAACGTTATATGGAAGTTCTCAGGAAAACTTTTCCATGGCGGTACCTCATCGTTTTGAGTATTGTTCTTTTTGCCGTAATAGTTTCTTTCACAGCTTTTCTCCTGCTCGACAAAGCTTTCTTCCCTGGCGAAGACTTCCCACAGTTTACACTCAAGGTTGAAATGCCAACCTCTTTTGGAATCAAAGAGACCTCGGAAGTGATGATGGAAATTGAACAACAGATAATGAGCTCACCGGAAAATAGTGAGATCGTTGCAGCTATAACAAATATAGGATTGCACACACCAACTACAGTAATGCAATCAAGCAGCCTACGATCAAACATCGCTGAACTTACAGTAGAACTTGTACCTAAATATGACCCACGTAGGAAACAAACAACAGACCAGATTATTGATAATTTGCGAGAACGATTCAACGACTTTGAGGGACCAGCAAACATTCGTTTCACCAAAATGGAAGGAGGACCTCCTCAAGGGAAAGATGTCGAAGTTAAAATCAAGGGAAAACGTTTTGATACTCTGAGAGAAATTTCCTCTCTGCTTCAATCCAAGTTGAAGCAGATTGATGGCGTGAGCGAAATTCAAGACGATTTCCGACTTGGGAAATCAGAGATACGTATTAGGGTTAAACAAGAAAAAGCAGCCCAATATGGACTAAGTGTTTTTCAGATTGCTCATAGCGTTCGTAATGCCTTGGAAGGCAACACCTGTACTACTTACCGAGATGCGGATGAAGCCATCGATGTTATAGTCAAATACGACACCAAATTGTTAAAAACAATCACGGAACTGTCTAATTTGTTAATAACCACTCCCATAGGTGGAATCGTACCACTTAGAGACGTAGCTGAGATAAACGAAGAAAGCGGCTACGCTGAAATCCATCGATTCGAAAATGAACGCTCAATCACTGTCTCTGCGACAGTCGACAAAGAGCAAATCTCCGTTTGGCAACGATTTATTCGCTTGAGATTTATTCGCTTGATAACAGGCAATACTTATAAAAACAAATTAAGTGCTGTCGATGTTAACCAAAAACTGATCCAGGAGTTTAGCAATATCAAACTACTGTACCCCGGCTATCAGCTTGACTTCCGCGGCGTCTTTGATCAAATTGAGGAGTCATTTAGAGAACTCATCAAACTTTTTATGATCGGGGTTTTGTTAATGTATGCCATCCTAGGAGCCCAATTTAAGTCTTTTCTCCAACCTATTATTATTATGTTTGCCGTACCATTTGGAGTAATTGGAGCCATGGTAGGATTGCTTTGTATTGGTGCAGAATTAAGTATCATTGCTATGTTCGGAGTGGTAGCTCTGTCTGGTATTGTAGTTAATGACGCCATCGTATTGATTGACTTCATCAACAAGAGAAAATTAGAACATGAAAATGTTTTGGAAGCTATTGTAAACGGCAGTAGTTTACGGTTACGTCCAATTATTCTGACAAGCGTAACCACAATTTCAGGACTTATTCCAATGGCAATTGGTCTAGGAGGTAAATCCCCAATTTGGGTGCCATTAGCATACATTATAATCTTTGGACTATTCTTCTCAACACTCCTAACATTGTTTGTTATGCCAAATCTGTATGCTATCACAGATGATATCAGCAACTTTTTCAGGCGTTCCCGACGTTAGTATTCAGTGAAACTGAACAACCAAAGTTCAAATATTTTCTCTGTTATCGCCTCTTTCGGCTTAGACTTTATTGTCTAGAAAACAGCTTGATATGAAAGGCACAAAAGAAAATGAGGTATAGGTTTTTCAACACAGAAAAACGTGCTTGTGGCCACCATCTCATTTTGATTGAAAAATCCTAAGTATTGCATTCTACCGAGCTACAAAAACCGACTCATATTCGTACAGATAAATATCAGCTTAGGTTGGATTTGTATTGGGACCCAGAGTCCATAGAACCATTACCTTTGATTATTTGGGTGCATGGTGGGGCTTGGCGGACTGGAACCAAAGATATTCCTAACTGGGTCACCTCCTGCTGTCAAGGAAAGTACGCAATAGCCAGCATAGAATACCGTTTAAGCCATCAGGCAATTTTCCCAGCTTAGATCAAGGATTGCAAAGCCGCAGTAAGATGGTTAAGAGCAAATGCCCAATGTTATCGAATCGATCCAAACCGATTTGGTGCTTGGGGTAGCTCAGCTGGTGGTCACTTGGTTACACTACTGGGGACATCCGGGTGGGTAGATTCATGGGACACAGGAGATAATCTTCATCAAATGAGTTGCGTTCAGGCAGTTTGCGACTGGTTTGGCCCAACCGATTTCTTGCGTATGAATGATGTTCCCGGAAACATTGATCATGACACGCTTCACTCTCCAGAATCGCAACTAATCGGAGGGTTGATTCAGGAGAACAAGGAAAAAGTAGCCAAGGCAAATCCAATTACCTATGTTTCTACATCCACCTCCTCCATTCCTAATCATGCATGGTAAGCTAGACTCAACAGTAATAAAAAACCAGAGAGAATTGTTACATCAGGCCCTACGTCAAAAGGCAAAAGGAAATCCCTCGAAGTTAATTCTTATTGATAATGTAGCTCATGATTTCTGGGAAGTTGGTACTAACCTTCGTCAGGACATTCTTCGTCAAGTCCAATCTTTCTTTGACCACCACCTGAAACAATCACGTAACAAGAAGAACAAGATATGTTAAACTTTAAGCTTTGCGTTGAAAAATGAGTAATGCAAGGTTTTTGAAATGCCGTTTTCTCGGTTTATATTCATTTTAATCGATGGAGCACCGTATAGTGTATTCCACGAATTGATTAAAAATAATGAACTTCCTAATATAAAGAAATTCATTACGAATAAAGGATGCCTCAAAAAGGCTGTTTCAGTTTTCCCTTCCACTACAGGCCCCGCTTTCATTCCATTTTTTATGGGGCTTTTTCCTGGAACAGCTAACGTTCCAGGATATCGTTGGTTATCAAAAAAAGACATCCTCCAACACAAGTATGGCAGACCCGGTTTATGTAGTTATCAGGGAACTGATGGGCTTAATTTTATAGTTGATTTACCCGATCAACCAACTTTATTTAATTATTTTTCACCAGTTAGTAACATCTATAATTTATTGACTAAAGGATGTTCTCCCACAGACGATAGGACACGTCGAAAAAAACCATTGGCTTATGCTACCGCACATTTTTTTCATGGGATATGGCAACATATCACTGCCGTAGCATCTCAGGAATTAATTAAAGCCGTCGAGGAAGGGGACCAGTTCATTGCATGCCTCTTCTCTGCTGTAGATGGTCATTCACATTTCTCGCACACCAAGTCAAAAGCAGTGATTCAAAGCTATAAAGCCGTCGATCAAGCTATTGGAAAAGTATGTCAAAGTTTGTATAAGTCAGGTGATCTAGATAAAACAATGATTTTAATTTCCAGCGATCATGGCATGACCAATACAAAGACGCACATTGATATCGCTCGTTGTTTGGACCAATCCGGCCATCGGTGTCTACACTACCCACTGATTTGGCGACGAAATGTTAAATCAGCAAGTATGGTTTCTGGAAATGGCATGGCTAACCTTTATTTTAAAGCTAATGCAATTGATTGGGGAGAACGTATGCCTATCGAGGAAATTAATCAAAGAGGAATTATTGATTTTCTGCTTAAGGTTGAAGGGCTTGGATTGATTGCTGGGCAAAGTGAAGATGGGAGCATTATTGTTCGAAACAGATTAGGCAAAAGCCAAGTTTCTGTTGCCAATGGCACTATATCTTACGAGTTTGACGGGGTCGACCCATTGGGATATAACACATGCTATCATAATCTCTCCTCTCGGGAAGCGCTAATTGAAACCTATAATACAAAATATCCAGATGGATTGGTTCAGCTTTTACAGATATTTAGGAGCTCTCGTGCAGGGGATTTGGTCTTGAGTGCGGAACCAGGCTATGATTTGCGGGCACGATATGAATATCCTGAACATCGCGCGACGCATGGAGGGTTAACAGCAGAACAAATGCTAATACCGCTTGCCGTTAATTTTCCGATAGAGACCGATTTTATCAGGTCCGTTGACATCTTCCCCACGGCCTTAAACCAATTCGGCCACCAAATAAAAGATTTTGAAATTGATGGTCAGATTGTCAAATAATAACTAAACACAGGAAACACTCATGGTCCAAATCCATAAAGATTCTCTGGTTATTGATTCACACAATGACTTGATTGTCGCCCATATCCGACGTGGGAATCAAAGTATTTCAGATAATCCCGAACCGGATAGGATCCGTCATTCAGGAACTGTTAACTTTCTGCGCGGTTTATTGAGCGAAGATCAAAGGAAACAGGAAATTCAAGCCAATTTTTCCAAAGTCCAAGCAGGAGGGATTAATGCAATTTTTTGTGCTGTTGATGTAACAACAGCATGGAAAAATCATCTGGCATATGCACTTGATGCATTCGGTTACTTTCAAGCTGAAATTGAAGATAACAACCAACAGGTAACTATCGCCAAATCTGCCAATGACATTCGCCAAGCAAAGGAAGATGGTAAAGTTGCAATCGTTTTGGTGATTGAGAATAGTGAAGCTATTGAACGAAGCCTCAATATATTAGCAATGCTTTATCAGATTGGTGTTCGCTCTATTGGTTTAACACATAACCTCAACACATGGGCAGCAACTGGTGTTTATGAAGCAGATAGTGGCGGCTCCTTAACTCAATTTGGGGTTCAGCTTGTTAAGGAGATGAATCGTTTGGGAATGCTTATTGATGTTTCGCATATTAGCGAAACAAGTTTTTGGGATGTTCTGGAGGTTTCCGAACGTCCTATCATAGCCTCACATAGCAATTGCAAAGCTATTTGTGATCATGTCCGAAATTTGACTGCCGAGCAAATTAAACACATCGCCCAAAACCAAGGATCTATAGGGGTAACGTTTGTTGAATCTTTTATTGAACAAAATAGATCACGTCAGACGCTAGACCGGCTGATTGACCACATCGATTATATTACAGATCTTGTCGGTATAGAACACGTCGGAATTGGATCAGATTTTGACGGTGGAGGAGACTTATTGGCTGATGCCACTGAGTATCCTCGAATTACCGAGAAACTAATCCAACGCGGGTATTCCGATGCAGACATCGGAAAAATTCTTGGAGAAAATCATCTACGCGTTTTTCAGTCAGCTTGTGGTTAAATCCGCTGTCGTTCGTGTAATGGATACATTCTACCTGTGAAATACAACAAGTACATTCTTACTTAGATTAATACCTATACTCTCAGCCGTTCCCAAACCCAATACAATCGAAAACTGAAGCCGCTCCCAAAACAAAGCCTAAGGACTGTAGGTCACATGCACCCTACTATCTCATTCGCCCTACTGAGCTTGTTATTCGCTGGCATAAACGATGTTACCTTCAAATATTATTCGCGTAAAAAACGCTCGAAAGGAATGTACGTTTTTGGTATTGGTATCGTATGGACTGTATTACAGGCCATTACTTTTAGAATACAAGGCACAACACTTTTGATCGACCAGAACACACTCCTCTTCGGGCTAGTATCAGGGGGGTTCTTGACAATTTCCAACATCCTGTTGATTGAAAGTTTAACGTATATCGATGTTAGTTTTGGTTCAACAATTTATCGGCTAAACACAATAGGTGTCATCGCCCTTTCTGCCTTATTTTTAAGAGAACCACTGACTCTTCTAAAGTCTCTAGGCATTATCTGCGGCATCATCGGAGTATCATTACTTTATCATAAACAACACAACAATAATTCTAATAATACTACGTTCACTATTTCCTTTGCGATTGCTGTTATTGCATCATTAGCTAGAGCAGCATACGGCGTAACTGCCAAAGCGGGGATATCACAGAATGCAGACCAAAATACAATGTTGATACTGTTCTCTTCAAGCTGGGTCATAGGTGGTGTGTGTTATGCCAAGTTGCGCGAAAAACGTTTTCGTCTGACGACAAAAAAGGTCTTGTACTCACTACTATCAGGCACACTCGTATACTTCATCGTCAATTTCCTGATGCTAGCAATACAACACGGTGAAGCTAGCATTGCCATTCCGGTTGCTAATTCGAGCTTTGTCATCGCGCTTTTCCTCTCAATGGTACTCAAAATAGAAGCACTAACCCCAAGGAAACTATGTGCTATAAGCTGCGCAGTGGTATCGATTATATTACTGTCACAAGCATAAGTTTTGAATCTGCTTGACAGGAACTAAGAATATTCCCCCCTTACTCAGCTACCCTAGAATCAGCCACTAGAGGCTACGGAAGATCTATTCCCAGTTATCTCCACAACCCCGATTAGGCTTGATAAGGCTGACAATCGAACATTCTTACTCAGCTGTACTGGAATCAGTAGCTGGCGGTTGAGGTGGATCTACTCCCAGTTGTCTCCATAAGTTCAATGGATCCCACATAGCATCGTCTGCCACAATTTTACCTTTCGCAAAGGTCAATATACTAATTCCTTTATTTGTCACTTTCTTGCCTGTAGCAGCAACTCCCATAAATTCCCCTTGGTGTGTGCCACTGAATGTCCACTGTGCTGTCACTTTATTCGCTCTGGCAATCATCCCCCTATTAATAGTAAGCTTTGCATCAGGAAAAGCCGTTCGGACACCAACAACAAATTGTTTAAATTCTTCAATACCATTGGTAACAGTACCCGTACTTAATGGTTCTGTGTGAACAACATTTGGTGCACATAATTCATCTGCCACAGACAGATTACCTTTATTAAAGACTTCTTCTATAAACCGGTTAGTCATATCTACAAGGTCGTTGGTTATATGTGATGCATGCTGATGAAGACGAAGCCACTTCCCATCTGTATGAGTCCATATTTGTGACACTGCAGTTCGCCATTCCCTACCATTTCTTTTACCAGTACCAGTTTGATTATACGTTACCACAGCTGTACTACCTTGAATGTTGAAGTTCAGATTAGTTATTTGAAAATCCCTGTTCTCATTCATTCTAGTAATCCAACCACGGATTTGCTCGACATTCTGAATACCATCCTGCACAACCCCAATACGACCGTTAGCAGTAATCCTACTACCTGCAGGATGAACAGTGCTAAAATGTGCTTCCAAATCAGCTGCTCTCCATGATTCTCTACTAAGATTAAACGCCTCCTTCAACGAAGCAAGATCATCACTCTCTTTCTCATGGTGCGCTGCCATAATCATCATGCCAATAGCTATCATAAGTACAACACTAATGGACTTGTAAACCATACTCCTCATAATTGACATTCTCCTTAGAATCAACGGTTAGTATTAACTAACCCCATCTATCGCTAAAACTGATAATAGAACATTCTTCCCTTACTTAGTTGTACTGGAATCAGCTTGGCTGCGGTGGGTCTACTCCCAGTTCCCACCATAAATTCAGGGTATCCCACATAGAATAGGAATCCACTATCTTATCTTGCGCAAAGGTCAATATGAAAATTCCTTTATTTATCACTTTCTTGCCTGTGGCTGCAACTCCCAGAAACTCTCCGTGATGTGTAGCATTGAACGTCCACCGTGCTGTCACCTTATTGTCACCAGCGCTAATTTCATCTATTATTATCTTATAATCAAAGGCAGTTCGGATAGCTACCAGATATTGCTTCAGTTCTTCAATACCATTGGTAACAACACCTCCTGCACTTGGTGGTTCTGAGCAAACAATATCTGGTGCACAAATTTCATCTGCCAGAAACAGATTATCTTCATTAAAGACTTCTTCTATGAAACGCTTGGCCGTAGCTACATTATCAACATCATTATGTGCTGCCATAATTAGTATTCTCCTTAGAATTTTTGGGTTCTTACCGTCACCAAATGAGGCAAGATTGACACTCTAAAGTATTATATACATATAACACTACACTATACTTCCAAACATATCAAGCATGTTAAATCGAAAATAAATAATACATATAATTCAAAGTTTGTCAGAATATTTATTAAACATAATACAAGTTTTAATAAAATATAATACAGCAAAATAAGATTCTCATAGAGTAGTCACAAGGATTGGTTGAATGAAGCGTGTTTTTGTCTGTTTTGTTTATCTTGTTTGTGGAGTAATAGGAATACTAGGAGGACTTATTGGCGGGTTCATGTTCTTAGCCTTCTTGGGACTAGCGTTTTTTGATAATTATGAAGCCTTCTCTCCTTCCGATGCACTATCATCCTTATCAAGACGACTAATTGGGGGTGTCATCCTATATGGCTCTCCAGTTATCGGTTGTCCATCGGGCTATTAACACCTTACTTGTTAACCCATAAACGATTTCCTTGGCAAACTCCAGAAGAGCAGGAAAACTAACCAGAGTTCTTTTCCCCACACTATGGTTTGTTGTCCCAGTTTATCCTCCAGTTGGTGTTTTGGCCATCGTTTTATTAACAGTTTTCTTGCTAATAAAACGATGGGCTCCCGGCAATAAGATGCTGCATAAGCGCACAAGTAAGAATGAGAATTATCTAAGTAGCTGCTGTTGCGATTCTTGCCTACTGCCTTTTCCAGGGTAACGCTAAGAGATCAAGTGTCATATCAGCAGTACAGGTTAAAACGCAGTTTCCAGAGGTATCTTCCTAGCGTCACTTTACCAAAGTGACATCAAACCAGAGACAAGTGAATATGGTACTAAGCATAAAGCTGTGCTAATCTGAAGATAGGGATGAGTATAATCAGGTATATAATTCAATAAGGAGAGGATATTGTGGAGTCTATTGTTAGGATATGGCGAATAGCACTACCTGAATCCCTCGAAGTCCTATCTTTCATTGTTTTGATCACCGATATTATTTTAGTCCTATTTGCCATATGGTGGTTCTGGAATAGGATTAGAAAAAACTAAAACGTAGGTTCAACAATAAATGGAGACTTGATTATAAAGCTACAATACGAGAAGGGTCGTAGGTTACTTAGAACTATAACTATACCCCCAAAATACATCAGGTTATTTAGAATATTGCCAATATTATTACTTGTTTTAGTCCTATTTGGTGTTTGATGGTGGTGGAACAGGATTAGAAAGGATAATTAACTACAAATGGAAAAAGTCAAAGTTGGATGTATTGGTACCGGAAGAAGAGCAAACTCTCATCTGAGTACTCTGGCTACTCTTGAAAACGCGGAAATCGTTGCTTTATGCGATATTTCTGAGGAACGAGTAAGCTCAGCAGTAGCAACATATGGTGGAATTGCCTATACAAATGCAGAAAAAATGATCAATGAAACAGAACTCGATGCTGTTTATTTCTGTCTGCCACCGTTTGCCCATTCCGAGACTGAAAAGATCGTAGCCGAGAACGGTCTTCATATCTTCGTTGAAAAGCCGGTTACTATGGATCTTGAGCATGGCTTATCGGTTGTTGAAGCAACTAAAAAATCGGGCGTAATTTCCAGCGTTGGCTATCAAGGAAGATACCAGAATGCAGAAAGCACACTAAAGAAGTTTCTTACCAATAAGACAATCGGTATGGTTGCTTGTCATCGTTGGGGAGGAATTGCTGGCGGCCCAGAACATTGGTGGAGAGTAATGGAAAAATCAGGGGGAATGTTGCATGAGCAAGCCACGCACCAAATCGACATGATCCGCTATTTGGCTGGAGAGATAACCGAAGTTTATAAAATTGATAGTATGTGTATTAACATTGATCAGGAAAATAACACCATTCCTGATGCAGAAGTGGTAACACTCCAATTTGAAAATGGAGCAGTTGGCTATATCACCACGACATCAGCATTAACTCGTGGTGGAGGCAGTATGCGAACCGATTTTATTCTTGAAGACCATATAGTACTTCAGTTAGGTCGGGGAAATTTTACAATTGTGCCGGAAGGTGTGGTAAAAATTGAGGTTCCAGACACTCCACAGGTTTCAGCACATGAGGCTTTTATCAACGCCATTCAGGCCAACGATCAATCCATTGTAAAGTCCTCCTACGCTGATGGACTTAGGTCAGCACTTGTATCGATATGTGCTAACCAATCCGCAATCGAAGGAAGGCCAATTCAAATTCCGAAAGTTCCATAAGCAACTAGGAAGAGTTATGGAAGA
>PAQF01000039.1 GCA_002709695.1 Candidatus Poribacteria bacterium
GTGGTGGTTTTGGCGGAGGATTCGGTGGAGATTTCAACAGCAACCTGGTCCTGAGCCAGATTCAACCGGAACAATTGTGGCAGGCAGTGTCCAAAGTGGCAGAAGTTGAGGCTGGTATAGATCCTTTCAAACTGGTCAAACTGGACCTGGAGTTGGTTAGTCCCATGCCTTACGATGTATCCTTTGGTTCCTCACGTTACCAGGCCACGGTGCCGGTCAGCAGTGATACCACGGTGCAGGACGGCAGGAAGTCGGTACGATTGATCCTGCTGAAAACAGCTGAAGATAACAGCCAGGATATTGTGTTCGATCTACAGGAAACCAGCCTGAGCTTCAGTAACCCGTTCAGTGAAAGCCGCTATAGTTATAGTTGGTGGGCTAACCGTCTGCAGACGGATGCTGCGCCGGTAGAACAAGCTAGAGCAGTGGTTATTACCCAATATAATGGTAACCTGTACACCAATTCAGCCCAAATACCTATTAGCGGTGTGATTGCCAAATATGATCCAGCCAGGAAACTGGAAGTAGAAATCTTTGCTAACGACAATTCCATGGGTGTGGTACCAGTAGAGAAAGACGGCTCGTTCAGACTGGAGCCAGTGCTGCTGCGTCCAGGCTTAAACAATGTGACCTCCTTTACCCGAAGTGCCTCCAAACTGCAGAGTGCCATTTCCAAACCGCAGCGTGTGTACTTTGACCAGGTTAAGCCGACGGTAGAATTTGTTGATCTTTCCACTCATGTCAGCCAGTCACCGGCTAAGGTACAGATTAAATACAATGATGATAGCGGTGGTTCAGCGGGTTCAGTAACGCTGTTTGTTAACGGTAAAGCGCAGGCGGTATCGACAGAAACGGCGTTGGTCACGGTAGAAGTTACCCTGGAAGCGGGAGCTAACCTGCTGGTGGTGTCAGCGGTGGATTTAGCTGGTAATGTCAGTCAGCCGTTACAGCAGCAGTTGGTACTGGATGATAAGGCGCCGGAAACAGCGCCGACCAATCTGTCAGCCAGCTTAAGTTTCTCCGGTAGAGAAGTCAGTTTCAGCTGGTTAGTTGATGTCAATGCCGGGAGTTATAATCTCTATCGTTCGGAAACACCGATAGCAGAGGTAGATCCCAAGCAGCGCTTGGCAGAGAATTTGGTTGTACCAGAGTACCAAGATGCCGATATTAATGTGGGTAGTACCTATTACTATGGTGTAACTTCAGTCAGTTCGGCTGGTTTAGAGTCACAAAAGGTATCGGTTAACCTGAACCTGACAGTGCTGCTGGCCTCGGCTGGAGGAACCACGGTGTTGGCAGATGGCGGTCGTCTGACGGCGGGAGCGGGTGCCTTGACGCTGGATCCGACACTGTACACGGTCATTTCCATTCAGAGGCCAGCGGAGGCGGATTTACCAGATTTGTCTGGTGCTATAGAAGGAACAGGGCGTGTTTTTTCGGCCGTGATGCAGAATGGATTGCCGTTTACAGCTGAGTTTCTGAGTGCGGTAGATATCTCCATTCCTTATCCTGCCTCAGAGGTACCGGAATCGTTGAAGGTGTTCAGGCTGGAAGGAGATGTGTGGAAACTGTTGGAGTCAGGGGTAACAATTAACGCTGATAGCAAGACGCTGGACCTGAAGGCCAATAAGTTTGGTACTTACCGTTTGATGCTGCCAGAATCTAAACCTTGGGATCTGAATGGAGATGGCAAGATAGATATCTTTGACTTGGTGATGGTGGGTCGTTATTTTGGTCAGTCGGGAGAGAAGATAAAGGGAGAGAAGATAAAGGGAGATGCGGATCAAAACGGCCTGGTGGATCTGTATGATCTGATAACAGTTGTAACCCACTTTGGTCAGAGTTATGATCTGCTGGCGGCAGCACCGATGGCTTTGATGGGCCAATCAAGGGGTAAGGTGTCGATGCATGTCAGTCACTCAACGGATCATAGAGGTGGTCTGCAAACTCAGCAGCTGGAGCTAGAAATCAAGGCGGATATCCCAGAATCGATAGCTGGTTATCAGCTGGAGTTGGTCTATAGTCCGCGTTTATTGACCGTAGTGGGTTTTGAAAAAGGGAATCTTTTAGGCGGTGAAAGTTATCATCTGCAGCCAGAACTGACGTTGGGTAGAATAGGCAGGATTGCGGCCACACAACTGGGAGAATCTACTGATTTAGGTTCAGCCGAATCGACTATGGCCAATGTAAGTTTCCGTTTAAAGGGAGATTTGGATTTAGCCTTGAAATCGATAGGTATTCGTCAGCTGGTGATAGCGGATCAAGAGTCACAACAAATACCGGTTGAGTTGGAACGGATGACCACGAATCGGGAGCCGGTTCCAGAGGTTCGTTTCAGCCTGGGTCAGAATTATCCTAATCCGTTTAATCCTGAGACCTGGATACCGTATCAGCTGGGTAGTTCATCCCAGGTATTGATAAAGATCTATGATGTTTCAGGACACTTGGTACGGCGGATTGATGTCGGTTTACAGGGTGCGGGAGATTACACTTCCCGAGGGAAGTCAGTCTACTGGGATGGTAGAAACGAGTTTGGAGAGCAGGTGGCCAGTGGGACTTACTTCTATACGCTGAAGACAGCAGACTATGTGTCCACACAGAAGATGATTATCTTGAAGTAGCTAGCCCGTATTATACCCACAATAACCCCCGCAGCACTGTTGCGCTCTTCCTTCATTGCTCTTTACTGTATTATCTCAAGGTAGTATAGATAAGTAGATTGGAGATAATAATGGGTTTGTTGTATTTAAGTTAGTATGTTTAATACATATAGACTTAAGTCGCAGTAAGAATGCAGCTATAGCTAGATCGTGTTGTACAAAAGCCTAGACTTTTGTACATGTATTTAAGTTTTAACTTATGTACAAGGGGATAATGATCAGACTTCCGTCAACCCAAATTGCAATTGGTAGATATTAACAATTTAAGGTTAAGCGGACTGTGAAATTAGCCTTCCCCCATCTCGGAAAAGCTGTGTATTCTTTTGGTGTCCGAAATTTCGCCTAGTTCTTCAGCCAGCGCTTGAAATTCTGGACTACTTATCATTTTTTGCAGAGCTTCCATATCAACATCGTAAAGAGTAATACTGATGTCATTATGATCTTCTGGTGTTTGATAGACTTTGGTTCTGGACTCATCACACCATTGGCTTCTAACGTCAACATGTCCTTTAAAACCTTGATACCAATAATCAAAGTCCTTTACCTTCATGGTTACAAAAAGATTAGCCATCTGAATTAACCTCGCTTTTTTATATATATAATGTAAGATATTAAATCTTATCACACAAACACTTGTGATAGTTGCCTTATGGATAAAAACATCTGTATTTAAGTTAAAATTTAAGTATAAGTTCAGCGAACATTTAAAAAGAGGGAAAAAATCATGAAACTAATCATCTTGGGCCTGCTTCTAGGTGTTTTTGCCCTTGTTTTTGGCATGTCAGCCAACCTTACAAACTTGGGTAATCTAAAATTCTTTCTCGAGCCAACCTCCTTTACGCTAGTTTTCGTTCCTATTGTTGGAACTCTACTAATAGGTTGTCGAGGATCCTTCATATCATCCGTCACCTCGATTTGGAAAAGGGATGTGGATAACCAAACTTTAGATAGAAGTATCCAATTTTGGAAAGCAGCTAAAAGATATGCTATAGCTTACGGTTTTATTGGATCTTTAATAGGCATGGTTTTTACACTTCATGCGTTTGGTGACGACGATCTTGGAGGTGTCGGTCCTGCAATAGCTATTGTCGTAATGACTGTTTACTACGGGCTTATTTCGGGATATTTGGTTTTCGACCCCATAGCATGTTTATTAGAAGCTAGAAAAGGCGTTGCTGAACCTTAATTAAAGTGTAGGTGTTAATCAAAAGTTAAAATTTAAGTATAAGTTCAGCGAACATTTAAAAAAGAGGGAAAAAATCATGAAACTAATCATCTTGGGCCTGCTTCTAGGTGTTTTTGCTCTTGTTTTCGGTATGTCAGCCAACCTTACAAACTTCGATACTCTAAAATTCTTTCTTGATCCGGCCTCTTTTGCAGTGGTTTTCGTTCTTACTGTTGGAACTCTACTAATGGGTTTTCAAGGATCCTTCATATCATCCGTCACCTCAATTTGGAAAAGGGATATAGATGACCAAACTTTAGATAGAAGTATCCAATTTTGGAAAGCAGCTAAAAGGTATGCTATAGCTTCCGGTTTTATTGGAACTGTGATGGGCATCGTCTTGATACTTAATGCGATGGGTGACGATCTTGGAAGACAGATCCTTCCCCTGTCTATTGCCGTACTTACTGTTTACTACGGGCTTATTTTGGGCTATTTGGTTTTCGACCCCATAGCCTGTTTATTAGAAGCTAGAAAAGGAGTTGCTGAACCTTAATTAAAGTGTAGGTATCAACTTGTATTTAAGTTAAAACTAAAATACAATCTTTAATAAGATGGTAGCCCATTTGGCAAGTTATGAGTGGTTTAAAACAGAAGGTGCAAAGTCTCATTGGAACATTGTAGGACGAGGATTTTAATGTTCGTTTAAATGCGACATTGGCATTAGGAGAGATGGGAAAGGATGCTGTTCCTGGCCTGATCCAAGCACTGCAGGATGAGAATTTGGGTGTTTGTCGTAGTTCGGAAAGAGCACTAAGGAAAATAGATACATCAGAAGCACTAAAAGCAGTTGAGGAATATCAGCGAAATAAGGCACTTATTAGGTACACCCGAAGCACTAAAAGGACTCGAGGGATATAATCACGAACGGTAAAATTTTGCTAAATTTAGTAAGTCATTAGGTGTCGAATAAGGTACGCATATTGGTAGATTGGCATCGGTCGTGCCAGTGGGAACTTCAGCCTCAAAACTAAATCTGAACTGGTGAGAAGCAATTACAAGCACTACTAGGTTATCCAACATGCCGACGGTTATAACTACACGATTGGTGATGCTGTTAGCTTAGGGGTACCCCCCCCGATTTTTCAGCGATGGCAAACGGTCAAATCAAAGGTGTATTAGCTAAAATTCTTGATGAATAAGGGGAAGGAATTCAGTTCTCATGATTGTGGATACTGAAAACGTTTTTGGTATGTGCTCGGTTTTGCTACTATGTATATACTTAGCATGAATTTTGATTATATGACACTAGGTTTGATACTTGGGATTATGCCTTTTCCGTTCGAGTTCAATGGTACTGGAGATAATTTAACAATCTATGCTAAGGTTACTTGGCTAGTCAAGGGAAGATAAATGAAAATTACAGATTTGAAATGTGCGGTTATTGGCAACAATCCGGTAGTGCGAATTGTGACAGACGATGGCATTGATGGGTTTGGAGAGATCGAGTCTTTCAAGCAGTATCTGAAGCCTCATGTGATCTTTTATAAGGATTATATTCTGGGCCAAGATCCAACAAATGTTGAGCGGGTGATGATGCAGATCCGACGACTGGGGGGGACAAGCCATGGGGCAGTGCGGTTAGTGCTATCGAAATGGCGCTGTGGGATATTGCCGGCAAGGCGGCTAATCTGCCTGTCTATAAGCTGTTGGGCGGAAAAGTTCGTGATCAGGTTAGAGTTTATAATGGTGCGATACGCTTCCCTTCAAGAGGTACTGAACCCAAGCACTATGCCGAAAATATGGCTGCGATGAAGGCTTCACCGGAAGGGTTCACCATTATTAAGCAAGGTGTGGCCTTTCATGGACCCATGGCACAACAAGTACCTAATTTTTATTATGGCGAAGTGTTACCAACAGGGCATCGTGCCAATCGAGGATTGATAACCGAGTCAGGCATGAAACACTTAATCACCTGTATTGAAGCGATGAAAGCAGTATTAGGTGATGAAGTTGGATTGGCACTTGACTGTGGACCTGGATTTACGGTGCCCGATGCGATTCGGCTAGCGCAAGCAGTCGAGCACTTGAATTTGGTGTGGTTGGAAGATATGCTGATGGGGGATTATGTTCCATGGGTGGCTCCCGATTCCTATCGAGAAGTAACACGGGCGACATCAACCCCTATTCATACCGGCGAACAGATTTATTTGCGTCAGAATTTCAAGGATCTAATTGAACAGAAAGCGGTTAATATTATCGGTCCGGATCCGTGTGATATTGGAGGAATCGCAGAGTTGAAGTGGGTCGCTGAATATGCGGATTTACACGGGATTTTGATAGCCCCACATGGAATTGGTGATGGCTTACTTGGTTTAGCTGCCCTGGTACAGGTGTGTGCCACCTTGCCACAGAATTATATTGCTTTTGAATATCCGATAGGCGAACCGGAATGGTGGTATGATATTGTAGAATGGTTGCCAAACCCAATTGTGAAAGATGGCTTTATTGAAGTTTGGGATCGACCTGGTATGGGGATAAATTTGCTTCCGGAAGCAAATAAGCCGTTTTTGAAAGAAGAGGATCAATCGTTTTTTGATTGATATTCTACTGCTAAGAGGAGGGATTGATGTGTTTTTGTATTAGTCGGAAGTAGTTTTTATAAAGCCACTCGAAAGGTGGATATGGTGGTTCAAAGATCTGTTTTCTTTTCGCTGGTGCTGATGGGAGTACGCATATTAGTTAATTGGCATCGGTTAGGGATAATATGTTATTTTGATGAACTTGGGAAGTGTCGAATTGGGTTCTATCTGCTAAAATTGTGAAGCGTGGTAAATTGCTCCAGTATTATAACCGTAGGTTTATCTCTGTTCTTGCTTCGGTGGATTGATACATCGCCTCAGTGATGCGAGCGACGGTAAGACCAATTGCTCCGGTATCGATCATTTCAAGGCGGTTCAAAACACCCCAAACAAAGTGTTTCTGCGAGCTCTCATAACCTTCAATGGCATACCCGAGAGATTGCATCCGTCTTTCATAGGCTTCGACATTGAAGTTAACTTCGGCATCCATGCCATACATATCTGTATAGAAGGTAAATGGCTCTAGCCTGATACCTCCCTTCGACCCCATAATGCGATCACCTTCACCTCCATCAATATGGGCGGCCCAAGCCTCTTCAACAAACATCGTGATATCTCCTTCAAATCGCACAAATCCGGTGCCTAACTCCTCGACGTTATAGCCGCTCTCCTGCCGGCGTTTCTCGTCCATATCGAGTTCCTGAAATGTTGAAGCCGTTACGGTTTCAAGCTCTGGATTATCCAGCAGATAGAGCATCCGTGCTAAGTGGTATACTGCCATATCTACTAGCGTCCCACCTCCAGATTTCTCCTTTTGCACAAAGTGTGGGGTGGCGTAACCATCTACATATACTCGTCCGCGACGACGGTAGTGGCTTGTTTTAACATAGTAAACCCGACCCAGCGCACCTTGCTCGATTAAGGCTTTTGCGGTTCGTGATTCTCTGGAGAAAACGGTTCCCATCTGTACCGACAGCTTTTTCCCCGTCCGCTGTGCAGTGTCATACATCGCCTGTGCTTCCGTACCAGTCTTTGCCATCGGTTTTTCGCAGTACACATGTTTGCCGGCTTCAAGTGCGTCAATCGTGACAGGTGCGTGCAGGAAGTTAGGCAGACAAACATCAACACTGTCAATTTCGTCGATCCTCAGTAGGTCGTGGTAATCAGAAAACACGTGTGGGATATCGTTTTCCTGTGCGACCTTTTGTGCCTCATTTTGATTGATATCTGCAATCGCAACAATTTCAACATCATTTCTCATCGATTGATAACCGCGAATGTGGCTTTTGCCGATGATACCAGTTCCAATAACACCAACCTTGAGTTTACCTGACATGGTTTCCCTCTAATTTAATTTTCTTTCTTAATGATAATGATTGGCCTGAAATTTAATAATGCTTCCAGAGGTTAAATTTCCGTTTAGAGATGATTGTATAAGACCCTCTTACTGCTACTATTATAAGAGGCCTGAACTGAATTGGTCAACGGCTAAAATAGTGAAGAGATGGGCGGGTGGAATTCCACGAAGAACCAAAAAAGCTTTTTTAAAAGAATTACCAGATACTTCGTCGGCAGAACAATCTAATGGAAATTTTCCCTTGTCTTTACTTGTCATGATATATCATACATTCCGTCTGATAATTTTCCGGCGTAAAAAGACCAGCTTCAAAATCAGCGTAGCACAGCATTCCTGCTAACTGAGAACCTAAGCTACCACTTTACCTTAAACAATAGTCGTGATAGAATGACTTATCTGAATTTTTAGTATAGCTTAAGAGCGATATGATAAACCGGTATCTGATCCTGATTTCGACATTATGTCTATTTACCGCTAGTTAATCGAATAGGCAGTGGCTTTTATCAAAGATCGGTTGATGCTGGGTTCTTTTTTTGAAACGACATCGATCAAGACTACTGGACGTTGGCGGTGTAGTCAATGCTTCCCCTGAAGTTGGTGATACCAACAAAACGGTCCAATCAACTGGTAGTGATTGAGATTAGGAATAGTATATGATTACCAGTGAAAAAGCACATGGACTTACTGGTGAGGAGATCGCATTCTACGATCAGAATGGATATGTACTTGCTAAAGGTGTATTTACCCGCGAGGAAGCGGCTTTGTTCCGAGAGGAAACGCACGCGCTAGCGCACCGGTTGATGTCGGTATCGGATCCGAGCGTCCGCAGCGAGGGATGGACTAGCGGAGCCAAGGTAACTGACCTTCGCAGGGAATTAGTGCACTGCCACAATGTGCAATTCCATAGTGCGGCCCTCGCTCGGCTTATCATTGATCCCAGACTGACCGACCGAGCCGCAGATATTATCGGACCCAACGTGCAGTTGCACCACACGAAGATGTTCATCAAGCCACCTGAACGGGGCGCCCCATTCCCGATGCACCAGGACTATTCGTATTTCCCTCACGAAAACCATACTATGATTGCCGCTACCATCCACTTCGATGATGCTCCGATCGAAAAGGGGTGCATCCGAGTGGTTCCAGGAAGTTTTAAAAACGGGCTGTATGATCACATCCATGAGGGCGGTTCCCATTTGCCTACGGAACAATATCCCGTAGAGGAGGCCACCCCCTGCCCAGCCGAAACAGGGGATGTGTTGTTCTTCAGCTACCTCACTATCCATGGATCGGGACTGAATATAACCGACCAACCCCGTACGACGCTGCTGGTCCAGATGCGCGATCCTTCGGACAGGCCAATGGGCCTCCAGCATCTGTCGCGTGGACAGGGCGTGATGCTACGTGGCATAGATCCTGAAGCGGATGCGGGCTCGCACGTAGCATCCAAGTCGAGATATCTATCGCAGTTGAGTGAGGAGTAATGGAGGACTTAGTGTCTGAGGACTTAATTGCCGAGTAATAGGCAACTATGTACTACTAGATGCCTCAGACATGGTTCGTATGGCCCATTGTTGCTGTTATCGTTGTGATTTTTTCATGTGATAATCAGTGGAGGTGGTTGTTTTAAAGCTTCCTGCCTCCTATTTTGATTCTTTCCTTCTTAGCTTACTGCTACTGTGTTTATTTCGTATCTGTTGATCACGATGAATTGAGATTCGGATATGCGTTATGGAGTGTCAGGCTAAACGTGACGGATATTGCCCAAATCGAAGAGACCAATTCAGGTGGATTGAGTGGAGAGGTCATGTCAGGTGCCTAAAATCTCTCAAACCTATAGGTTACATCATAGGTAATGGATCTGGCATTCATCTGGTTCTAAGCACGGATCGTGAGTATACTTTTAACTGCGACGATCCAATGGCCTGCCTTACAGTCTTTGATGAGATAACGACGGCAGATGATCTTGAAACACTAGAGACAGTCGTAGTAGATGGCCAACCAGTGTCATCAAAACTGTGATTATGTATGGGGGTATTAAATTCTGGTATTTTGAAAATTCAATCAATTACAAACGCAGTCCGCAGTCGTTGGAAAGAGGATCGGTTTTCAATCTTATTCAGTTCGGACGGTTGTATTTAAGTTGCAAACTAGAATACAGAATAAATGGAAAATAAATTATTTGATGGGTTCTTTGCCAAATTACTAGCAATAAGTTCTCGCTTTTTCTTGTCCGAAATTGGGAATAATGAGGGCTGAATATTGGAATTAAAATCAAGAACAAAGAAGAGTGTGTCTGTGTTGATGAAAGCCTTGTGGGTATGAAGTATTTGAATTGAGGGCGGTTACGTATACCAAATTTTTGGAAGCAGTTGAGTGATATCGATCCCAGCTGGCAGGTATAGAATGCAATTGTTTTTTCACATTACTGCATCTTTTAATGTTTTTCAAGGGTTTTCGGTTGCTTTAAGAAGTTTTAAATGGATGAAATAAATGGATAATTGTCGACCCAACATTTTGTTTATTATGTCTGACGATCATGCTGCTCCGGCTATCAGTTGTTATGGAAGCCAAATTAATAGAACACCTAATATTGATCGAATCGGTAATGAAGGAATACGGTTTAATAATTTTTTCTGCACAAATGCAATCTGTACGCCTGCTCGAGCTTCTGTCTTAACCGGAAAATACGGGCATAAAACGGGAGTTAAGACGTTAGATGATACCATTGATCAAAGCAAGCACAGGACGTTTGCCCAAATTCTAAATCAGGATAATTACCAAACGGCAATTATTGGGAAATGGCACTTGGGTCAGGATGACGTGAGTAGACCATGGGGATTTGATTATTGGAGTATCTTGGAGGGACAAGGAAGTCATTCTGATCCAAGAATGAATCTAATGGGAGAAACTCGAGAATTCACCGGCTATACCGCGGATGTAATCACAGACTTATCGCTGGATTGGCTGAATCGAAGATCTGCTGATCAACCCTTTCTGTTGATGTGTACCTATAAAGCTACTCATGATCCGTTTGTGCCAAATCCCAAATACTTAGATTTATATAGGGATCAGGAGATTCCTGAACCAGAGAATTTTGAGGACAATTATGAAAACCGAGCTAAAGCCGCAGAAATGTCGACCCAGCGTGTCTCAATTATGCACCAGAAACATCACCTGCCGGAATTTCCACCAGATGGATTGTTGCCGTCTGAAACTAAAAGATGGAACTACCAATGTTATATCAAGAACTATCTACGGTGCGTAACATCAATCGACGAGAACGTTGGTCGTTTATTGGATTGGCTTGATAGAAGAGATTTGAGCCAGAATACGATTGTAATTTATACTGCTGATCACGGTTTTTTTCTGGGAGATCATGGTTGGTATGACAAACGATTTATGTATGAGGAGTCACTGCGAATTCCCTGTTTAATTCGTTATCCTAACAAAGTTCAAGTTGGAACGAGTGATCTAATTGGTCTGAATATTGATTATGCTTCAACATTTCTGGATTATGCTGGCATAACAATACCGTCTGATATGCAGGGGCATAGTCTAAGAAGCATTTTAAGTGGGACGAGACCAACAAATTGGAGAACATCAATGTACTATCGTTACTGGATGCACCTAGCTCACTTTAATGTTCCAGCGCATTATGGTATTAGGACTGCGAGGTATAAACTGATTCATTATTATGGAGAGCCAGATGGAGCAACTGGTGCGATCGACCAAGAAACACCGCCTGAATGGGAACTATTCGATTTGAATAAAGACCCAAAGGAAATGGAAAATGTCTATTACAGTTTGGAATACGCAGGAATTATTCCAGAACTGAAAGCTGAATTAAAAAAGCTTCAAACGGAATTGTACTAATAACTCAATAAGCAGGGAAAATTCTAATCCTATCAATTACTTGTGTATGAAGAGAGCCAAGTAATTTAATTATGACTAAACGCTTCAAAAGTAAAGTTGATTGGTGGCTAGCTGTTTTGTTGTGCATATCACCAATTATCTCTCTATTTGTATTGGTAAAACTCTATGTGGGTGGTGACCCGAATGCATGGTTAGGTTGGTTTGGTATTCTTATTGTTGGTATAGTTTACGGTGGTTTACCATTCCCATTTCATTATGAGATGGAAAAAGAAAATCTATTAATCCGATTTGGGTGTGTTCGTGGTCGAATTCCTTATAAACGCATCAAGCAAGTTGTTCCGACCCGTAGTCCTGTTTCCAGCCCGGCACTATCCTTAAGATTGTCTTCATATCGATACTGGTAATACGTTAGGTCTTAATATCTCTCCAGCAGATAAAAGTAACTTCCTAAAATATCTAGCAGAACAAGTGGATCATCTAGTGTTAGTAGATGATTGTTTATTGCTGAAAGAAGAATTGTAAGAGTTTTAAAGTTCTGCTAATTTTGGCCGAGTTTAGCCAACTATGCTGAGATTGGAGAGGACGAATGTGTGTACTATTCATGGCTTTTCCTGCTTAACTAATGGTTTTTTGTGTTACATTTAATTTAGGATTAATATACAAGGAGTATGTGTTGGTGAAGAGATTAGTTATTATGCTTCCAGTGATGTTTGTTGCTACAGTAGTTTATGCCGAAGATGAGAGGGAGGTAATGGTGGAAATCTTTCGGTCTGAAAGAAACATAAAAAATCAAATGAGGATACCAGATGAGTCTTTCTGAGGAACTTATAACTATGATGCAGGATAATCTCGAAGGAGTTGAACATCACGTTCAGATACCACCTCCTGCATTTGATGATATGGAGGGTGAGATTGTCAAATTTGATCAGGAAGATAGTCTGTTGACAGTTAGGTTTCCAATTCTGCAAAAATACTTAAATCCATTTGGTAATATGCAGGGGGGGATGATTGCAGCCGCTGTTGATAATGCTGTAGGACCTCTTAGCATGTTGATGGCTCCTCCTAATTTTACTCGCAACTTGGAGATGAAATATAAAAAAGCAATTAATTTAGGCCTTGGTCATATTACGGTTATTGCGAAGTTCGTTCAACGAAAGAAACGATTCCTTTACTTTGAAGCAACTGTTCTTGATAATTTAGGTGACAAATTGGCTACGGCAAAAGCAGTAAACTGGATTATCGAAAAGAATAAATGAAGGATAGGGGAACTTTGCTGTTTTTCCGAAAGAATTGTTGAGGTGGGTCGCAAGGGTTGGTTAGTCGGCTGCCGATGACTGGATATAAGCTTCCAACAAGCAGGGTTACTATCATAAAGAACTGAAATTTGGGTGAACGTTTCGTCAATTGATGGTCAATGGACTCGATGGGAGTTTTGGGTTTCGCTTGCTGTAGCGGAAAAGTCGTGACTGCTCCGCACAAAAACTTATATTTTTTTACACAGGTAATCGACATATAAGATAAGTTGGTATCAAGCCATTAACAGCGAGCCTTGGGGGTTGCTTGTGTTAGAACCTCCCTAGGATCGGCGTTAGCGAATGGGTTTGAATTTGTATAGATAAAGCCCTAATCCATTGGAAGGAGTTGTGGATGTGAATTAGGGCTTATTCCAATAAGGAACATTGCATCAAAGATGTCCAGTTCGTTGATGCACCTATTACTTACCACATGGAAATCGTGGAGTCAAAAAAAAAGCCTTTGAATTTCAAATTCTGGGACTGGTATTTCTTTGTTGTTTATAATTATTGTGAACCTATTTTGTCTGTAAGTGAAAGACTTTTGTGTAGGCTGAGTAAGTTTTCTGTTATAGACTTTATGGTGGGGCTGTTACTGTTTTGGCCTTGGCTTCTAAGAGAAATATAGGAGTTTCATAGTTTAAGCACTGATTGGAAAGATTGAGGTAAGTTTTTTTTCGTATCTTTCGTAAGCTTATTTTTGTATCTGTTGATTATAGATTTGTGTGAGTTCTTTGCTTGCCGTGTGATTTGTTGTCCTTTATCTACTCTTCCTTACTATTTTCTTGGAACGCCCTTAAAGTTTTTGCAACAAACTACAAAATATCAACATGTGGCTTTCTTGATGGGAGACTGGAAGGTTCACTTTTTATTTTGAGTCTAATTAATTATTAAGCAATAGGTTTATACATACCAGACGCGAGTGTAATGAGCAAACTGATGTAGAGACTTAACGGTATTTCTATCTGGAAATGCAAATCGAAATTCCCTTGATCCAAGAAGCTAGCGTTGATTATCCTCGTGATGGTTCTGACATAGTCTTGCGTGCTTGGCGGGAAAGTTCGGCGAGATGTCCGTCGTTAGCTAGTTTCTGTTCCAAATGTTTCATACGCTCTGGTCCTGCTGTCCGAATTATCGCCTCGCCATACCCTCGCTTGACCCAGAATCGAGCGCCACCACTCATGTAGTTACGCAAATCTTCCAGTTTATCTTCTGGATAGCGCTGACAAAAGTTCATGGTGAACATCCGTCGCCGGGAACTGCCACCAAAAGCAGCATGTTTGGTGTTGTGGTTGAAGCAAACGATGTCACCTGGCTGTGTTTCAAAAGCGACAGCGGGTATCTGTTGCCCACTGATTCCCCATACTTCTTGACTTTTGTTGGTTTGTTGGGAAAGCAAATCAGCATATCCGTCGCCTGGAAGGTGGCTGCCGGGGATTACACGGAGAGAACCAGTACTGCGAGTCAATGAATCAAGGTAGAAAGCGATCTTGATGTGCAATATCTCATCGTGCCAACCGTCGGAGTGCCATTTAGTATCACCAACATAGTAATTACCGTCACTACCCATGTAATTGAAGTCATCGCCTAGGAGCGTTTTAGTGATACGAAGAATACGTGGGTCGTCCAGTAGTGCGCTTAGTTGTTCACTTCGGTCAACAAACTGCGCGATACAGGATCTAGCTTTGCCATCATGTGGTTGGCCGTTGTGTCCACCACCATTTTCTCCCCATAGTGCTTCAAAGGCTGATTCGATTTCATCAATACAATTCGCCATCAAACTAGGAAAACTAAGATAACCAAAGGTATGGAAAAAACTGACTTGCTGATCTGTGAGATGAAATGTACTCATACAATATTTTCCTCATCCAATGCAAACGCCTTTGCATAGTATATTCAGTTGCTACCAGTATACATCCCAAGTTTCATAAATCAATAAGAAAATTTATGCCATTGCTTTGGACACTTCTTTGTCGATAGTAGAGGATCGGATGGGTGCTATTTCTGAGTGGTTCCGACTTTTGCTTTAGTGGTGTGGTGTGTCGAAAGCTCTGTGCCATGTGCTTGTGGAATAATTTACAGGCATTTATTTTTCGTGCTTGCTTCTGCAATAGGAATCCGGTTTGTTATGATAAAGTTATCATAAATTATAACAGTAGCTGAGCATCCTGTTCAGTGGAAGTCTTGCAAATCAAAGTATATGTTGCTTTTTGTTTCAGGTTTTATTACTTTTGACGGGTGTTTTTTAATTTTTTCTGGTGTCTGCAATCAATCTCAGAGGAAACATATTTATTCTGATCCTGTAACGCTATTACTTAGGACGATATGGTATTTATTGTCCTTTCTTTTGTGAAAACTTTTGCTTGTAGCAAGCATGTTTAGGAGACAATCGTTGTGGATACACACGCTAGCGAGTTCAATATGGATTTTCTGTCATTATGTTTCCGACTAGGAGTATCTTTTTCTGTCTATGAAATAACTAGGAGAAATCTATATGCATATCTATTGTGAATTTGGGATTAGTGTATTACGCCAAGATTTTTCAAATATTGAAACGAATCTTCTACTCTGTTTAAAATTCCAACTCGATCAATATTTTCTCCTTCAATTCCTTCCAATTCCATAGTGAATGGTCCTTCGAATCCTCTGCTATTCAGTAGTTCAAAAACTGCCTTAAAGTTAACAATTCCTTCACCTAAGGCAGGGAAATTCCAAGCATGATATCCACCCATTGTGTCCTTCAGGTGTACAGCCCTAATATAATCTAAAATCTTTTGGATTTCGTCAACGGTATCAATTTTACGATTGGTATGATAGTGTACATTAGCGGTATCAAAATTGATGCCTACACAAGGATGATTGATATTGTTCATTGTTTCAAGTGCAATATCACCATTGTGTGCTAAATTGGGATGTGTTTCTAGGCAGATGGTGATTCCTAATTTTTGTGCGTTTCCACCGAGTGCCCTCAACCGGTTAAAAACCACGTCTTTCGGTAAATCGCCTCCGTGTGCACTAAGAAATATTCGGTCTACACCCATTTTATGCGTCGTTTCTAGCGTTTGCTGGAAATCTGAGACGAAGTTTTGATTCTTAACATCATGTGATGCCAAGATTGTTGTGGCTGTCAATCCATATGTCTCTAATTCTTCTTGCACAGTATCTATTTCTTGTGTCTTAGGTGTACTGATTTCAACATTGGTCAAACCGATTTTATTAAGATGCTCATAAATTTCCTGCTTACTGAATTTTCCGCGATAACTTCCTAAGTTACATGCAATAATATTGGCCATTTCTAGTTTCCTCGAAAACACAATTACAGTTCGTCTTTTGCTTGTTGCTGATGCTGTTGATTCCAAATATAAATCATTTCTCCATCATCGTCCGTTTTAGAAAAAATTTGGGGCAAATTACCTCGTTCAACTTTTACCATTAAGCTAGTCATTACTGATATCGGATTCTCGATTTTACATTGAGTTTGCAAGATAGATTCGGATGCCACTTGGTGTTCAGATAAATATTTTAAGATAAAACTTTCCTCATGACTCAATTGAATTCCTGCTGGATTACTCGTGGCAGGGGGTATCTTTGAACTATGTAGTTCGGAATCGATTAGTACTTCTGATTTAAATGACCTGTTCGAGCTAGGCAGCGGAACGTGATTTTCAATTGTCTCTATGTTTTCTAATGGTATGGAGTTCCGTTTTGCTATTTGTTGTTTTAGGTCTTCCAAATCTGCTCGGAGTTCAGTGAAATCTCGGGATAATTGCATTAATACGCTGGCATAATCATTTTCAGGTTGGGGTGAGGAATTGGAAGTTAATAGATCTTTTGTGGTTTTTTCCTGCTCAAGAATTATTGCTTGTTTTGCTTCTGTTTCGTTGTTGAATGTTTCCAATTCATAGGGGTCTTTGGAAACATCATTAAGGAGATCTATATTGTAGTTATAAGAAGCTATGCCACCGCCACAGTCTATATATACGACTTTTACTTGGCATGATTGACCAATTTCAAGCTGATTTAGGTTATTACGTATTCGATCGATGGTTCGAGATCTATAACTGCGTAACATCTCAGGCATATCGCGAAAAATGCGGCGAAAGTAATCGACTGGATTCAGGTCTAGCTTGTGAAACGATGCTGAGGTTAAAGGGTGAGACAGATTGGGTAACTGCAGAATTTCTGCTGGGACGGAGTTGCCTAAAGATTTGAAACTGACTGACCAACGACTTTTCGATTCTTTCCGACAAATCGCTACATACGCGTAACGCCTAGACATGTAAAACACCTCAAGATCCTGTTTAGTTAGGTGGATTACCCTAATTGGATAATTCACAAAAACAAACGCATATTGTCTAGTGTCTGTTCCAAAAAAGTGAAGAAATCGATTTTGGCTGTTCCCATATGTCCGATTTTAGATGGGAATAATACCAGTCGTGAAACCCTATTTAAAGATGTAGCTAAATGTCGTTACGATGATATAAGCCGAAAGCAGAACAAATCCAAAAGGGCGTTTGAAAGCTGCCCCAGAGAAGAAGATGCCGATTCGAAAAACTAGTAATATGAACAACATAGCTGGGAACAAAAGTTTGAAAAATTGTGGCGGGGCCATTAATCCTCCGCTTGTGATGGCTGCAGCTGCGCCGGCAACAAACAAAACATTTAGAATGTCTGCTCCTATAACATTACCAATAGCTAATTCTCCATGTCCTTTTCTCGCTGCCGTTATTGCTGTGACTAGCTCAGGCAGTGAAGTTCCAAATGCGACAAGGGTAGCCGCGATGATGCTTTGAGGAACATTAATTCGTTCTGCTGCTTCACGTACAGCAGGGATTAGTATCCATGATGAAACTACAACCAAAGCGATGCCAAACACCAATTTTATAAGTGCAAGTATTGTGCTGGAATCATTATCGGTTTCCTGTTCGTTAGTTTCTATTTCTGAGCTTTTAGACCAACGAATTGTGAACCACAAGTAGCAAGCAAGTAAAATCAAGAAGATAAAGCCAAAAGACCTTGGTAGTTGTCCACCTTCTTCAAAAATGGTTTTTAGTGAAAGAGAACTGAATGGTAGACAGCTGATTATTAGTAAACAGCCTGCGCCGAATTGAAGCCAGCCTTGACGGTTTACCATTTCTCTATTTAGAGGTAGGGGGGCGATGATGGCTGCTAGACCTAGTATTAAACCTGTATCACAGATAATTGAACCAACGGCATTCCCAAGGGCAAGATCTGGCATTCCTTTAGCTGCTGCTAGGACTGAGACTACTGCTTCAGGCAATGTCGTTCCAAGACTCACGATGGTCGCACCTATTAATACCTTGGGGATTCCCCATTTTTTTGATAGGTCTACGGCCTCTTCAACAAGTATATCTGCCCCTTTCCCGACTGTGAAAAGCGTTCCTGCAATCATCAAAAATAATAAGAGGTTAGGAAGGTCCTTGATAAAATGTTCTAGCGCTTGTTCCATTTAGTTTGCACTCCTTTTGTTGATAGTAGGGATATAGTCAATTAATCGATTGATTCGAGAAATCGTTTTTTCCTGGCCCAGTAGAATTATAATGGTAAATAAATCAGGGCCAAACGTTTGGCCGGAAAGTGCAAGTCGCAAAGGTTGCATTACTTGTATTCTTTTTATCTCTAGCTTATTCAAATAATCTTTAATTTTGCTTTCGACTGTGTCGAGGTCAAAATTCTCAATGGCCAACAGTGTATCACGTGCTCCTGAGAGGACAGCAACAGGGTCACCCTTTGTTAACCATTTTTTTACGTCTTTTGGATGGTAGTCAAAATCATCGGTAAAGAAAAACTTGGTGTAGGTAGTTATGTCAGCCAATGTTGTAAGCCTATCTCCAACAGATTCTACAATTTTTTCAAGCCAAGGTCGTTCTTCATTAGAAAAATTGTCCTCGAGCAAGCCATCCCGTTGCAGAAATGGAATTACGGCAGAAGTTCTTTTAGCTAAATTGAGCTTCAATATGTAATGGTTGTTGAGCCATTCTAATCTTTTAACATCAAAGACGCTCCCGCTCTTGCCAATTCGACTGAGGCTGAAATTATCAATCATATCATTGATGGATAAGATCTCAGTCTTGTCATCGAGTGACCAACCAAGTCGAACCAAAAAGTTGATCAGTGCCTCGGGTATAAATCCATCTTTTCTATATTGGTCAACAGAAGTAGCTCCGTGTCGTTTACTAAGTTTTTCTCCTTTGCTACTGCCGAGTACCATGGGTAGGTGAGCAAATTGTGGTATTTTGGCACTAAGTGCATTAGCAATCATTATTTGTTTTGATGTGTTGTTTAGATGATCTGCCCCACGAATAACATGAGTAACTTGCATTTCAATATCATCGGCAATTGAAGTTAGATTATAAAGTGGTGCTCCGTTTGACTTGACGATTACTTCATCTTGTAAAGACGAAGGTGCAATTTGGGTCTCGCCTAGTATTAGATCTTGTACCAAAATTGGCTGATTTGGCACTTTGATGCGTACAGTTGGTTTACGTCCTTCTGCCTCAAATTTCCGATGATCTTTCTCCGTTAAATTGCGACATTTTCCGTTGTATGATTGGTTGCGGTTTTCTGCGCGTGCATGTTCACGTATTTGTGATAGCTCTTCTGGCGTGCAGTAGCAATAGTACGCGTTGTCATTCTCGAGCAAATTCTGGATATATTTTTGATAGATTTTTCTTCGTTGAGACTGTACATACGGTTGATAGTCTCCGCCAACAGTTTCTCCCTCGTCCCAGTCCAAACCTAACCATTTTAGCGAATCATAAATCTGTTGCATTGATTCCTGGGTCGATCTTTGTTCATCGGTGTCATCGATTCTAAGAATGTAAGTGCCCCCATGGTGTTTTGCAAAGAGCCAATTAAACAACGCTGTGCGTGCACCGCCGATGTGCAAAAACCCTGTTGGTGAAGGTGCAAAGCGCACCCGAACTGACGAATTCGTTTCCATGTGTTATGTCCTTTATGTCAAATACACAATATTATCGTCTAATTTTGAAGTGACAATGATATAATTCCCCCTGTTCGGCCCGATTGGTATGCTGCTTCAATTACTTCGACAACACGCAGACTGTCATCTCCTGTTGCTAGGGGTTGGGCGTGGCCAAGAATAGCGTCAATGAAATTGTTCATTGGTTGCTGTGATGTTGTCATCCGGTTCTCTTCATATACTGATAATTCCCTGTTAGGTTTCTTTTGGGTAACTGTAAGTGGCGTGGCGTCCACAATCAGTGCGCCTTTTGATCCAAAGTATGTACTTTGAAACCGTCGCTTGATTCCACTATCACCAACTAGAGAGATGGTACAAAAGACCCCATTTTCTAGCCTGAGGCTGACGACGCATCTTAGGTCGGTGTCGGTTGTCCGTAATAGCGAAAATTGTAGTTGGTCACAATTGGGTTGCCCACAAGATTTCGCATACTCAGTGCGAATCACTGTCTAACAGATGTCCCTCAACTGCTATTTTGGCAAGCATTTCCTGATTTTGTTGGTACAGAGCAACGACCTCAGCATAACCTGATTTTACTATTTATTGGAGTCATTCAACTTTGATTTGCCTGACCTGAGACTATCTGTTCTTTTGGATTTTTGCCCATGTGTCACGTAATGAGACTGTTCGGTTAAAAACGGGTTTTTCAGAAGATGAATCAGGGTCGGTACAGAAATAGCCTTGTCTTAGAAATTGATAGCGGGTACCAGGGTTCGCATCTATTAAACTTGGTTCAACCTGACATTTGGTTAAGATTTCCAAAGAATTTGGGTTCAAGTTTGATTTAAAATCCTCATTATCTCCTACATCATCTGGGTTCTCCTTTAAGAAGAGATGATTGTACAAGCGGACCTCAGCTTCAAGTGAGTGGTTAGCAGATACCCAATGCAACGTTCCTTTAACTTTTCGACCATTTTCGGACCAACCACCCCGAGTTTCAGGGTCGTAGGTACAATGAACTTGAAGCACTTCACCCGTTTCGTCTTTAATGACGCGTTCACATTTGACGTAATATGCGTGCATCAGCCGAACTTCTCGGCCTGGGGCCAAGCGGAAATACTTTTTGGAAGGATTTTCCATGAAATCTTCTTGCTCGATATAAAGCTCCCGAGAAAAGGGGATTTTCCGCGAGCCCATGTCCGGATTTTCCGGGTTGTTGGTTGCTTCTAACTCTTCCGTTTGTTCTTCTGGGTAATTATCGATTACAACCTTAAGTGGACGCAACACTGCCATTACACGCAATGCATGTTTATTCAGATCTTGGCGGATACAATGTTCAAGCATAGCTACATCGACGAGATTGTCACTTTTAGCAACCCCTATGCGGCCGCAAAAATCTCGAATGGCCTCTGGGGTGTAACCACGTTTACGTAACCCTGAAAGCGTTGGCATTCTGGGGTCATCCCAACCACTGACATGTCCTTCCTCAACCAATTGAATTAACTTTCGCTTGCTCATTATAGTATAGCTAAGGTTCCGCCGGGCAAACTCTATTTGCTGTGGATGATACATTTCTAATTCATTGAGATACCAGTTATATAGTGGGCGGTGATCTTCAAATTCTTGTGAGCATAGCGAGTGGGTTACGCCTTCAATAGAATCTGATTGACCATGTGTGAAGTCATACATTGGATAGATACACCATTTATTTCCTTGTCTGAAGTGAGTGGCTCGTAGAATTCGGTACATGACCGGATCTCGCATGTTCAAATTTGGAGATGCCATATCAATCTTGGCACGGAGTGTACGTGAACCATCGGGGAATTTCCCTTCCTGCATGCGTTCGAATAAATCCAAGTTTTCTTCAGCAGAGCGGCCACGATATGGGCTATTCATACCGGGTTTAGTTAGGGTGCCACGATATTCTCTCATTTTCTCTGGACTTAGATCGCATACATACGCGACTCCCTTTTTTATTAGCTGTGTTGCGTATTCGTAGAGTTGTTCAAAGTAGTCCGAGGCGTAGAATTCACGATTCTGCCAATCAAATCCGAGCCATCGAATGTCCTCTTTTATTGATTCCACATATTCTATAGTTTCTCCTATAGGGTTAGTGTCATCGAATCGCAAATTGCAGAATCCACCAAAATCCTTTGCAATGCCGAAATTAAGGCAAATAGAGGTAGCATGTCCAATATGCAGATAGCCATTTGGCTCCGGTGGAAACCGGGTATGGACCCGCCCTTCATATCTATTAGTTTCTTTATCTTTCTTAATGATCTGTCTGATAAAATCGGTATGGATGTTAGGTGGTTCTACCGATAATCTTTCGGTGTGCGTGTCGATCTCCTTCTTAGCAACTTTACTCTCCACGCTTTGCCTCCTCTTCTATTTCTGTGTATGTAACTCCTGAGAACGTTTTGTGCCATTCACAAATTTAGGCAAACGTAACTGTTATCTCTATCTCGTTAGTTTCTTAGACTAAAAAGTGTTACCTTTTGATCAATTTTGTAGTTAGTTATTGTGTAGAGATTGCAATTGCAAAGCATATCAAACCTTTAAGGGTTGTGTCAATTAGAAAGCAAGGTTTCAAGTCTGAGAATTTAGTATTAACATTGCTGGAATTTTAGCTTGTATTGATTCAAAATAGTTGGCACATTGTAAACAGTTGAGGAAGCTTACATATGTCAATCAAAAACCAAAGATATCGAGCTAATCTTTATGAGCAGGCTCTTCTGCTAGCTGATGCGCATTCTCGTCAGTGTAATGTTGGTGACCAGTGGTCGAATTTCGTTGATAACCTCGCACGCATCTGTGATGAATTTGCAAATAATACTTGCAAGCAAAGAGATTTGTTCAGCTTAATTTCAACACCAATAAGACCTTATAAATCAAATTAAGATTCATAATATTGGACTGTTTGTTAGGTTGTAGGCGTGCCTAATTTACCTGAATCTGCATTGTTGACACAAGAGCATATGGCGTTGTTCGTTGACTATTATGAGTTAACGATGGGTCAGGCTGATCTTGATAGTAATAATAACTCTATATGCACTGAAAATTATTTTGCCCGTGCTATCCCACAGGGGGAGTACTTAATTTCTGCAGGCCTTGAGCAGGTTATTCACTATATTCTAAATCTGCGTTTTTCTGAAGATAATTTGCAATGGCTTCAAAGTAGTAAGTCCATTCCCGAGATAAGTCCTCGTTTCATTGATTACTTGCGTAATTTTAAGTTCGATGGTGATGTATACGCTGTACCGGAAGGAACCGTTGTTTTTCCAAACGAGCCTATTATCAACATTACCGGTAGGTCAATTGATATACAACTTTTCGAGACTTATTTGTTGAGCATCATGAATTTCCAAACACTAATAGCTACGAAAGCATCCCGTATTGTGAATGTCTCTGAAGGTCGAACTTGTTTTGACTTTGGTGCTAGGCGTGCTCACGGACGTGATGCGGCGGTTTTGTCTGCAAGGGCAAGTTTTATTGGGGGGATATCAGCTACTTCTTTGATGATTGCAAGTCGATACTTTGGTATTCCTTACGTTGGGACACTTGCGCACAAATTTATTCAGGATCGGGGGGGAGAACTTGAGGCTTTTCGCGATTATGCAATGTCTTTCCCCCATAATACCATACTTTTAATCGACACGTATGATACGATTCAGGGTGCTAAATATGCTGTAACTATTGGTCAGGAAATGAAAGCTGATGGCCAGAAATTAGTGGGGGTTCGATTGGATAGCGGAAATTTGCTAGAGCTTAGTAAACAGGTGAGATCAATTCTAGACAGTGGAGGTCTACAGGAAACCAAGATTTTTGCTAGTAATGATCTAGATGAATTTGAAATAGATCGTTTACTGAAATCGAATGCCCCCCTAGATGGATTTGGAATTGGAACGCGTTTAGCAACTGGTGCAACCTTAGATCCTGTTTCTGGTAATAGTGGAGTTTCAGCATTGCCAGGTGTGTATAAGCATGTCGAAAAAATTGAAGGGGGTAAGACCATATTTACTTTTAAGAAGAGTAACGATATGGCAAAATCAACCTTACCTGCCAAGAAGCAGGTTCAACGGTTCACCGACCCAAATCAATATTGTATTAAGGATAGGATATGTTTATGGAATGAAATTGATCGGGGCGGCTTGTTAATTCCAATTATCAAAAAGGGCAAGCTTGTTTACGATTTTCCGACTTTACAGGAGATTCAAGTGAAAACTCAAAGTAACCTCTCACGTTTACCAAATAAACACAAAACTTTGTATCAACCTGCTGTGTATCCTGTTGTTCTGAGTGAAAAACTAAAGGGACTTCAACAGAAATTGATAAAGGAAAAGAATCAAATGTATTGTAGTGATTTATAGAAAGTAGAAATGATTTGTTGGTCCGTGACCGTGGCCTATCTCGAGTGAATGGCGAATTGCGTTTGTAATGTAATCTTTCGCTGATTCAATACTAGAGGAGAGGCTTTTCCCCAAACCAAGTTGTGTTGCGATTGCTGCTGAGTAGGTACATCCAGTACCGTGTGTGTTCTTGGTGTTTATTCGTTCTGACTCGAAAAACTGAAACTTGTTTTCTGAGAACAGTACATCGACTGATGTTTCGTCTTCCATATGCCCGCCTTTTATTAGAACACCATGACAACCAATTTGATGGATTTTTTTCGCTGCAGCTTTTGCTTCTGTCACATTCTGAATTGTCATATTAGAAAGAAGTTGAGCTTCGTGGACATTGGGAGTTAAAATCGTTGCTAATGGAATAAGACTAGAAATTATTGTCTCGATTGCGGGTTCCTGCAAAAGGGGAAATCCACTTTTCGAAATCATCACGGGATCAACAACTATATTTGGGGGGGCATACTGACCTAGTTTTTTGGCGACAGCCTGTACAATCTCAGCATTCGATAACATACCAGTCTTTACGGCTGAAATTTCGAAGTCTGCGAAGACCGTATCAATTTGTGCTTCAATTATCTCGATCGGCAAATCAAAAGCACTGGTTACTTCACACGTGTTTTGTGCGGTTACAGAGGTGATTGCGGATATCGCAAACCCCCCGTTGGCGTGGATTGATTTGATATCTGCTTGAATTCCTGCTCCTCCACCGGAGTCAGATCCCGCAATAGTCAGGATTTGCTTCATATTTTAATTTTGATCTAAAGTATCTAGTTGGCCAGTTCTCGAGTGATTAGGAAATTCTGATCGAAGTTCTTCAAGCAATAGCTTAACTTGGTCTCGTTCGAGATCCTCGTGGGCTGGGATGTTGCTCGTCTCCCAGTCTTCCCCTAACTCACTATAATGAATATCATCAAAATCAAATTCAGTATCATACCATTCAGTTTCTGGAAAAAGATCGGTCACTGGATCTTCTAACCCGATGATGTTACTTAGAACTTTGAAGGTTTCTTCATCTTCATTAGATGTTGCAGAATGTGTTGGTTCAGACCCAAATGCCTTAAATAAGGACTCGAAGTTGGTGCTTTTTTCGCTAAGACTAGGTTCATGTGCTTGATCTGGTTTGTGCTTATATTTAGGTTGTGATGTTGTGGGCGGAGCAACCTTGGTTTCGTCGGTTGAATTTAGAAATTGATGTTGACTCTTGAGGACAATTTGATTCTCAGGTTCCGCTGGAAGTTGCAATACCCACTTTACCAAGTATCGAACTGAGGTAGCCATCGAGTGGAATATTGGGTTAAGGCTTGCGACTGATTGAATTTGTATCAAAGCGAAACAGAAAAACAATACCAATAGCACTATAGAAAACAGTTTAATATTCATTATTATTTTGGTTCGATATTTCTTGGTGATTTAGAGTAGGAATTTATAGTTAGAAGATCCTTCTTGTCTTCAGTATAACCACGAAAGATTAAGAGTAATTGTTACTTTGAGCCGATTCTAAGTATAACTCCAATTTAACCATATTTGCCAATTATTAAATTTTACTCAACACATGACAATATATTAAGCAAATTTTTTTAACAATGGTTAACTGTATACTTTAAGGTCCGTGCTAGAAGTAGCGTCAATTTCTGCTTGACATTTTACGTGTCGTAAAATATGATTGTCTAGATAATCTGTTTTTAGGGTTTAATTACATTTAATTGGTTCGTTTTTCTGTCTCCGTTCATGGGAATCAGCTTGCTTCTCACTTTTGTGCTTTCTGAAACATGATGCCAAAAGATTCAGCATTTTGATTTTCCAGCTTATAAAGAGGTCACAGCAATTTTTTGATTGATAGAGAGAGAAGAATCTCTAGTGCAGTGGGTAGGAAAAATTAATTGTTAAAGTGCTTGGTTCGAGGTAAAGTAACGTTGATCAATAGATTTACAACGCGGGATAAAGGGCTCCAGCAAGTACTTGGTCATTTAGAGAAAGACTTGCTTAACTATCTATGGAAAAATGGTGAAGCTACTGGACGTCAAATATTCGATGCAATCTCCATGAAACGCAAGAATGCTTATCATACCATTTTGACTGTTTTGAACCGTATGGTTAAAAAAGGGCTTTTAAGTAAGGAAAAAAAAATGGGAGTTTTCCATTTTTCTGCTGCTCTTGGTCATGAAGAGTTCGAGTATCTTGCTTGTCAGCAGGCTATCAAAAGCGCATTGTCTATTTCCCATTCGAATTCGATTTCGGCTATTGTGAATCTTCTTAGCCAAGATGATCCGAAATTGATTGATGAACTTGAGTGTGTTATTGAGCAAAAACGTCGTCAACTACAGGAAGAAGATTCGGAGGTCTAAGGTCTTGGTGCACCATATAAAAAAAAATAATGCTGGTTTGTTGTGTGTTCTGATCTTCATCTTGTTTTGTGGGTTGTTGCTGTTAACTGTAGCAACAACTAAAACGCTGCATTCGTGTGGTGGTTCGATTGTTTGCTTTCAAGTTTGTAATTTCTCAGTATATAAAATTCCAATTTGGATGAGCCTTTTGATAGTGGCTTCTGGAATAATTTTTGCTTCTATTCGAGTGCTAGTAGATCTCTTTAAGACTCAAAGATTTTTGAAACAACTATCAATTTTAGGTTCGTTGCCCGTTTGTTTTTCAGCTAGTTTTCCAACTAACCGAATCCTTGTCTTTCAAAATGATGTTGTCTGTTGGGCGTTCTCTGCTGGAGTCTTCCGGCCCAAAATTTATCTGTCAACTGGATTGATTCAGCTTATGACGGTGAAAGAAATTCAGGCTATTCTTAAGCATGAGGAATACCACTGTCGTCAGTTTGATCCTCTAAGGAATCTAATAATCAATTTTTTAAGCGATTCTATGTTTTTCTTTCCTGTTTTTCGAAGACTCCAAAGAAGTTTTCAGGTGTCAAGTGAGAAAGCAGCGGATCAATTTGCTATATGTTGTGGGAGTTCGCCACTAGAATTATCGGAGGCTTTAATAAAACTTTTCCGAGCAAGAAACCAAGTTCAAAAATTCATTTTTGTTTCTTTCAGTCAGTGTAACTTGGTTGATAGGATTCAAACCTTAATTAATAATGACACAGAAATAAAATCAAATACAAATAATAGTACAGACACAAAATCAAAATTTACATTTTCTTTAGCTTTATCTTTCGTTTTTGCGGTTTCAATATCTGTTGGTATTCTATTTTGGCAGGAGGATCTGAGTCTGAGTGAAAAGGAATGTGAAATACGATTTTGTAACCTTAATTATCAACTATGCCATAGTAAAGGGGATCATCATTAATGAAAAACAATTTCGTTTTTATGTTTATAGTTATTCTTTGGTTTTGCCAGGTTTTTGTGAGGGCGCAGGATAGCTGAGGCGCTTGAAGCAACCCCGTCTTCCCACGTGTGGAGGTGGGTGAGGTCAGTTTGGCCTCGAAAATTGAACGTCTGAGTTTTTCTCTGAATTTTTTGAGTAGTCCTGATTCTCAGGGAGGGCATTTCGAAGATCGAGGTCTAGGCCCAAATGGTCAAATTAGGCATATTAGTCCCCCGCATAGGCACGAAGTATCTCTCGATTTTACCCGAATCCAGCTTGGAATTCGGTACTTCATGTGGGACACTTTGTCCATGTCATTGGATTTACCATATGATATTAAGAACCAAAAAGCAGAGGTTGATTTTCTGGGGGGAAACCAAACGCCAGAAGATCGAGAGTCCATTTTAGCAAATCGTGATATCCACCATAGAACTGAGATCTACACTGGATTAAGTGACTTTGAGTTTAGTGTTGATTCCTATCTAGAGAATTTCTTTCGTTTGGGAGGGAAATCGGTTTTTTCCCTAGGTTTGAGCTTGCCAATTGGCAAGATAGAAGAGGATCCATACAGACTTGGTGATGTAGGTAAAACGCATCTTCATATTCAGTTTGGCGCGGGTACATTCGTTCCGATAATAAAGTTGCAGCATAGCCTGAAATTTCCTAATAATTTTACTTTACATGGTTCTTTTACGGGGCGTCTTCCATTCTACGAAAATGGAAATGCGTATCGTGCACCAAACGAACTTAACTATAATTTTGGTGTTCGATATCGTATTTCGAATTTCTTGGCGTTGAATGCACACTATGCTGGTTCATACCAACATTATGGCTATTGGGATGGAGAGAGGGATCCCAACACAGGATTGATAGTAAATTCACTACTCTTTGGCACAAGTGTTAGATTTGGGGGTGGATACGTTGCCCAATTTAACTTGATTCAACCCCTTGGACAGAAAATGCTTTCTAAAGATAGCGATACTTTTAAAAATGGACTCACTTTCCTATCAACATTGTCCTTCCCTTTTATGATTTAGTGTCCTTATTCTTTACGTATAAGTTCCACTATAAATCTGAATTAGTTATGGTAAAATAGCACAATATATATTTGTCATTTGAGGGTTTATATGAAACAAATTCATGGGGGTATTACGGCCGCATCGGGTTTTAAAGCTGTTGGTGTCCATGCGGGTCTCAAAGATAACTATCAGAAGGATTTTGCTATTATACTCTCGGATTCACCGTCGACAGCTGCTGGTGTCTTTACACAAAATCGTGTTTGTGCTGCACCTGTTATACTTTGCCGAGATCACATAAGGAATCAGGTTGCAAATGCGATTGTTATTAACAGCAAGAATGCCAATGCTTGTACTGGCCCGCAGGGTTTGGAAGATGCTTACCACACAGCCCGGTTAGCTGGTGAGGCTCTCGGAGTTAATGCCAATTCTGTCCTAATTTGTTCGACAGGTGTCATTGGTCAACGATTGCCAATGGACTCAATTGAAAGTGGAATTTCCCTTGCTGTTCAGGGCTTGAATGAGACTGGTGGTCATGATGCGGCCCAAGCGATTATGACCACGGACATTGTTTCGAAAGAAGTCGCAGTCGAAACCAACATCGATGGGCATTCTATTGTTATAGGTGGCATGGCCAAAGGTTCTGGGATGATTGCGCCTAACATGGCTACCATGCTTAGCTTTTTAACTACCAATGTGAGTATATTGCCCGAAATTCTGCAAACTGCTTTGCAAACGGCTACTAATAAATCGTTTAATCGTGTAACGGTTGATTCCGATACCAGTACAAACGATACTGTATTGATTTTAGCCAATGGTGTTGCTGGCAATCCTCAAATTACAGAACATCATCAAGTGTTTCAAGATGCTCTCGATTTTGTCTGTATCGAATTGGCAAAGATGATTGCTCGTGATGGTGAAGGTGCGACAAAATTGTTGGAGATTGTCGTCAAAAACGCTAGAAATGAAAATGATGGGACACTCGCAGCACGAGCGGTTGCGGAATCACCTCTTGTCAAAACGGCGGCTTTTGCCAATGATGCCAATTGGGGGCGAATTATGATGGCGATTGGTAAGTCTGGGGCAGAATTTGATCAGTCACGTGTCGAAGTGTGGATTGGTAACTGTCAGATTGTGAAGAATGGGGTTGATGCCGGATTTGATGAGCAAAAAGCTACAGAACAGCTGAGTAAGGATACTGTTAATATTACTGCTGATCTTCACTCCGGTCATACTGATGTGACATTTTGGACATGTGATTATTCATACGATTATGTCAAGATAAACGCAGAATACCGTACTTGATCGTGATTTGATATCGGATTCGTAGCGTTCACACATACGTCTTGGAGAATTCGCCAAAATAGTTGACCAAGAAAAGCGTTGTAGTATAATTGAAGCCTATGAGGATTATTGCTGGTGAATTCAAAGGGCGTCGCCTGAAGGCACCAAAGACTAGTGCTATTCGGCCTACAATTGATCGTGTTAAGGAGTCTGTGTTTAGTATTTTGAAGAACGAGATCGCTAATGCCAGATTTTTAGACTTATGTGCTGGTTCAGGTAGCATTGGTCTTGAAGCGATAAGTCGTGGGGCCGCGTCAGTGACTTTTGTCGATCGGGATCCCGATTCTATTCAGTTAATACGCTCCAATTTGCATCTTTGTGGTTTGGACTCAAAGGTTCATAAGATACAATTGAGGAAATCGTCGGTCCAAAAAGCAATCAGAGCACTTGGTAAAAAATTGGAATCGTATGATCTGATTTATTTTGACCCGCCGTATGGTTCAAACATATATGAAGGGTGTCTTAGGCTGATTTCCGAAAATCAGTTGCTTAACAGATCGGGATTGATTTGTGTAGAGTGCAGTCAAATTAATGGAAGAATGGTAGAGATTCTCCAACTGGGAGTTGGGGATTTGCGTCCATATAATAAAAAATGTTATGGTGATACAATGCTTTTTTTTTATAAACTGGAGAGTGAATTTTGAAAGTGAAGGTCGGTGCTATCGGGGCCGGCGGTATGGCAGGGGGACATTTTAATAATTTAAATGAGTTTGAAGATGTTGAGTTTTCGGCATTCTGTGATATTTCTGAGGATCGTGCTAGGCAGAGGTGCCAAGAATTTGGGGGGAATGCTTATACCGATTTTACAGAGATGTACGAGAAAGAAAAACTCGATGCTGTTTATATCTGTACCCCACCGTTTGCGCATGGACAACCAGAGTTAATGGCAATAGAGAGAGAAATACCAGTTTTTGTTGAAAAACCGATAGCAACAACAATGGAAGTTGCACACCAAATAAGCAAAGCTATCGAAACTAGGAATTTGATCAGTAGTGTTGGTTACCATTGGCGTTATCAGAGTAATGTTGACAAAGCAATTGAAGCCTTGGATGGTGTTCAGATTATCGGCGCGATAGGTTACTGGATGGGAGGTATGCCAGGTGTAGGCTGGTGGCGAACTCGTGAAGGTTCTGGGGGGCAGCATGTTGAACAAACGACCCATATTTTTGATCTTTGTCGTTATCTTGTTGGAAGCAATGTGGTTGCTGTTCACGGTTTTGCTGCAGCTGGGTCAATGAATGATATTCCTAATTATAATATTGATGATATGAGCACTGTTAATATTCAATTTGCTAGCGGTACCATTGCTAATATCACTTCAGCATGCATGCTCAAGGGGTTTGGTCGTGTTAAACTGGAGGTTTTCTCCAATGGTCTTGTCGTTGACGTCAGTGGTGGCTCGGTACAAATTAACCGTGAAGGTGAAACGGAAACATATGGGAATGAAGTAAACGGTTATCAACACGAAGATAGAGTTTTCATCGATGCAGTGAAAATCGGGGATGGTTCAAAGATTCGTTCATCATACAGGGATGCGTTGGAAACACTGAAACTTACGTTGGCTGCGAGCCAATCTTTCGTAACGGGAAAACAGGTGAACCTGACTTGAGGAAGGTAGGGAAAGTCAATTTTTTACAAGCTTAAGCTATCTGCTTGGTTGATAAGGGGGAAGTTTGGACATTAACGTGAAAGTTGGAGATTTTCAAACAGAAGAAACCGATGTGATCGCTTTGGGGATCTATGAGGTGGATAATGGTCTCGCTCCTCTGGTTGAATCTGTTGACAAAGTTCTTGGTGGTATTATCAGCAATTTAATGCAGCTGGGTGATTTTAAAGGCAAGTTAAAACAGGTAGCAACTCTGTATACTAATGGTAGAATCTATTCACCAAGGGTTTCTCTTATTGGATATGGAAAAGTGGAAAAGCTTAGCCAAGAAAATATCCGGCAAGTATCAGCGAAGCATATGCAAAGTCTTAGAGATTTGGGTGTTAAAAGGGTAACCATACCAATTTCTGATGATATCTCTGGGTTTCATATTGAAGCTATAGTTGAAGGTGCAAAGTTGGGGTTGTACACGTTTGACCAGCACAAAACTGAAGGTCTTGGTGAAAAAGAAGAGTTAGAGGAGCTAACGTTCCTTTTGGTTGATGAATCTAGGATGTCAGTAATAGAGCAGAGTATTAGATTGGCAACTACCATTGTGGATGGAACAGCCTTGGCGCGCGATTTAGTTAATCAACCAGCGAATTATCTTACTCCTGCTATTTTGGCAGAAAAGGCTCAATTAGTTGCCAAGGAGAAAAAACTAAAGTGTGAGATTTTTGATTTGGCAAGGTTGCAGGAAGAAAAGTTCGGTGCCATGCTTGGTGTTTCACAGGGAAGCCTTGAGGAACCACGGTTTGTAATCCTTGAATATGGTTTTGAAGAAGCTGATAAGAAAGATACCCTTGTTTTAGTGGGTAAAGGTATCACATTTGACAGTGGAGGTTTATCTCTGAAAAGTAGTAGTGGCATGGAAACGATGAAAGATGATATGGCGGGTGCTGCAGCTGTACTGGGTGTTATGCAGGCAATTGGAGAATTCAAACCTGATTTGCATGTGGTAGGTCTTATTGCGGCTAGCGAGAATATGCCGAGTGGGACAGCACAACGTCCAGGTGATGTCGTTACCTCGTATGGAGGGAAAACGATTGAGATACTAAATACTGATGCTGAAGGGCGCCTAGTACTTGCCGACGCACTTGGATACGCCAAGAACTTTGAGCCTAAAGCTGTAATAGATCTCGCCACGTTGACGGGGGCGGTTGTGACTTCACTTGGTCGATATGCTGCAGGTGCAATGGGAACAAATCAGGAACTTATGGATCAGCTTATTTTGGCTGCTGAAAAAACTCATGAGCGCGTTTGGCAATTACCGCTTTGGGATGATTATGAGGAAGCACTTGAGAGCGAAGTAGCAGATATAAAAAATACGGGCGACGGGACAGCGGGTGCTATTGCTGGCGGTATATTTCTGAAAAAATTCACTGAGGATTATCCATGGGTTCATATTGATATTGGTGGTACTGCTTTTGATATTAAGGGATCTTCATATATTTCTAAAGGCGGGTCTGGTTACGGTGTACGATTGTTGATCCAATTTGTTCGTAATTGGTGTTGTTGAATTCCGGTTTTTTCCCGTGGGCGCATTTGGTCGCGATAAGATGTTGATGTTTTTGCTATCATGTGACGATAACATCGGAATCTCTAACGATCCTAGCTTTTAAAATCTTCTTTATCTATCCTACTAGATTATTAGCAAAAATTTGGGCTATTTTGAACACCCTTAGGTAAATAAATATCGATCGAAAGTCATCTGGCATTTTAAACGAATCAGAAACACACATTCAAGATCTACAAACACAGATTGGGTGTCTTTGGGACCAAATTCAGGAGAAAGATGCGCAGATCAAACAGTTGCAGTGCATCTATACCATCGCTCAGAAGTCCATCAAAAAACTTATCAAGCAAAATCAGTTGCTTCTTAGATTCCGTCAGCAGAAAGGGAGACGAGATTCTCATACCAGTAGTAGCTCAAATCGACATAGTAGTCGTGAACCAACGTATAAAAGAGCGGCAGTCTATAGTTTAATCAACGAGCATTTCCCCGAATGGTCAATTCGAGAGTTGCGATTTTGTGGTCAAGGATCTAGTTTTTGTACTTATACACTAAATCAGAACTACATTATTCGTTGTGCTAGGCATCAAGATTCCATCAGACGGTTGCGTTGGGAAGAACGGTTATTGCCAAAATTACAACCACAGTTGCAAATTGCTATTCCACAGTTTCAACATGTTGGGTATATGAGTAACGGACTGCCTTTTTGTGTTTATCCAATGATTTCAGGCGAACCTTTTGAAGAGAAGTATTATCACCGACTTTCGGAGGTTCAGCGAGAAAAGGTGGTGCAACAGGTGGCTGACTTTTTAAAGGTTCTACACAATTTTCCGGTTGAGGAAGCTATAACTTATTCCATACCATTCAGAGAAATCACAGAGTATCCAGTGCGGGATATGCTACAGTTTGTTCGGCAAAAATTGCATCCCAAACTGAGCTTGGTTGAACAGCAACAGTGTCAAAGATGGTTTGATATTTATATTAACAATGAAAGTGATTTTTCTTATCAACCTTCATTGGTTCATGGAGATCTCCAGCCAAGGCACATTTTGTTTAATGAAGAGAAGGGAGAAATTGTAGGTATCATAGATTTTGAGGATATTCGTGTCAGTGACCCCGCTCACGATTTATATTATATGCATCGGAACTACGGAGACGATTTTTGGCACCGGCTTCTCCAGCATTATAGCCCGCACAGCCTAAAGCATTCCCAATGGAAATTCTATTTTTCCCGGTTGGCTGACATTATCCAGCGTATTCTGGAGGAGATTGACGACCGTAAGCCCCATTACATTGAAAGGCGCTTAGAGGAGTTGAAAGAATTTTTGAATGGGTACAATTCAGATCAGATTGAACTATAACCAATGAAATCAAGCCGATAATTTTAACGAGCTGAGAATCACCTGCTATTTTGGTAAATGACTTTGTTGACAACGTCGACATAGGCTCTTGCACTTGCCTCAATTACGTCCGTACTTGCACCATAACCAGTGACAAGATGAGCGCCATTTTGTACCTTAATTGTAACCTCGCCGATTGCATCTTTGCCTTCGGTAACTGATTTAATGTTGTAATCAACTAGTTTAAGTGGTAAGTTCGTGATGAGATCAATTGCTTTGTAAGCAGTATCAACTGGACCTTCACCTGCCGTGGATTTTTCGATAATTTTACCTTGGTTCTGAAGCCCAACCGTTGTTGTGGCCGAGATCCGAGTCCCACTCAAAACCTGAATATATTCAAAAATATATGTTTCTGGAATTGATCTCACTTCATCACTCATAATTGCGTCAAGGTCAGCGTCGTGGACCTCCTTTTTCTTCTCTGCTACGACTAGGAAACGGTCATAAATTTTGTCGAGTTGTTCTCCCTCGATTTGATATCCTAGTACGTCTAATCGGTGACGTAACGCATTACGTCCGGAACGGGGACTTAGGATGATTTGGCTTTCTTTTAAACCAACATCTTCCGGGTCAATAATCTCAAAGGTGTCACGTTGCTTGATTACGCCGTCCTGATGAATTCCGGAACTGTGTGCAAAAGCGTTTGAACCAACAATGGCTTTATTTGGAGCGACGGATATGCCCATTAACCGGCTAACTAAGCGGCTAATCGGGACAATTTCTTTTGTGTTTATTTCGGTATAAACTTGGTCAAAGTGACCTCCGCGTGTCTTTATAGCCATTACAATTTCTTCCATTGATGTATTTCCCGCACGCTCTCCTAACCCATTTACGGTGCATTCAATTTGTCTAGCGCCATTCTTGACGGCTTCGAGGCTATTAGCTACGGCAAGGCCAAGATCATTATGGCAGTGAACACTAATGGTAGCTTGGTCTATGTTCGTAACATTTTTTAAAATACCTGTAATTAGTTGGCCGAATTCTGAGGGGATAGCGTAGCCAACTGTATCGGGAATGTTAATTATCATTGCACCAGCTTCGATCGTTGCTTCAACAACTTCGTATAGATATTGAGGCTCAGTTCGTGCTGCGTCCATTGGTGAGAATTCTACAGTTTGACATAAACTTCTCGCGTATTGAACGGCTGCGATGGCTTTTTTCAGTACTGTATCTTGATCAGATCGCATAATTCCTTTAATGTGAATTTCCGAAGTGCCGACGAAGGTGTGGATTCTAGGTTTGGGAGAACCTTTGATAGCATTCCATGCGTCGGTTATATCCTGATCAATTACCCTTGACAGTGCACAGATTTCTGGGCCTTCGATCTCGTTGGAAATTCGCTGAACGGCTTCAAAATCGCTGGGGGAGGATCTAGGGAAGCCTGCTTCGATCACATCAACATTTAACTGGGCGAGATGTTTGGCTATTTCAAACTTTTCGGTGCCATTTAATGCCGCTCCTGGTGTTTGCTCTGCATCCCGAAGTGTGGTGTCGAAGATAATTATTTTATCTGGCATCCTTTGATTTCCATTTAAATCTCATTTTTCTAGGACAAGTCATGTGTGCTTCTTTAGTTACAGCCGTTAATATATTTAACTTTTGAAATGGAAGTGTATACGAACAAAAATACATATCGATATCTGAATATTCTCCAGTTTTGAAGATAAGATTACCAAGGATTTGATGTAGGGGTTAAATTTCCCTCCCAACAGCAATAGCAATCTGCTTTAAATCGTGTAATAGCTGATTGAATTGATCTGGGAAAAGGGATTGCACACCGTCACCTGTCATCGAGTTGTCAGGATCATGATGGACTTCAACGATCAGCCCGTCGGCTCCAGCGGCAATTGCAGCTTTGGCCATGGATGGAACGTAGCTTCGAATACCAGTGCCGTGACTTGGGTCCACGATAATCGGTAAATGGCTTAGTTCTTTGATAGCTGGAACAGCATTTAAATCAAGTGTATTTCGCGTGTGGGTTTCGTAGGTACGAATTCCACGTTCACAAAGAATGACGTTTGGATTTCCTTCGGCAAGAACATATTCGGCGGCAAGTAACCATTCTTCGATAGTTGAAGAGAGACCCCGCTTTAAAATAACAGGTTTTCCGTGTCTGCCAATTTCACGCAACAAGGAAAAGTTCTGCATATTGCGTGTGCCGAGTTGAAAGACGTCAGTGTATCTACCAACGAGACCAACTTCGTGTGGTGTCATTACCTCTGTTACAACACGTAGGTTTGTTTCTTCTCGGGCTGTAGCTAGCATTTTCAGAGCCGATTCACCATAACCTTGAAAACTATAGGGTCCTGTGCGTGGTTTGAAGGCTCCACCGCGAATGAATTGGGCCCCCGACGCCTCGACATACTTGGCAATTTTAACGATTTGCTCTGTAGTTTCAACTGCGCATGGCCCTGCCATCATCGCTAATTGTTTGCCACCTATTTTTACTCCATCAACGCTGATTACGGTGTCCTCTTCATGAAATTGTCGGCTTGCAAGCTTATAGGGAGCGCTGATTGGCATGATGCGTGACACTCCAGACATAGACTCTATTGGAGTATCACTCAGTGCTGTTTTATCGCCAATTACCGCGATTACAGTACACTGTTCTCCGACGTTCATTTGAGTTTTTAATCCTGCGTCATGTGTGCGTCGCACCACTTGTTCTATTTGTTCTTTGGTGGCACCATTTTCCATTATGATAACCATCTTTTATGTCCCACCTCCTTGAAAAAAACCTTGAAATTAAAAACGCCCGTCATCGACTTTCTGTTTCGATGATGGGCATTTCTGGTAGAGCTGCCAGTATGTCCTAAGGTTCGTTTCCAAATTGCCTGCCATCGACTTCAGAATAGATGTTAAACGTATAATAAAGGCAAAAGATACTTGAAAGTTCGATCCGGATTCGTGACATTGGAAATGAATTCTCCTCAGAAAATTGCGTCGTATATTCTAACAAGATAACCACATGGTGTCAAGAAAATCCTTATTTAATAGTTTTTAATATAAAACTTAAGTTGATTCTTGTTAAATTTTAGACAAAATTGCTTGTATATTATCAATAAAACAATCAATAGAGCAAACCTCCTGTTCCCGTGTTCTCATATTGCGGATTGCCAGCTGCCCATTTGATAATTCATCAGGAGCAATTACTAAGGCCAGTGGAATTCCCTTTCGATTTGCATAACCGAAAGTTTGGCGGAATGATTTCGGTTCCCCATAAATTTCAGAGTTAACACCCGCAGATCTCAGTTGAGCTAGAAACCTCAAACTCTGGGGGATTAATTCTGTGTTAAATGGAACGACAAGTACTTGAGTCTTTGTTGTAATCTGTGGTAAAAGGTTCAGCTTTTCCATTGAATCAATCAAACGTTCTAACCCGAAGGAAGTTCCGACTGCTGGGATATGCTTGCCTGTATATTGACCAATTAATGTATCCCACCGTCCCCCTCCGACGACACTGCCAATACTTGCATCCTTGATGACTACTTCGAATACTGGACCAGTGTAGTAATCCAATCCTCTAGCTAGTGCTGGGTCAAATCGATAATAGCCCTCATCGATTCCGAGTTCTGATAAATATGATCGAATTTCACGTAATTCGTTGACACCTTCTTGGGCGATACCACCAATGGCCTTTTCTAAATCGCTCAAGACTGCTTCGTGATGTCCCTCAATTTCGACTATAGAGAATATCTTTTTGATAGCTTGGTCAGAGATGTCAGATTTAGCTAGTTCTTGTCTGACTTTTTCTTGTCCAATTTTTTCTAGCTTGTCAATTGAACGGCAGATTTCTTTTAGTTTGTCGCCAACTTCCGCATATTTAACCATTCCATCAAGTATCTTGCGATTGTTGATTAGAATTTCGAACTGATGGAACCCAAAACTAATCATCATCTCGTAAATTGCTGCAATGATCTCAGCATCTTGTAGCATTGACTTACTACCAATGGCATCGATATCACATTGTGTGAATTCGCGATAACGACCTCTCTGTGGGCGTTCACCACGCCAAACTTGTTGGATTTGGTAACGTTTGAAAATTGGTCGAACAAGTTCCGAATTCATGGCAATTACCCGGGAAAGCGGGACTGTTAGATCATATCGTAAGGCAAGCGTTTTCCCATCTTTGTAGTCAAGTCGATAGATTAGATTTTCCGCTTCTTCTCCATACTTTCCTGTCAAGATATCGTAAAATTCCATAGCTGGTGTCTCAAGGGGTTCGAAACCGTATCTCTCGAATAGGGCTTGAAGCTTTGAAACGACAAGTCCGCGATAGTTCATCTGTTCCGGCAGTCGATCTCGAAGGCCAGAATAAATTCGAGGTTTAATGAATTCCATGTTAGGAAGAGCTCCTTACTTACGATGCCAAAACAAAGTGCCCATCACTAATTTTAATTCTGATGATGGGCACTTTGTTTCGACGGTTTCTATATGAGATTAGCGGGATCCTGATCTTGAATCGTCCAAACATTAAATCTTGAGAGAACGGGGGAATTGAGGGTGAGGTTTTAACCACTACAACGAAAAATCCAATCTTAAAGATTGAGATATTAAGAATATCCTCCGCAAAACCTAACCATCCCATTCTAGCAAAGTAGCCGTATTATGTCAAGCAGATCCCTCTCAACTTCAAATCGGATAAACAATGTATGAGTTTCGATCCATGATTATCGGTTGTGGGCCGGTAGCTGAAAAGTTTGCAGCCCATTCTTCTGGGTTATAATCGCGTTTGACAAAACAGGCACGGTGAGTTGGAGCAGCATGTTTAAGACCGATCCTTTGTGCCATCTTTACGCTTCCGTTGAAAAAGGGAAATTCGCCTTCTGTTGGGTGATTTGTTAGAAAACCGATATCAGGGTTTAGTTCTGCAATAGGTGTGACGAGGTCATCATGATCAGCAAAATTGTTGATTGGATCTCCAGAAAAGTATACTTTTACGCCATCCGCATCAATTACGTAGCCTAGATGAGTGACGTCTGGTGGTGCTATGTCTGCTTCTGGATCTCCCGCGGGTGGTTTGGCATAAACTGCATGAGCTATCATCGATCCTAATTCGATTGTGTTGCCAGCATCAATTACATGAGTTTGCTCCGCTGGAATGTTTGTTTCGGTCAGGATTTGCCGGATACTTTCATGTGGTCCTACGTATTTTACTTTTTTGAAGTTCTCGTGGATACGTAGGATGGACTCGGTACATGTGTGGTCACCATGAGCATGTGTTAGAAGTACTACGTCTGTGGGCAAATGAGATTCATCCAGTGGTGCTTCAGTATGGATAAACTGCTCAGGAGATCGTTCACGTGGGAAGTATGGATCTATCTGTACAACGGTACCACTTGAGTCTTTCAAAGCAAAGGTGCTCTGTTCGAACCAGTGGATAGTAATAGTGTCTTTCACAACGTTAAGGTTTGTAAGTGGATGCACTTAGGTTCCTCCAATTTTCTTTTGTAAAATTAAATGTTTCTGATCCTCACGAATCAGTTGACCAAAAAGCTCTTTTGCCGTTGGATAGTCATTTGGGGCGATAATGGGGTTTTTAACCATTAGATGTAACTGGGCGTAGACTGTACTTTTTTCGTGACTATATTTACTGCTGAAACTGGCGAAATACGAATCCTCACTAATGTTCGGTGGAAGTATAACGTCCCAATTCTTGGGAATCTGGACTTCGGTTGACCTTACTACTTGTATTGGGTGACTCAAACTTAGTGAATATTGACGTTTATGTGGCGCAAAAATCCGGGCATAATCCTCAAAATCACCACTAGGGAGTGATAGCAGAAACCGTTCCTCAGTTACTGACGTCGTGTTTAGCTCGAAATGAAATTTGATTCTGAATCGTGTTGGTGAACTCAAATCTTGCAGGTCTGACATTTGGACTTGGTCAACTTGTAAATTTGTAAACTGATTATTCAATTCAGCCGCGAAAGTTTGCTTGATATTGATTGGGTTAACCTGTTTATAGGCGAATCGATAATCGATATCGTATTGTCCTGTAGGTAGAATCTCCATTTCACCACGAACTACATCTACATCATTTGAGTTGATGATAATCTTTGTGTTAATAATCAGCTGATTAGATTTTGATGGTGCTGTAGGGGTTTCAAGAAACTCGGCTGTCTTTTTTCTCACTACAAGAGCTTGACGTCCTTGGTCAGTTGCTGGGAGGTTTCCAAAAGGGCAGGTCTCGGATGTAGGATCCAACCATATGATTCTACCATTTTGCTGGGGAATCATTGTGATTAAATGACTGAATTGGCCTGTCGATGGCATATCTAGGTCAATGTGTGCAAAAGGTGATGGATTGATTAAAGCAGGGAATGCTGGTACATCAATTTGGTCAAGCATTGAAATCATCAAAGTTGTTTTGTCCTTACAATCGCCATAGCGTTTATGTAACACTTGGCTTGCTAAAGAAGGTTGATATGCAGCTGTTCCTAGCTCAATTCCGACATACCGAATTTCGCTTGTAACAAAATTGTAGATGGTACGAATTTTTTCGTACTGTGTTTCTAGGCCTGCAGTTAAATTGTTGACTGTTTGTTTCATGTTCGCATCGAAGTCGTACCGGTCTTTAGCTAACTCTCTATACCAACTTGAGACTTCATTCCACGAATCAAAAGAGGAAAAACTGAATCGTGGTACGATCTCGTTAATATTGGGCATTCCGATTTCTTCGTGTATTGCTGGAGTTTTACCGTAGTGCCAAAGATAAGTTACAATTCCATCTTCTGATACAACCTGTGGTTCGATCACACAATTTACCGCCTTCCATCGGAAAACACGATCCTTCGGCAACCGAAGTGCATAGTTTGTCTGCAAGGTTGGATTGGTTGACTGAAAATGAAATCCTCCCGAGAAACGGTTCTCACCACTGGATACGGCGGCATCTTCAATTGAAACTTGGTATTCAATTGTGCAACCTGGTTCAAGGGCTGGCATCGAAATCACGTGCCAGATGGTATCAGAATACAAATTATACTCGAGGAGCCCTGGGGGAGTTACTCTGTTAAATGCTTCCGACTGGAATATTGATCCATCAGGCAAGATAGTGCGAGCTTGATTGACGGTAAGGTACTGAGCTTTTGGATTATAAGGAATAGCAATGTCGTCGTATTGTTTAATGCCGCGATGTGTTAATAATTTAATGATTTGATGTGTGGTGTAACGAGTTTGGCCATTGGGCAGGATTTCATGAGAGAACTGATTTAGCAAAATGACAGCATCTGCGTTCGGATATGTGGTTTCCGTCAGATGTCCATCTTTGATGATTTGCTCATTATCGATCTCAATGATATCAACGGGACTGATCTCAACGATATTTGGGGGCGATATTTGATTTAAGGCTTGCAACCTGTCTTTAGCAAGTAGGTTTTCTGGATCTATCTCCAATATTTTGCTATATTGGATTTGTGCTTCGAAATGTCGGTCTACATCCTCAAAGATGGCACCGAGTTGTTGCCGTGCCCAAATGTCATTATGAAAAAGCCGTATAGATTCTCGGTACTCCGCAATAGCTTCACCTATGTCTCCACGCTCTTGAAAAATGAGTGCCAAATAATTGTGTAAATTCTTGCTTTCCGTTCTTTTGCATGTTGGATCGATAGTTAAGGCTTTCCGTAAGGTCATTTCCGCATCATCGAGTTTACCTGTTTGTTTGTATGCCAAACCGAGATGGTTTAATGCATACAAATTACGAGAATTGATGCGTAGTGAATTCTCGAATTGTTCTGTAGCTGCTTCGTAATTCCCGAGTTTTTCATGAATATAACCAAGATAATTTCGTGCATTTTGATCTTTAGGTTCCAACTCTACGTAATTGGAAAAGGCATCTCGTGCTTTTTCATAGTCCTGCGTCTGAAAATATATCTTTGCTATCTCGATATGGGGAAGACTGTGTTTGGGCTTTATCAACAGGGCATTTTGGAAAGCCTCAAGTGCTAGTAGGAAATTCCCATTTAGTAATGCTTGATCAGCTATGCTAATTTGTTCTTTCCATTGTTGATTTCGTTGTATTAATGGGTCAACAGGTTTTTGTTTTGGTAATAGGTGACCTTGGTGAATTAACGTGCACCCGTTTAGTAGAAAAACAAAAGAGAATAGGGCCAATTTACGTTTCAAGTGATGTGCAAGCATAGTTCGAATTGGAAATGAGTAGTTGAAATAAAGTGCTTATTAATTTGCTGAGTTGAACATTATGAGCATAATGGTATCAGATAACGTTATCAGTTTAACAAATTTGTGTTCCAGACTGCAAACAGAAGCTAGTAACATAGGAACATTGACAGAAGAACGGAAGATTTGATAGAATAGGCATCTGGGAAGAAGTGACAATATAATTTTAGGAAAAATTAAAATGTCCTCTAAGACAATGTTTAAAAAAATCTGGGATAATCACGTCGTCCGAGAATTGCAAGGTGAGGCCACGATTTTATATATTGATACACATTTAATTCATGAAGTGACTTCCCCTCAGGCTTTTGAAGGACTTCGCTTGGCAAACCGGGGAGTCCGTCGGCCAAGTCAAACGTTTGCTACTATGGATCACAACGTTCCAACAACAGACCGGTCGTTGCCAATTACTGATTTGATATCGAAAAAGCAAATGGAGACGTTGACAGAAAACTGCGAGGAATTTGGGATTAGGCTGTATGATTTGCATCATTCGGATCAAGGAATTGTCCACGTCCTTGGCCCTGAGCTTGGGCTCACACAGCCCGGTATGACAATTGTTTGTGGTGACAGTCATACCTCGACGCATGGGGCATTTGGCGCTCTTGCATTTGGTATTGGTACTAGCGAAATTGAGCATGTTCTCGCTACACAATGTTTGCTTCAATATCAACCTGAGACTTTTGAGATTCGAATAGATGGACAACTTCAGTTTGGTGTGACAGCTAAAGACATTATCCTTTCAGTTATCGGTAAGATTGGTATAGACGGTGGTACGGGGACAGTAGTCGAATACACAGGGTCAGCAATAAAGTCATTAGATGTTGAGGAACGGATGACAATTTGCAACATGTCAATTGAAGCAGGTGCTCGTGCAGGTATGATCGCTCCCGATGATAAAACGTATGAGTATGTTGCAGGACGTGAGTTTTCACCAAAAGGTGAAGAATTTGACAAAGCTGTTGCGACATGGAAAAAGTTGCCGACTGATTCTGGGGCAACATATGATCATTCGATTACGCTATCAGCTGAGGACTTAGTACCACAGGTTACTTGGGGTACTAATCCTGAGATGGTTGTTAATGTTACAGAAACTGTTCCTGATCCAGACAAAATGCCAACTCAACATCAGAAAAAAGCTGCAGAAAACGCTTTGGTATACATGGGGCTGAGGCCAAATACTCCAATCACCCAGATTGCAATCGATAAGGTTTTTATCGGCAGTTGTACGAACTCACGTATCACAGATCTGCGGGTAGCTGCGGAAGTTGCCAAGGACCGGAAAGTATCTTCCGGCGTCAATGCGATCGTTGTTCCTGGCTCACAAGCGGTTAAGCGTCAAGCAGAAGCTGAAGGGTTGGATAAAGTTTTTCGAGCAGCAGGCTTTGAATGGAGAGAGGCTGGTTGTAGCATGTGTCTAGCTATGAACGATGATGTACTTCAGCCTGGTGAACGATGTGCAAGCACATCCAACCGGAATTTCGAAGGTAGGCAAGGCAAAGATGGTCGAACCCATTTGGTTAGTCCCCAAATGGCTGCTGCGGCTGCTATCGAAGGGAAGTTTGTTGATGTCCGTGCTTGGGGAAACTAAAGGGAATTAATATGGAACCATTCCGAGAGCACATTGGTTTATGTGTCCCATTAGATCGGGTTAACATCGATACAGATCAAATTATTCCTAAGCAATTTTTGAAACGGATTGAACGAACAGGGTTTGGAGAATTTCTTTTTAATGATTGGCGTTACTATGATGATGGTAGTATTAACCCAGATTTTATACTTAATCGAGATCTGTATAAGGGTGGTACTATACTAATCACTGGTGCAAATTTTGGGTGTGGCAGTTCACGAGAACATGCTCCTTGGGCATTACTTGATTATGGCTTTCGTGTGATCATCGCACCTTCATTTGCAGACATCTTCAAAAACAATTGTTGTAAAAATGGAATTCTGCCCGTGATTTTATCCACTGAATCTGTGGAAGAGTTGATGTTGGCGTCAACCTCTGAAGACGGTTATCGGCTTAAGATTGACCTTGAAGCACAGCTCGTAATTCGGCCAGATAATGTCTCCTATTCTTTTGAGATCGATAATTTTCAGAAGAATTGTATGTTGAAAGGTATTGATGAGATTGGTTGGACCTTGCAATTTGAGTCACAGATTGCTGATTATGAGGCAAAATCCGGAATCTGAATGAGTAAACTAATTGTGGGGCTTGGGAATCCAGGGTCACAATACGAAAACACCCGCCACAACGTTGGTTTTTGTGTTATAGATCAACTCCTTTACCAGCGAAGTCCTAACCGATTCAAAAGTGTCTGTCAATCAATAGTTATCGAACAACCTAATCCAGAAAAGACAGGCCACAAGCTGATTTTTGCTAAGCCGATGACCTATATGAATCATAGTGGGGTTGCTGTATCCATGTTGGTTGAAAAATATGGGGTTGATCTTGAAGATTTGTGCGTGCTTTATGATGACTTGAATCTAGATTTAGGGGTCTTACGATGTCGACGGTCGGGAACTCATGGAGGACAGAAGGGGATGCAATCTATTATAAAACATTTGAATAGCGACGCATTCTCACGGATCCGAATTGGAATTGGAAAACCAAACGGCAAGTTCACCGACCATGTTTTGACCAAATTTTCAGACCAAGAGACCGACAAGATCAAAACTGTAATATCGCGTGCAACAGAAGCGGTCGAAGTTTTTATTGAAGATGGTATTGATGTTACTATGAATCAATTCAATGGCAAGGCTAACCCAACAGGCTGATCTCTAAAAAAAATGCAGGCTATGTGTGATCAACTAACTACAAAGCCCGCATCTCTATCCAAATCAATAAGGCTACTTAAAAACTGACTTCCATTGATCCTATTAGCCAATCTGCTTCCAAGTCGCCGTACCAGGCAACATCTAGGTTCAATAGCTTAAATATTCTGATACCAGTTCCCACAGTTGGAAATCCTTGGTTGTTACCTGCTCTCAATGCGACTTCGACCAGTTGTCCCGGCAACAATCGTGCTTCAATGCCTAGATGAATGTGGTCAGTATACTGGTCGAGGGCAAAACCGCCTAGGTTATCATCACCATTAGGATCATCCCAGGAAGCCGCGAGTGTTAGATCTAGTAAGCTGTTATTAACATTAAGTAGTTTAAAGGGTTTAGCTGCGATTGCTACCGTGACGTTAGTAGGGAATGACTGATCAGATATGCCACTTATTAGGTTTCTGCATGCAAGTCCAAGATTTAGACCAGTCATAGGTGTTAACAGTGAACCGATATCAACACTATAACCTGTTGATGTCTCAAAATTATCGCGTGCGTAACTGCTAAATCCTTCATCACCCACATTGAAGTATTTCTTTTTAAATTCAGCTGGGTTTAAAACATCCGCAATCATGAACGGATTGTCTTCGTCAGTAAAAATACTACGACGAATTAACCTTAGTCCGGCACCGACCTTCACTGACTTTAAAAAAGATGTATTCAAGTCATGATTATAGGATATTGCGGTTGCCAATGATCCTTGCAGTGCTACACGATAGATCACTTGATTATCAAACATCTCCATTACAGGGTCTGGCCATGGCAAACCACGTTCAACAATACGGAAACTTGTATTTGTTTGGGTCATAGGTATAAAAGAAATACCTAGAGCTAATTTCTTATTGGCTATTGGTAGTACTAAACCGAACGCGGGCAGGTCCAAACCAAAACCGATACGTCTTTTCAGAATTTCTTCAGCTCTTGTCACAAGAGCTTCCCTTTGTGCTGAAAGGGTTGGGTCCATTAACGGGTTATTCGAGTTGGTCAAAGGTGTAATCGTTTCGTTGACGAAATCTGGCATTGTTGAAGCCTCTTCAACCACATCAGAAGTAAAACGTCCTCGTGCAGCCATGAGTTGGAAAACAGTTCCACCGATGTTGGTTAAACCAGCTGGATTATAATGTATAGCGTAAATATCATCGGCAATTGCTTCATAAGCATTGCCTAAGGCAGAGACTCGGGCACTCCTGAAAAGATAAAGTGGTTTTTGGTCTTCTTCTGCAACCACATCGGTGTGCAAAAAACTGACAGCAATAATCAACAATGTGAACGTAGTAATTTTTTTCACAATGTTATTGGTATAGCTCAATTTCATTTCTATTTTCCTCCTAACTGCTAGTCTGCTTCTGAGCTTCATCTGAAACTAAATTTTTGATCTTATTTATTACTTCATCGTAGTTTTCGATCTCGAATCCCCATTTTGTTACTTGATCAATTACACCCTTTGAAAGTGTGTCAGCAATAATGTCATTAAAATCAATCATGGCAACACCTAGGTCCGGAGCTATCTCTTTAGCTAAATTTAGCATCTTATCCAAATGATGAATAGCATTTTGCCAATCCATACGTTTAATTGTTTTCACCATACCTGGTAAGTCACTTGCTTTTACTTTGGCACCAGTCAGCATAAATAGCGAATCGACAATTGCTTGGCGCTGGTCTTCACTGAGGTCACGGATAAACTCACCAGGTTTTGCCTGATCCAGTTTAGTTTTACCTAACTTAGTTAGTTTAAATGTATATCCAGCTTTTTGTGAGTATTCAATTTTATAGATATCTTCTCCGGTAGCCGAAAGGAGTCTAACAGCTTCAAGCACATTCAGGTATGATAAATTCAAGTTTACCAGAAGAAGATCGGCATTAGATAGAATCGGTTGAGTATCTTTGGCTGGATTTAGTGGTGCGCTAGGGACAGTGCCAGATTCTCCAACGACTTCCAAAATTTTATACATTTCATCAGTTGCGGTTTGCATTTGGCCAACTTGTTGGTCATTCAAGCTGGTTAATTTTTCCGGTGTTGGAAGAACTGAAGATAGCTCGGCAAGGTCACCTAAGTCATTGAATTCAATGTCAATTCCAGCGGCTTTCATTGCCTCTTGGGCTAGATTAAGAGCTTCAGCTGCTTGGGCTTCAGGTGATTCGGGGGCTGGTGCTTCATACCGATCTGGCCGATCAGCACAGCTTAGAACACAGCTGATTACAACGATAATTGCGATCCTGAAAGCATAATTTTTCATGATAATCCAATCTCCTAACGTTACTTTAGATAATGAATGGGGTCTATAGCTTCTCCATTTTTCCAAATTTCGAAGTGTAGATGAGTTCCGCTTGAGCGTCCTGTGTTGCCAACAAGAGCAACAGTTTGTCCTTGACGGACTCTTTCCCCTTTTTTGACTTTTAAGGCAGAATTATGAGCATAGCGTGTTTCGAAACCATTTTGATGGTTAATAACTACGAGATTTCCATAACTTCCCATGTAGCCGCTGTAGGTTACAGTTCCACCTGATGCTGCTTTGACTTTAGAACCATATCCAGAGGCAATGTCAATTCCTTTGTGCATACGTCTCTTTTTTAGAATCGGATGGATTCGGTATCCGAATCCGCTTGTTAATTGCCCCGAGGTGGGTCTTACAAATTTTGGTTTGTAAGGTGGTGGAATAAGTTCCTTTCGGAAAGATTCATTTAGCTTGGCATCTGGAATAAAGAGGTCGGTTCCAGCATATATTGTGTCTGGATCAAGCATCCCATTAGACTCAATAATTTTTTCCAAGCTTGCTTGGTAACGGATTGCTATTTCTTCTAACGATTCATCCTTTGCTACTTTATGAAGAATTCCACGTTGATTTGGAACCTTGATTGATTGGCCTGGTCGAATTAGATTCCCATTTCTCAATTTGTTTATACTTAGTAAAGTAAATGCATCTAGGCCACTTTTCTGTGCAATTTTCCACAGGTTTTCATTCTTTTTGACTCGATAAGTTTCTATAGCGAGAGTTGGTTTTTTGATAGGAAGATTGAATTTGGCGGAGTTAACTTCGTTGAACCTGTTTTCTAGCTTCTTTTGTGTCGAGTCTTCGACCAAATTTTGGTTGGATGTGAACTGGTTTTCATCAGAGTTAATTGGTTCTGCTAGAATTTCTCTGAAGCTAAGTGGAGTTTCATTCGGTAACGATTCTTCAGCAGTTGCAGAGACCTCTTTTAATTTGCTGAATAAAATGAAACTTAATGTAAGTATTATAGACATCCACAAAATGAGCTGTCGACCGACGGGCATGCAATTCTCCTTCGAACATTAATTGTTTCCAACATGAGAACGCACTGAGCACAAATTCCGTTACGCTGAAGTTATTGCAGAGAAAAAACAACATGAAAAAAGCTACCTAACTAATTTAATTAAATTTCTAGGCAGCTCTTCAATGGTTTATATTTGTTTATATTTAATTTTCTTCAATCCAACTCATCATACTACGTAGATCTTTTCCTACTTTTTCAATATCATGTTCTGCTTCATTTCGACGAAGAGACTGTAATACTGCTTGATTAGCTTGATTTTCTAATACCCATTCGCGGGCGAATCTACCACTCTGTACGTCTTCCAACAGAGATTTCATTTTTTCTTTAACATCTTGGTCTATTACTATCGGGCCACGTGTTAGATCACCGTACTCAGCTGTGTTACTAATTGAGTGACGCATCCAAGACAGCCCACCTTCGTATATCAGATCAACAATTAATTTCAATTCGTGCAAACATTCGAAGTATGCCATCTCTGGTTGATATCCGGCTTCAACTAGGGTATCAAAAGCCGCTTTTATCAGTGCTGTAGTACCTCCGCAGAGTACAGCTTGTTCCCCGAAAAGATCTGTCTCTGTTTCTTCACGAAAGGTTGTTTCAATAATTCCTGCACGGGCTCCGCCAATACCTTTCGCATAAGCCAAGGCTAGATCTTTTGCTTGACCAGTTACATCTTGGTGGATCGCAAGAAGGCAAGGGGTGCCAGCGCCTTCTGTAAAAACGCGTCTAACAAGATGTCCAGGTGCTTTAGGGGCAATCATAGCAACATCTATATTCTGTGACGGCGAAATTTGTCCGAAATGAATACTGAAACCATGGGAAAACATTATCATGTTTCCATCTTCCAGATTCGGCTCAATCTGATTTTTATATACAGTTCCTTGTAACTCATCTGGGATTAGTATTTGGATGATATCCGCTTCAGCTGTAGCTTCTTCAACACTTTTTACTATTAAACCATTTGATTCAGCTTCGGAAATCGATTGGCTTGTTGGTCGAAGCCCTACGAGTACATTAGCACCACTATCTTGTAAATTTAGCACTTGTGCATGCCCTTGGCTTCCATAACCGATCACAGCGATTGTGCGTGTTTTGAGTAAATCAAAGTTTGCGTCACTATCATAATAAATTGTTGCCATTAGACCTCTCCTAAAGTCAATATCTGCAAATTAAAGAGTTTACATTAGTGTTAATTTTTCTTCTTCTTATTTCCCTGTACTGCGCATAATGGCGACTTTCCCTGTACGTACAAGCTCGCGAATACCGTATGGTCTTAGCATGTCAATGACCGCTCTCAATTTGTTTTCATCGCCTGTAATTTCGATTGTTAATGATTCTGAAGCTACATCGATTGTCCGAGCGCGAAAGATATCGACGATTTGTAGTACTTCGCCCCGTTTAGCTGTATCGACTGCTACCTTTACAAGGATCATCTCCCGTTCGACATGATTCTCTTTGGTGATGTCCTTAATTCTGATGACTTCAATCAGTCTATTCAGTTGTTTCTCAATCTGCTCGATAATGGCTTCATCACCATGTGTAACAATTGTCATTTGGGATGTATTTGGGTCCTCTGTCTCAGAAACTGAAAGGCTGTCGATATTAAAACCTCGGCCACTAAATAGACCTGCTACTCTGGCTAGAACTCCAAACTTGTTTTCAACTAGGACAGAGAAAATGTGTCTTCCTTGAGTCACTAGGCAAGACCTCTAATCCAACCACTCAAACCTTTACGTGCGTCTTCTTCGTTTCGAACCAAGTCTCCCAAGCCCTGTCCCCCTGGAACTATAGGGTAAACATTTTCTTCTTCCGCAACGATGAAATCAATCACAACTGGACCATCCTCAATTTCTTTTGCTTGCTCAAGCGCGGGACGAACATCTTCGATTTTTTCAACCCGAATGCCCGTAGCTCCAAAGGCTTCAGCTAGTTTTGCAAAATCAGGATTATCATGGTAGTCTACAGCAGCATATCTTTTGTTAAAGAAGAGTTCTTGCCACTGGCGTACCATACCAAGATACATGTTGTTGATAATAAATATTTTTAGTGGTAGTTTCATCGATACTGCTGGTACAAGTTCCTGAATTGTCATGATAAAAGACCCGTCACCATTGATGTTAACTTGAGTTTTATCTGGCCGGCCAATCTGAGCTCCTATCATCGCTGGCATGCTGAATCCCATTGTACCCAAACCACCAGAATTAAGCCATTGACGAGGTTCTGTAAACTTGAAGTATTGAGCAGCCCACATTTGGTGTTGTCCGACATCCGCCGTAATCATTGCGTCCGAATACAAGTTATAGATTTCTTCAATAACATACTGTGGCATGATTTGGTCGCCTTTTTGACGGTATTCGAATGGATACTTTGCTTTCCATTCATTGATTTGTCGTAGCCAAGGTTCGATATCCGTTTTTCTGTCAACTTTCTTGTTAAGTTCACGCAAGACGTTTTTTGCATCCCCAACAATTGGGACATCAACCCAAACATTTTTTCCAATACAAGATGGATCAATATCAATATGGATCTTTTTTGACTTGGGTGAAAACACCTCTAGCTTTCCCGTTACTCGATCATCAAATCGTGCGCCGATTGCTACTACCAGATCGGCATCGGTAAATGCATAGTTGGCGCAACATGATCCGTGCATGCCAGGCATTTCCATGGCCAATTCGTGGGTTTCAGGAAATGCCCCTAGCCCCATCAAGGTAACAGTAATAGGAATATGTGTGCTGGTTGCCAGTTGGCGTAGTTCTTCAGATGCTTCTGAGAGTACAACACCACCTCCCGCGTAAATCATTGGTCGTTTAGCATTCTTGATTAATTCAGCGGCTTTTGCAATCTGGCGTGGGTGTCCTTCGGTAGTTGGGTTGTAACTCCGCAGCTCAATTTGCTCAGGATAATAGAATTCTGATTCAGCAAATTGTGCATCCTTGGCGAAGTCAATAACAACTGGCCCCGGCCGCCCTGTGCTAGCAATATGGAAGGCTTCTGCTACAACTTCTGGGACCTCGGAACTGTCTTTGATGAGATAGCTATGTTTACAGATTGGACGCGTTACACCGAGGACATCACATTCTTGAAATGCATCGTTACCTATTAATTGAGTTGGTACCTGTCCGGTAATTGCCACCATAGGGATGGAGTCCATATGAGCTGTTGCAATTCCAGTGACAAGATTTGTTGCTCCAGGACCAGACGTTGCTAGTGTTACACCGACTTTTCCAGTTGCACGTGCATATCCGTCAGCAGCATGAGCAGCTCCTTGTTCGTGCCGCATTGGGATAAGCTGAATATCTTCAGCGTCGTAGAGCTCGTCAAAGAGAGGCATGGCGGCTCCTCCTTGAACACCAAAAATGTATTCTACATCCTCGTGCTTCAGGCTCTCAATAAGAAGCTTTGCTCCTCGCATTAGCATATTTCTATACCCCATATCGTTGTGAGTAGAATCTGAAATAAAAAAGCCCTGCCCGTTCCAAAACTATGGAGACGAGAAGGGCAAAACCTTACCGCGGTACCACTCCAATTCCTTAATTGCGTTACAACCCAAAAAGGCTCTTAATTTCAATACGATGACGGGTATGAACCGACCAGCCCTACTTTGCACTTTGCTGCAGGTTTCAGGCTAATAGCTCCAGGACGACATTCAATCGGAGTTCTCGAGGAAATGTTCCAGCCTTTGCACTTCCTTCTCTCTTCAAGACCTTACCGACCTACTTATTCCCTTCAAAGCTTTTGAATGAACACGAAAGTATACACAAGACAACTAATACTGTCAAGATTTTTGTATACTATCCTTTAGCTTCAGCGTAACGTCTGGTAATTTCATCCCAATTAATCAAGTTATCAATAAATGCCTCAATATAATCTGGACGGCGATTCTGATAATTTAAATAATAAGCGTGCTCCCATACGTCCAGACCAATAATTGGTGTGTCACCGTTCATAAGTGGGCTATCCTGATTGGCTGTTGAATAGATTTTGAGATCCCCATTTCCGTCAACAACTAGCCAAGCCCAACCAGAACCGAAACGAGTACTGGCTGCAGTTACGAACTCCTCGCGACCTGCTTCAAGAGATCCAAATGCGGTTTCAATAGCAGCTGCCAATTCACCAGTTGGAGGCCCTCCGCCGTTTGCTGATAGAATCGACCAAAATAGTGAATGATTAGCATGTCCACCACCGTTGTTAATTACGGCTTGGCGTATCCCTTCAGGCACACTATCGATTTGTCTTAACAGATCTTCAACTGATAAGCCGGCCAAATCGCTATGTCCTTCAAGGGCATCATTCAACTTAGTTACATAACCTTGATGGTGTTTACCATGATGGATTTCCATCGTTTTCGTATCGATATAGGGTTCTAAAGCGTCGTGGCTATAAGGTAAATCTGGAAGTTCATGTGCCATTTAATACTATCTCCTAAAAATGTGTTAATAGTTTCAATTTTGCAAACGAAACGAATTACATGATTTTCAAAGTCCATTAGGAAAACTTTTCCATGGTGCCGGTAATTATAGCATACGGCAGGGGCAAATCCAAATGATTTTGGATGTAGTAATATCCCTAAGTTTTAATTGTAAAAAGCTAACTCAATTCTAGGTCTGACTCCGATTGGTATCATCAGTTACATACTCAAATGGCATGTAATTTGCTGCTCTGAAATTAGCTGTTGTTAAGATTATTATGAGTATCCAAGTTTAAATTGGTCTTAAAGAATATTATTATGTATAAAAAAATCAAGTTTGAGTGTTTGATATCGTTTTGCATCTAACGTAGAATGTAATATCCTTCAATGACTACTTTATAAAGTTTGTAATTTGAAAATTTTTAAAAGTTTCTTGCTAGGTTAGTTTCTGATGCTAGTTCAGTTGTTGTATAGAGATCTATCGATCATAACCAAATTTCCCGACAATTTATGGAATAATGTAGTCGGTACGTTGGGATTAGCACATCGTAAGTAGGGTTTTGAAACAAGCTGATGTGTCATATTACTGATTTCGAGGACACTTGTTTATGAATGTTTCAATGTTTTTGAAAACGAGCAAACTCAAGGGGATTTTGCTGATTTCTCTGTTTCTGTTTTCAAGTTTAGTATTTGCGGATGACCAAATATGGACGAATGGCAACAGTCAACCAAATGACTGGGCTGATGGGGATAACTGGCAGGGGGATCCAGCTGATGAGAACGTACCGAAAGTAGGAAATACTGCTACCTTCAATGCTGGGGTCGTTCCTTCCGCGGGGATAACCTTGGCGAATGTTCCAGATGAAGTGAATATTATAGTGCAAGCTAGTGATAGTGATGTAAGTGTTACTTTGCCCGCGAGGTCATATGGAACGATAACGGTCAAGGCCATGAACACTGGTAATGTCACACTTATTTTGCTTGAGGGGACGATATCTGCCCAAGCTGTCATAATTCAATCCTATGGTAGTGGCCAAGCCAAGTTGGTTATAAACAATACTGGTAGTGGTTCCGGATCAACAACTTCTATAACAATGGCATCCGTCAAGATCATTAGTCACGAAGGCTCAGCAAAAATGGATGTTAACAATGCACAGTTGACTGTCAATGGGGAGCTCAAGTTCCAAAAAAACAATACTAATAGTCCTGTAATTGATAATGTCACTGATGTGTGGATTGGAGGTGACCTTAAAGAGGAGGGGGTAACCTCAACAACATTCACGATTGCGTCTGGAGCGGAATTCGGTTTGCAAATCGGTGGAACAGTTAACCAAGCAATTGACATAGAACATGCAGTAATTAATGGACCTCTTAGCTTTATTAACACGGGTATTGCTACTTTGGCTATGGGTGATGAACTGGCAATTGGAGGGAATCTGACAATTTTCCCTGGTGCTTCAGCGTCAATGATCAGTACTGGTAAAATTACAATTGGTAGCGGGAAGGTTTTTGATAACAGTGGAGTATTTCAACTGTCGGGTCAGACTGATGATCGTTTGCTTTTTGCTTCAAGTGTTGTTGGAACATCATTTGAACTCAAAAATAATTTTGGGGCTATCCTTGACTTTGAGTGGGTTGCCGTCCGGGATTGTCAATATGGGGCCGGGTTGCTTGGAATTGTCGATTTTCTTCCGAGTGATGGGGTTGTTAATGCAACTGGAAATTCAGGTTGGCCGATAGGGAAATTTGCTTCGCCTGTTGAGCAAGGAGCTTCTGCCTTTGATGCTTTTGTCACCACCGCGATTTTAAACGATGGTCAGTATTATAAACTTTATGCAGATATGAACAGTGGAATCCAGAATCGGGCTGGGCTTGCCAGTCCACATGTGTACTTTAATAGTTCAGAAGGAATGACTCTGGGAAAAAACACAGCTTACTGGAACAGTTCGGATGACCCGAAATTGGTTGATTCACCGAGAAATTACTACTATGTTTACATGGATCCTCAAAACAAAGACGAAAATGAATACATCATTATTTCAGATAATAAGCTGAATGTCAGTCTAATTGCGTTTCAAACAACCGCAGATTTTGGAGATCCCGCAGATGATTTGCCTACTTCAGGCCAAGATCAGGCTTTTACCTCAATCGTCCTGAATTGGACAGATAAAGGTGAGGATGCTCAGATTGAACTTCGCTACTCACCTGTTGGTACTTACGATGATTTTGCTGATGTGTCCAACAATAGCCTCACCACTCGTATTATTGATACTTTAAACGCTAAGGATACGGATTCATATATTTGGAACACATCGTCACTAGCGACTTCAGTCGGAACGTATTATTACATCTATGCGCTGTACTACGTAGGTGGTACAGCATACACTTCCGTTAGCAAGAAAATTAAGCTTAAATCTCTTGAGTTCACCGATCCACCGATTGCCGATATTATAGTTGATACGGCGAGCACTGATCCCAATATTATTTCATCGGATCACCGATCTCATACCCTGATTTGGACTGATTGGGATAGAAGAAACAACAACGAGGATTTGGACATTTATATATCTCAGGCGCCTTTCGCAACAGTACCACAATTGAAAAATGCGTTGGGTGAAATAGATAGTGCTAAAAGAGCTGTGCTTGTTCAGTCAGATTTGGATCCCGCCAGTGTAAACAGTGTTGGTTGGGATCTGACAACTGGATTTGGGTTACTTGGAGAGAATCCGGCACCAGAAGGCGATTATTATGTTTACGCAATTGCAGACGATGGAAATGGTGAGGCATATGATTATTTAACTATTTCTGTTGGCCGGGTTACAGTCAGGCACAGTCCCTTTTTCTACGACGAGCCGGTAACAATCAACCCAAATAAGGCTGATTCTGGGAATATTGATTCGTCGGATGTTGTCACTGCAGACACAATAACGGTTGATTGGAAGGCTGGCGATTGGGATGATAACCTGACGATTTCCTTCTACTACATCCTCAAAACCACCTATGATGCGAATCCAGCATTGTATGCTTTAGCTAAAGATATCCAAAACAATACGTTCGAAGCGTTTGCTATGAATTCTTTTGGTACTATCACCCCAATTAGCTCATTTCCAGAATCGGAGCGGCTGGCGAAAGATCCTGGTGATGGTTTCAAACGGTGGGATTATTATTCGTCAGAATCTGTTGTGCCTGCGGGCAAATATACTGTATGGTTGATTTTGGAAGATACATCGGGTGACTTAGCAGCTAAGAAGGCAGAGATGATCTTTGATGTCACGCATAGTCCAGCTATCGTGATTGATGATCCTATTTCAAGCATAGCTACTACTTCAACGATACATCCTTATTACACTATTTCTTGGTCTGATGTGGATCGAGATGAACCTGCTCTAATTGATCTGTTTTACAGTAAAACAGATCTCCGTGGCAATACTACTAATAGTAGTGGAGAACCTGTTGGGGGGTTATTGACTAATTCACTCAATACGCCAGCAGGAGTAACAAGTCAGGTGTCTGTTGCCTCAGGCTATGCCAAATTGACGACAACACCAATTGATGAAAATCCGGAAGGAGCATCAGACCGTTTTCTCTTTGATTTTACTAGTGGTAATGTGTCAAATCCTATTGATGACAATGTTCCATATTACATCTATGCGTTAATAGATTCGGAGGGTGATGGTGCTTATGATGCGGGTTACCAATCTAGTGGTCTGATCCGAGAACAAGGTTCGGCTTTGCGAATATTGACCCCGGCAATTCAGGAACAAACGACCCTTGATTATAAAGTTAGATGGGAGGAATCTTGGACAGACTTTAATGTTCCTGTCAACATCGATCTATATTTTGACAAGAGCAGAACCAAAACGATTGGGGAACTCTCAAGAGCACTGGATGTGAATGACGAAAAAGCACCGTTTGGCATTGTTCAGAAGGATATAGAATTGTCTGTTGATGCTGATGGTAGACGAACTGGTGCCAACGAAATGATATGGGATGATCTGGTAATATTGAAAACGTCTCCAACCAATACCGCCACCTCAAATAACACGCTCGTTGATACAAGTTTGGGGTCAGATCACGACTATTATATAGGCCGAAAATTGATTTTCACCAGCGGGATTTTTGACTCCACGCATATTATTACTGACTATGATGGTAATACGGGAACGTTAACTTTCACTCCAGCTGTTGAAGCTATTGTTACGCCTAGTAATGTTAAAAGTTATAAAGTCGTTGTTCCAGATGGTACTTACTACATTTATGGTGTTATGGATATTACGGCAAGTGATGGTTTGCTTAATGATGAATATAATACAGGGATTGCAGCTGATCCCGACTGCGTTTTAGTAGGCCGAGCAACTGGAGGAACACAAACTACGGTAATTGATAATTCAGAGGATGGTTTGACTACCACTGAGGGTAATTCCTTGTATCGAGGTTCCAGAATCGTTGTTGTTAAAGGTAAAGCTAAGGGGGAAAGTCGAACTGTGACGGCATATGATGCTACCACTCAAACACTAACTGTTGACAAGGCGTTTTCAGAATCGATTGACAGTTCTAGTGAGTATCGGATCGATTTGCCTGAAACGCTGAGTGTAAGTGCTGCTGCTGTTACTATTAGTAATCATAGCATTATGATTCAATCCCCGATTAAAACAGGTGATGTTGGCGATTATTTTGCGGTAGATATCAAATTGGATACCAATAACCAGCCTGTCAAAGCAGTTGACGTTTACCTTAATTTTGATCCAAATGTTATCGATGTGGCAGATACCACCCAGCCGTTTGTTCAGTCAACCAAGGCCAACACCTCTGCGGATGGGAAAAAAGATGGGACAACTTTGGTTTCCAGTGGTTTGCCGTATCTTGAGATTGATAATTACTATAAGGACTTTTTCGTAGTCATTACTAGTGGTAATGCTAAAGGTCAACGCCGGCAAGTAGTGAATTACGATGGTGTCACTGTGCCTGGCACAATAACAGTTGATTCTGCTTTCTCTACTTTAGTTGAATCTAATACGTCATTCCGGATGAATCAACCTTTTAAAAACGGTGTGTTGATTGGTCCAGTTCAAAAGTCGTGGCAACAGGTCTCAGATTCGGATCAATGGAATGCAGCTATTCTCAGGAATGGTAGTGCAGTTAAAGGTGCTGCGGATATCGTCTTGGCTTCAACATC
>PAQF01000040.1 GCA_002709695.1 Candidatus Poribacteria bacterium
GGTAAAAGCGGATACATTCTCGATACGACTGAAAGTTTGTGTATGTTCATCAAAATCGGATGGGCCAGTAAATGCGATGGTTTCCGTGATTTCGGATCCACCGACGGGGATTTGGTGCTTATTAAAAAATGCCTTGGCCGCATCAAGAGCATTCCCCTCAGCGTCATTGAGGTCATCTTGGGTGCGATCGTGTACAACACGGGCTCCTTCGTGTGCAGCTTGGGCGGCATCAAGCACAACATGGGCTCCTTCGTGCACAACTTTGGTGGCATCGTAATCAGCTTGGGCTTTCGTGAGAAAATCGAAGGCTGTATCACAATCGTCTTGGGCGATATTCACTGCATCCTGGGCGGCAACCACCGTCGGTTGAAAATCTGTGGCTAGTGTCACTGCTGTTTCCAACGCGATCTGTGCGTCCGAAATTCTGGTTTGATTGATTTCATAATTATCGTCATAAGCTTTTTTGACGGCAGTGTAGTGATTTTCCGCTTCGGCCAGGGTTACTTCTGTGCTTAACAACTCTGTTTGTAGTTGTACTAAACGGTCATTGCTAACTGATTTGTCGTTCAAAGCCTGATTGAGTGTAGATTGTGCGGTATTTCGTGCATCGAGTGCGTTGTTTCGCTCGGAGTTTGCCGTTTCCACTTGTTGTACCAGTTCTTGTTCAGTCTGTTTGGTTTGTGCCAATTCCAATTCAGCGTCTGCTACGATTGCTTCCTTTTCAGCTAGGTTGGTATTGGTTTGATCCAGCACGCTTTGAGCTTGGACGAGATCGTTCTCTGCTTGGCTGAGCGTGTCCTGAGCACTTGACAAGTTGGTGTCGGCACCTTTAAGTACGTTCTCAGCATTGTTCAAATCAGTAACGGCAGTGTCACGGACTGTTTGGGCGTGGTTGAGGGTTTCTTGTGCTTGGTCAACCATATCTTGGCCAATGGTAATACTGCCATCGTATTGGTTATTGAATTCAACCTTTACGCCCAGTTCATTGAAGTTGATCCTTGTTCCTTGTTCAGCATTTGTTGGAACTGTGACTGTTTGTTTTTCCCCAGAGAGCGTATGAATTAGTGTTAATTCACCTGGTGTTTTGCTTTCGAAGCGGTAGACACCTGCTTTTGCTCGATTCAAGTCAGCACCTTCAACTCCACTATTTTCTGCTTCTGAGCTGATAACAGTAAAGAAGTTGTCGTACTTAACTGATTCGGAATCTAGGATTTTAAGGTCGTTGTAATTGGTTGACTTGGCGGTTCGGGAAATTTCGTTCAGTAGTGATTGGTATTCTAGATCGAGGCTGGCCCGATCGATATCAATCAAAGTATCGGTAGATGCTTGGACTGAGAGTTCCCGCATCCGAGTCAGAATGTCGGAAATGTCACGCAATCCGCTTTCGGCTGTCTGCAGTAGGTTGTTAGTTTGTTGGGCATTATGGTTTGCTTGTTTCATCCCTCGGATTTGGTTATTCATTCGAGTGGAAATGCTAGTTCCAGCAACGTCATCTTTGGCTGTATTGATGCGTTTGCCCGAGGAAAGTCTTTCTAGATTGGTATTCAGGTTTTGTTGGATGTTAGTCAGTCGATTGTAAGCCAGTGAAGAGTTGGAATTACTGCGAACTCTGAAAGAATTCATTTTAATTTCTCCTGAATTTTTTTGATGTTTGTTGTGTGTAATGTTGCGTTTGTATTCCGCTTGTTGAGTTCCTACGCTCAATCAAACTGGTTATATATCGGCAGGGGTTGGAAAAAACTTTAGACTTTTTGTGAAAAAAATGGAAAAAAGTACTTTTTTTAAAAAATAATCTGATTGCGTATTGCTATGATTGGTTTCTTGGCTTTAGTTTTTTCTTCAAAAATTTAAGATCAAAACTGAAAAATCAGAAGTTAGGCTGTCGATAATGGTCTTGAGCTTTACGATAATATATTGACTTGATGCTAAGGTTAGCAGTAGGGTGTTGAGCCAATATCCGGTTTTGGTCAATTCCATAGCTTCAAGATGAAACCAGTATTTTCAATATCCGGCTGCAAGGATTCAATATTCAGGATCCTGTTGCTTGAGTTAGAAATAGTGAACTCCGATTGGTTCTGTGATGAATCTGGTTGTCTTCGTTTGCTTGTTGAGTAGATTAGGTAGGATAAGTGGATATCATTTGTCACTATTGATGTGTAATAGGTACCGATGATGAAGAAGGAAACTTGGCAGATCATTTTTGAGTTTTTAATACTAGGGGGGGCGTCGTTGAGATGGGAGGAACATCGAATGTCGATGACCTTTGATAGCACTATTTCAGTGTTTTTGGTATTTGCTTTGATTTTCGTTAGGTTAGTTGATTCGTGGTAACTTATCTTCCAGTTGTTTATATCCTGTCTCAAGCTTTATATGTATTTACAGTAATTATAGGATGAGTACCATAATTTATTTTTTGTCTAAAGTTTTTTGAACCTTCTGCCGATATATACATAAATTTGGTTGAGAGTTGACTTGAAAAGAATTTTTGAACTTGGATTTAAGCAACCTTAACATCGTATGGAAATTTTATGTCGTATTCTGTAAGGGGGGGACTTTAATTTTGTAAGTAAGGGTTTGCAGGTCAATTGATGTCTACAGGTTTATGATAGTCTCTAAAAGGATGTCAACGGCTAACACATTCAGCTGGTATTTCGAAGAGATATGACTTTGCTCAGAATGGTATATTATGCCAAGGGAACGGATTTTGGTGTAGTCTGATACCAGTTATGTCTGACCACACTACAGTGAGTTAGCAAGGTGTTTCTGAGTTTATAGTTGTTGATTCTGATTGACATGGTTTGCTTGAATTGTTAGAATTTATATGGGGAATTGGGGGGAGCTGGAAACGGTAAGATCTCTCTTGTCGTTTGTCTCTTGTAAGATTGGCAAAATCAAGTGTCTGAATATATTTTAGCTGGTTTTTGGCAGCCAGTGGCAGCTAGTCAATTATTACCGTTTAGGTAGAAACCGATAAGTTTCTGCCTAAGTTTAAGTGCTAATTCGTAGATATCTGTCCATTCGTATTCGGAGTGACTGAGGCATACACTTGCGTGAAAGTTTTCAAAAGGTCTGATCACATAGTTTAAATTTAAGTAAAACGTAATTCTCGGAAATAGTTAAAGTTAATACAGGGATTATTATTCCTAGATATTAGTTTGTAAATTCTGGTTTATATTCTACCTATGTGATGTGTAGAATCGATCAGCTACAACGACAGAGGTCATAAAATGGGATTCCGAATCAGAAATAATTCAGCTGCGTCACTAGCTTATAAGTCTTACTCAAAAGCCCAAGCTGACTTGGAAAAAAATATTCAAAGGTTAGCTTCTGGGTTACGTATAAATTCAGCTGCTGATGATATCAGTGGTGCTGCTATGGTTACCCGAATGGACAACCAGATTCGTGGCCTGCAAGAAGCATCAAAGAATGCCAAAGGGGCCAGTGGCCTCCTTAAGATGGCAGAAAGCGGTCTATCTGAGATTAATGGTATTTTATCACGGTTACGTGAATTAGCGGTTCAAGCTGCTTCTGACCAGTTGACGTCAGATGACCGAAGAAACATCAATCTGGAATTTGAGCAGTTAACTGGTGAGGTGGGTCGAATTGCAAGGTTCGTCGAATACAATGATATCAAACTGTTGAACGGCGATTTCACTGCTAATAGTATTGACCAGGCACTCAGCAACTATGGTCCTACCGCTGCGGAGGGTGGTATATCTGATATCAAGTTAACCGGAGCCTTACCGGGAACGTACACTTTTAGTCTCGAGGATCTTGATGGTGATGGTACTGATGAAACGATGCGGATTTCTGATGGCACCGTTACGGATGATGTTGCTTTGCCTGCCATACCGGCTGCGGGTGAAACGGAAAAGTTGACTTTCTCTCAATTAGGTGTTGTGGTGACAATTAACGAAAATTTTGGTCTGGTAGTTCCTAATGTGGAAGGCCGTTATTTTAATGTTGCGGAGGGGACTGGAGGAACAGTGCAGATTGGGATTGATGATACAGCTGATTCACGTCTTCAGTTCAGTATCATGGATGCTACGTCTGTTGGGCTTGGTATAGATGGGCTTAATGTCGACAGTGTTGCTAACGCAAGAGCAGCTATGACTCAGTTGGATGGTGCGATCTCTTCAATTAGTGATGAACGAGGTAAGCTGGGTTCGGTACAGAATCGCCTAGAATTCACTATGTCTAATCTGGCCAATATGATTCAGGCTATTGATTCTTCTCGTTCTGCTATTCGGGATGTTGATTTCGCTAAAGAAATGACTGACATGGCGCGTAACCAGATTTTGGTTCAGTCTAGTTCTTCTATATTGGCGCAAGCAAACCAGATAAATCAAAGTGTCTTAGGACTACTCAATTAGGGGTAACGGAAGACAGTTAAAATTAAAGTTTTTACAACCTCGTAGATGGGGAGGTAAAGAAGATGCAAAGTAAAATTAATTCTGTTAATAAACAACCACCACAAGCGCTTCCTATTCGGAGGAATCAGCGTAACAATGATCCAACTGCTGATACAACAGTCTTTGATCGTTTTAACCTAAACGAAAGTTCAAATAGTGTTCGGCCTCAAGAGGTACAGATTCTACCTAGGTCTGAACAGGAACAGGCTGAAGCTAATGAACCTTTAGGGCTGTTTAGCGCCAGGGAAAATATTGAAATTGCTGTGGAGCAGTTGAATCAGATCAGCGCTATATTAGATGAAAGGTACAGCTTTCAGGTAGTGGAAGAGATAGATCAATTGGTGGTTCGGGTTTCNGACTTNGATGGAGAAATNATCCACCAGATGCCACCTGAACGTGCGGTCAACCTGACGAAAAACATCAATCAATTGATGGGCATTTTTCTAGATGAAAATGCTTAGTAAAAGGTTGGAAACAGCTGNACATTGGCACTAATTNTGCTAACATGCTGTTTAGNTTTGAGAGTTNAANATTAAAGTAGGAGAGTTTAAGGATGTCCGATATTTCTTTCACCGGATTGGGGTCTGGAATTGATACNGCGTCAATGATTGATGCCTTGATGAGTGTCGAAAAGCGACCGATCGAACGGCTGGAAACGAAACAGAATCTTGTCCTGCAGAAGAAGAAGGCTTTTCAATCTTTCAACACGCTGATTAGTGGATTGCAAACCAGTTCTCAACGGCTAGCAAAATCTGAGACTTTCCAAACTCTCCAAACTAGTATGGAACCTAATAAGACACTTGCTGCTAGCGTTAATCGTGGCGCTTCAACTGGTAGTTATACTATCGAAGTTCTGCAGACGGCAACAGCCGAACAGTTGTCTTCTAGTACTTTTGGTGATAGGCTCGATCAACTGAATTTGTCAGGTAACTTGCTTATTAATGGTGTTGGAATTGAAATTAAAGCAGAGGACTCTCTACTTGATATCAACAACAAGATTAACAAATCTCAATCGGGAGTTTCAGCTTCGGTAGTTTCTGTCTCGTCAGACGATCATCGTTTACTGGTTACTTCCAACAAAACTGGTGCTGCGGGGATAAATCTGATTGAGGCTGGATCAGGCAATTTGCTGGATCAACTGGGATTTACCAACGGTATTGTGTCTAATAAGCATATTATTAGTGATGGTCTTGAAAGTGATACTTTTGCTAGCCGGACGAGTTTCGTTAGCAATAATCTGAACTTGAGTGGAATTCAGAGTGGGACCGTTCAAATTGGAGGTGCCACTCTGAACTTGAACCTCGCTACCCAGTCTTTGAGTGATATCAGTGAGGCAATTAACACTGCCGATATTGCGGGAGTTACCGCTTCGGTACAAGAGGTTGACGTGGATGGTCAGACAACATACAAGTTGCAGATTCACGGTACCCAGTCTCTTATTGATGACAATAATGTTTTGCAGAAGCTTGGGTTATTAGAAGCTAATAAGGATTCCAGTCGGGTTCTTCAGACTGGCCAGGATGCTCAGTTTAAAGTGAACAATATTGATATCACGAGAAGTTCAAATACAGTTTCTGATGTTATTAACGGTGTAACTTTGAATTTAAAGAGTACTAACGCTTCTACGGAGGAAGCTCCTGTTCAACTTCGGATTGAAGAGAACTTGGATTTGGTGAAGAGTTCGGTCTCAGATTTTGTCGAGAAGTATAATACAGTAAGAGGATTCATCAGCTCGCAGTTTACCTACGATGCGGAAACTCAGGCTAGTGGCCTACTCTTTGGAGATTCGTCACTCCGATCTGTTCAGACACAGATACAGCGAGTCTTAAGCGGTGTTATTTCCGGATTGGAAGGCGACTTTGATACCCTGGTCAGTATTGGTATTACAACAGACCGGGCAGGATTACTTACAGCAGATACTACTAAGTTGAATCAAGCCTTGGAAGCCGACATTGATCAGGTGGCAGAAATTTTCTTGGGCAAAGGTCGTAGCACAGATAGCAATATTCGGTTCGTTAACTTTACCGAGGAAACCAAAGCTGGTTCCTATAATGTCAACCTGACTGCTGCTGCTGAGCAGGCCACTGTTAGTGGTAATGGTATTATCAACAGCAGTAGTGGTATCAATTCCGATGAGATTCTAACCTTTACCGATTTGGGGTCAAATCGGACAGCTGAAGTTCTCTTGTCTGCTGGTGATCAGATTGATGAAATTGTGAGTAAAATTAACTCAGAATTGCATAGCAGAATCTCAGAGATTCATACTAGTGATGTTGGGAATTTTGCTGCTAGTGGTAGTGCGATCACTAGAGATACTACTTTTGGTGATGTTGCGAATGCAGATGTCCAGACTGGAGATACAATCAAAATTAATGCTACCTCACATGACGGTCGTTCAGTATCAACAACTTATACCATTACTGCTACAAACACGGTGGATGATTTTCTGAACACAATTGAGAATTTGCTCAACAACGAAGTTTCTGTGGCCATCGATTCTGGCGGACGGCTGGTGGTTACTGACCAGATAGCGGGAGATAGTGATCTGGCTGTTAGTATCGAGACTAACAACGAGGGTGGTGGCTCACTCAACTTTGGGGCTCTTACTACTTCGACCGTAGGACGAAGCCAATTGTATATTAACGCCTCAAATGATGGAGGACAACTAAAACTAACCCATGAAAACCATGGTTCCGACTACGGGTTTCGTGTGTTGTCCAATCGCTCGATTGGCGGTAGCACAGGTATAGGTACGACATTGGTTGAGGATTTTGGTGTAGATGTTGCTGGAACTATCGATGGTGAGGTGGCAACAGGAGAAGGGCGCTACTTGACTGGAGATTCAGGTAATACCAATACGGATGGTCTGCGTGTTCAGGCGAATCTGACTGCAGAAGAACTCTCAACTCAAGGCTCTGCTCAGGGTGCCATTCGTACTACTTTTGGGTTTGCCGAGCAGGTTGACCGATTGATGGATTCATTTCTAGACAGCGTCAATGGCAGCTTGACTAGAAGAGTAAAGAGCTTTACTAATGAGGATAAACGAATACAAAGTCAAATAGAAAGAATTGAGCTTCGGCTTGAACAGGTGGAATTTAGATATAAAAACATGTTCTTAGCGATGGAACGTGCTATCAGCCAGTTCAACTCACAGGGGTCGTTTCTTTCTAATCAGCTGAGCATCATGAATAATAGCCAATGGGGACAAAAGAGCTAAACTAAGGGAGATATTAGATGCAAAATTCAACCTATGGGAAATATCAGAAGATGCAGGTGGAGACCGCTGATAAGGGTGCGCTTTTACTGATGTTATATGATGGGCTCATTTTGGCCTTGAAGAAAATGCAAAATATTCTTGGGGTTGAGACTGTTGATCAAGGATCTTTATCGGAAGAAGCTTTTAGAGCTCGAGGCATTCTGTACGAGTTGATGGGAGCGTTAGACGATAAGCATAATAAAGAGCTTACCAATAACCTGTACAGTTTATATGAATATTTTCTGTATCAAGTGGGTGAGACAATTACTCAGAGTGATCCGACATTACTAAATGATGTGATCACTCAATTACAAGAACTTCGTGAGGCTTGGGCTACAGCTGTACAAGACAACCGAGCAGAAAAGACTTATGGTACGTCCAAAGCAACAGCTTCAACGGGCGAACCGTCTAAGCGTTCTGAAAAAACAATTACAGCTTAGTCTTTTCAACGTTAGTAGTTGATATGATTACTGATTTAGATCAGCTGCAAGAGACACTATCCAGAAAATTAAATCTTTATCAGCAGTGTAACGCATTAACGCAGAGAGTTGCTGATGTCATTGAGGCTGAGGACGGCGTTCTGGTAATGAAGTTGCTGAAGCAGCGTGACTCTCTATTCCACAAGATTCGGCAGGTAGATGCCCAAATTGCCGAGAGGCCGGGTCTAGAAGAGAAACTTCATCTAGTAGCGGAAAAAGTTCCAGAAATTGATTCTATGTTGAACCAAATCCGGGATGAAATCATTTTGATTTTGCAAATGGATGACCATTTGCTAGGTCAAGCGGAGATTGAGAAAAAAAAGGCTTTAAAAGGTCTGACTCAAATGCGTAGCAAAAAGCAAATCGCCCATATTTATGGTCATCTCGGTTCGCAATCATCGAATTTTGTTGATGAAGATCAATAATTTACTCTTTCCTGATTAGTCTCCTCTGTTATTACTAGTTGTTTTTGAATAGATTCCTATCTGTGTTACAATCTTAAGTTATAGAAGTTTGTTGACTTGATTTTTTAACTGATATAGTAAACTCTAATCGTACTACTTATGCCCGAGAAGTTAGATCCTGATTTATTACAGTTTTTTGCTGAAGCGTTTGATTCCTTTGATTCGGCAACTGATAAATTAACTGAAGCTTACACCGATCTTGAAAAGCGGTTGGAAACTGTCAATCAGGAACTTGAGCAGACAAATAGGGAATTAAAACAAAGCCTGATTGAAAAAGAGGAGCTTCATGATAAGCTAGCCTGCATTATGGAAAGTATGACGGCCTCAGTTATCGCTGTTGATCTTAATGGTGACGTCGGTTTGTTTAATCATGCTGCTGAAAGTTTAACTGGGATAGAATCGGGAAAAGCGGTGGGGAAACAGTATCAAGACCTTTTTTCAGATCGGCCTTATTTGTTGCATACACTTAAGGCAGGAAAGCCTTACAAGAATCATGAAGGTTTTATCAAAAATCCGAAACTTACGGAACCGGTTGCCGTTGAGATCAGTACGAACTTAATCTCCAATGTTAATGGTGATGTTCTGGGTGCGCTTGAGATCGTCCATAATATCTCAGAACGAAAACAACTTGAGGAACAACTTAGTAGATCAGCTGCACTGGCTGAACTCGGTAAAATGGCCGCTGAGGTAGCCCATGACCTTCGGAATCCGCTTGGTGCTATACGGCTTTATGCTGGCATGCTACAGCAGGAACTAAAGGATGATCGAAAAGAGCTGGCAGATTCTGTAGTTAGAGGACTTGACTCATTGGAGACCATTACCTACAATTTGCTGTCTTTAGCACGTCCGGTCAAAGCAAAGTTTGAGTTTGTTGATCTCAGTGAACTTTTGGATGGTATCTTGTCGCTTACCCAACCTGCTATGGACGAAAAAAGCATTTTACTGAAATGGCACTTGGACAGGCAAAATCAAGTGGTTTGCTATGGAGACTTCGAGCAACTCAAACAAGCAATGTTGAATCTTGTCCTCAATGCCATTCAAGCTATGCCAGATGGAGGGGATTTGGAGGTTCATGCTGGAACCGACTCTGAAAAAGAATTAGTGTCCTTATTCATTACAGATAATGGGCAAGGTATTCCAGCAGATATTCAAGAAAAGATTTTTACTCCATTTTTTACCACGAAACCCACAGGTACAGGCTTGGGATTGCACACAGTCAACCGCATTATACAGGCACACTATGGCCGAATTCGGGTTTTAAGTACAGAAGGAGAAGGTACTCAGTTTGTTGTCGAATTGCCTTATGATGCCAGACAATTGCAACCACCGGTTTTTCAAGTAGGGGGTGAATCGACTCAAGCAGTAAATTAAGGAAAATGAGCTATGAACGAATGTGATATTCTTGTTGTTGATGACGAAGATTTTATGCGAGGAGCGATAATCGAAACTCTTCGCCGTGGTGGTTATTCCGCTATGACGGCTAGCGGTGCGCATGAAGCGATAGACTTAATGACCCACCGTGGATTTTCGCTTGTACTGACGGATGTTAAAATGCCTGGAATGGATGGATTAACACTCTTTCGAAAGATCAAGGAGCTACGTCCCGAAACTTCTGTCGTGATCATGACAGGTTTTCCTAATCTTCAGGATGCTATTAATGTCATTAAAGAAGGTGCTGTAGATTATTTACAGAAGCCGTTTCCTCCTGATAAGTTGATCGATATTGTTGAACAATTTATTGATGTGCGTAAACCTAAGAAAGAAACGGATTTTGCAAACATTATTACTGACGATGCTTACATGCTCCAAATTCTGGAAAAAATTCGCCTGGTTGCTCCAAGTAATGCTCCTGTCTTGATTCAAGGGGAAACAGGAACTGGAAAGGAACTGATCGCGCAAGCATTGCACAATAATAGCCGTAGGCATGAAACGGGAGAGCTGGTTGCTTTAAACTGTGCAGCAATTCCGGGGTCATTACTAGAGAGTGAGATGTTCGGGGCGGAAAAAGGTTCCTACACAGGGGCAAATGCTCTCCATATTGGTCGTTTTGAGCGTGCTCACAAAGGAACACTCTTTCTAGATGAAATCAGTGAACTTTCTTGGGAACTTCAGGCCAAACTGTTGCGGGCTCTGCAAGAGCGGGAAATCGAGAGAGTAGGTGCAAGTCAGCCAACTCAGGTGAATGTGCGCGTTATTGCTTCGACCAACGAGAATATTGAGAAACTGGTGGATGATGGTAAATTCAGACCGGATCTTTTTTTCCGCCTTGATGTTATACGGATTTCAATTCCTCCTTTGCGTCAACGTAAAGCAGATATCTTGCTTTTGGCCAACCATTTCTTGAAAGTCTATTGTGACGAATACGACCGGAAAATTGATGGGTTTTCGGATGAAGCAATGGCAAAATTGACAGGTTACGATTTTCCGGGAAATATTCGGCAATTGCAGAATATCGTACAGGAAGCAGTTATTGAGACCCAAAGTGATTGTGTAGGTGAGGATAATATCCATTTGCGAAAAACTCCGTTAATGCAGGATGAAACTTCAGTCCAGGAAGACGGATCTGTTTCGTTTAAGGTTGGAATGTCACTTCGGGATATTGAGAAAGAGGTGATCCTCAAAACTCTTGGTGCTCATGATGGTAATCGGACAAAAACTGCCGAAGCACTTGATATTACATCCCGGACGATCCGCAACAAATTGCGTGAGTACCGAGATGAGGGACAAGAAGCGTGATTTTTGGCTTACTTCTTGCTTGTGTAATGGGGCAAGGTAGAAACGGAGCATTATCGGAGCAATTGACATGGCAAATCTTTCCGACATCACATCTCAATCACTTGAAGTTGCTATTGAAGGTACAAAACTACGACATCAGCTAATCGTCAACAATATCGCTAATGGGGATACTCCCAATTTTCAGAGTCTTGATATTAATTTTCAAGATGCTTTGAAAGACAAGTTGGCTCTGTGGCGAAAAAATAATGTTGCCAAAGACAATTTGGCTACAAGTGGTCTAAGGCGGTTAGAAGAGCGAGAGTTTAATATTGCTGTCAAACTCTCAACAGAAAAGAAACTTGATGCCTCCCGGTTACGAGCAACCATTTATACTGAACCTAATGAGCAGGAACGTTTAGATTCAAATAGTGTTGATGTAGATCGTGAAATGGCCAAGTTGATGGAAAACTCTTATTTTCACCGTGCCTACCTTGAGCTCTATAATAAGAAATCGCGGATGATGCGAATGGCTATTACTGGCCGTGTGTAGTTTGGATAAAGAGGGTTAAAAGCATGAAAAATATGGATTTGTTTACTTCACTGAATACAAGTGTTACAGCATTACGTGCACAAAGATTTCGTATGAATGTCATCGCTGACAATCTGGCTAACGTTCATACAACTAGAACGGAGAAAGGTGAGCCCTATCGGCGGAAAGAGGTTCTGTTTGCTACTAATGAGTCGATACCGTTGTTTCAAGACAATGTCAACGCTGCTCTTCAAAAGTATGCTGGCTTAACTAACACGTTTAGTAATGCTGCTCGTGGTGTTCGAGTCACTGATATCGTTGAAGACCAGCGACCGTTCCGAGAACTCTACAATCCGGGCCATCCCGATGCTGATGAAAAGGGAATTGTTCGCTTGCCGAACATTGATCCTATCGTAGAAATGGTCAACATGATGTCTGCTTCACGTTCATATGAATCTAATATTACCGCTGTTAACATTACGAAACGAATGGCAGAGAAAGCGTTAGATATTGGATCATAGGAGGTTGTAGTCAGGAGGTTTCTAGAATAATGAAATTACAACGCACATTAACACCAATTTCACCCAAGCCCCAGCGAAATGATGTCAAGAATAACGATTCAAAGCAGCAAACCGGCTCATTTTCTGATACTCTCAACAGTTCAATGGAAGAAGTAAACCAACTTCAAAAAGAAGCCGATAAGGCAATTGAAGCACTGGCGACGGGTGAAACGAAAGATATTGCTCAAACTATGATTGCCATTGAAAAGGCCAATGTGTCATTCCAGTTGATGACACAGGTACGCAATCGTCTTGTTGAGGCCTACCAAGAAGTTCTCCGTATGCAATCCTAACCCCATTTTAGGTTGACAAAAAAATTGTAGCGGATTAGCATAAAATACGTTCTTTAAACATAGATACCTATTATTTTATTAGGTGTAAGAACTAAAGGTCAATTTTATGTCGCCCGCATTACAAATTCTTTACGAGCAGTTACGAAGTTCTTGGGCTAACCTTCCACGACAAGCTAAGATTCTTCTTCCCATTGTCGGCATCCTAATCTTGGCTGCATTTGTCGGTCTGATTATGTTTTCTGGTACTGAAGAAAGTAGACTGCTTTTGTCTACTCTTTCCGAACGGGATCGATTATTGATTCAGAGAGAATTGACGAATGCCGGTGTATCTTTTGATGAAGCCCGTCTTACCACAGAAGGATCTCTTTATGTGCCGGAAAGTTTGGCTGATAGGGCTCGAATGATTTTGACGGTAGAGAAGCTACCGCAATCTGGTAGCGGTTTTGATGTCTTCGATCAATCGGGTATGGGGGATACTTTTCTCGATTATAACCGAAAAGCGGAAGAGCAGGCTGAAATCAGCATCCGGAACTCGATTGAATCACTTGACCCGGTTAAGTACGCTGCTGTGGATATTACGCCAATGGTGGACTCGCCATTTGCCGTGGAAAAAGAACCCGCCAAAGCCAGTCTTACTGTTGAGTTGAAGCACGGGCGTCGTCTCGATTACAAGCAGATTGACGGAATCGCTAATATGGTGGCGGCTTCGGTGCGTGGATTGACCGTCGAGAATGTGAAAATTATCGATAGTTTTGGTCGTCCGCTTAACATCATGCCAGAAACAACAGATCAAGACCTGATCGTTGGTCTTAGAAATCAACAGTATGAGTTTGAGAAACGTGTAGCTGCTGAGCTCGAACAAAAGATTATGAGGCGTATGACACCACTTGTTGGAAATCCACAATATGTTCAGGCTATTGTCAGGGTTGAAGGTGATTTTGACGAAATCAGTACAGATCAAATTGAATATAATCCAACAGGGCTTGAGGCAGCGGAAATTCCAGTTGAAACTGAGACGACGATAGAGGACACGACAGCTGGGCCAGGAACGACGGTAGGTAGTCAACCTGGAATGGTACCAAACACTATTGGTTCGTCAAGTAGTCTGAATCCAAATCAGGAATTGACTGTTACTAGGAACAGTAGTGAAAAAACACGGTTAGTTAGTCAAACAACCACGGTTACCAAGAGAGCTCCTGCTAAGATTAAGAAGATTACTGCAACATTATTGATTGATCAGAAAAAGCAGATGGATCCAAGTGGAATAATTACCTATGCGCCTTGGACGCCAGCTGAAGAAGTATTACTCACAAACGCGTTGCAAACTGCAATTGGTTATGATGAAACACGTGGTGATCAGGTTTCCGTGGTGAGCTTGCCATTTGATCGCACCTATCCCGCGGAACAATTGACTATGAATACACAAAAAGAGCGATTAGCAGTAGCGAGTTCTGCAGCTAAATATGTCATTGTCTTGGTTGTGGTTGCTGCGTTGATGTTGTTGATGAGATCGTTCTTCTCTGGTTTGGGGGCTACAGACGCACCACAAGCTCAGGCTAGGGTTGCTGGTGGTGGTGTGGCGGCTATCTCAGGCGAACCTTCCCTTGAGGATGATGAATTGAGTGATGAAGGTCTAGCTGGAATGGGATCAGATGTCGCTGGTATGTTGGGTGATGAAGATTCTGGTGGAGCATTAGAAGGATCAGAAGAGTTAGAGATTGCACGGCTCCAGCGTGAAATCTCTGCTTCCGTACAGAGCAATCCAGAAATTGTCGTTGCGCTTATGCGAACTTGGTTGGATTCGGAAAACGAAACTTAATTAGTTCTTAGGAGATTGGGTAATAATGCAACAAGCAATGCGATTTGAAGATCTGACTGGGAAACAAAAAGCAGCGGTATTGTTGATTGCACTTGGTATAACAGAATCATCTGGTGTTATGGAACAGTTTACTCAGGAAGAAATTGAGACAATCACTACTGAGATTGGTCAAACTCGTATGCTCTCAGGTGAACTGCGATTGGAAGTTTTGCGTGAGTTTCGGATGCTATTAATGGCTAATCAGTATATGGTTCAAGGTGGATTGGAGTATGCCAGGTCAATTCTGAAAATGGTGATGAGGGAAGATGAAGCTGATCGTATGCTTGAACGTGTGTCTAGGTCGGTTGAAGGTAATCCGTTTGATTTTATGGAACAAGCCGATCCTGACAGTCTCGTTGCTATTATTCAAACTGAGTCACCACAAACAATTGCACTGATTTTAGCCAATTTAAGTCCAAATCAAGCTAGTTCGGTATTGAGTAGCCTGGAGCCAGATATAAAAGTTGATGTGGTTAGACGAATGTCCACGATGGGTGACATTAATCCGGAAGTCCTGACGCGTATTCAAAAGCAGTTGCGAGGCAAAATTTCCGCAATTGTGAGTACTGCAAAAAGTGATATGACAGGTCCAGAACGTGTCGCGCAGATTATGCAAAATGTTGATTCTATTTCTCAGAACCAGATTCTTACTGGAATTGGTGCTGAAGATCCGGACCTGTCCGAGGAAATTTCTGCTGCTATGTTCACTTTTGAAGATCTTATCTATGCAGATAAGAAAGGTTTCGGGACCTTGATACGAAATGTGAATGACTTGGATATTGCAACCTCTTTGAAGCTTTGCAGTGAGGAGCTAAAAGAGAAGATTTTTTCCAGTATGTCGGGACAAAAAAGGGAAGAAATCGAAGAAGAGTTCAAGATTATGGATCCTAAACCTATCCCCATAATCGAAGAGGCGCATGAAAGAATCTTGGACGCTGCTAAAGGAATGATCGATGAAGAACAATTAATGCTTATCCGTGATGCTAGTCAGGTTCTTTAATCAATTGGTGACTTCTAAATAAAATGGCGCGAATTCTTCGTGAAGATCAAATTCCAAAATCGGATGATATAGATTCGATTGGAACTATCCTCAATCTAGAAGATTTTGGGGATCCCGTTGTTCCATTACCGGAAACAGTTATACCTGAAACTGATCTCGACCAACCTCTTGAACTCTCTCCTGAAGAAAAATTTGATTTCTTGGAACACACAGATCTTTGTAGGGATCTGCCTGTTGGTGTGGTCACAGCTATATGCAACGTGGCTGAGGAGGTCCATTATCAGACTGACGATATGTTGTTTAGTGAAGGTGATGTAGGGGACTCGCTTTATTTTTTGGTGGATGGTGAGATCCAGATTCTGAAAGATGATGTCACGGTATTTACTATGAATCAGCCAAGAACTTGTATTGGTGAAATGGCGTTGATTGAAGAGAATGCCTCCCGTAGTGCAACGATTAAAGCAAGTACAAGCACTAGGATGCTTAAGATTTCACGGGGAAATTTCCTTGAAATTGCTCAACAAAATTTTCAAGCTGTTGAAGGTTTATTTCGTATCCTGAACGCAAAATTGGAAGAGAATCTCAAACAAGCGAAAGAAAAAGCGGAAGAAGAACTTCAATACGCTCAAGCAGAAGCTGATAATATCCTTACCACGGCAAGGTCGGAAGCGGACCGTATAATTCAAGAAGCACAAGCTCAAATTGAACATAATCTGCAAACAGCTATTGAAGAAGGGCTAGCACAAGGTCTCGAGGAGTCCAGAAGTAGCATTGTCGAACAGACCAGCTTACTTTCTCAAACATTGCAGAATATGATTAACGAAATAACTGAATTTCGTTCTGGTCTGACCGAAAAGTTTGAGGAAGAGCTACTTGAGTTTGTTATTGTTACCTCAACTAAGATTGTTGGTTTGGAACTTTCTGTTAGCCCCGACATAATTGTTGATATCGTGAAAAATGGTTTAAAAATGATGGAAGATAAGTCACAGATTCTTATTTTCCTTAACTCAGAAGATTTGGATCGGGTGAAAACCTTTCGTTCCGATCTTCTTGCACAATATGAGGAAACACAGCAAATACAGCTCAGTGTAGATGACAACTTGGGTTTAGGGGAGCTGCGGATTGATAATGGATCAAATTTAGTTGATATCACTTGGCAAACCAAGGTTAGTAATGCTGTTGAAAACATCTGGCAAATTTATAATAGCCAAAAAATTGACTTGAATGGAACCAAGGATGCAACCGTTACAGATTAATCTTCGAAAATACATCGACCAGATTCCGAATATGGAGTTGGTGTCGTCATTCGGTAAAGTTACCAAAGTTGTTGGTCTTGTAATTGAAGCTGAGGGTGTTAGTGCTTCAGTTGGTGAACTTTGTCGGATTATTACCATGGACTTGATGACAGGAGATCAAGTGGATGTGGATGCTGAGGTGGTTGGTTTCGAAGACGAAAAGCTTCTACTGATGCCACTAGGAGATGTTCGTGGAATTCGTTCTGGTGATCGGGTTTGCATTACGAATGTTCCGCTTACAGTACCAGTTGGTGTACAACTTCTTGGTCGTGTTATTGATGCCTTGGGTCAACCGCTTGATGATGCTGGTGATTTGTTGTGTATTGAGGATTATCCTGTTTATAATAGCCCGCCAAGTTGTTATAGCCGCCAGCGGATATTAGAGAGAGTCAGTACAGGAATCCGTGCCATTGACAGTTTGCTGACTATTGGAAAAGGTCAGCGTGTTGGTATCTTTGCTGGTAGTGGGGTTGGCAAAAGCAGGCTCCTTGGTCAAATTGCCCGTTATGCGGAATCGGATGTAAACGTCATTGCATTGGTTGGTGAACGGGGACGTGAAGTCCGTGAATTTGTTGAAGATGCACTTGGGGAAGAAGGGTTAAAAAGATCCGTTGTGGTTGCAGCAACATCAGATCAGCCGCCGCTTCTCCGTGTACAAGGTGCGGTTACGGCAACAACTATTGCTGAGTATTTCCGTGATCAGGGTGCTAATGTGATTTTGATGATGGATTCCGTCACTCGATTTTCCATGGCGCAACGCGAAATCGGCTTGTCAATTGGAGAACCACCGACAACACGTGGGTATACGCCTTCAGTATTTGCCAAATTGCCAGCTTTAATGGAACGTGCTGGCACGACCAGCCATAGAGGTTCAATCACGGGACTCTATACTGTTCTTGTTGAGGGTGATGATATAAATGATCCTATTGGTGATACCGCACGTAGTATTCTTGATGGACATATTGTTTTGTCGAGGACTTTGGCTTCCCAAAACCATTACCCCGCAATTGATGTTTCCCTTAGTCTCAGTCGGCTCATGCGAGATATTGCTGCGGACGATCAGAATGCGGTAGCTGGACAGTTCCGCCAAGTTCTGGCAGATTATGAGGAAATTAGGGACGCTTACAATATTGGGGCTTATACTGTCGGGATGAATCCCAAAAGCGACTATGCTATACAACATATAGATGCTATGAATGAGTTTCTGCAGCAAGGAAGTGATCCTTCAACTTTCGATGAAACATTAGCTCAACTATCACAAGTGTTTTCTAACCAATAAAAAGTTTAACTTTTTTCATAAAATCCTACCTTTTTTTCAAAAATGAAGAAATTTCGATTCAACTTGGAACCAGTCTTGCGTAAGAGGAAACTTGCATATGAGAATTGTGCAAGGGAACTTGCGTTGGTTCTCAATAAATTACAGTTGGAACAACAGAAACTCAGTGATATTCAAGAGAAGAAATCGGAAACGATTTCCGAATTTGAGAGGAAAAATAATCCAACTACAAAAGATTTCGTAATTTATGTGCCGTATATAGATCAACTGGAGTTGTCAGAGATCAGACAACTGGCGACAGTAAAAGAAGTTGAGGTTGAAGTAGATTCGGCACGTGAAGTTCTCCGTCAGGCACAGATTGAACATGAGGTGCTTGTTAGAATGAAGGAGAAATTACGTGGAGAACATGATTATGAATCTAGAGTTGAAGAACAGAAATTTCTTGATGAAATAGCCGGTTCACGATCGGTGAAAGATCCACAATAAATAACAAAAATTAGCAGAATATTTAATTCTTGTCTTGCTGATTTAAATAGTTGCTTTCTATTTTGGTAGTCAGTAATACATTTTTAGATCTGTTTTGGGGTATGTAACAATACTAACCCAAACAGACTAGGAGAAACAGTCATGGCAGTTAAGATTCTAGCTTTGGTGTCTCTTATCTTTTACTTTTTAGCGCTTGTCTTTGGATTGATGCTCTTTTTCAATTCTGATCAACGAGACCTGATTACATCAGGGGAAGCATACGGTTATTCTACGATTGATCTGCCGAATATTGATAACCTTCAGGGACTTATGAATCAAGAGGCAGAAATAGGGGAACTTATAGACCAATTAGAATCGGAATTGGCTTCTAAAACGGATGATCTTAAAACGGTTGAGGCAGAACTAAAGGAATTGAAAACACAGTATGCGGCACTTGAAGCAAAGATGGGTATGTATCAAAGAGGTGAAGATATGGCTATTGATTATTTGCGTGATAAGCAGGTTGATGGTTCCGTTGCTACTCTAGCAATGCTTGAAGAAGCTGAACTCAGATTTTTTGTGCGATATGCTATGCCGTTTATGCGTCAAAATGCGGAATATACAAAGAATTACGACAAATTTTTGAGTGCAATCAATCAAAACGTGGACTTAGCAAAGAGAATAAGTACTTTGAAGTCTCAAACAAAATAAATAAAGGGGTGATAATTTAATAATGTTTTGGCAATCTGTATCGACAAAGGCTGAGGCTAACACTGCGTCGTCAGCGAAACTGGCAGCAAATAATGTTCAAGAGGTGAGTTCGGACGGTTCTGGATTGACTGGTCCACTTTTCTCAGAACTCCTTTCTTCTCTGATAGCAGGAATTGAGGATCCTGAAATTCAAGCAGCTTTGAATTCGCAGAATCAGACTTTTGATTTGGGAGCTTCGTTCCCTGGTAAATTGCAACCGATGATCAACTTGTTAAATGAGAGCCAACAAAAAGCTGGTTTAGCAAACCAGAATTTGTTTCAACCGTCAATTAGTTATCATCATGATGATAATCAGCTATCAATTTCGGTTACGTTTCCCGGATTGGATAGTGCGAATGTGGGATCTGCAAATGAGAGTTTTGTTATGGATCAGTGGCATTTTGCGAATATTTCGTTATCGCCCGAATTATCTATTGATAGATTGTCAGAACTGGTTAGTTTTGCTCAGGGATTGACTGATTCATCTTCTCTCTTAGAAAGTTCTTCAGTACAGGGTTCCATTAGATCACGCGTAGAGCATCTTAAGAATGCTTTGTGGTCACAACTTTCGGCTGGAATGGGGATAAATGGGGCTTCTCCTAAACTCCAAGTTGCGGTTGATGATGATATTGTTGAAATCGGGCTTGTCGGGCGGGATTTCTCAATATCGTTACCGAAAACTGCCTTTTTGGAAACGGATTTCCCTTCTGAAAGCATCGCGTCCGTTTTAGCGATTCCTTTTTTGTTCAGTTTGAATGATACAAATCAACTTCCTACTGATAATCCTAGTGTTGAAGCTGATTCAGTGTCGTTAGTTGGGACATCGATTGAAAGTTTAAACAAACTAATACATCAAAATTTAATCTCGGCGGCAACGAACAAAGTTGTGCCAGAAGTTGAATTAGGCATAAAGCCTGTGGGCGAAAACGTTGTAATTCAAGTTGCGGAACATAAACTCTCGATCCAGTTACCTCAATCAGAATTTAAAAATCCTGATTTTCCGCTCGAGCAACTTGCAGGAACAATGGCACCTCTTATTTCTCGTTTGCAGGATGTTGATCTTTTGCCGCTAAGTTCAGATTTGGAGGGAGCTGAGCAGATTGTGGCAGGGAGAGATCTTGTTTCGTCGAATTCTTTTTATCAGGATGGGACTGCTATGTTGGCTACCGTAAACAGCCTTGGGAAGTCCGACTCCGTTCTGCCGGTCCAATCTACTGATCTGGCTGAACCTGAAAATACTGCTTTAACGTCTCCGCCGACCGCAACGCAGATGACGGTTGATTATTTATCCGGTATGACATCAGAAAAAGGAGACGTAGATTCCAATGTCTCGAATTCATCACAGTTATCGCTGTCTGCCAAGGTAAGCGATAAGCATATTCGTCTTGAATTTCAAGCGGACCTACCACGTCATTTAGAATCAATTACTCAGAAGATTGAGCAGATTGTTAGTCAGAACCAACAGAATAACCCGACTAGTACCGTCGAGATGTTGCAATCTCACGCACAACGTCTGGCTTCGACAACGAATGTTGCTGTAACTGGACAAATGGATCCAGAATTTGAATTGGATCTAAAAGGTCAGCAGATTGAATCGGTCGAAGTAAAATCAGCCAAAATTGATATGGTTTCTGAACCTATTGTTCAAAAAGGTTTTGCTCAGCTTCGACGGCAAGGATATCAACTATTTCAGAGATTACAGGGCAATGTTGAGCTCGCCTCAGGTAATTTGGCCGATGGGGTTGGGTCCGGGGAAATTCCTGCACAGCTTGATGTGGCGGCTGAATTTGAGGGAATGTTGCAGTCTGAGATTGGTGACCGGGTTTCGTCTAACAGAAGTACAACCTTTATACCGATAAGCAGTTCAGTTCAAAACTTGGGCGGTGCAGACTCGATTTCGCAGAATATTGAAGTTGGGACAGAATCACTGGCAATGTCGCCAGAAAGAACTATTCAGGAAGCCCGACAACAGATGATTGAGGAAATTGAGTCTTATCGGCAGCTTGCCAGAGGAAATGGTACACGCGAAGTTACAATTCGCCTTAGACCGGAGCATCTTGGTCGTTTGATTGTTCGGGTTATTAATCAGAACGAGGAAATTGCTGTTCAGATCCGTGCTACGACGACTGAAGCCCAAAATTTACTCGTGTCAGAGTTGGCCGATTTGAGTGTGACATTACGGGAGCAGGGTATTCAGTTAGGCAACTTAGACATCTCACTAATTGGTAGTGAGAATGATTCTCAACAGTCTCGTGATCGGTCAGCACAGTTTTCCGATCAGCAACAGCAGTCAAATTCAAATTCTGATAATGGCCAAAACGAACAGAAAGACTTCGAATCGGAGATGAGCCAATCGGAGATGAACCAAGATATGTCTCATGGCGGTTCAGACGACGATTCAAATGATCTTAATTTAATTATATAAGGAGGAACAATGCAGATTGGTAGAGACAATTCAAAACAGGCGAATGGCACATTACTGTCTCGTCCTAGTGGATTGGAGTCCAAGACGCCGATTACACAGTTGGCTGGTGAAGACCGGCTTGGTAAGGAGGATTTCTTGAATTTGTTGGTAACCCAATTAAAATATCAAGATCCTCTTGAACCGATGAAAAATAACGAATTCATTGCGCAGACTGCCCAGTTCAGTGCATTAGAGCAAATGCAGGAACTCAACAAGAGCTTTGAAAGCCAGATGTCGTTACAAAGGAACATATCCGACATGATGAGAACGCAGTACATTGGAAAAACTGTTCAGGTTCCTGGTTCAAAGGTTCAACTTGCTGGTGGGAAACCTGTAGAAATTGGTGCATCACTATCTGCACCAGCTGGTGTACGGTTTGAGATGTATAATGAACGAGGTGAAATGGTGTCTTCAACTAACCTCGGTATGCAAAACGCAAAAACTGTGAGTGTCTTCTGGGATGGTCGTGACCAGGAAGGTGTTCTTCAACCGGATGGTGATTACACTTTTCGAGTGATTGGTATTAATGAAACAGGTGAAAGTGTTCAAGTTGAACCGCTGATGTCAGGTCAAGTTTCAAAAATCTCCTACGAAGATAACGAAACCAGATTATACGTCAATGGAGAATCCATTTTAGCTAGCGAAATAGTTTCTGCTTCAATGTAACTGTTAATATAATTTTATGTAACAACAAAAAAAGGAGAATTTACACATGCTTAAATCAATTCTTAATGGCCTAGCTGGTGTTAGGGGACACCAAACTCAGATGGACGTTGTTGGTAGTAATATTGCTAATATCAACACTATTGGTTATAAGACAATGCAGGCAACATTTCAAGAGACGTTGAGCCAGATGGTTGGATCCGCTCAAGGACCGACAGAGAAACGAGGTGGTTCGAATCCTCTGCAAATTGGATTGGGTTCTTCGATTGGTGGTATAAAGTCAACTTTTTCTCAAGGTGCTCTTCAAGATACTGGAAATGTGACTGATATGGCCATTCTCGGCAACTCGTTTTTTATTGTGAATGATGGTAACCGCGATTTCTTTACGAGAAACGGAAGTTTTGGTTTTGATGGTGAAGGCACCTTGGTTAACAATCAAGGGTATGCTGTTCAAGGTAAGCAAGCAACCCCAGAAGGGGTAATTGCAGAAGATGCTGTTGTTGGAAAACTCAGCTTGGCTGCAGATACGCGTGTTGAGCCTAATGCTACCACTCAAGTGACTATTACTGGGAACCTAGATGCTGAGACGACTATGCAAGGGACATTAACACGTACCAAGTCGTTCTTGGCTACTGCTACTCAGGATGAAGACATCAGTGGCCTTTTTGCTAACGGGGCAGCTGAAACATTTCTAAATCTGATTAGTGGTTTGGATACTATAACGGTTGGTGATCAGGTAAGCACAAGAACTTTCACCTACGGTGTAGATTTTACCACGTTAGCAGATCTGGCTGGTGCGGTTGATGCTGAATTTAATGCACGGTTTACAACTGTCTTTAATGATCCTGCGGATGGAGGGAATGGTCAGATAACTATCACCTCTGTTGCTCCTGAGGTACGAATGGTGGTTCGAAGTGATACAAATAGTGCGTTGGACGCCGCTTTTGCAAACGTGCATGAATCTGTGTTGATTACAGCTGGTTTTGGGGCGGGGCAATCTGTTAATTCTGACGAATTTGCCCACCGGGCAGGGCGTACTGATCCACTAATCAACCTGCGAAATGCTCAAGGTGACGCACTTGGCCTGATCGCTGGTGACGATCTGACATTGCTGTCAGCAGCAATTGGGGGGACAAGGAACCCGGCTACATCCCTATTTGCTGATATTGATGATACCTCAACTTTTGAGCAGTTTCGTATCAACTTGGCAAATGCGCTCTATGGTGCGGCACCGCAACCAGAAGAAAAGGTTGAGATTGAGGATGACGGTCGGATCCGAATTGAAGGTGGTCTTGGGGTTGCCCGGGCAGTGACTGATTTGAAAATTGGTGCTGGAGCAGACCCGAATACAGATACACGGGCCTCGTTCGGTAGTAGTTTCACATTTTTCGAAGAGCAAGCTGCGTCAGACGTTACACACACGATGACAACTACAACTTATGATAATATTGGTCAAGCACACACACTGCAGGTCGAGTTTACCAGAACGCGTGAATCTGGTAAGTGGAATTGGCGCGCGTTTTTGACAGGAAACGAAACTGTCCGAAGTGGGTCAACTGGAATTATACAGTTTAATCGTGATGGTTCTTTGAACTCTCTGCAGTACGATGCTGGGGCAACGGCATTTAGTTTCGATCCTGGTAACGAGTCGGAACTAGTCTCGGTTGGACTTCTAGTTGGATCTGAAGGATTGTTTGATGGAGTAACTTTCTTTGCTTCACCATCAACAGCTGCGGTTGTTGATCAAGATGGTTCCGCTCTGGGTGTTATGGAATCAGTCTCTATTGATGAAGCAGGAATGATTTTTGCTAATTTCGATAATGGTATTCGAAAGGTTAAGGCCCAGATTAGTGTGGCTCAGTTTAATAACCCAACTGGTTTGATTAAAGCACAAGATAGTTTGTTCATCAATTCAGTTAACTCTGGAAACCCAATTGTGGCGGATGCAGAGAAGGTATTATCAAAAGTTGTATCGAAGAAACTTGAGAGATCCAACGTCGATATTGCTGAACAGTTTACCCAGATGATTACTGCTCAAAGAGGGTTACAAGCAAACTCACGAGTGATTACCACATCGGATGACGTGTTGACTGAACTGATTAACTTGAAACGGTAATTTAAAAGGGGCGTCTAATTAATTAGACATATTAGGCGCAAAAATTGACAGAGGAAAGG
>PAQF01000041.1 GCA_002709695.1 Candidatus Poribacteria bacterium
CTATACTGTCGAAGTACAATTTGTTGATCCAGAACTGAATTATTCAGAACCTACTCGCTTAGTAATTGAGGTTACACCACCTCCTTTTCTCCAAAGTAGAACCTTTTTCAGTCTAATTGCTTTTCTCGCTATTGTAGCATTAGGAGGCGGCGGAACTCAAACCATAAAAGGGCTACAACAACGCCGAGAAATCAGCGAATATCGCAGTATGGCTGTGCAAGAACTAGAGGATGCTCACAATATCCAGCTAGATTTAATACCTGAAACGCCACCTGAAACACCAAAGTTTGAATTTGCTGGAACATGCCTTCCTGCTAGCGAGGTTGGAGGTGACTTCTTTGATTACATTGTCCATGAAGATAATGCTGACATTGGCGTTGCCATTGCTGATGTTAGTGGCAAACGAATGCAAGGTGCAATGAACGCTGTCATGACAAATGGTGTTTTACACATGGCTGCTCGAGAAGAAAACTCCCAATCACCAACACATATTGTCGAGAAAGTCAATAGTATCCTCTCAACTCGAATGAAACAGGACACAAACGTAACCATGATTTTCGGATTTTTGAATTCTGAAGACCAAACATTTAATTTCGTTAATGCCGGGCATCATGCTTACCCAATCCTAGTGCGAAACAAAACAGTGGAAAGGTTAGAACATTTCGGGTTTCCACTCGGAATGAAACATCCAATTGAGTATCAAGCACGACAAATACAACTTCAACCAGGCGACTTAGTTATATTAATGACTGACGGGATCATTGAACCAATCGATGAAAACGGCATCATGTACGCAGACACAGATAAATTAGACAAACTACTTTCAAACTTGCCTAATCATGTACCACTTAACGGTATTATTGACCAAATAATAAACGACGCAACAAAACATGCAGGTAACACCCAACAGCAAGATGATATTACTGTTATTGCAATACGCGCAACTGCGTAATGTTTCGAGAAATATGAAAACCAACAAGAGGTTCGAAATGAAATTTAAAACGTTGTTGAGTATTTTTTTCGTATTATGCCTACTCAAAATTCTGGGCTGTGAGTCTCAAGAGGCAAAACTTGCAAGATTAGATACCGAGTTAAAAAAGGAACAAACGAGAGAAAGCAGAGCAAAAATCATCACACAACTTACATCCATTGAGGCCCATGCTAGCTCTCGAACCCTGCTTTGGGCACTCGAAAATAGGAATTATCAAGAAGTACATAAAGAAATAATCCAGTCATTAGGAAAAGTCCGACCAATTGGGACCAAAACTGTTAGATCTTTAGTTGAAAAATTAGATAATCCCGAGCTTCGTGATGATGTTGCAGAATCACTTAAGCAAATTGGCCCACGTGGATGGACGCCTCTAATCGAACAACTTGCAGATGAACGCAAGCATGACAGTGCTTATTACGCTTTAAGTCAGATTGGAAAATTTGCTACCCCCGAACTTTTAAAAGGATTAAGAAAAAAGGAACATAATATACGTAAAAGCACCACAAATTTATTGCAATTGATTGCAAAGAGAGGTGAATTCCCTAAATCTTCAATACAAAATCTAGTTCAAGCATTTGGAAACGAAATTAATGATGAAGGTCAATCGACACAGGAGTTTCAATTGTTGACGAGTGTACTGTCCACAATTGGTCAATCTACTGTGTCCAGTTTAGAAACGGCATTAAATGACAATAACATACAAGTTAGAGTTGGTGCGGCGATAGCACTCTCTCAAACAGACAAAACTGGCTCAACAGATTTGCTAATTCCCATCTTAGTCGAAGGTTTAGGAAACGGTTTTCTAGCTTCAGATGCCATTTCTCAACTGGTTGAGATTGGTCAAACTGCACTACCTGAGCTGGAGGAAGCATTTGGCAGTAACGAATACTTCATAAGTCAAAATGCCGCTACGGCACTAGCTAGCACTGGCAATGCGGGGTTAAGCATATTAACGAATAGTCTGAAAACTAGTGATCTTCAGAAAAAGGAAGCAGCAATTGCAGCTTTAGGCAACTTAGGCCAAGAAGCAAAATCTACTATACCTCAGCTGCTAAGCATGCTAAATGATTCCACTCTGGGGGAAAATGCAGCAGAAGCACTAGGAAAAATTGGGCAAGATGCAGCACCCGAACTTATAAAACTATTGCAAAAAAGTAAGGGCAATATGCGTTACCAAGCTATTAAGGCTTTAGGTTGGATAGAATCACCTTCCAAGAAAGTAATTAAAGCGTTAGAAAACATAATTAAGGATCCAGACGTTGGGATTTATGCGGTTTGGGCTCTATCCAAATTACCTTGGACTATAGAAGGTAAAAAATTGTCTACTGGTCTTCCGTTCGCTCAAAGCGAACAAAAGACTCTAGACTCATGGTGGGTAGCAGAACCATTTGATAATCGAAAAGGAATCGGATTTGAAAAAGTATATCCGCCAGAAAAAGCAATCAACCTTCAACAAGAATACTTAGGCAAGGATGGCCGAAGGATAAAATGGTATCAATCAACAGGCATAGGAACCTCAGTGTTTTCAAGCTCGGGGGATGACCTGACCGGCTATGCGGTTACTTACATTGAGTCCAATCAAGATCGCATGGAGGTCTTATCACTTGGATCCGATGACGGTGTCAAGGTCTGGGTAAATGGTCGTTTGGTCTGGAGTAACAATGGAACTGGTGGGATTATCCCGGGCGAAGACATAGTCTTACTTCCTTTTAAAAAGGGGCGAAACGAGTTGTTATTGAAAATAACAAACTGGATTGGTGACTGGGGATTTCTTACTTCAACAGGTGGTGATACAATCTCAATCGACGCCAAAACATTTATGGGTGTACTGAAAAAAAATATAACTCAAAACGATAACTACGACAGCGAAATACTCAGTAATACGATGAAAAACCTAAGACATGTCCCGGTACCAATGTTAATTAACCTATTTAAATCTGTTAAAAATGTACAGAAACGCATAACCATAACTAGGATGCTGGCTAATGCCTCATTTAAAAAAAGCGGTGCTGGCGCCGGAGGAACTTTCGCAACAGAAGCTACTAAACTAACAGTTCCATTGTTTCTAAAAACAGTTAATGATGCTAATGAACCTTGGATAGTCCGTGAAGCAGTTAGCGATGGATTAGAGGGTATTGCATCTGTAGAAAACCAACCTTATCCGGAAGCGAGCAAAGCTGTAGAGGAATTCAGAAAAATGGGGCACACTCGTTCGTTGGTACACTCACTTCGCAACCAAATGAATACAATCAAACTAAATAATATATCCAAAGAGCTTGTTCAGATAGGAACACCTGCAATCTCACTCTTGGTTGAAGAATTCAATAGTCCCATTTCAGTCGCCCGTGGTCGAGCTTCATCAATTTTAGTAAAAATTGGCCAAGATGCTGTCCCAGCCTTGAGAACAGCTTTAAGAATCGGCAGCGAGAAAGAAGCCTATTGGGCTAGGTTAACGCTGGAAAAAATAGGCACATAAGCAGGCTTCATATTTTATCTGCCCGTTTTAATGAAATGATTCAATGCTTAAACACGTTCCATAAATACTACGCATGACAGCATAAAACATATATTCTGGGTAAACTACTGGATGTTTTTTGGTAAGAAAAAAAAAGTTAATGGGTATGTCATTAAACCAAAAGCCAATTTGCACAGAGCTAATTTGGACAATGTCAAACTAATCAGCGCTGATCTACATGAAGCTAATCTCTATGCAGCAAAACTAAGCTATACTGACTTAACTAGTGCCAAATTATCCCACGTTGATCTGAGCAATGCTAAATTAGATGAAGCGAACTTAAGCAATGCAGATTTAAGTTCTGCTAAGTTGACCGGAGCCAATTTCAACCAAGCCAATTTAGCCAATGCCAATATGACTGAAGCCAAAATAGACCGAACCATATTACGCCAAGCNANCCTNAGTNAAGCNAANNTAAGTAAAGCNGATNTACGNGGCTCAGANCTAGANCATGCTGACTTAAGNAANGCTAANCTACGNGAAGCTGATTTACGCGGATCGGATTTGCAAAATGCTAACCTGACGGGAGCAGANCTGAGCGGAGCGAAATTGGATGGAGCTAACTTAAGTGACATTCAATCGGACGAGAGTACAANTTTTCCAGTAGGATACAGTTTGCACTAATAGCAGCAATCTAAACCAAATGNATAATCTGAAATATAGAGGNAAAACATGGGGAATCTGACGAGATCAAAACTACAGACTTTAAGATACTTTGTCATAAGTTTAGTCAGCCTTCTACTCTTTACCAAATATGGAATTGGTGAAATTATTAAAATCCCACCAATTCCTAAAAACATAAGCAAAAAAATCAAACCAAGTGTTACTAACTATGAAGTAACATATCATTTAGAGAACCGGTCATTTAAAGCCTACAATACTCGAGAAATATCCCAAACCCAAATTGATGGTCAAGATGCTTGGAATGTCTCTAAAAAATCTGAGGGAAGTTGGGGAACAAGCTTTTATCTATATGATCTCGATCTGATAACACTCTTACCAATAAGATGCGAAATAGCAACCACATCCAAGATGGCAACACTTGAATATAAAGGCAATAAAATACAAGGTACTATCACAGGCAGAGAAGGGGAAATTGTTCTCGATCTAAAACTGGAGAGTCCAGTACTTGCTGATGATGTGGCTCTTGATTTGTTCGTTGCGAACTTACCTCTTACACCTGAATATGAAGCTAAACTGCAAGTATTCGACATACAACGAGAAGAGGTTACACAGGTTTCTCTCAAAGTCGTTGGATCCGAGAATATAACAATAGGATCAGACATAATTGAAACATTCAAAGTAAAATTAAAATCGCTCACAAACGATAAAGACATAAATATATACAATATTTCAAAAGGTGAAACAGCAAAGGTTATCGCCAAAAAACATGTGTACCTTTTATCAAACGGAACCCAAATACCTATTATACAAAAAATGACCTATAAAACTATCGACGATTACTGGAACGAAAATAGAACACAATAAGTCCACAATTTTAATCACACCAACTAAGTACCTATTGTACACAGCGTTTCTGGTGTTAACGAAATTCCCTCTAATTCCGCCTCCCTCGTTGGAACCATAAGGGTTCCCATTATCAAATAATTTAGTGTCTAGAAAAGCCCCCGTTTTTATTCGCCAATTGGAAGCAACACCTGTAATTAGTTATGATATACTACAAAGCATAGGCAACTCGGATTTGAATCACATCGCCGAACCATGAAATTGAAGTTCAATATAATATTCAGAAACTCACTATTGTGAAAAGGAATTGGTATTATGCCCAGCAAACGAGATGAGGTATCACCTTCCGAAGACGAAAATATCTCATTATTTGATGATGAGCTGTTGTTCGCTGACGAAGACGATGAGTTAATCTTTGCTGATGAAACGGACCAAACGCAAGATGCCGATACTTCCAACTTACCACCTTGGAAAGTATTAATAGTTGATGATGAAGAAGAAGTCCATAGCGTTACCAAACTGGCACTAAACGATTTTGAATTTGAAGATCGAAAATTGGACTTCATGAGTGCTTTCTCCAGCTTGGAAGCCAAAAAGCGCGTAGAAGAAAATGGTGATATTGCCCTAATTTTATTGGACGTGGTAATGGAAACAGACGATGCAGGACTAAAATTTGTAGAGACTCTCCGAAAGGGAGAACAAGCCAATTCCATGATACGTATTGTATTACGTACAGGACAACCTGGTTATGCGCCAGAAGAATCTGTTATCATGGATTATGATATTAACGATTACAAAGCTAAAACCGAGCTGACAACTCAAAAACTTTTCACAACTGTGATAGCAGCTTTGCGGTCTTACCGTGATATACAAAAATTGGAGGAGCAACGTCGAGAAATCGAGAATATTGCCGTAGCTGCGGCACGCTTTGTACCCACAGATATTCTTCGGTTTCTGCAAAAAGATAGCATCGTCGACGTTGGACTAGGAGACCAAACCCAGTGTGAAATGACAGTGCTTTTTTCCGACGTACGGAATTTCACACTCCTATCCGAAAACATGACACCCTATGAAAGCTTTAATTTTATTAATGAACTACTGAACAGGTTCGGTCCCATTGTCCGACAACATCACGGTTTCATCGATAAATATATTGGGGATTCGGTTATGGCTCTCTTTCCAAATGAAGCCAATCATGCTATTAAAGCAGGAATAGAGATGCAAAATGAGTTGAAAGAGATCAATGCCAATCGTCATAAAAAGGATCAACCTCTGGTACAAATTGGCATTGGTATTCACACAGGTAAATTAATTCTTGGTATGATAGGAGAAAAAGAGAGGTTAGAAGGAACCGTGATTTCAGATGTAGTAAATACAGCCGCTCGCATGGAAGGATTAACGAAACGGTATAAATCTCCCATACTAATTAGTGAACAAACACTAAAAGAACTTGACCAACCAATTAAACATAACTATCGGTTCATGGAACATGTAAAAGTTAAAGGCAAAATACAGTCAACCAGCGTCTATGAAATCTACGATTCCGAACCACAAGAAATTATAAAACTTAAGAACGGTACACAAGAAATATTAGATCAAGGAATCCACGCCTATTATAAACAAAAATTTGCAGTGGCTGCTGAACATTTCCAACAGTCTTTATCCAACTATCCCAACGATCGAATTGCTCAAATATATCTGGAATTAGCAGAAATATATGAGAGAAACGGGATACCAGACGAATGGAACGGCGAAATCGAGATGACCGAAAAGTAACATTCCTTTAAACTGAATTGTGTCCGATTAATTATTCTACCGGTGAATCAACAAACTTGAGTCTATAAAACTGTTTCCAAGAAGTCTTAAATGGTACTCCAAATTTATGGATTGAGCCATGTCTAACAAAAAAAACAACGGATTGAACCACTTGCCAATTGAGCTGTTTGAGCAAATAATCGAAAATCTACCAACGGCAGTGTTTGCCAAAGAAACAGAAAGTTTCAGATTTGTGTTTTGGAATCGTTTTAGCGAAAAATTGTTCGGTTATTCTAAAGATGAAGTTCTTAGTAAAACAGATTATGATATTTTCCCAGCTGAATTAGCAGATAAATACAGACAAAACGATATAAAGGTTTTAGAAACGAAAGAGTTGCTTGATATCCCCGAGGAAATATCCCACTCTGCTTCTGGCGAAAGTATTATCTTACACAGACGAGAAATCCCTATTTACGATGAAGGTAGTTCCACTTATTACCTATTGGTGATTTCTGAAGATATCACCGAGCAGAAGAATGCTCATGACAGCCTCACAATAGCTAACGAAGCATGGCAAGATACACTGGGAATCCTTCGAGAGAGCCAAAACAAGTTGATTGAAGCACAAAAAATGGCTTCACTAGGAGGATTAGTAGCTGGAATAGCACATGAAATCAACACCCCAATTGGAATTGGTGTTACTGCAGCGTCATTACTCGATCAAAAGATCTCTGAATTTCAACAATTATATAATTCCGCTAAGATGAAAAGATCCGATTTAGAGAAGTTTTTGGACACAGTAGCACAAAGTGGTTCAATAATCTCTTCTAACTTAGACCGTGCAGCCGATCTAGTACGAGGCTTTAAACAGGTGGCAGTTGACCAAAGCAGTGAAGAGAAGCGCATTTTTGCTCTAGCCCCATATTTGGAAGACGTTATTCTGAGCCTCAGACCAAAACTTAAACAATTGAAACACAACACCTCGATTTTAGGCGACCAAACGGTCGAGGTCGAATCCTATCCAGGTGCATTTTCCCAAATCGCAACTAATTTCATTATGAACTCGATTATGCATGCATATGATGATGATGATGAAGGCAATATGGTCTTTGAAATCCGTCTGGATGGGCGAGAAGTAACAGTTGAATATACTGATGATGGTCGAGGAATACCAGAAGAAAACTTGGCTAAAATATTCGAGCCTTTTTTCACTACCAAACGAGGCGACGGAGGAAGCGGACTAGGAATGCATATTGTATACAACCTAGTAACTCAAAAACTAGGAGGAAGCATCAACTGTGAAAGTACAGTTGGAACAGGGACAAAATTCACACTAAAATTGCCAATTGCTAATCTCAAATAATCTGCCTTTCCTCTTTTATAGCCCATCCCAAGAAAAGTCAACTCCATCCAAAATCCTTGCCAATTAACACCGAGGCTATTTATTACCCCTATCCCTCCCTAACAGGAACTAAACCATCTAAAGTCCCTCTCAATCAGAAAAATTTTATTGTTAAACGTTCATTAATTATGACTGATGGTAACGCAGTTGACACTAATAAAAGAGGTTGTTATAATCCTTAGCATACCCTTCTAAATAGAGTCAAAATGCGCATACTTTTTCTTTGTCTAGGAAATATCTGCCGTTCACCAATGGCGGAAGCAATATTCCAAAATTTGATCAACAATAGCGGTCTGGAAACCTCTATATCAGTTGATTCGGCAGGAACTGCAAACTGGAACGTTGGGCAAACGGCACATTTCGGCACATTAGAGGTTCTAAAAAGTTACGGAATTAAATATCATGGTTATGCGCGCCAAATTAATGCCCAAGATGTAGACGATCATCTAACCTATATCGTAGCTATGGACAATAACAATCTCAGAACCTTACGCCATCGTTTTGGTCACCGGCAAAACACATATCTACTATTAGATTTTGCCAAAGATACCAGTGTAACCGAAGTCCCCGACCCTTTTTACTCAAATAATTTCGATTTTGTCTACCACCTAATTGCAGATGGTTGCCTCGGATTACTGTCCCACTTGAAACAACAGTTAGAACAAACTAATCTCGACAACTAGAAAAACACGAATGGGCTATTACACTTACAAAATACTAATATGCGCATTATTATTCACATGCGGTTGTGATGATTATGGGATTATTCATCTTGTTGATCAAGTTGACAAGGTAGTTATTGACCAAACCTTAGGCTTACCCAAAACAATCATCGGTAGAAACGGATCAGTAATGGCTATAATCCCAAATGGTGTCTTTGAAATGGGAGACCATTTTTCGGAAGGCGAACTGAATGAACAACCAGTCCACCAAGTCGAACTTGACGCTTTTTACATAGACATACATGAAGTAACAGTCGGAAAATACAAAACATTTATTGAAGCAACAAGCCACCAACCTCCAAACTGGAAAAAGGTTCTGCAGGTTTCACCAACAGAAAACCATCCGATGACATATGTTAGTTGGTTCGATGCTATGAGCTATGCCAAATGGGTGAAGAAGAGACTACCAACAGAAGCAGAATGGGAATATGCTGCACGCGGTGGATTAGCGGGAAAAAGGTACGCCTACACAGGAAACATCCACCCATCAAAAGCAAATTACAATCGAAATATCGGAAAGACGACGGCTGTAGGAACATACCCTCCCAACAACTACGGATTGTACGACATAGCTGGTAATGTTTGGGAGTGGTGCCTGGATAGATACGATTCAAACTTCTATAGCATTAGTCCACGAAAAAACCCAATTGCAGAAAAAGATGTTTTTCGTCTAGTTCAGAATTTTGGAGATAACAACAAACCACATGTTCTCAGAGGAGGATCATGGGGATCTTTTGGGAACCAAGTTCTTCGTATTTCTGTCCGTCATTATTATGGGGCAGAAAACCTAAAAACAGATAGCAACTGTGGATTCCGCTGTGTAAAATCGGTTCAGCCAGACACCCAAATACAATGGAATAGCCAATAAAAACTAAGGACAAACATTTCCCCTCAGGCAGCCAACAGCTGAATCCTTTGGACTAAGCTACCTACTCCATTCTGCCGACCAGGTGTTAATAGACCTTTGATACCCAATTCTTTAAGTAAATCAGTATCAAAGTCTCTTATTTCTTCTGGGGTACGGTCGTTTAATATCTGTAACATCAGCGCGACAAGTCCCTTAACAATCACAGCATCACTCGTAGCTCGATAGTGGAGGACGTCATCTTTGCGTTCCGCCACCAGCCACAAATCACTCTGACAACCAGGCACTTTCAATTCATCCAACTTAAATTCTTCTGGATACGGTTCCAATTCATCGCCCATCTCTATAATAGTGCTATATTTGGCAAAATCATCTGGTATATCATCCAACATTTCCTTAATATCTTGAATTTCTGCTTCAATTGTCATAATATAGCCATTACTTTATTTAAAGCATCTATCAATCGATCAATATCATCTTGAGTTGTGTAGATACCAAAACTTGCACGCAACACACCACGTCCAACCTGACTAACCAATATTGGTTCAGCACAAAGATATCCACTTCGAACCGCAACACCCTGAGTATTTAGCAATGTTGCGACGTCAACGCTCTGAGCCTCGTTAACCGTAAATACAACCAACCCTAGCTTTTCTGCCTCAGGATACAGGACGGAAACCCTATCTAACCCATTCAATTGCTTTTGAGCATAGTCCGAAATCTCTTTCTCATGCTGGTATATATTCTCAATACCAATATTTTCCACCCAGTTTAAAGCTACCCCAAGACCAATTACCCCAGCAATATTTGTGGTTCCAGCCTCATACCGCCACGGCATATCATTATAAGTAGTTCGCTCAAAACGCACACTCTTGATCATATCCCCACCTCCCATATAAGGAGGCATTTCATCTAAGAGCCCATCCCCAGCATACAAAATACCAACTCCAGTCGGCCCATATATTTTGTGCCCGCTAAAAACCAAAAAATCACAATAACTGACATCAGACTTAACACGAGGTACGCTTTGTGCCCCATCAAACAATACAGTAGCACCATGATCTCTAGACATTTGACTAACCTGTTGATAATCAAGCATAATGCCAGTTGCATTTGGCAAAATACTCATTGAAACAATACAACGCCCTTTAACCTGTTGTATCGCCATAGACAATCGATTAAAATCCAAATGCCCATCAGGCAAAAGCGGGATAACTTCAATTCTCAGCCCTTGACGTGCTTTCAACTGCTGCCAAGGCACAATATTCGCATGATGCTCAGCTTCACTTAAAATAACGGTGTCCTTACTAGTCCAATCCGAACAGAAGCAATTAGCAACTATGTTAATCCCATGTGTTGTCCCACTAGTAAATACGATCTCCTTGTCTTGATCGGCCCCAATAAACTCTTTTACAATCGGGCGAACTCCTTCATATTCGCCAGTTGCTCGTTCCGCCCAATCATGAATTCCTCTATGAATGTTAGCATTATAACAATTATAGTATTCTCCAATCTTATCCGTTACACATCTAGGAGTTAAGCTTGTAGCCGCACTATCTAAATAAACACAATCATCATTCAAATCTGAGAGGATCTGAAAATCGCATTTTTTATTCAATTAATTCCCCATATTAATTCACGATAATACCAGCTGTTCAACCATTGACAGAAAATGCTCATTGACTCAAGCGGCTAGATATCTCAGGCAAGGTATGGCCTAATTATACTGGAGCAAACCTACGTTTGCAAATATTAGTCTTACACCCACTTGCATCAGAAAACTATTCCATAGTCAATAGGAGAGATTAATATACATTACAAAGACACCTTGCTTACCCTCAAACGAAAAGTCTTGAACTCCACATCAGGAAACTGCTTTCGGCCATTCCTTCAGACAATTGATTTTCTTGGAAAAGATATACCCCTTGCAATGGACAGTCTTGCAATTTAATTGGCGAAAAATTCCTGTGACACCAATTAGACCTGAACAAAAGTTAAGATGCTATCAAATGAAATATGAAACCGCACTTCACAAACCTCTATAAACCAACGTAAACATTCATTAACTGGAAGAAAATACATTTTCGCTATACCACAATACCATGCCAAAACTAACACCGGGAACTAGCAACATTAGGGGAATTTCAACTGTAGATGGATAACTCAATTAATCCGAGAAACAAAGGATTTATATATTTTCACGGGTTGCCCAACAATTAACGATAGCGAGATTAAACATACACCAAATACTTTGTCGGCGTTAAATTCCAACTATGCCTAGAAATAGATTGGTATCCTACAAAATTCTATCAAACAGAACTAACTAATCTCGTGCCATAATCATAATCGGATTTACTTTCAGCAAGTTTTCAAGACTTTTAATCAGGTAACCAGCGTCTGCCTTTTGGGAAAAGCTACCGATTGTAACACGATACCGCGTTTCACCATACACTTCTACCTTCACAATTCTAGTTGAATGATCCAATTCAAGTAATTCTACAGAATCAGCGAAAGCCTCAGCATTACTACGATCTTTAAAGGAACCTACCAACAAAGTATAAAAATAAGTCAACTTCTTATCAACCTGATCCAGTTGTTTTTGATCAGTAGACAGAATAATCTCAACTCGCCGGTTTTTCTGTCGGTCTTCCGAAGTGTCATTTTCAGTTATTCCTCTCGTCTCACCATACCCAACGGCCGAAACTCGATTAGGATCTATGGTAAAATTAACAATCAAATAATCCATAACTGCATTTGCTCGTTTCTCTGATAAAACCAAGTTGTAATTGGTATCACCAACATTATCTGTATGCCCCTCAATAATTACGAGGGCCTCTGGGTAAGCAAGAAGAGTATCTGCAATTTGAATTAATGTGTCATGAAACTCACTTTTAACCTTAGCCGAATCTGTATCAAATATGATTTCAGGTAAGGTTAAAACAAGCCCCCGCTGTTCCTGTCTCCCACGGACTGTTTTGTCACGCAAATCAATCAACTGTACTTCCGATAACTGAGTCGCACAATTGCCAGCGAGATCACAAAGAACCACTACACAACTATACTCGATATCTGCATGTACCACATACTGTTTCGGAAAATCTAGCATAAGAGGCACTGATGGATTTCCCTGACCTTCAACTTCATCAACAAGATCCTCGCCAGCAAAGAATTGTAACACCCAATGATCTACTTGAATTGATTCTGAAATTTTAGCATGAACAACTAAAGCAGTTGGTGCATCCTGTTTATTATTATCCCCCAAACCGGTCAAAATGATAGGATCTGCTACAATCTCGAAGCTTATAGGCTTAGTATCAATAACCACCTGTGCCTTACTACTTAACTGTTGTTTTATTTCCCTTTGATCAACACCCAATAGATACACATCATATACCCCATCAACCACTATGTCCTGCGAAGCGTCTTTTCCCAACCAATTAATTGGAACACTGGGTGTTCCCTTTCCCGAAAATTGACGCACAATCTTATTTTGGCGATCTTGGATCTCCAGTTGCCATTCACGTTCCTCTCTTACAACGAAGTTAAACTGAGTTTGATCTCTAATCCCATCACCATTAGGTGAGATTGCTTTCTCCGATACCATGACACGAGATTCCAATTTATCGGGCATAACAATCACGGAAGCCGAAACAAACTTATCCGATAACGTAGGGGTTAACCAATTTACTGCTATCGAAAGCCAGTGACTTCCAACATCAGATTGATTATTCACATAAGCATAATCAATCTGAGTATTACCACGGCGGAAACCAACACCATGTGTCCATGTCCCTTCAGTAAATTTTTCATAGCTCATTAGACCAGAATAACCCATCCGGAACAAAAGATTATCGAAAAAAGACCTTTCAATTCCAAGGTGGAAACGCAACCTATCACTACGTTCATACCCGTGATCATCATGCCAAGCCAAATCGACGGAAAAAGGTGTATTAGCATCAATATAATAAGTCGAGCCTAGCCTAAGAATCAGTGGCATTTTCTCATCTTTAACCAATTTCCCTTCCTGCCAAAAACGTCCTCCAATATCACTGAATGCTAAACCGAATAAGACACGATCTCCAAGACGAGGAAGTATACTCGTATAAGTCGCTCCCAAATCTAACCCCCAACCTATCTTGGTTATAGTTTTGAAACTTCGGCGATGATGCCTAATGCTCATACCAGCTGAAAACCCATTTTGCAAATCGAGGCCATAGCCAATCAGCATCATCCGACTTTTAGAATCATCGACACCCCAACCGTCAACCCAAGAGGATATAGAAATATTGCCGACATCAGTTGAAGATACTTGAAGTTGTGTCAGATTCATCGCGAGAGAAACTGCCCCTTCTCTATCCCCAGATTCTTTGGTAAACGGCAACGAGGTCAGGGTAAATTCAGTCTTATCTAAAATACCAATAAGCCCAGGATTCCAAAGCTCACTGCCTGCACCAGTTGGACCAGCAGTACGAGCACTCCCCATACCAATAGCCCGAACATCAGTACCAATAAGAATCCGTCGATCCTGTAGAAATAATTGTGGGTCTCTTAAAAACTGGGAAGAAACAGGTCCCGAGAGGACAAAAGTAAACGCCAAAACTATCAGGACAATGTGACGGCAACTACTCCCAAAAGAGGTGGTATTCAATAACATACACTAACCTGAAGTCAGCGCAAATTTCACACTAACCTGGACTAGGTCTGATTTTGTATCTTTAAGCTTGATTTGGTATATAGGTGAATCCCAACTAAAACTATAATCCGACTCATAACAAGCAATGTCAACAGGCAGATAATCCTTAGGCACATGAATAGACAACATACTATACGGACGTCGCTTCGTATCACAAACAACAAGGAAGCTTTGACTGCGTGAATCCCATCCGGCAGATAGAATTTCGCTACCGCCTTGTGTGAAGTGTAAGTCCGTTGCTAATAATTGAGGGTTTTTCTGTGCCTCACGAATACAAAGCAATCTCGCACATCTTGGAGGTACATCTACTAAGGTTACACTTCCGCTGACCAACCCAAGATATCTTTGGTTCCAAAACTCATAGACAAGATAGTACTTCGACCTATCCAAGCCAAGTGAGGAAAGGTCAAACTGTATTTCCTCAGGCTGATCCTTCCAATTGAAGATACCCACAATATTCCAAGACTCAAAAGCACCTTGAATAGATTTCCCCCAAACACGTGGATGTATCTTCTCAAAAAGATCTATTGGCTTCGCTGATTTTCCCGTCAGCGGAAGCAACTTCTTCAATAATTCTAACCGGGGTTCAGAAATTTTGGTTAAATCATCACTGAGCGCAATAACCCTGCTACTCAAAGCCATCAAAGTCGCAACGATAATGGCTTCATTGAGCGGCTGGTATTGCTCATCTATAGTTAACGGCCCAAGCTCACCAGTTCCCGTAATACCATCAAATATAGAATTTGTAATAGCACCATTAATTAGCTGTTTGATTTCAGTCCAGTCTTCCCAAACATACTGAGGAGTTTGTTTTTGCCGATTTAATAAAACCTGACTTTGATTGACAATTCCAATGCTGGGCATATATGGTACATTACAGAAAGTCAACTCGATACTGCCAACACTTTGTGAAACCCAATGTTCGATCAACTCAATCCCAAGCCGATACAACTCGATACTGGTCAAGGTTTCATCGTGCCAGACAAAACCACCGGAATTTTCAACCGGACCAATTAAATATGCCAACATATCCACCTTGAGGATGTCGATATTCCAATTCTTTATGATTGTCTTTAGACTTTGTTCAATCTCCTTTTGAGCATCTGGATGTGAAACATCAAACAATACAACTCTTGTATCAATATCATGCAGATTAATCTCTGCTAAACGACCCTGATTATTACGAAGGAAATACTCAGGATGAGCTTTGACCATCTCAGAATCAACAGAAACACAAAACGGCATAACCCCAAGCCCAAACTTTAATCCCGCATTATGAACATGATCAATCGAATACTGTATTCCTTCAGGAAATTGGTCACCATCAAATTGATATTCCCCAATTTCCTTTTGCCATCCATTTTCCAACTGAATAGCTTGGATATCTCCACCAGACATCGCTTGGGAAAAATTGTTTCTCACAATCAGGTCAGTGTATTTCACAATAGAATTGGCCAATGTCTGATCTTTAACTCGACCCGGATATACTCCCCAAGCGGAGGAAACAACATCTTGGATCTCCAAGTCCATTCTCTGAGCAACCATCTCTACATAAGTTTGATAAGAAGAGGTTGCCTCATCGATAAAATTAAGGTAAAACGGAGAGAAATCGATCTCTGTTTTAGGTACACACTCGTAATTCTCACAATCATGGAATGCTGACCAACAATCAATACCCTGTTCCGCCCCTTCGGCGACCTTTTCTTTTTCGGCGTAACCAACTTCGATCGACGACCACCATTTTTTGACATCCAGAAAACCAAAAACAACAGACCGTTTACTCTCTACATCATAAATACTACCATCGTAACAAAGATGAATGGAGTCATCTTGATTCACACTAAATCCATCGTAAACTCTCTGTGTACCACAAGACACTATGGAAGAGGTATTTAAATACACATGACAATTTTCGGGGTTACTTCCCAAATATAGCCCTCCTCCAGTCGAGTCGTTTGAAGACGAAACACTAATAACAAAAGCTTGCGCCAAATAAATTGAACCAGCCCCAAAATTCTCTATCGACATATTAATTAATATGTTTGGATGAGTCTGGTAACATTTTACACGCAGGTGGATTCGAACTTCATGCTGATCTGCTTGGCAAGAAAACGTAACCAACTGATACAACCCAAAATCGTCTTCCTCCACTGGCCCAGCACTGAACTCTCGCGTAGAAGCATTTCTAGAGGACAGAGTAACTCCATCCTGCAGTACAATGCCCATGTGAGCATCTCTGATTATTTTAAACATTTCCTGATTGGCATAGTCCCATGTCCCCTGTGATAAGTTGAACGAAACTTGGCACAATCCATTTTGGACCTTAACAACATCCCCTTCTCTTACCAACACTAAGTTACTGTTTGATGAACCTCTCATATATGTTCCTTCTGTATACTTCTGCTAAGCAATTTTTACTGTATTTTTTTAGCAAAACATTCATCGAATAACTGTAAAATCTAACGAATATGCTTGCAAGCTCACATCACGTTCCCAAAAAGCACCAATCCTAGCTACTTCTAATTTTGGAAAAAATCAAACGGTCACGCAATTCTCCAGAATTAGATCTGATATCATTTTTTAGTGTTGCTTCAAGGCAGAACCCCAGTTTGCGAGGGATTTTTTGACTTCTTACATTCTCTGAATCACAACAGATTTCAATTCGTTCGGCATTTAATCGATGAAAACCAAATTCCGAAATTGCCACCGTTGATTCAGTAATATAACCTTGATTTTGGAACTTCTTTCGACACCAATATCCTATCTCGAACTTTGGAATTTTCCAATCTTTTGGATGTAAACCACTACTACCCACCAAAGTCTCAGTACCTTTAAGAAAAAGCAAAAAAACAAGATCTTGCCTCCCCAAAAAAGCAACCCTTTTACTCTGCAAAAATTTTTTTATTTTGATTTCATCTGGCAATTCCTTCGCCCAAGGTAGCCAGACATTGAGGTCGTCGAACGTTTCACAAATAGCTCTATGTAACTCTTCACCATCACAAGGTCTAGGCGACCTAATAGTTAACCTTTCCGACTCTAAAGAACTAGGAAACTCAATTAAAGCAGGATCCATGAACCTCACCAATCAAACTAGAATTGGAAAAACTAATAGACACCACATAAATATATGCCCCTACTATCTATTACCTTTAGGCAAAACAACCTACAAAAATTAATTCCTAATATGGGCGAGACGCAATTGCCTTCGGAGAACACAGAGACACAACACCATCATAATCACCAAAACCGCCGCAGACCAAACCCATATTTGGGATTCTGGTGCAAGACCAAACAATTGCATACCAAGGGCATCAAAATTCCCCCAGATCGAGATAATCTCTGTTTCCCGGCTACGCGTGACCTGCTCAATAATTTCTTGAAGTATCGGGGTTCCAACTAAAACAGCAATAAACCATACTGCAGCATAACGCGCGTCCGTCGTAAGAGATGAAAACGTCACAATTAACAAACTCAATGGAAAAACAACAACCAACGAATAAACCAAAATAGAACCCAAAATCCAATAATTCTGCACCAAAAACTTCAAATCATTACTAAGCAAAGAATGTTCAAAAAAAAGTAACACGCAAGGAATACCAGTAATCATTAACAACAAAATAACAATGACAGAAGTCTTCCCAATAATATAATCAATCCAAGATATTGGCTTCGAAAGATAAATCGACAAAGCATTATACTTCAGGTCCTTCGATATTAAGTTTGTCCCGGCAAACACACTAATCAAAACGACAAAAAAACCTGGAAAGACTGGATCCCGCAGTAGAAATTGCTTAAAGAATTTCGGATCAATTTTCAGTAGAGCGGTCGATTCAGGAAAGTAGTTTACCAAATACACCAAAACGCCATGAACAACAAAATAAATTAAAGGTGGGATTGCCACAATAAAACGAACAAACTTCCGTTGAGCTAGTATTTTCAACTCAGCCCTGGCAATAATTATCCAACAACTAACACGACCTGATTTGAGTTGCCCATCCCAATGGTGATAACTTCGATCATGAATAAGCATTTAGAAAGAGCTTAAGGAAACAATTCCTGCAACTGTTTTAATAGCTCCATATTGTATTTTTCACCAAGCTCTTGGGTTTTAATTTTACAAGCACGCCAATTTTCAAAAGTCTGCCCATGTTCACACCTCAATAGCTCCGCCTGCATCTCCTTTAGTGAATGCAAATTGATAATCTCAAGAGTAACGTTGGGAAAAACAGCATGAACATCCTCTTCAAGATAACAATCAAACATAACCTCAGTCTGTTCCCAAAAAATTTTCCCCTCTTTTTGGTTAATTTCATCAACCGGCACAATTTCCGGAGCTTTTCCCATAGCTTGTACCCGTACACGTGTTGGTGGAGTGATGGTTAACATTTTGGATGAAGCCTGTTGCTGCAAATCGTAGCCCAAGAGGATCTCCTCAATTAACCGGGCCATCAACCGATACGACTCATGCATCACCTCTTCGGCTTGGTCTACCTTCCATTCGGCCTCCTGATATTTAATACAGCCTTCAATATTCCGAATCTCATCGTAGAAAACCTGAAGAAAATGATCAACGTCCAAGACGTAAACAGCAGGTTTTAGATTCAACGGATTAGAGAAATCAGGAACCCGAGTAAAAAACTGGTTATAACATGTAATCTCCTCAAGATTCTGATCACTACTAGGCGTCAGTCTAAAAGCTAAATAAGCCTCCCCTCGCACTTTACAGAACTGATCAAATTGGCAATGGGATGCAATAACATAAGATAATGGCTTCGTAGGACGCTGAGGCTCGTAAGAAGTAAGTTTTGGAGGGAGACTCTCCAAGAGGTTAACGTGCCCTCCAACCTCGCCAAAAGGCGCGTGTACGGAAGCATCCTGTCCCCGTTTCCTCTGAAATTCAAGCAAGTTTAAACCTGCAACCATTAAGTCGATCTCCTTCTCCTCCAGCTCAATCTTTTCCAAAACTTCACTACACGTTTCGTTTATTATTTCCTTTATTTGCTGAGCCAATCCCTGCATTTCCACAAACCAAGTCAAATCATGAAATTGAATTAATAGTACATTCGTATTCTCTGAAGAGTATCTGAGAAAGGCCCTTGTTTATCTGTCTCTATAGTCACAGTAATCCTACCAACATTAGTATCTCGAGTGGGATCTTCCTTGATAAGCCTAATTGGAATTTCACCTGACATCAACCTAATATCTGAACCAATTGCATGCGACCAGCGAAGATTTTGAAGTTCACCACTATAAACCATTTGGTTAACCATATTTCCACGATACGAATACAAATCCACCTGAGTTACAAATTTCGAAACAGGTAGCGCATTCGCCCCAATACCAGGTGACAAAATACTATCGTTCCATATCAAAGGGTTACCATACAAATCCACCAAAATGATTCGAACTTCTACACGCGCTAAACGACGTTCTGTTTCTATACGAATACCAGCAAAATTATCAATCTCACCAGCTCCGCATCCCCACAAAGCTCCAGCACAAAGAATAAGGGAAAACAAGCAGCCACTAAACTTAGTCTTTTCTAGGTAAAGCCTCACGATATTCCTACGTTTTTGAACAGTACTCTAAGGAATACTATCACTTTTAATTAATGATGTCAATGTCAAACAAAATCACGAAATTTCTGGTTATATGAAAATACAGATGATAACATTATGATACAAATCTGCACACCATAATGAAACAAGGAATCTTATGAGCTTTTACTTTCAAAATGGCTATCTATACTGCGATCAGTTAAAAGTCAAGGACATTCAATCCCAGGTTCCTGAAAGCCCATTTTACCTATATAGCAAGCAACAAATTACCACTAATTATAATGCCTATTTAGAAGCTATCGAAGGCCTTAATGCAATCATCGGCTATGCTATCAAAGCCAACAACAACTTGGCCATCCTAAAGCATCTACAAGAACTAGGTAGCAGCGCAGTTTTAGTCAGTGGTAATGAACTCTGCATAGCACTTAAAGCTAACTTCAAACCAGAAAAAACAATACTAAACGGCAATGGAAAGACCATCGCAGAACTGACGTATGCAATTCAAAATCAAGTTTTAATCAATATTGATAGTGAATTCGACCTCCAGCACATTCAACAAGCAACAGAAAAAGCCAAGAAACAAGCAAACGTGCTTCTTCGAGTCAACCCAGACATCGACCCCCAAGTTCACCCTTACGTTTCAACAGGCATTAAGGATTCTAAATTTGGCATCCAAAATAACAAATTAGACTGGTTTCTGGATTCCATTAAATCAAGTACCTTTCTAAATTTAGTGGGTATTCACTGCCACCTTGGATCTACAATCGAACAAACACAAATCTTTTACGATGCAACTGTTCTTATGTCGAAGTTCGTGGAGATTATCCGAAGCCGGGGCTTTGAGTTAAAATACCTTAACATTGGAGGAGGTTTAGGAATCGATTATCACAAACAAGGTAAAAACTTACCCACGCCACTAGAACTAATCAATTCAATACGCCAGATACTGGAAAGCCTAGATATTTCACTAATTATTGAGCCAGGCAGATCTATTATTGGAAACACTTCAATTTTGGTCAACCGAGTCATAGGTACAAAATCAAATGGGAAAAAGAACTTTGCAGTTGTCGACGGTAGCATGGCTGAACTAATTAGGCCGAGTCTCTACAATGCCTACCACCACATCGATTTAATAGAGCCCTGTAGAGGCCAACTCAAAACATTCGATATAGTAGGACCAGTATGTGAATCAGCTGATTTTCTCGCTAAAGATCGCCCTCTAGCATCACCAATAGAAGGAATGGGGTTAGCTGTTTGGGATGTCGGGGCCTACTGCCAAGTCATGAGTTCAAACTATAATCTAAAGATGCGGCCTCCAGAGTACTGGGTAGACGGGAAACAATTGATACAAATTAGAAAAAAAGAATGTATGGAAGACTATCTAAAACTGTTCAATATCTAACGACATGCAAACCTTTTTAATCTAGAAATCAATATCTACTTCCGCAAGAATACGTTCAACCGCAACACTCAAATCCATAGCACCAATATCGCCTTCTTCTCGTACACGAACCGAAACAGTTCGATTCTCAACCTCACGCTCCCCAATGATAAACATGTAAGGTACTAGCTCCAATCTAGCTTCGCGAATCTTAGCACCGATTTTATCATCCCGATCGTCTAATACCACACGAATCTGTTGAGCTTCCAGAAGATTACGCACTTCTTTAGCATATGAAACAAAACGCTCACTGATCGTCATAACAACACACTGAACGGGAGCAAGCCAAGTCGGAAAAGCACCCGCATAGTGCTCAATAATAATACCAATAAACCGCTCAAAGCTACCATAAAGTGCACGATGAATCACAACCGGACGCTCCATGTTACCACTCGCAGCAGCATACGTAAGATCGAAACGTTCTGGCAATTGAAAATCAAGTTGAACCGTTGCGCACTGAAACTCACGATTCAGGGAATCTTTAACGTAAAAGTCGAGCTTAGGACCATAAAATGCAGCATCTGCCGGATTAATCTCAAAATCAAGGTCATTGTTTTCAAGAACACTTTCGAGAGCACACTCCGCCTCATCCCAGACAGTAGTGTCACCCATAAAGTGATCTGGGTTGCGTGTACTAAGGACACTTCGAAATGGCAAATCAAAGGTTTTGTAGATCCGACGGATCAGACCAATGATCCGATTATGCTCTTCCTCAATCTGTTCTGGCATCACAAAATTGTGTGCATCATCTTGGCAGAACTGGCGGACACGTGTCAACCCGCTCAAAGCCCCTGTAACTTCATTACGATGCAAAACGCCCTGATCATGTAAACGATATGGTAAATCCCTATAGCTCCGTCGTTTGCTTTTGAAGATTAACATATGAGCGGGGCAATTCATTGGCTTGAGACCACTTGCGGGATCACCCAGTTCATTAGGAAAAGTGAACATATCATCACGAAAATGCTCCCAGTGTCCGGATGTTTCCCATAACGATTTATCGTAAATCAGTGGTGTCCTCACTTCATGATAACCTTCATTCTGATAGAGTTTCCGTGCCTTCTCAGCAAGTTTGTTATAGATAATGGTACCTTTTGGTAACCAAAAGACGGCACCAGCTGATTCTGGGTGTGTCTGAAACAAATCCAATTGCTTTCCCAAACGACGATGATCACGTTTTTCAGCTTCCTTAAGCATCCGCAGATAATCCCGTAACTCACCTTTGGTTGACCAAGCAGTACCATAGATTCTCTGTAATTGCTCTCTATTTTGATCTGCACGCCAGTATGCACCAGAAACACGTAACAACTTAAAATGCCGACATTCACGCGTTTTCTCGACATGTGGTCCCTTGCACAAATCAGTAAAATCACCAGAACGGTAAACCGAAACTCCATCATCTGAAATCCCTTCACTCAATGAATCGATGTCCCGATTCAACAACCCATCAATCAATTCTAACTTGAACTTCTGGTTACGCTCACTAAACCACTCATGAGCTTGGTCAAAGGTCCAATCTTCCTGTAAAAAAGGTTCATTTGCCTTAACCAAAGCTTTCATATGCTTTTCAATTTCTGGAAAATCATCGGGAGTAATTGGACGTGGCACTTCCATATCATAATAAAATTCATTGTCAATCGGCGGGCCGATGGCAAGCCTAACAACCTTTTCTCCATCATCAAACAATTGCTGAACGGCATAAGCCATAATATGGGCTGTGGAGTGTCTTATTCGGTAAAGATATTCTTCTTGTTCAGTCAAAACTCGAGTGTTCATCGCTTATGCGTCCTTATACTAGAAAAAAACAGAAAAAAAAAAGAGAGCATTCCAGCTCTCAATAAAAAAATGGGCGGTACGGGATTCGAACCTGTGACCCCTTGCGTGTCGAGCAAGTACTCTAACCAACTGAGCTAACCGCCCCCAAGTTTTGTTCCATGAAGGTGGCGGTCGGAATCGAACCGACGTATAGAAGTTTTGCAGACTTCCGCCTTACCACTTGGCTACGCCACCAAAAAGCGGGAAACGAGATTTGAACTCGCGACATTCACCTTGGCAAGGTGACGCTCTACCACTGAGCTATTCCCGCAAAAACGCAGACTAATTCTATCAATCTTAAATCAGTTTGTCAATGAAAAACTGCTCCTTCCCTCTTGCATTTTACCAGTAATGAGGTTGACTATAGTTATACTAAGACTAGTGAACTACTCTTTAATTCACACATACTTCAACTTATTTGAGTTTAATAGTTCTTGTCCAGCGAAAAAAAAACGACTTCTTAACGTGGATTTTATTTTGCTTGGAGCTCAATGCTTGAGACACCGATCTCAAGATTTGCGGAAGATTTACAGGTTTTGCAATAAACGTATATACTCCAGCTTCAAAAGCTTCTAGTCTAACATGCAAACCTCGGTTGGCACTCACAATAATTGCTAACAGATTGGGACAAACTTGGCGCATTTGCTGGATTAATTCCGGTCCAGTAGTATCAGGCAAATTATAGTCAGAAATCACCAAGGAAATTACACTTGTATGGATTATTTGAATTGCATCATATCCATTCTCAGCACAAGCAACATCATAACCACCACGACTCAGAACCTCACACAACACTCTGAGTGACTCAGCGTCATCATCAATAAGCAAGATTTTTCCTCTGTTTACGACCATACAAACTTAATCGCGCCTTTTTTTATTCTCTCGCATCAGCCAGCATACACTTCAACAATATAAGATTACACATTGCCATCCCATAAACAGATCATCTTACTACTGTAGAATACACAACACACAACGAATCGTCTAACTCAAGAGTCAGCTTAAGAAAACAACCAGCTAATTTGCCCACCATAATATATACAGGAACAAAGAACAGCTATTCGACCAGTTGCATTTACATCTCTCTTACAAACTAAAGCCCAAAGAAGTTCCATAATAACATCTATCAGTTTCTAAACAAGCTGAACTACTACAAAGCACAAAATTATAACACCAGCTTGGAAAATCAACAATGGCAAACCTGCTTATCAACCAAAACCTAAACCAGCACGCTATGTCAAAAAAGTCCAGTGGAAACCAAAATCCAGCTAAAACGAAAGAACTAACAACACAAAGAGGCTTCAAAAGAACATAGTAAAAGGTAACACGAAAATACTAGACAACATCTAGATACAAAAAGCTAAAATAACCAACCATTAAACATCTGATAAAACTAACCAGTTTCAAGAAGCACCATACAATCCGGCAGGCTAACAACGAACATTCGGAGAATCTAGAAGCCTAGATGAGAAATAAATTTCCATGTAATTTAGAAACAGCTCTTCAACTAAGAGGCAACAGCCATCCAATTTCCAGCTAAACGAGAAATCATGGGACTATCCTTGGCTTAAGTTGTACAATATTAACAACTAGTTTCGACTTATGAATTCCAATGCCCATATTTCTAAAACATAATTAATATAATCTCGCAATTCAATTCCTGCTGAAACATCCCCGTTTTTTTTCTAAACTGGGCTCTGAACCAAACCTAAGGAACAATAATTTCTTTAACACCTTTTGAAAGTCCTTCAGCAAATCTTCTCACATCCTGCAGCATCGACAGTTCATCAAACAAATTTTTTTCGATCATCTTAACAATTGCGCTTCCAACGATGACCCCATCTGCGATCTGTGCCACCTGTTTCGCCTGCTCTGGTGTGGAGACACCAAATCCAACACAAATTGGCTTGTCTGTATGGCTCCGAATTTCTGAAACCATTGAACTAACCTGACCTGAGATAACATCACGAACACCTGTTACACCCGTCACAGAAACACAATAAATAAAACCTTTACTAAGTTCAGCAATCTTAACAATCCGATTAGACGTGCTTGTCGGCGCAACAAGGAAAATTGTAGCAAGATTACAACCAGAAACAGATTCAAGTAAAGGCTCCGCCTCCTCTGGAGGAAGATCTGGAATAATAACACCATCAACACCAGCATCCACAGCCTGCTGGCAAAAAGTATCAACACCCATTCGAAAAATCGGATTATAATATCCCATTAAAGCAATTGGAATATCCGTCTCTTTCCTCAATGATGACACCAAATTTAGGACTTGATCAATTGAAGTTCCACCAGAAAGTGATCTTTCGCTCGCTTTCTGTATAATTGGTCCATCAGCAATTGGATCAGAAAAAGGAATACCAAATTCGATAAGATCAGCACCAGCTTCCTCAAGTGTCAGCAATAGCTCACGGCTAAGGTCAAGTGTCGGGTCTCCCGCACATATATAAGGCATAAACGCCTTTCTTTTATTATTTCGCAGCTCTATAAATTTGGCATCAATTCTATTCAAGCTTAACCTCACAATTCCACATTAAGTGCTTCAGCAACTGTATATACATCCTTATCACCACGCCCAGATAAACACAGGATAACAATTTGAGACGGATTCATTTGTGGAGCTACACTAGCAATATAGGCAACGGCATGAGAAGTTTCAAGGGCAGGAATAATACCTTCCGTTTCTGACAACAACTTAAAACCTTCAATTGATTCATCATCTTCAATTGAAACATATTTAGCACGGCCAGTTGCTCTATAAAAGCTATGTTCAGGACCGACGCCAGGATAATCTAAGCCCGCAGAAATTGAATGCGCAGGAGTAATCTGTCCATCTTCCCCCTGTAGTACATAACACTTAGCACCATGAAAAACGCCAATACTTCCCGCCCCCAAAGAGGCAGAATGATTACCACTTAAAACACTTTCCCCACCAGCTTCAACCCCAATCAATTCTACAGATTCGTCATGATAAAAAGGATAAAAAATACCAATAGCATTACTTCCACCACCAACACAAGCAATTACTTGATCGGGTAAACACCCTTCCTGTGCGAGAATTTGTTCACGAGTCTCCTTCCCAATTACAGATTGAAAATCTCGCACAATAACCGGATATGGATGCGCTCCCACAACAGACCCAATTAGTAAATGCGTCGTCCGGACGTTAGTAACCCAATCACGCATACTCTCATTAACAGCATCTTTTAGTGTCCGTGAACCTGACGTTACAGGTATCACCGTAGCCCCCATCAACCGCATACGAAAAACATTTAAAGACTGCCGTTGAATATCCTCTTCTCCCATATAAATTTCGCATTCAAGATTGAACTTGGCACATACAGTAGCCGTAGCTACACCATGTTGACCGGCTCCAGTCTCAGCAATAATCCTCTTTTTACCCATTCTGCGTGCAAGGAGAATCTGTCCTAGAGCATTGTTGATCTTGTGAGCGCCAGTATGATTGAGATCTTCACGCTTCAGATAAATTTTCGCTCCACCCAACTTTTCTGTCAATCGATCAGCATAATACAGAGGATTGGGTCTACCAGCATATTGACGAAGATAATAGTCAAACTCCACTTGGAATTCACTATCATTCTTGATTGACATATATGCTTCCTCAAGTTCAAGCAACGCAGGCATTAAGGTTTCAGGGACATAACGACCACCAAATTCACCGAAATGTCCAGTTTTGTCTGGCATAGTCTGTTTCAATTTAGACCTCTCCATAGTAAATATTCAATAAAATAAAGGGAACAAGCGATTTCAAGGTACCAAACAACCAATAGGCTAAATCAAGCTTTTCGAGATTTCTCAACCAATTCAAGACGCTTTAATAATTCTGATTGCATTCGCACAAGCCAAAAAGTATAAACAAAGAATATTAGCCATATAGCAAAGTAAGCCGAAACTAGATACTTTAAGCGTGTTGCTTGGCGTTGTTCCAATTTCGCAACCGACTGCTTCACCAGCATTTCCACCTTGGCCTCGTTTACAATCGGAGTGACTACGGACTCATCAATCGACTCACTTAAAGCCAAAGAGACTTCATCTGATGTAATAATCACGGGTATCTCACTTAACAAAAATAGCCCAACAAAAAGAACAAATACAAACACGACTATGAACAGAAAAGTTTTTGGTATCAACACTCTCTAAACCTTCCCAACTAACGATTTACTTGATCGTATTGAAGCACATCAATTCGTGATTTCATTTGTACTAATTGAGTTCGTAAAATAAGGAGGAACACATATAATAAAGTTAATGCCAGCCATGAAACTAACCAAGACTCTGTCATAGATGGTGGTAGTTGACTTTTAGTATTGGTCGGAGGATGTAATCGATCCTGCCAAACCTCTACCGAATAATATACTATTGGAACGTTCAAAAACGCCAACACACCAAGTACAGACGAGTAAGTTTTTCTAAGATCTATATCCAACATCGCTCGCAAAACAAAATAACCGATATACATTAGCCAAAGGATCAGGGTGCTTGTAAGCCGTGCTTCCCAGTTCCACCAAGTTCCCCAAGCAAACCTAGCCCAAATAGGCCCAGTCACCAAGACAATAGTACAGAAAACCAAGCCAATTTCTGCAGAAGCAGAGCCAAGAGCATCAAATTTTTCACTCTTTCGAATCAAATACAAGAGGCTACAAACACAAGTGAATGCATATGCAGTAAAGGCTACAAATGCTGAAGAGACATGGAAATAAAAAATTTTTTGAACCTCTAACATCGTTTCCTCAACCACTGCACAACCAAAAACCAAGTATAAAGCCCAAAACAAACCACACGCTCCTAAAACGCCAACAAATGGAGTCAAACTAACACTTTTCACTTTTAACCTTCAATAACAAACTCAAAAAGCAAATACGAAATCGTCAAAAACACGAGACTATATAGAATTAATAACATAATCCAGAAAGTGCCTTGAAGAGTCCCTGTCGATAACAGTGAAACCGTACACTTTGTCCCAGCCATAATAACAGGAATTACCAATGGAAGAAGTAAAACGGAAAGTAAACTCTCTTTCCCTCTTGTTGTTGAGGCCATCCCTGATAAAATCACACCAACAGCACAAAGACCTAATGTTCCAATACTGAGTATCCCCAATAGCTTGAACAAGGTTATTACAGATACTAAATCCAGTGACTCAACAAATTGAAGTGATACCGGAGTGAGGATAAATTCCAATACAGTCAAAAAAATAAAATTACTTAAAACCTTGGAAATATAAAAGTTGCTAGGATCAACCCCCGCCAATCGGATAATATGTACAGCTCCATCAGAACGTTCGACATCAAAAGATCGAGTTAATGTAATAATCCCAGCGAAAGTAAATGAAATCCACAAAACACTTGCAGCTAATTTGCTACGTTCCTCTAAACCAAAGGAAAAAAACGGCCCCATGGAAAAAACAAAGGCAAGTACAACTAATAGACTAAACATAAAGACTAACACCAGAGTATCCTTTGTTCGAAACTGCAGAATCAAATCTTTATGAACCAACCAAAGGACTTGCCGAATCACATCCATCAAAAACAAAAAGAAAAAAAGAAAATCTGATATTTAGACCAATTGCCAAGCAAATTTTAACCTGTAATTTTATTACTGCTTTGGGAAACCTTCCTCAAGTGCTAATATTGCATAACAAGTTGTTAAAAGGGTATCTCTCTCTCTCCATCCTCCAGCTGAGTTTTTCCAGTAGCCCACAACCAATTGTTCATTGGCAGCATCCTCAACCACTTGTTCCTTAATCAGATGCGCAGAAAGCTCACTATACCATTTATGCTCACGCCCCCGCGAATCAATAATCGTATCTTCTCCAAAAATGTTTAATCCTTTAGCCATCATATAATAGGTATAATACAGGTCATGTTTCGTCTGTCGACCTTTCATACCATGGTTCCCTTCGAGTGAATAATTTTGGCTTATCCAATCAAAAGCCCTTGCAATGCGGATGTCATACCTATCAATTTCATCGTATTTATCGAAAGATTCGCAGAGCAACAAACATAAAAACCCCGTATATGTCATACTCGCATAAGATGTAGGGGCCTTCTTGTTAGCTTTACTTTCGCCACTCGGAGCATAAACAAAACCACCATCATTAGGTCCTTTCCCAACCCATTGTTCCCGATCGTTTTTGTCCTTCAGATTTTGACACCTTGATAAAAAAGTCAGGGCTCTTTGCCAAACTATCGTATCATCCTCATGGCTCTCCTTACTCTCACTTTCCTTAATGGCCTGTAATGCACACGATAGATTTAACAAATCATTAACTGTTTCACGACTTCCGTAACCAATACCCCCATAATACTTATCATTTTGGTCGACTTTATTTTGAAGCCCCTTAACATAGTTTCTAGCTTTATCAATATACTTCTGATATTCCCTTTTTTGGTTTTCTCCTTTAGTTTTTTGTTTAACTAATTCTAAAGCCATAATAACAAAGGATGTATCATAAGACGGCGATCTAGGAAGTTTATCCTCATCATAGATACTGCCCTCTTGATTTGAAAACTGAAGCAATGATGTAATCGCCTTCTCTAGAAAAGGAGTTTCATCTGAATACTCTACCCCATCTGCAGATTTCCCAATCGGATGCTTGAGAAAAGCACAAATGACAAGTGCTGTCATTCGTGGATGATCACGGAATAAACCGTTGACACCTTGTTGCAGCCTCAACCAATTCAGTCCACGATCTATCGCGGCTAATACCCGTTGATTTTCATAGTTTTTGAGCACTTCACCCAAACCTACTGGCTCCTGACCAATAGATAAAGTTGCTACAGCAAAAAAACAACACAAACAAAGGAAGGGTTTCAATTCGTTTTTTGGTTGTGTTCTAAGACCAAGATATTTCAAGTTAAGACCTTTACATTGGGAAAACAAAAAAACACGACCAAAAACTTCAACTGGACTGTGTTTTCATTTCCGAAAACCAACAAATGCATAATTTACGAAAGTTGAATTACCTCATTAGATTCAGAAGACAACATGGCAGCATCATAGACTCGCATAACTTCCAAAATCTGCGTTGGTTTCACAATCAGTTCATCACCATTATTCAGCACATTGGAAATATTTTGATAATAAGCTCTCCAAGAACTTTTCACAGGCTCAACAATAAGATCCTCAACTTCGCCACCAACCTCCGTTGAAACCTGAGCATAATTTGCAGAATCTTGCTCGGCCACATCAATGTTACCATTAATCATCGCAGGTTCTTGAGGATCAATACCATACTTGACCAATCCACCGAGGGTTCCTTGGATGTACCATCTTGGTTTCGCTTTTCTTGCGAGGTTACCTATCTCAATTTGGTAAAAGACATCGTTTTGAAATTTAATCCATAGATTGGCGTAATTTCCAATATCCGTTTCCCAATACCGACTATAATGAATATCACAGAAAACTGTTTTGACGGGAGAATCAACCAGTTGCAACGCCTGATCAACAAAATGCGCTGGCCAATCGAAAAGTATACCCCCACTTTGATTTTTCACACCACGCCATCCACCTGGGGCACCATAACGCATAATAGCAACTTGAAACAAATATGGCGTCCCAAGCAGACCATCATCGATTATTTTTTTAACTGTTGCATAGTCCCAATCCCAACGCCGATTATGGAAAACACTTAAAAGTACATTATTTCGATTACTAGCTTCAATCATTGCTTCAGCTTCAGCAGCATTCATGCACATAATCTTATCAGTAACAACATGCTTACCATTATCCATCGCTTTGATTGCTAACTCTGCATGAGTATTATGTGGAGTCGCTAACACAACTAAATCGACCCGATCATCTGCAATCACTTGGTCAATTGTTTTATAAATAATTGCACCAGGATAATGTTCCGCTGCGGCAACTCGACGCTCCGGATTTCTAGTAGCAATTGAACAAACCTCGATTCCATCTGCTAAACCAATCAGATAAGCATGAAAACAGCGACCCGCGAAACCATATCCAATAACTGCGGCATTAACCATAAAATATCCCCCACAATCAAAAAACTCCTCAAGCCAAATTCTATCGGTTTGAGGAGTTTTTATCAAGATTAATTCAAGCTACATCGTATGAATTACTTTAAAATAATCATCTTCCTTGTCGCATTAAACTGTCCAGCCTCAAGCTCATAGAAGTAAATTCCACTGGCAACTTCTTCCCCATGCAGATTCCGACCATCCCAATAGGCCGCTTTGTGTCGAGCAATATAGCTTCCGGAAGATTTAAATCCTAAGTCAAGCTCACGAACTAACTTACCCGATGCATTATAGATACGGATTGTTACAAGCCGGTCCTCCTTTATATGATACGGAATCCATGTTTCCGGATTAAACGGGTTGGGATAATTTTGCCCAAGTGCAAAACTCAGGCTTGGGGCAACCAACTGGCTTAAATTATCTATCAGCTTTATACGAGCTGGGACCAAATCTGCTTTAGAATCAGACAACTTAAGATTTTCCAGGTGTATGGAGTTCAAAACATGATTAATATCCACTTTCGGTTGGAACACAATAGTCGCTAATTTGCTTGTTGCTGCTGTAACACTCTCATCTACTTCTCCAATTTCAACTGCAGCAATCTGTTCAATTCTTCCATCCAACAATCGTGGTTCAATCCAAAAGCTAGATCCTTGCAGCGTATTACCCTCTTCAACCCTAATAACATCCAGAAAATTTGGGTCATACTTCAAATCAAACTGAAACCCTTTGAGTCGCTCATTCAAGGCCACATTGACGGATAATACAATCTGTTCAAGTGAACTCCCTGCCTCAATAGTTTCGATAGACATTGAAACATCCGCACGAGGAGCAAGAAACTTCACAACCGGTGCAGCTGCTACCGCACCATCATTCTCATTAAAATGCTTTGCCACAAGTCTTAGGTCTAGAACATCGACAGAACCACTCCGATCTATATCTGCAGCAGCATCGAACTCCTCAGCCCCGAGAGCATTACTAACTTGAACTAAATCCAAAATGTCAACAGACTCATCTCTGTTCACATCCCAAGGATTCTCTTGTGCAGCTGTTTCCACCAAACGATACGTTTCGAAATACCGTGTGGACATAGTAAAAGTTTTTCTTCTCTTATCAATCTTGCTTACTTTTTTAAGTTTCCACCTTCCATCGCTCAGAGCATAAACACTCAAATCATCTGGTGATTCGAATACTGGATAAGGGATAGTAACTTTAGCACTTTTAGCAAATTTTGACTTAAACGGAGAACCATCCTGAGATACAGCAGCAAAACGATAAACAGTCCCTTCCACCGATCCAGCAAAATCCGGCACGTCAGTATCAATTAACTTGTCAATTGATACCGCAGCATACATGGTCGAATCTTTTGAGATTGATTTGGCACGCGCTGTAATACGTGCACCATTGGCCATAACTGCAGTACCTCCCTTTCGCGCTGACAAAACCGTCACATTCAAGTTTTCGGAAGGCGATAGCGATTCAACTCCAGAGGGACTAATCGACGTCAGTGCATAATAATACGTTGTACCAACATCAACATCAGAATCGGTGAACTCTGTCTTACGTAGTTTCCCTTTCCTTCGCCTGACGTTTTTGAGCTCTGTAATCGGCACTTCAGAACGATACAAATTATAATATTTAGCATCCGGATCAACCGTCCAACTCACAATAATTTCAGTACCTGAATAAGTCAGCCTACCGGACAAAGTAACAGGAGGCGCATCCGGCGGTTTGTTATCCACGGTAACAGTTACCCTATAGGTTTTGCTGACATTACCAGCAGCATCAACTGCCGACAAAGCCAACCGGTTCTTTCCTTCTTTTAAGGAAATTGTTTCCGTAATCACATTCTTATTTGTTGGAAGTGCAACAGGTTCTTTATCATTGATCATAAGGGTAATCGACTCAGCTGAGACTTTACTATTATCACTAAACTGGATCTTCGCTTGAATCTTCGGCCGATCAATTTGATCTGGTAAATTGACAAATTTGATCTTGGGTAGAGTACGGTCTAAAAACACTGTTTGGGCAGGTGACGCAGGACTTTGTAATTTTGCCCGACTTCTTGTGAAAGAAGTAACCTTATTAACACCTGACTTTAGTAAAATACGATCAATCTCAAAATTACCATCTTTGTCAACGGGAACAATGCCCATTGGCTTATCGTTAACAAACACCTCCACTTCAACTTTTTTACCATTATAATCAGCGATCTGACCACTCATGGGGATTTCTGGTGAATTTGTATAAATCTTATTTTGACCCCGATTATTTATAACGATATCAAAAGCAGACGTAACACCTTTGCTCTTCGCTTGAGGTACAGATGCTTCTGCCACCAACTGGCGGTTATTAAAACGATTGCCTCTCCTCTTCCCATCCGTCTTCGGATTTTCAAAAGGTATCCAAATACTCTCAGAGTCAAACGAACTTTGAGATGCGAGAACGACTAAACTTGCAGTTTTCGCCCCTCCTTTAATTTTTGTATTTTTGCTGACTTTAGCCATTGCTTCATAACGCTTAGATTTAGCAGGAACATTGTACAGCCTTTTTTGGACCTCATTAAAATCAAGCTTTACCAACTTCTGAGGAATAACATCAGGCTCTATTTCAGCAAGTTGTGAAACTACATCCCACAGCACTTCAGAAGACATGCCTGCTCCAAAGCCACCGCCGAGACCACCTCCAAGACCACCTCCCAAACCTCCAGCATCTGCCTCTGCCCAAGCAGGTCTCTTCTTACTGCTAATTGTGGTGTCAAGATTAGAGAAATCAAGAAACGCAGCAGTAATGTTTTCACTAGCATTGAAGAGAATTGTGAATTCTTGTCCCGCCACAATTTTCTTCTCAGAAACCCGGACGTTGCTAATCCCCAAATCGGCCATCTCTGCGGGTTTACCACCTAAATCTATCGCTGGTGAAACCGGAGGCGTAAGTGAAACACCAAAATTAAAGTCAAACGAAGTCGCATTACTAAAACTATCACTTACAGTAATACTCAAAGTATTTAAACCAACAGCTAAGTCTAACGGTTCATTCAACTCCTGTAAATCAAGAGGATCTTCCAAAGCAGCGAATTCCATCGAATCATCAAGTGCTCCTAAATCCATAGGCTCCGCTAAAGCCCCAGCATCCAATGGATCCTCCAGTGCTCCAAGCTCTAAAGGATCTTCTAATGCTCCAAGTTCTAAAGGATCTTCCAGTGCCCCCAATTCCAGTTGAAGCCGGCCAAACAGAACGACGCAACCAGTTCCACGATCATAGCGATGTGGACTACCTTCCCCAAACAAGTCATTAGAAACAACTCCATTAACCTCAACCGCCATATTTTCAAAATCGATACCGCCATCAGAATCTAAGACCTGAAAATCAATGGCCAGCATACTTGTTGTACTCACCTCATCCCCGGGTTGAGGGAAGTTCGGAACAATCTTAGGAGGTGTCTCGTCAGAAGCAGCTGTGTCAACTGCAAACTGAACCTGACCCTGGCTAACGTTCCCAGCGATATCCTCTGCTCTCACGGTTGCCGTATAGTTGGCATTAGCAAGTGCCACATCTGGTTTTGCCCTATATTGACCAATAATTGCGTCAAAATCCTGTGTCACAGATACTTGATTCCCATCAGAAGAAACAATACTTATACTAACAGAACTGAGATCTTTAGCTTGAACAACCGCTTTTACTTCAGGTTGGCTGTTAGATAAAACAGCTCCTGTTTCAGGCAATATCTCACTAATTCCTGGCGCTGTATAGTCGACCTCAAAATCACCGGAGTCAAACGAGATTGTATTTCCTGCAACATCGCTAGCTATCACGCGGAAAAAGTGCGTTCCTTCCGTCAATTCTGCTAATTCGTTTGAATCCTCTGCTGGTATATACGACAAATGCTTCCCATCATATGTAAACTCAAATAGCTGTACATTCCCATCTAGAATCAACTGCAACTCTGACTCATCAATACCAGCCCCACCTGGATTATCAGTCAATTCAACAGACATTTCGACGATCTTGGATTTGATCCTGCTTCCAGGAACTGGTTTGGGATTACCAATTACTGGAGGTCGCACATCAGCAACTAGCGACAGTGTTTCAGACGGCTCACTAACGTTGCCAGCCGCATCTGTAGCAACAGCTATAATCTGATTCTCACCTGCTACGAGTATGAGTTTGGGCTGAATAAAGTTACCATTTTCATCAGCAGCAAGTGTCGTTGTCGGTTTTCCATTTACAACAATTTTAATTGAAGCTAGCGGTTCCGCTTTACCTTCAAGATCCACTAAACGCTTATTAAGCGGCGATAAAATGGAATTTAAGACTGGAACTTCAGTTGACGTATCAACAGCAAATTTTGAGTTAACAATCTTTTCGTTGCCAGACTTGTCCCTAGCATAAATTGTCAATACATGCACTCCATCAGACAAGTTCTCAGGCACAAATGAAAGCGTACCAATATCAACATCGGCAGGGATTTCCTCTGCATCTCCTGAGGTTGCCTGCAATCTAGCTTGAAAGACCTTTGAACTAGCAATACTTCCATCAAGACGAATCTGCACTTCGGCCAGACCACTGCCAGTATCGTAAGCTGAACCCATCAAAGCAAAATCAGGTCGGCTCAAATCAGCTGCGTTAAGCGAACTACCAGCTGTTGGACTAATGCCTGAAACAACTGGAGGAACAACATCAGGGAGATCAGCTTCAACTTCAAAGCTCGATTCGACTTCAACATTATTTCCAAATTTATCAGCGGCTTCAACCCGAATTTTTGGTTTTGCTCCATTAACAAAAGGTTCACTGATCGAACAAGCAAGCTGCCCGGTGACTGGATCATAAGTTTTCTCTTGCAATTGGTCATCGATATATAACTTCACAGAATCAGAATTGATACCAATAACATCAGGTGAAACAATCGTCGAATCCTTGACAATGGCACGAATTTCAAGAACATTTCCGACAGTCGAACCATCCGCAGGTTCAAGTGATTCAATTTGTGGTGGCAACGTATCAAGAACAAAATATCTTGGCGTAGAGGGAGTTCCTTTCACTCCAAGAGAATTTATTACGACTAGAGTAACTTCATTCTTGCCTTCAGTAAGCGGAACGTTTGTTACAAAATTCCCGCTTGCTTCATCTATATTCGCACGGGTAACCATATCACCATTTACATAAACTTCTACACTTCCTCCTCCAGGCAACTGTGTAATATCAAGTGAACCATCAAGCGTCGTTGGTGATTCTAAGACGTACTCAAAACCATCAGTTTCCCCGTCTTCCTGCAAGCGATTCAGGTTAGGCACAGTAACTGCAGTTGGAGGGGCCCCAATTACTTGGAAACTCCTCGTGCCACTTTCGGCATTTCCTTTAAGGTCAGTCACCTGAACGCTAAGAGTATAACGTCCTGAAACTAGATCAACAGCAGGATAAGTAGTGATTACAACAGAATTAACATCGTTGCTAGATTTGGACAATTGGCTAATCGCGACTGACTGAGAATCGACATCGCTCAAAATAACGGAGATAAAATCAGCACTATTGATGTCAAAACCACTCTCATTATCAGCAACTGTAACCTTGAGTTCAAGTCTCGGGTCAGCTGTCAACCTCCCTTCACTTGCAGGCGAAACAAACGTAATCTGCGGAGGATTCACATCAGGAGCACGAGCATCAACCACAAATTGAAGCGATTTTTCAGCCCTTAGCCCAGCGAGATCACGGGCAACTACTTTCGCCGTATAGGTAACACCTGTGATTAAATTCCGTCCTTCCAATGGCAGAATAACATCCGATATAGAGCGCGTACCACTGGCGTTACGACGACTGTCACCACCATCTAACGAGACTGATGTCGTACCTTCAAGAAGGTAAAGATCAATAAACGCAATCCCTCCGGCATCCGTCACCTCAACAGGCACAGGAGGTCGAACATTTGGGGTCTTGTGCACCGTCTGCATTCGGTTGGATGAACCTGGAGGACCACTTACTTTCCCCAATACAAGATCAATTTGAGGAGGGGTATTATCAATGATCAACGGAATCGCATTAGCTTGCCGACTGATATTTCCTGATTCGTCAGTTGCTATCCCTACTATTTGATAGGAACCATCTGGCAAATCGCTGATTTCTTGATTGAATCCCCCCTGCATATCAGCCTCGGCGGTTACTTGAAGTTCAACTGCTCCTTGAACAGTAATGTCAATTTTTGCTTTCGGCTCAGTTTCACCTGTAATTGTAACTTTGTTTCCAGACACAATAGCTGGTTCAAGTGAATAAAACTTCGGGGGTTCTGGCGGAGTCCGATCAATGACTATTATTTTGGCTGTCGTTGTCGAGACATTTCCAGCCGGATCTTTCACCCTCAGGCTGACATTGCCGGTCTTTTTCGCTACAAACTTGATACTTCTTTCTGTATAGGTCGATTCATCAAAATCAATACCATCAGAATCATCAACATCCCAAGCGAATCCAGCCACCCGACCACTGTTATCAGTTGAAGAACTAGCATTCAGCTCAATTTCTGCCCCTTGCTTTACTGTTATCTCAGTGGGCTCGATGGAAGCCTGAGGTAGAGTTTTATCAACTACACGTAGGATAAATTCTTTATCCTTTGGTAGCCTTGCGACATTCCCAGCACGATCAGTTGCTTCAATGTAATACGGGAAATCAACGCCTTGCTCAAGTGCACTAGCATCAATCCCTGTAATCCCTGCAGCTCTCATTAAATCCAATGGATTATCCGGCACATCAACCTGGGCTTCAAAAGAGTCACCCGAGCGAGAAGCTAAACTTTCTGTCTCAACCAAAACCACGTTAACCCGATCAACTTTATCATTATCAGCAACGGAAGCTTTCATCGTTACAATTTCTCCTGTGCCTACACTAATATCACCTAAAGCACTTACTGCAGACTGAATTAAACGCCCTGCATCAACACTAGTAATCTCGGGAGAAACATTATCAATCAGATGAGGTCCAATCGTTACACTATTTTTATGAAGTTCATCAAAAACTTCAACCCGAATTTTGTATTGAGTAACATCAGTCCCATAACCAGCTGTATCCCAAAGAACAGATACAGGCCCTGTAACCAAGTTTAATTCTTCCCTAACAGGATTAAATGATGCCCCTTCAGTCAATTCCATTATCTGGAAACTGGCTGTAACAGGCTTTTCTGACTCAAGTTGAAACTTAATCTCAACTTCCTTATTATAGCCATCAACCTCAAGGTTACGGATAATTGGGCCAGTGTTAGAAACTACTACAAGTTTTGTTGTAACTTCCACTTTGTACTTTTCATTTGTTTCTGCTTCCTGAACAGTGAAGGTCAAATCATACGCTTTGCCTTTTTGCCCCGAGGGTGCTAACCAAGAAAACTTCCCAACACCAGGCTTAGACTCGAAACCACCTAGGGATTTGGGATTAACCTCTATAAGAATTTCATCGTCATTTGGATCGTGAAAGGTAACCTCAAGAGATACCTGCTCCCCTTCAACGACATTAATAACTGGTTGAATTTCATCAATAACAGGTTTCAAATTTAAAGCAGCAATATTCAACTGGATATCTGCTTCACCTTTTGCATTATCTCTATCATAAACACGAATGGTAAAGTTGTGCTCACCAACATCCCCCGTTTTTGTCTTAATGACAAGTGTTGACCCAGCAATTTTCGCCTCGCCCTTTGGTATTCGCCCTTTCAACTCGAAACGCAAAGGTTCATCAGAGCCATCCGGATCTGATGCTAAAACTGGATCCTCAGGTGACAACGCCACAAGCGAAACTGCTAAAGTATCCCCTTCAATAATTTGCGCTGGTACACGGATCGGATTAACGAACACCGGGGGCCGATTGACATTATCGACCAAAACCTGAACAGATTCTTTTGTTGACGCCTGGGAGTTGTCAGTTGCGACTATTAAGACCCGATATCCTTTTTCTATCGCTGAATCAAGATCCGTTTGCCATCTAAAAGTACCATTCCCATTTCCATTATCAATTAACTCTGCGCTCTCTGGAGCATTTTCAAGTGTCAGCGCAACCTTTTCATCTGGATCAACCCCAAAGTCCGGGTCCGTAAAGGTAACAGGAAATTGGATGACCGATCCCTCTTCCACCGACTGAGCGGAAAGTTCATTAACCAATATAGGTGGTTGATTTGTATTAAGCACATCAATTTTGAATACGTGTTTATTTTGTCCCAACTTAACAGTCGCTTTAGGGTCAAGGGCATTAACAGTAACTGTAAACGGTTCTCTACCTGCAATATCGTAGTCTGGAATCCAACTAATTTTGGCTACTCCTGGACTAATCCCTGTCAAAACTGCCCCAAGTGGAAGCCCTTCCGGCCGAAAACTGATTTTGTCGCCGTCTATATCCAAAGCCTGAAGTCCTATGGTTAGCAATTGACCTTCCTGAACCTGTTGGTCAGCAACCGGATCCATCTTCGGAATAATATTTCGATCTTGCACGCGAATCCGAATTGTTTTCTGATCTGAAAGTGCTATATTTTTGTCACTGCGAACCTCCTCTACACTCAGCAACACAGTCCAAATCCTAGCCCCGTCCGGTCCATCACCATCTTTCAACGTTGGTTCCCAGAAAAACTCACCAGTACTCTGGTCAAATATTGCATTATCTGGCAATCCTTCAGCTCCAAAAACTAGTGGATCTCCTTCAGCGTCCTTTGCCTGTAACTGAATTTTGAGCAGATAATCTTCTGACCCATCAACATCCTGTAATCGGTTTGTCGCTTCACCAGTGGAATGACGTACGGATTCGCGGATGTTATATACATCTTTCTCCAAAAGCAAAGTTGGGGGAGTATTTATCCTACCTACACCAACGGTAAATTCAGCCTGCGCCGAAAGTTGATTAACCTTATCATCATCCTCCACTTTAATAATAAAATTGACAAGCCGATCGGTGTCTTTCTCCAAATCAAGACTCCACCGCAACATAACATCAACCGAAGTACCACCTTTAACCTCTGAAGTTTGTGACGCAATCACATTCTTAACTTCAGGAACGGTTCCTCTACTACCAATGCGAATAATGGTAAATTCGAACACTTCATTTGGATCAGGATCTATCACCTGAATATTAAATTCAGCAATAGGATTTTCATTAGGGTCAACATGCATGCTAGTAATATTTTGGAAGGCAGGAGTTCGATTAATCTGGAAAATCTCAAGCTGAAACTTGAGTGGCTCCGGATTTCCACTAACGAAAATCCCTATATCGTGTGTACCAACAAATGTCGATTTTGGAAACCAATTAAAATTGAGCCCACCAAGAACAGAGCGTAACTGATACCCAGCATCAGTTGGCAATCCAGTTAATGTATACTTAAGGACTTTGCCCTCCGGGTTTTCGACAGAGATTGGAACTTCTATCCGCTTACCAGTCCCGTGGGTGAATTTCAGCTCCTCAGCAGGAAGAGATATATTTCCAAGTTGCGCAAACTGGGGGGGATCGAAAACCGAGAGGATTTCAATTCCAACTTTTTTCCATGCTTCAGTACTATCAACTCTCGCCACACCAGTTGCAGGATCAATATCAATTACCTTCAAGCTAAAAGCATCTACACCAAAGTAATCACGCGGAGGTGTATACATCAACTTTAGGATATCACCAGCTTGTAACTTATTCGGAATATTACCAGAAATCTCCCCTTTAATAGGATTGGTAAACTGACTTACCATTAAGGAATCTCCATCTGGATCAACCACTTTTAATTGAATTTCTACAGCAACGTCCTCATCCGTAATAATAGTATCACTATCAATTTCAATTCGAGGTAAATCATTAACAGGTTCGACAAGGACTTTTACCGTAGCTGGCACAGGATTACCTTTCCCATCACTTACCATGTAAGTAAAACTATCAAGGGAAGTTGAATCATTAAAATAATCTAGATTAGGAGTGTAAACGGGCAAACCACCTGGCCCAATCTCTACCTTCCCGTTCTCCGCCGACTTGACCGAAACAACAGTCAAGTTGTCACCATCAACATCCTTCGTGTTCCTAAAAACACTAATTTCGAACCCCTTGGTATCTTCTGGAAGAGCGACAATTTCATTGTCGATAATGTCGACACCTGGTAACGGCTGATCGTTGACAGGCCTAATAACAATTTCCACATTAGCTCCCGAGGTTGCTCCTTTATCATCTGCGACCAAGTAAGTAAAAGAGTCTGTGCCAAAGAAGTTTTCTTCCGGTGTATATTCATACGTTCCATTGCCTTTATCGGCAATTTTGACACCACGCCCACTTTTGGCGGAAATGGATTGGAATTTAAGCTTTGCCTTTTCAGCATCTCGGTCGTTTTTGGTTAAACCTTCCTCGGTAATAATCAATAGTTGATCTTCATTAGTTTCAAGAACATCATCTTCAACTGTTGGTGGGTCATTAATTGGTTTAACCTCAATGGCTACCGTTGCTGACTCACTTAAACTACCTTTCCCATCACTAATTTTGTAGGTAAAACTATCAAGGGAAATTGAATCATTAAAATAATCCAAATGCGGTGAATACAACAAGGTTCCATCTTCTTGTATCTTGACAATACCATGTTCCGGCTGTGTTATACTCACAACTTTGATGTCATCACCATCTGCATCTGAATCATTGAGAAGCACAGGAATTTGGACTGGTTGATCCTCATCAGTGACTGAATTATCATCAACTATCTGAGGTTCGGTATTTTGAGGTTCTTTAACAGCAACAATCGTTTCAGCAATATCCTTCCCACCATTGGCATCCTCAACCTCCAACACAATAATGATTTCACCCGACGCCTGAGGTGCAAATTCAACCTGCTTACCTGTCTCTTCAAAATTGACATTTCCACCTTTGGTGTACCAGCTATATTTTAGATTCTCTGCCTCAACAGCATCTTCAGCATCTGCTTCTAAAATAATGGTCCCGCCAACTTCACCAGAATATGGACCGTCAATAAAACCTAATATCGTTGGTGGAGTATTTTCAATGGTAACATTTGCCTCGACATCGGACGATCCGCCCGCATCATCTGTAACTCTCAGTGTAGCAGTCGATGTACCAACAGTTTTCAAGTCAAATGTAACAATCTTACCTTCTTTGGTTTCACCATCAAATTCCCATTGATACGTAAGAGGATCTGCACCTGGATCCACAGATTCAGACGCATCGAACTTGATTTTCCCTCCCTCTTTCCCCGTATAAGGACCACCAGGTTTTGCTATTGGAGGTGCATTCATGACTGTTACTTGGAACACTTCACTTTTAGCTTCTTCTAAATCCGCATCAGTGACTGTTACCGTTACACTATAAACATTATCTGCTTTATATACATGGCTAATGCTATCTAAATTTCTGCCATTTTTAGTTTCACCATCGCCAAAATCCCATTGATAAAAAAGTTCTTCCTTATTTGCCGTTACTTGAAACGCAAATTCATCTCCCTCGTTACCTTCTCTCGTGCCAATTGGCTGATCAACCTCAGGAGGCAAATTTTTCACTTTAACTACAAATTCATGAACGGATTCTCCCCCGTCCTCATCCGCAACCGTAACACTCGCGTTAAAATCACCTTTGTCTTCATATGTATGACTCAAATTACTCTCTTGCCCCGAAGATACCACTAGTGTCCCATCTCCAAAATCCCACCGATAAGACAAGACATCTTCTTCACCTGAGTCTTTGGCCTCAACTGAAAAATTAATCTCCGATTTTTGAAACGCTTCAATATCCTGTTGAAATTCAATAAACTCTGGAATTGCATTTCTAATATTGACTGTCGCGGTACGAGTAACCGAGGCCCCATCGGCGTCTCTTACAGTCAATATCAACTGATAACGGCCGTCATTAACATATACGTGCGTCACCGAGGTAATGTCTATCCCCACCTCCTGTTCACTACCATCACCAAAATCCCAGACATACGTCAACTCACTGAGATCAGAGGCAACAGCATCAAATTCTACTTCCTGGCCTTCATCCGCAGTTTGATTAGCAGGTGGCTGAATAATTTCCGGGTCTATGTTAAAAATAGTCACTTGTACAGTTTCTTTTACTTCACCACCGTCTTTGTCCCGAACCACACAAGAGACATTAAAATTACCACTACCGATATAAGTATGAATAACTTCTGATAAACCTATGCCTGTCTGCTGTTTACTCCCATCTCCAAAATCCCAAATGTATCTTAGCTGATTGACATCTCCAGAAACATCAGTGGCCTTAGCAGTGAACTGAATATCCTCACCTTCTTGAGCAGTTACACCAAGTGGCAAAGTATCAAATTCCGGGTTAGTATTGGTCACGACTACGTTCACAACTTTCTGATCGGAATCACCCTGAGCATCAAAAACCGTTAAGGTCAACAAATAGTTTCCATTATCAGGATAAGCATGCGAAACACTTCCAACATCCAATTTTGTCTCTGTTACAGGCTTACCCCCATTGTCTTGATACCCAAAACTCCAAACATAAGTTAACTCACCATCGTCCGAATCTTTCGCAGTGGCAAAAACCGCAAGTGCTTCACCTTCAACAACCGTCAAACTAGTAGGGAATTCTGTAATAACAGGAGGGAGATTACGCACATTCACTTCCACAGTTGCAGTTGCTAACGCTCCCTCATTATCCTCAACAACTAATGTTAACTTGTAAATACCATTCCTTGTATACGTATGAAAAACTTCTGTTAAGTTGCCCCCTGTTTGATCAGGTGTCCCATCCCCGAAGTTCCAAGTTACATTTAACTGATCGTTAATCCCCGGATCACTGGCGTTAGCAATAATCTTTATTTCCTTGCCTTCATCAATGGCCTCCGGAAGCAGAATCTCTTCGATCGTAGCACTAATATTCTCAACTACAATCTTGATAGCAGGAACAGTTGACACAGAACTGCCATCACTATCAGTAACAGTCAGGCCAACAAAGTATTCGCCATTATCGACGTAAGAATGTTCTACGGTTTTACCTTCACCATTTCTACCATCCCCAAAATCCCACACATAAGTCAACACATCAGCTGAACCGGCATCTGTAGCAATACCAGTAAAACTTACAATCTCACCTTCACCAACAACCTTGGGCATCTCAATTTTTGTAATTGCCGGTGCCACGTTTTCCACACTGAAAGGAATTGAAGGATCAGTTGTAGCTAAGCCTCCTTCAGGATCCCTAACTGTAACTGAAATCTGATATATACCATTGTTGTTATAAGCTCGTGTGACTTCTTGCCCCACACCGACTTGACCATCACCAAAAATCCAGAGGTAGGACAGAATATCATCTGTTCCTCGGTCAGTTGCGGTAACCGAGAATGTAATTTCCTCTCCTTCTTTTGCTGATTCCGGCATATTAACTTCTTTAATAACTGGAGCGACATTGAGTATATTTATTACTTGGCTACGGGTAGCTATACCATCATCACTATCACGCACCGTCAGATTCACTTGATAAGGACTATCATTGGTATACACATAATTCACGCTCTCTCCCACAGCAGTATTTCCATCACCGAAATCCCAGATATAGGTCAGAACATCTTCTATACCAACATCACTACCACTTGCTGAAAATTCGACGACATCACCTTCATGGATAATGCCTCGAGGCACAGTAAACTCATTGATTATAGGATCAACATTCTTAATAGGCAGGATAATCGTCTTTTGCGCTTCCGCACCTTCTTCATCCTGCACAGTAAGGGTCAGGGCATAATCTTTGTTATTAACGTAGGAGTGATTAACAACATTACCTTCGGCAGTATTATCGTCACCAAAATCCCAAGAAAATTTAAGAGTGTCTTTCTCTCCCGGATCTGTAGCCTGCGCACTAAGCTTAAACCGCTCGCCTTCCTTCACTTCTTCAGGAATATTAATTATCCCAATTACAGGAGGCAGATTCCTAACTTTAACTGTTTCAGATTGGGTAACAGATCCACCATCATCATCGATCACTATAAGCTGGAGTGTATACTCTCCATTGTCTTTATACACATGTGACACAGACGTCAGATTTTCGTCACTCTTAGTATTCCCATCACCGAAATCCCATTGAAAAATGAGTATATCCTCAGCACCTATGTCAAAAGCAGCCGCTTCGAAAAACGCATCCGTTCCCTCTTCAGCTTCCAAGCCAGTCTCGGAGGGGAAACTAACAATCTCAGGAACAACATTATCTACCACAATTTCATACTGTCGACTAACAGTCGCACGTTCATTATCACTAACAGTCAAAACAAGTGTATAGTCTCGGTTGTCCTTGTAAATATGATCAACTGACGTCAGGTTCCGATCTCTCCTCTTAACCCCATCACCGAAATCCCATTCATAATTGAGAGTTTCATTATCTTTAACCCCCGGATCCTCTGCAGTAACAGAAAAAGAAACTTTTTGACCTTCTTGAATTGATTGCGTTGCAATATCAATGGGCTGATCATCCTCACTACGTAAAGTCACAGGATTTACTATTGCAGGAGCAACATTCTTAACAGTAATTGAGTATTGTTTCTCACTTACACCGTTAAACATGTCCTTCACTTTTAGTTTCAGCGTATAATTTCCATTATCCTCATAAGTATGAACTTCTTCGTTCCGAGCACTTTCAACAATGGTACTTCCATCCCCAAAATCCCACCGGTAAGTCAGTTGCTGATTCCCACCAGGATCAGTTGCTGATACTGTAAAAGTAATGGCATCACCTTCATTATAGGAAGACTGAATAGGCAGAATTATAGGTCCGGGGGCGACATTCTTGACATTAATTTCAACTTTCCCTTCATCTTGCCCACCATCGTCACTAACAATAAAAACAAATGTATCTTTACCCACAAATGGTCTCTTGGGAGTATATTTTGCTATTGCTCTGTTCTTATCAATTTTTTCGATTTCAGACAACGAGCCATTTTGGGGGGGGGTCTTAATGACAAAAGTTAAATTATCACCATCTACATCACTAGCTTCCAAAGTAATCGGAATCAGTTCTCCTTCGTCAGTTTCTGTTGACAAATCCAAAGCAATTGGCGGTTCTGCGACAGACTCAGACGCCTGTCCAACTACCAACAAAACTGATAATAAAAGCAAAAGACATACTCTTTTCATGGGACTCACTAAATATCCTCCTAGACAGCCACTCGATTGCTCTTGATAATTTGGCAAACAAATACCTTCAGGTACATCAATGGTCGAAATAACCATGATTCATACCCACAACTCACACCAAAAATGGGCCTTCATCAAATAACATTCAAATTTCTTTCGGGAAACACGCACGCTTAATCGATATTAATCCACGATAACAAGGAAAAACATCTAAAGCAGGTACACTTCAAAGAGATCAATCCAAATACAAACCTCTTCATCAGAGTAACATTAAGGTAGGGGGGTAGGTAAGTTATTAAGGAATGATTACTATTTTCTAAGCATCGATCACGATTGTATCATACAAAAACAGTCTTGTCCACTATTTTTTGTATTCACGCAAAATATAAAAAAACACAGCATTACACAGTACAAACCAAACAGTAGCTTCATTTATTTTGAGCCCCCAAGCAAATCCAAGTCACATCAGTTTCGCTTGAGAGAAAAAACAAATAAATTACCATACCGATCGTGGGAACTTAATTATGAAAGAGACGAAATCAAGCAACAACATTTTAAGAAGCTAAGTTTATTATCATCTTAAAATTAGCTTCCAGAGATTGTAAAAACCGGGAAATGAGGATTAATATACAACCAGATTTTTTCTGGTGGAATTACCAAAACGCGTGTATAAGACAAAGTTACCTCACACAGCAATCAAGGTTTAAATAAAGATAATTTCAAACAACTGTAATCCCATCTGTTATTAAGATGTTTGTTGGAAACCTATTACCATCCAAATCTGTAATTGCTTGACACAATACTAGAATTTAAGTAATAATCACCGCAAAGTTCAAGTTTCTTCGGAAACCAGTAGAGATGGCCAAATGAGGAACGTCGGCATTCCTTCAGACAACCTACATAGAAGCAGAATCATTGCTTGGGGAATCCATTTATTTACTGCTAGTGGTGTTATATGGTCATTATTAGCAATCATTGCGATTATCAGCCACCAATGGCAATTAGCCTTTGCTTGGATGATGTTAGCTGCATGCATCGATTTTCTAGATGGATCTCTGGCACGTTATTTTAGAATTAGTAGCATATTGCCAGAATTTGACGGAGCACTATTAGACAATATTGTCGACTATTTGTCCTATGTTTTTGTTCCCGCCCTATTTTTGTGGGGGAGTGACTTACTGCCAAGCGAATGGAAATTACCCAGTGCGATCATGATCTCGTTAGCATCAGCCTACCAGTTCTGCCAATCTGACGCCAAGACCACAGACAATACATTTAAAGGGTTTCCTTCTTACTGGAATTTCGCAATTTTTTATCTGTTTTTTCTTCAATGGAATCCATGGATTAACTTCGCAATCCTCTTTTTCCTAAGTCTCTTTGTATTTGTACCAATCCAATACGCCTATCCTTCGCTTATGAATCGCCACAAACTACCAACTGTTATACTAACTCTTACATGGTTTGTCATGCTAATAGCCATTTTGATTCAATATCCTAATCAACAATATTGGTTGATATTAACATCACTACTCTACATAGTATATTACGTAGCAATTAGTTTACTTTTGAGGTCCAACCAAAATCAAATTTAAAATATCATGAAAAATATTTACATACGATCTTTCGTGGTCTTGATATTATACCCCAGTCCGAATTTCCTTTCCTAGGTATTATCGCCGTATTTAACACCTTAAAAAATGTAATCAGGAAATTCAGTTCTAGTTTAGTCTAATAGACCTTTACTTTCGAGGTTCTGAGAGAGGCTTAGATGAAATTTGTACAATATCTAATCAAAACATTTAAGGACTGGAGGTACCTACCAACTCAATTTCTAATCTCCAAACTTAAAAAATCTGAATCTGCAGAAATCCGATCCTATGCAGCAGAAGCACTAGGAGCAATTGGAGATGCACATGCAAACCAACCGCTCATTGATGCACTCCAAGATACAAACAACAGCGTCCGCCGCTTTGCTATCTC
>PAQF01000042.1 GCA_002709695.1 Candidatus Poribacteria bacterium
ACTAAACCTGATGGTATTGCCATGATGGGACATCCAGCTGATGATGCCATCAGGCCTCTTGCCATGCAAGCCCAGAAAGCTGGTATTCTGATGACCTATCTGAATGTAGATGTGCCGACTGTTCGTACCAATTATGGTGGTGGATATATCGGTGCTGACTTAGAACCGAAAGGTTATGCCCTAGGTGTGGAGGCCATTAAACGTTTCGGTCAGAAGACGTGGGTGTATCGTACCGATATTCAAGACCTAGTAGCAGTTAACTTATCATCAATGGAGGCCTAAACATTTCTACGGATACTTTGTGATAGATGAAAATGGTGAAAAATTCGATAATCTCAATAAGTTAGGAGAGAACATTTCTTTTTTCGAATTCACAATGCAGAAATGAAAAAATATGAGAATTTTACACGGAACATTTTGAAGATTGGAGCGAAGGCCATTATCAATCAACTGTGAGGTGCCAATATAATTTCCTCATACAGACAAGTTACTGTCTCAATACTTAGTAGGCTAGGCTCACCCACTGAAGATATGACGCTAGGAATATTACAAGAGATATCCCAGAGATCAGTCAGTAGTTCTTAATCGATAGACACCTACCCCAACCATTTCAACCTTGAGAATTGGATACCTTTCAAGCTAAGTCAGTATACGGCATTGACTATTATCATCTATACGGAGGATCATCGTGACATCAAACATCCACTTTGCTATGGGAGGCGCCATTTTTGGAGCCTTCACCACTGAATCTGTGTCGCTGATTGCTAAGCACGGTCTGCCGGGCGTCGAGCCTTATCGCAGTGGCCTGACCGCCTGGCTCGACAAACCGCAAGCTCTGAAGGCTCTCCTCGACGAGCACGGTATGCGGCTCATCACCGCCTCTAACGGAGGGCCCGGTCAGTCGATGGCGTTTATCGATCCGTCAAAACGTCGTGAAACAATCGCCGACCACGTCGCCTTCTGTGGCGATTTCCTGAAGATCTTTGGCTGCACGCACTTCAAGATCAACATGGGTAGCCGCCCGCAGAATGGAACGACCGTTGACGATATCAAAGCGATCGCAGAAACATTATTAGAACTCGGCAAGCGAACACTGGAGATGGGTGTGACAATCGCGCCACATCCGCATATCTGGGGGCCTATCGAGCGACCGGAAGAAGTGCGTGCCCTTCTTGATCAGACCGACCCAGATATCGTATCCTGGATTCCTGACACCGCACAGCTCAATCTCGGAGGAGGCAATCCGGTACAGCTCATCGACGATTACTACGACCGACTTGCCGCCGTTCACTGGAAGGACTCGAAGGCGTCGTATCGCGGTTATACGGGTCCGACACCGACGAAGGAGATGCACGCAGAGGAAATCCTGTACAAAGATTTGGGATCTGGTGGCGTCGACCACCCTGCGATTTGGACCATGCTGAATGAGCGAGGCTATGACGGATGGATCACGCTCGATCTCGATCCCCCGCGTCCCAACGAAGGCGAAGGTTCAGTCGACGACAAAATTGAGATCAACTGTAAGTATCTGATGGAAACATTGAAAGTTTCCCACCTGTAGCGTGTCAACCCTGTCGGGGTTGACACGCTACAGCATGGTTGGTCAGTTGTCAGGTAAACAGATAAATCTGGAAGGGATATTGATGGGAACTTCAGAATTGAACACCTCTTTTGGTGACCGCTTAGACGTCTATGGTGGCTTCATCGATTTGGTTGGTACTAAGGCCAGTTTTGTATCATTCGCTAGCAGAAATCGGCATGGATTCACTAATAGCCGAGCTTGGGCGCCGTGGCCAAGACATATCCTCGCTGTTCAAGCGGTTGTCAAAGCGTCGATCAGGGAGGCACCATTTCGGTCCGATTTGGGCCATAATAACGCAATCAGGATGTCCGTTAGCGCATCGAAAGCGCTCCGGATAGGTTTAGAAGGGAGAAAATTCATATGGCAATGACTGAAGAGGAACGCTTTAGGTTCGATCTGGCAGGGTTTCTTGTTCGTCCAGCGATTCTCAGTAAAACTGAAGTAGAGGAAATCTTTGATCAGATTGATCGTATCAAACACAAACCTAAATCTCTACCACCCGAACATCGAGACGTACCGGGAGGCCCCTCCAGTGTTCTTATTGACCATCCAAAAATAATTGATGTGCTTCATGAAATTATTGGTCCGGATATTCGGCTTGAAAGCTGTGGTTGCATCTGGAGAAAAAAGGGTGAAGCTCACGGTGGCCTTCACGGCGGCAGTAGAGGCCAGGGGGACCCTATTTTCGGCTATCGCGTTCATAACGGACGTATTCATGCTGGTATGGTACGGGTTATCTTTGAATTAACCGATATCGCATTCGAGGATCAAAGCACCCATTTCGTAATCGGCAGCCACAAAGCCAATTACAAAATGCACCCAAACCATACGTCACTGGAAGAGGGTGAACGGAGCCAGTTCTTAACCAGTTATGAATGTCCGGCAGGTAGCGCGATTTTCTTCACTGAGAACATTTGCCACGCTGGACCTGAATGGCAAAAAGATACGCCACGCGTTGCCATACTACACGCTTATTCTCATCTGGCCACCCATTGGCACAGATTTAAAATTCCACCGGCTGTACTTGCAGGACTTCCTCGAGCAAAACAGGCTTATTTTCGAGCGCCTTGGATTGCCGATTTTCACACTAGCCCAGCAACTCATAATACAGCTGAAAGGTTTATAAACAATGATGAAGATCCAATTAATACCGATACCCTCCCGTAAACGAATTTGGAAATCGAACGTAGGCAAGATCATTCATGTTTAATTAGGTAGAAAAACAGAATGGGAGGAACAAAATATTAATCAGTCGAGTTGTATTTAAGTTAAGACTTTTGTACAAGTAACAAACCTCGACCTGCCTACATAGTAGATGTCCAAGTTTCCGTCAACCTCATTTTCCAACCTTGTGATTGTTGTCTTCAGTTTTTAATGATCTGAATAGAATGAATTTGGGTAGGTGAACTTGACCTTCTTATTGTTTGTAGAATGAACTTTAATTTGTTACGAGTCTTGTGATCCTGATTGGCCTGAGTGCTAATGTGAGATGGGACATGGAGATGGAGCTAAACGCTTTTGACATCCAGATCAATTTTTGTTAAACTCAGTAGTAGTTTTGGTTTAAATTTCCTCCATGGTATTGGCTTGAATAGACCCCGATTTTTTTTACTTGCCTCGATTATTGTATTTGTTGTGCTAGTTCTGTTTTTAATCTTTGATTCCCATCAGGATAGTAGTTCTTCTTTGGGGGGGCCGATACTGCTTTTTTGTGCAGCTGGAATTAAGCCACCGGTAGAAATGGCAGTAAGAAACTATGAAGCAGAATACAATTGCAAGATAGACATTCAGTATGGTGGATCGGGAACGTTGTTGAATAATTTGAAGATTGCTCGCATAGGAGATCTTTATGTTGCAGCTGATGAGAGTTATATTGAAATTGCTCGCCAGAAAAATCTGGTAGAGGAAGCGATCCCGTTGGCTGTAATGACACCAGTGATTGCAGTACCGAAAGGGAACCCCAAGGGGGTCTATTCAATTCAGGGTTTGATAGACGGTAACTACAAAATAGCTCTTGGGAATCCAGATGCGGCTTCAATCGGAAAAATATCCAAAGCACTGCTCACTAATTCGGGAGATTGGCCAGCGATTAAAGAACACGCAACAGTGTTTTATCCAACTGTCCCTGAGATTGCTAATAGTGTTAAGCTAGGTACAGTAGATGCTGGTATTGTCTGGGATGCGACAGTAAATCAATATTCCGACTTGGATCTTGTCCGTGTACCAGAGTTGGAATTGGGTCCTCAGAAAACAACAGTTGGTGTTTTAAAGACAGCAAAAGATTCAGTAGCTGCCCTCCGGTTTGCTAGGTATTTAGCAGCACGTGATCGAGGTTTGACCCAATTCAAAAACTGTGGATATGTGCCTGTTAGTGGGGACGTCTGGAGGGTAAAGCCCGAGATTCTGTTCTTTAGTGGTGGTGTCAATCGTACCGCAGTTGAGCGAACAATTCAGAAATTTGAGATACGTGAAGGAGTTAAAGTAACTAGAGTTTATAATGGCTGCGGAATTCTTGTCTCCCAAATTAAGGCTGGAGAACAGCCTGATGCTTATTTTGCCTGTGATATCAGTTTTATGACCCAAGTTCAGAGTTATTTTGATGACTCGACCGATATTTCTGAGACTGATATTGTTATACTCACGAAAAAAGGGAATCCTAAACAAATTTTGGAGCTGGAAGATTTAGCACAAACTGGGCTAAGACTTGGCGTGGCAAATCCTAACCAAAGTGCTCTTGGAGATTTGACCCGCCGCATGCTACTGTCTAAAAGGATGTATAACGATATAATGAAAAACGTGCGAGTGGAGACGCCCACTGCTGATCTCTTGGTTAATCAACTTTTAGCTGGCCCACTGGATGCAGTCATTGTTTACGAAGCAAATTGTGCTAACGTTTTGGATGATCTTGAGTTGATTCGCCTTGATTTATCCTTAGCTAAAGCGATCCAGCCCATCGCTGTTGGCAGGAGATCTGGTCACAAACACTTGGCTCGTCGTTTGTTAGAAGCTATCCAATCACCGCAATCTAAAATAGAATTTGAATCAATTGGTTTTCGATGGATTCAGGATAGAGACAAGGGAATTTGAGCTTGGAATTTGAGACAGAAACGTCATCTCGTGTATCATCTGATGTTCCATTTCTCGCGTCATTATGGATCATTGGAGGGGTCTACATTATATTAATTTTATCTCTCCTTGTTGCTGATGCTTCGTATTCAACACCCAGTCATTTCTTGAAAGCTTTAAAGTCCACAGAGATTCGTTACGCTATAAAATTGAGCTTAATTTCCTGTACGATTGCAGCTATCCTATCCTTGTGGGTCGCTATTCCGATTGGTTATTTGATGTCTCGCTATGAGTTTCGTGGCAAAATCTTTTTTGATGCTATCTTGGACATTCCCATCGTTTTACCTCCCTTAGTTATTGGTTTGAGTCTTCTTATTTTGTTTCAAACGCCTATTGGACGAGCTATAGAAAGTAAAGTTACCATTACTTATGGAATTCCAGCAGTAATTCTGGCACAATTCATGGTTGCTTGCGCATTTGCTGTTCGAGCGATGCGTGTGTCCTTTGATCAACTTGACCCGCGACAGGAACAAGTTGCCTTGACTTTAGGGTGTAATCGCAGTCAAGCTTTTTGGCTTGTTGTTTTACCTGAAATTAGATCTGGGATTTTAACCGCAGCTACACTTGCCTGGTCACGGTCTTTGGGGGAGTTCGGACCAATCCTGATTTTTGCGGGGGCTACGCGCATGAGGACGGAAGTACTACCGACAACTGTTTTCTTGGAATTGAGTATTGGTAACATTGAAGCTGCCGTCGCTGTTTCACTTTTGATGGTATTTGCTGCCATGGTTGTTTTGGTCATAGTGCGAATATATGGCTTAAAAGGAGCAATCAAGTTCAAGCAATGATTGATGTGGAGAATCTTTCGATTCGTGTAGGTGATTTTGTCCTTGATGGTATTGATTTCCATGTTCCGAATGGCACTTACGGTGTATTAATGGGTAAGACAGGAAGTGGGAAAACTTCAATCATGGAATCGATTTGTGGGTTACTCAATACATCAGGTGGCACGATTAAGATAATGGGGCGCAACGTAACAAACCTCAAACCTGCTTCTCGGGGGATTGGTTTCGTTCCACAAGACGGGGCGCTTTTTTCTACCATGACGGTTCGAAATCATCTTGGTTTTGCGTTGTCAATTCGCAAATGGGATCGACAGTGTATCGAAAAAAGGGTTGTCGAATTGGCAGAAACATTAAAAATCCTCCATTTGTTAGATCGAATTCCTTATCGTTTATCGGGAGGGGAACGGCAACGTGTTTCGCTTGGACGAGCCTTATCGTATTATCCCAATGTATTGTGTTTAGATGAACCATTTAGTGCTTTAGATGATGAAACTCGTGAGGATATGTATCGGTTACTAAAGTTGATAGTTGATCAAATGGGTATTACCGTTTTTCATATTACACACAGCTATCATGAAGCACGACGGTTAGCCGATAAAATATTGAGGCTTGAAAACGGAAAGGTATTGGAGTGGGATAGTTGAAGATAACCATTGAATATTCGGCACAGATTAGACGTACCCTTGGAGTTTCAGAAGAGACCATTGATTTAGTGGATTCTCAGAGTTTACACGATCTAATTTTGCATCTGGCCGAGAAACATGGTCAATTGTTCAAAGATCTTATTTTAGATGTGGAAGGTAATTTGAGTCGGATGATTCTAGCTAGTGTCAATAGTGTACAGGTCCAGGAAAGTACTTCAGTTGATTTGAGAGATGGAGATCGTGTTAACTTAATGTCTCCTATTTCTGGTGGATAATACTATTATTTGGAAAAAAGAAATAGAAATTTTTGGGAGGGTAAAAACAGGATAATGATCAGAATATCAGTTTGGGATGGAGGGCTTTCAGATAGTTACCTGCGACTGGTAACACAATTGGGAGCCGACTGCATAGATTTTGGGAATGACAAAAGCTTTCCTGGTGTGGCGGAACAAGGTTATCCGGATATGGATCAATTGCTAAAAATTAAAAAAAAGATCTATACTTGGGGGTTAGAAATTAATCGTGTGACCTTGCCAAATATTACTGAACGATTTATGCATAATTTGCCTGGTGCTGAGGACGAGCTGGAAAATACCGCGACAGCTTTAAAAATCTTTGCAGAAGCAGGTATTCCAATTGCTCGTCAAAGAGTGGCCGGAGATACTTTCCCTCAACTTATGACACGTTATCAATCTGTGCATCGTGGTGGCTATGTGTCTCGTGGTGAAAGTAGGGCTTTGACCAAAGGTGAACTTGAAACACCCAATTACGATGAGTTGCAAGAGTGGTGGAGCCGTTTTTGCAATATTTACTCTACTCTTGTACCGATTGCTGAAGAATGTGGTATCAAGTTGGCCATTCATCCATCTGATGTCCCTAACCCTGAAACTCCTTTGGGAGGGTTGGGATTTCATCGTGTTATTGATGCCTTTCCAAGTCGAAGTGTTGGGTATTTGTACTGTGTGGGCACGAGAGCGGAGTCAGGTGGGTCATCAATTGTTATGGACGAAATTCATAATTACGGTCGAAAAGGAAGAATCTTTATGATCCATTTGCGTAACGTTCGTGCTAGTTTGGCGACGGCTCAAGCTTTTGAAGAAGTGCTTTTGGATGATGGTGATATGAATATGTTCAAGGTGCTTTTTGAATTACAAAAAATTGGTTTTGATGGATGTGTGAACCCGGATCATATTCCGAACATAGAGGGAGGTAGTAGTGGGTTGGCCTATTCAATTGGTTATATTAAAGCTTTGCTGGCGTCATTGGCAGCAAAGCCTTAAGTATTAGTGGTTATTGATTAATGACTGATGAAAAGAAAGTTTTAACTGAGCTGGATCGGCAAATTTATGAATGGCAGATGTGGGTGCCGGATTTTGGGGAAGTTGGTCAAGAAAAGCTGAAAAACGCTTCCATACTAGTTTCTCGGTGCGGGGGGTTGGGCAGTGTTGTCGCTTATGAATTGGCGGCAGCTGGCATTGGCAAGTTGGTTTTAGCTCATGCTGGGAATCTCAAGCATAGTGATCTTAACCGACAGTTATTAATGACTTATGATCACCTTGGAAAACCACGTATCGACTCAGTTCAAAGAAGGTTGCGAGATTTGAATCCACATATAGAAATTGAGCCTTATGGTGAAAATATCAGCGAATCAAATGCGAGAGATATAGTCTCTAACGTAGATCTTATTATTGACTGTGCTCCGCTGTTCGACGAACGCTTTGCCATGAATCGGCAAGCAGTTGTTCAAGGGATACCTTTAGTTGAATGTGCAATGTATGATTTAGAAGCTCAGGTTACGACTATTATTCCTCAGGAAACACCTTGTTTGGCTTGTTTGTATCCAGATCAACCACCAATGTGGGAGCGTCAATTTCCTGTTTTTGGTGCTGTGTCTGGTATGATTGGTTGTATTGCTGTGATGGAAGCCATAAAAACCATTGCAGGTTTTGGACAGACACTGAAAAGTAAGATGCTGAACGTAGATCTGCGATCAATGAAATTCCAGATCATCGATATTTATGCTTCTTCGGATTGTCGTGTCTGTGGACATTTCTAATTTGTAAGGGAGTTCATTAATTTGTCAGATTATATTAATCCCTATTCAAGTTCACGTCGTTGGTTAAGAGGTAATTTGCATGGGCATACTTGTTGCGGGAAGTTTATGGATGCTGCTGTAAGTGGACAGATCTATGCCAACCTAGGCTATGATTTCATGGCTATTACTGATCATAATCTCGTCCATGACTTAAATCAATGGAAATCATGGCAGGAACAGGTTGATCTGATAATTATTCCAGGTGAAGAAAATGGAAGTACTGACCATATCCTTGAAATTGGAGTTTCATCGGTTACATCTACTTTAAGTGAAAGTTATGTTGCTCGTGCTGAAGCTTTAAGAGATGCCGGAGGTTTTATCGTTGGTTGTCATCCACAAGAGTATCCAGATCGAGGAGAAAAGAACATAAGTGATGCCGCCGAAATCCTTCACGGGTTTGAATTATTCAATGGTCTTCGGGAAGGACGGGGGTTTGATGAGATGGCTAACGTTGATTTATGGGATAGGATCTTGACTCAGGGTCGTAGGGTCTGGGGGGTTGCTACGGATGATTTTCATTGTGCTTACATTACGCCTGGACATGGTTGGGTTTGTGTCCAAGTCCCGGAAGATAGTTCAGAGAAAGTTCCTTGGAGAACTATTGTCCAGCAGCTAAAAAAAGGCGCGTTTTTTGCCAGCACTTATTCTGCATTTGAAGAAATTATCTTGGAAGATGGCGTTTTGCAGGTTACTACGAATCAATCACGAGAAATCCGAATTGTTGCGGATGGAGGTCAAGTCATTCACCAAGTTGAGGGAACAAGCTTGGAATGGTGCGTTGAATCTAATTTGACTTACTTTCGGATTGAATCGATAAATGGTGTCAAGCGAGCATGGAGCCAACCGTTTTTTTCAACAAACCATAGTGAAGATGCTGCTGATTAACTTGATTTTCTTAAGGGTGTTAAGTATTTAGGGATACTGTTTGATGAATCGAATTTTTTCTTTGATCAGTGGGTTGTTATTTTTTTATTGTGTATCTGCTTTCCCTTGCCGTTTTACTGTGCGTGAAGTTGGTTTTTCCAATGTTGTGCCGCAGTTCTATCATTTATATTGTTATGTTGATAACCGAACTGAAGCTGGGATTATTTCTGCTTTTAACCAAATTTCTTTTACATATTTCATTGATACTAATGTTAAGGGCAAAGTGATTTACCGCGACCAAGTCAGTAATTTGCATCCCGCTAAATCTTTTCAGGAATGGGAACATGAAGAGTTCCCATCCGTTATCTTGGTGTCACCAAATGAAACTTCAATTGTTTTTCCATTACCACCAAATAAAAGTGGGATCCGGAGTCTGGTTGAACAAATAATTCAATCTGGTACACGGGATCAAATTCTACAGGCTGCGATCCAGACCTATGGAGTGGTTTTACTTGTTGAAGGAAAGGATTCGGCAGAAAATCGGCGTGCCAGTTCTGCAATTCGCCTAGCTATTGAACGAATCAAAGATAAAATTCCTGAAATGCCTAAACCGGTGAATGAATTGCCAAGGGCAATTACTCTTTCGTATCAAGACAGAGATCAGGAAAAGATTTTATTATGGAGTTTAACGGGAAAAACGGAACTGGGAGAGGGCCCTTTTGCTATTGTGTTGTATGGTCGTGGCAGACAGATTGGTCCACTTATAGAAGGTAATCAGATTACGACAGGAAATTTGGTTAATACGTTGTCATTAATTGGCGCTGATTGTGAGTGTGGGCTTGACAGGTCTACTATGCTAGGAACTATGATACCTCTCAAATGGGACCAATCAATGCAAGCTGATTTAGTCAAACAGCTTGGTTTTGACCCGGAAAGCCCCATGATTAAAAATGAAATCAGCCAGATTTTGTCCAAAACGCCTGCTTTCCCGGGACAAGATGTGTCTGAGGATCCATTGTTAGGGTATACTGAATTTACAGTGGCGTTTGAGTCGGATTCGGCCATGGAATCGGTTGAGGTGAGCGCTAATTCTATTGATTCCAATGTTCCGGAGTCTTCTGCTGTTACTCCGCCAATTTGGTTGTCGTTGATTATAGTCATCTTGTTAGGACTTGCTATACTTAATTCCGGTATCTTGGTGTTTTTGCGAAATCGGAAGAATTCTTGATGCTAATTCTGGTTCTGAAAGAGATTGTACACCGTAAGACTCATTTTTTCTTGAGTGCGCTTTCTGTAATAGTTGCTGTTGCTTTGTTTGTATCTTGTTTTACTATGGGAACGGCATCTAAACACGAGACAAGTCGTCTTATGCGTGAAATGGGCTTCAACCTACGGATTATACCAAAAGATACAGATATGGCAAATTTTTGGAGTGTAGGTTTTTCTGAGGTAACTATGCCCCATGAATATATCGATCGCATCAGCGACTACCCTGGTATTTCGTACGAACATTTAACTGCGACATTACAGCAACGGGTTCGGTGGCGAGGAATCGATCTAATCCTAACCGGCTTTTCTTCATCAGTTACTGGGAAGAAAAAACCGATGGTGTATGAAATTGAGTCAGGAAAAATCCATGTTGGTTACGAAATTTCCAAAAAATTTAACCTTGAACGTGGGCAGAAGATAACGATTTTAGGCTATGATTTTTTGATTGAAAGATGTTTGCCTGAAAGTGGTAGTGCCGATGATGTTCGGGTACAGATGTTGTTGAGTGACGCCCAGAAAGCTCTAGATTTACAAGGAAGAATTAATGAGATTCGTGCTATTGATTGTTTATGTTTAGAGCAGAGTGAAGATGCTATTGGGATGCTTCGGTCAGAATTAGAACGTATACTGCCTACAGCCAAAGTTACCCAAGTAAAATCCGTTGCCAAAGCGCGCAATGATCAGCGGAAGATGGCCAATAAATATTTTGTTTTTATCATACCTGTTGTAGTTATTGGTTGTCTCGTATGGTTGGGGATGATGATGGTTACAAACGTACGAGATCGGCACGCAGAAATTGGCTTGATGCGTGCACTAGGTTACGGTTCAAGCAAGATTGCGTTACTGTTCTTGGGGAAATCGGTGATTATTGGTCTAATTGGAGCTCTGTTTGGTTTTCTCTTGGGTACATACTTAGCTCTACGGATTGGACCTATGATTTTTAGGCTTACTGCTAACCAGGTTTACCCGATGTATAGTTTGCTGGTCTAGTCAATAGTGATTACACCGATTTTTTCTGCCTTTTCCAGTTTTATTCCTGCCATGATTGCTGTTTCAGCTAACCCTGTTGTTTCTCTACGGCAGGATTAGTTCTGTTGTTATAATTTTATTCTGATATAGATGATTTAGGTCTCTTTCATAGGCAAGTGAACCTTAACCTTTTCTGTTGCCGAATGGTAACTTGCCAGTACAACTTCAACAGCATGCTTTCCTGCTCTACCATCAACCATAGGTGTTTTTCCTTCATGAATACAGTTGACAAAGTGTGTTAGTTCTCCTTCTACTCCATGAGGTACGCTGCGGTCAGGTGACATTTTCTGCCACTCTGACTGGCCAATTTTCTTGAGATAAGCTGTGTCTGTTTGCATATTTAGCTTAAGAGATCCTTTTGTACCATCGATAATGGTATCGTTGGTACCTCTGGCGCCCATAAAACTCCCCCACCTAAGAATACCAACTACTTCAGAATCGTATCGAACCAAGGTAATAGTATAATCTTCCCAGTCTTTGTGTCCAGAATAACTGCCAACTTCTGCCGAAACGGTAACCGCGGTTCCTCCAAACCAATTGATGAGGTCCGATTTGTGTATTCCATTTTCCAAGAGGCCGCCGATTGATCCGTACCAATTTGAGGGTCGACTACGTGGGCAACTATATGGTCCTGTATAATCGGTTTCAATGTAAACGACATCCCCAATTTCACTTTGATCAATCAACTTTTTTCCAAGTGCATGTACTGGATAAAAACGTAGAACCTGACCAACCATTAAAAAAGTCCCTGCTTCATCTGATGCTTGGATCATCGCCTCGGAATCAGCCAAATCGACAGAAAGCGGCTTTTCACAAAAAGTGTGGACATTCATTTTCGCCGCGTTGACCACAACCTCTCGATGGGCAGATGGCGGAGTAGATACTATCACACCATCAACTATTTCAAGGAGTTGGTGGTAGTTTTGAAAAGCTTGAATTTTGTGTTTCGATGCAACCTGTTCTGCTGCTTCAAGCCGCAGGTCTGCTACCCCAACAAACTCACAATTCTTAACCTGAGGAAGGGTATTGCAATGTGCTCCTCCCATTCCTCCAACTCCAATAACTCCAATGCGAATCATAAGATGACTCCTGAGATAAATTTATTGACATACATGTACTTTTATCGCTCCAGATTTTTTATCGGCAGAGATCTGGAAAGCTTCAGAAATTTCAGTTAATGGTAACCGATGTGTTACTAGTTTTGTGGCGTCTACCTTGCCAGATTCGACTAAGTCTATACTGGCTTGAAAATCTGTTTCCATTCCACTGTAGCCGTAGCAGTTAGATCCAGTAACCATAACCTCAGACCAAACAATTCGACTGAGTTCAACTTCCAGTGGTTTATAATACCCCGCGACCAGAACCACTGATCCTCGGGGGCGAACAATTGCTAAGGCCTCGTTGAAATTCTGTCCTCCCCCAACAGTTTCAATAGCAACATCCATCCTACAACCGTCTGTTAAATTCATCACATACTCTTTTAAATCCACTTTATTGATATCTACGATGTGATCTGCACCGAGTTCTTGGGCCAACTTATGTTGTTGGTCATATTTGACGGTAATCAAAGTTTCTTTTATACCAGCAGCTTTGGCTACTGCTAGACAGAGTTGTCCTATTGTCCCACCTCCGATAATTGCTAGACGGTCCTGATATGATGCTTTGGATTGGGCCACCGCTCGGTACGAAACAGCTAGTGGTTCGATTAAAGCACCTTCTTCAAAACTCATGGTATCTGGCAACTTGAATAATCCTGAGGTGTGTGCAGTGGTATACTCGGCAAAACCGCCATGCATGTTATGGGAGATCCATTTCCTATCGTGGCAAAAATTATAAAGACCTTTTTGACAATAGGAGCATGAACCACAATGAGAGAAGCATTCAATAACAACCTTGTCACCAACTTTAAATTCGGTAATGGTGTCACCTACCTCGGCGACAATACCACAGGTCTCATGGCCAGCTGCAAGCGTGTCGGATTGGGGCCAGTTTCCGAAGTAACTATGCAGATCACTACCGCAAATGCCTGTTTGTTTGGTGTCTACAACTAAGTATCCAGCAGGGGGGGAGAGCATCTCAACTTCTTGGATTTCGATTTCTTGTATTCCTGAATAAATTGCTGCTTTCATCTGGTCCATTGCTTTCCTCTCGTTGCTAAACGAATTTAGAGATTACAAATATACAATTATAGCAAACATGTCCAATTTTGCAATAGCATGAATCATTCCTATTGCAAATTGTTTTGCCTCTGCTATAATTCTATGGCTCGGTCCGAATTTTTTCGCCAACGCTTTTAGAAGAAGTTGATATTAGTATTTATATATGGAGTTCATGTGGCTTTCGAGAGTGAAATTGTCTAAATGGAGACGATGAGAATACCAATTCAGATAGAATCGCTGCTTGGTATGGGTTCTGATTTTCCCGTATCTCTACCTGTTGATTTTTCTCAGATTATTGCTTTGGATCGACGGGGCGATCAGATGCTAGATCTCTTTTCCTTACGTTTGTTACAGCGGGAGAAAGATGGAATCTTGGTGAAGGTTCCTGTTCAGTTTACACCTGATCAACCGGGAAGTGAATCAGGAAAGTTGGATTGGTTAGTTCCTTCTGGGAGCAACCATCGAACATTCTCGCTCCTGTTGGATTTGTATGATGCTGAAGCTACCATGCAAGGTTCTATTTTAGGTGACAAAGTTTTCGATGATGCGGGGCATGCAGTACCTCTGCCGTACTTTCCGAGAATGCAAGCTGTACCTGTGCCTGAGAGCAAATTATCCATTCAGCGTGATGGCGTAGAAGTGCTTGGTTATCAATATGGAACATATGGTGATTATTCTATACGTCCTTTTTTCTTTCCTGTAGTTGGTCCCTCAGGTAGATACCTCACACGGATTGGACATCCTCATGATCCCGTTGGCCACCACCATCACTATTCAGTTTGGTTAGCCTATCATTTTATTAATGATGTCAATTTTTGGTCAGATGAGGAAACGTCTGGCAAGCAGGTTCATCAGAGGTTTTCCCGCTTTTTTGATGGGCCTGTATTAGCTGGTTTTGAGTCAGTTGTCGATTGGCAAACACCAGATGGTGAACCAATCATGAGAGAAATTAAACGAGCAAGAGTCTATCCCCAGTTAGATGACGAATTTTTGATAGACCTACAATTTTCCTTTTCACCGGTAAATAAGATTGTACATCTTAAGCAGACATCCTTCGGTTTCCTCGGCGTTCGAATGGCAAAGAGCATAGGAGTTTTTGATGGTAGTGGACTCATACAGAATTCCGAAGGTGCTGTTAATGAACGAGAGGTCTTTCATAAAGCAGCATCGTGGTGCGACTATTCTGGACTCGTTACGGATACACTGAGGAATGGAATAGCTGTTTTTGACCATCCTGATAATCCACATTATCCATCACATTGGCATGTGCGTAGTGATGGTTGGATGTCTCCATGTCATTTTCTTCATCATGGTCATCAAATTGGTTTAGATGAAACATTACAACTAAATTATCGCCTTTTGGTACACAATGGTGACGTTAATGATGCTGATATACAGAAAAAGTATGATCAATATGTTCGGCCTCCCAAAGTCAAAATTGGTTCACTTGGTTAATGTAACGGAACGGTAATGAAAAAGAATAGATTCATCCTTGTGTTTTTTGTTTTTTTGATGTCTTGTTGTTTCCAGATTAGGGGCCATACTCAAGTGCAAGGAGGAACTCAAGCTCAATTCCAAGTTGGTAGCTTGTTTGTTGAATTTCAGACAGCTAATAGTTTTAGAGAAGGATATGCAAGTATATCGGTTAAACGTGCTAACGAACTTCGTAGCAAATTTGGGTATATTAGCAAAGAAGGGAAAAAAGCGATTGATTTTCGATTTGATGAAGTCAAAGATTTTTCTGAAGGGTTAGCAGCTGTTAAAATCGGTGTCCATTGGGGGTACATAGACATGTCAGGAATCTATGTTATTCCATCACAGTTTGATGAGGTGTATTCTTTCTCTGGGGAGAGTGCCTGTGTCGGGATTGGCCCAGCCAAATCTCGTAAGTATGGTTATATTGATAAGCGCGGAAAATACATTATCAATCCTCAGTTTGAGGAACCGGATCGTTTCGCAAACAAGTTTTTGGTTGTTAAGCGAAGAAGTAAGGTCAAAAGTAAGACTGTCGTCAAATATGGATATAGATACCTTGGTAGTAATAAAGAAAAATTTGATCGTAATGAAGAAAAGGATTTTCCATTTGTTTATGATGAAGCGTATTTATTCACTGAGTATGGACTTGCCCGCGTAAAACAGGGAACAACATATGTGCATATCAGAAGCGATGAGGGAGGTCTTGCGTCTGGATCTGGTACACCAGAATGGGATTCAGGTGAGTCAGGAACTCAGGTCTCAAGATATGCTGAAGCTTCCGATTTTTCCGAGGGGTTCGCCTTTGTGAAATACGATAAATTGTCCTCGGCATCCGATACTCCAGAGTTTTCAGATGACTCAGAGAAAAAGGTTATTAACTTTGATCAGTATACTTATATAAATATGGAAGGCAATCCTGTTGGAGAATTCCAATTTGACTTCGCAGATGATTTTTCAAATGGCTTGGCTAGGATTGGTAAGAAGGAGGAAGGTAGTAGTACATTCAAATATGGTTACATAAATACTGAGGGGGAGGTTGTGATTATTCCCCAATTTGATTTCGCAGATGATTTCTCTGCATCAGGCTTGGCGAGGGTTAATATTGGTGGGGTACAGCAAGAAGCCCATAAAACCGTTAAAGGTGGTAGGTATGGTTATATTAACGGTGAGGGCGAGATTGTGATTAATCCGAAATTTGCCGTTGCCAAGAATTTTTCTGAAGGATTGGCATATGTTATGACAGCTGATACTACCTTAAAACGCGGATATATTTCTGCTGATTATTCGGAGGAATTTGCTATTGAGCTGGATCTTAGTCTTGTTTATGCATTTTCTACTGAGGGGGCGAATTCGGATGAAGATCTGGCGTTAATATCTCTTGATCGTGATGGGAGACAAAAATATGGATATATTGATCGGTTAGGTAAGGTTGTTATATCTCCTATGTTTGATCTTGCCAGTAATTTCCAGTTTGATTTAGCCTGTGTTGGCACTGGAAACGGAAGAAATCTAAGATATGGATATATTGATAAAACCGGTAATTATGTTATTGAGCCATCTTTTAATGATGCCGGAGATTTTTTTCAGGTACTGCAGGATGTTAACGCGGGTCGCCTCGACAACTTCCCACCGCTTGCTCGGGTAGAGATTGATGGTAAAGTGTCTTACATCAACAAAAAGGGAAACATAATCAATCCGGATGACACTCAGTCTTTAGGAAAACGTAGGTGAGTTTTCGATTCGTTTTAGCTTGTATTTTCTTCAATGTTAATTCCTTTGTCATCAATTTAGGAATTTTTAGATCTAAAAAAATTGTACGGTAGCATGAGGCAAGATATGAATATTTCAGTTCTTTCTTACTCGTTTCGTGGGTTATTTAGCCAGGGTAAGATGGATGTTTTTGGGTATTTGGAAACGTGCAAATATCGTTATAACTTAGATGCAGTTGATATTTGGAGTGGATTTCTACCGAGCTTAGGCGAAGATTATCTGAAAAAAGTTCGTTTTGCTATTGATGAGCGTAATCTAGTTTTGGCTGATTTGTGTGTTGATGGGGCTCATATTTGGGAAGATGATGCTGATCTACGGGAGCGGAACTATCAAAATGCCATCTCGTACTTGAAGTCTGCTGAGGTTTTGGGCGCTAAGTTTGTTCGAATTGATGCTGGCGGGCGCGAGCAAGCTTGGTCAGAAGAACAATTTGATGTTATTGTGAAGCGATACCGCGAGTATGCCCAGTGTGCCCAAGATCGAGGTTTTAAAGTTGGGATTGAGAATCATTGGGGGCCTGAAACCAAATGGGAGAATCTTAAGAAAGTGTATGAAGCTGTCGATCATCCAGGATTTGGAGTCTCCTGCCATATTGGAGGATGGCATGGTACCCCAGATGAAATTGCAGAAGCTGATAGGAATGTCGCGCCTTGGGTTAGCCATACACATATTGATTGGGGCATTTGTCAGAGTTCATTGACAGAGAAACTAACAAATCTCTGGAACTCTAATTATCAAGGGTACTATAGTATCGAGCACCATTCGGCTGTTGATGAATACACGGAAGTTGCTGTTCAACTGGCACAAGTGCGTGATGTGTTGACTAGATTAAGGTTAGAAGGCTCAGGCCGGATAGCCTAGTTAAATACAATTTGTTGAATTTAAGATAGGAAACGAACTTTACGCAGATAGGGTTGGTAGGGAATGAAATTTAAGGTGCTGACTGAGGAACAGAAATGGCACTTCATCGATAAAGGTCATATTGTCATCAGGCAAGCATTTTCTAGGGGTTTGGCTGCGGAGTGGCGGGAGATTGCTTTCAAAAGGTTAGGGTATGAACCAGATGATCCGTTGACTTGGGAACAGGAGCGTGTCCATATGCCGTCTATGAATAGTGTGTCTATTCAATCTGTTTCTCCATATACCTATGATGTTATTTGTGATTTGTTGGGTGGTCAAGATCGGTTGTCCAATCCTAACTTGCACTGGCGAGATGGGTTTATCATAAATTTTTCTGTTGGTTTTGATGAAGAATGGCAACCACCATCGTCCAATGTTGAGGGTTGGCATAAAGATGGCGATTTCTTCCGTCATTTTTTGGATAGCCCAGAACAAGGATTATTGACTATTGTAGTCTGGTCGGATATTTACCCTCAAAGTGGTGGGACTTTTGTGGCTTGTGATTCAGTAAAGTATATTGCTAGATATCTTCTTGAAAATCCTCAAGGTTTCTTGCCACATGAAGCAGGATTTGCCCAATTTATTCATGAATGTAAAGACTTTATGGAAATTACTGGTCAGGCAGGCGATGTGATTCTAATCCATCCGTTTGTGCTACACGCGGGGTCACGAAACCCTTCTGGCCGAGCTCGTTTTATCGCCAACCCCCCTGTGGCGCTAAAGGAGCCTATGAACTTCAATCGAAAAGTAGTAGATGAATTTTCTCCCGTTGAATTAGCTGTTTTGGAGGGACTGGGAGTGGATCGGCTGGATTTTAGACCGGCATCACCACGCCAACGGATTGTTCCAGAACGTGTAAAACATGAGCAAAAAATTTTAGAAGAGCAGAAAACTAGACTCACTCGTTCATAATTGATAATAGTGTTGGAATTTGTATAAATGTGTATGGTGATGAGCAGGATTAATATTTTTGCTAAAAACTTTTTTGCCAAACCTGAAATAAAGTTAACTCTCTTATGTTTCTTTATAACACGAACACTTTTAACTCTTATTGGAGTGACGTCACGGGTTATACTTAAATCCCATCGTGGTAGAGGGAGGGGCGATGTCTTAAAAAATGTTTGGTTAGATATATGGGGGGTGTGGGATACTGGTTGGTATCTGAATATCGCTCAGAATTGGTATACGATTGATATCAACTCTCATGGTGGTGCTAACTACGGTTTCTTCCCTTTGTATCCATTTTTAATGCGGATTGTTGGATGGTTTGTTCAAAACAATTATATTGGTGGCATTATTGTATCTAATGTTGCCCTTTTAGTTTCATGCATCTTCCTTTACAAGTTAGTTGAACGCGAAGCGAGTTCGGAGATCGCACTGAATTCGATCAAGTTCTTGTTTCTGTTTCCGACAGCCTTCATTTTTTCAGCTGTCTTTTCGGAATCTTTATTTGTTGCTTGTATGTTGGTTTCTTTCTATTTTGCCAGAGGTAACAGATGGTTATGGGCAGGTTTTTTTGGAGGATTAACTGCTTTGACCAGATCAATCGGAGTATTTGTCTGTCTTCCTTTATTTTACGAATATATTTACTCAAAGAATTTTAAGGTAGCTAATGTCCGTGTAGATGTTCTATGTTTGTCACTTGTGCCTATAGGTCTATCGCTTTTTGCATTCTTGAATTATCGTTTAACAGGTGACTTTCTTGCATTTTCACATATTCAACAAACTGGTTGGGGACACGAATGGACAAATCCGTTTAGTGTACTATTAGGGAGTTTGGTAGATGGAGACCCAATTCACTTTCTAAATGGGCTTTTTTCGATTACAGCTATCGTTGTGCTTTCCGTTGGCATCAGAAAAATTGGTTTTTCGTTTTGGTTAATGGGCATGATTCTGCTACTTTTCCCACCATCAGCTGGCAAGGTATGTATGAACAGTATGTTAAGGTATGGACTAGTCGTCTTTCCGTTTTATGTGATATTTGCCAAGATATCAGAAAATCCTATTTGGTATTGGATGTTGGTTATCATCCTGACAATTTTACAGGGGGTTCTGATGGTTTATTGGACCAATGGCTATCATTTGATTATTTAAGCATAAAGAGGAATTGTATGCGTTTCGTATTTTTCACAGATATCCACCTTCTTGAAAACAAAGACTCTATTATCGGCTTTGAGAAATGCTTGGACAGAATGTTAGCTTTCGATCCTCAACTGCTCATTAACGGTGGTGATTTGGGGGTTACTACTGAAGCCGTTAACACCTATTATGCAATGATTAAAGAATTGCCAGTACCAGTTTATCAGGTAAACGGCAACCATGAGATTTGCAATGGATCCCTAATTCCAGAAGAAGCAGGACAATTTTCGTATAGCTTTGACGATCATGGTATCCATTTTGTGATATTCGACACAGTTAGATATTTCGAGCCGACAGATGAACATCCACACAATTGGTATTTCGTTGCTGACCAACAAAATCTGGAATGGTTGGCTGCGGACTTGGCAGGAATTCCTAAACAGATGCCAGTTATCTTGGCTAGCCATTGTGCATTATCGACTTCTGCACCTTTCCGTTTTGGTCAAAAGATAGGTATGGAATTTCCGGTGAATGAAGTAACAGATGCTGACAAGGTACTAGATCTACTTAAGTCGTTCGAAAACGTGGCCACACTTCACGGCCATGATCACGAAAATTGTCGTCATTCTGTTGAAGGAATTCAGATACTAACGACGGCTGCTGTGGCTGGAGGATGGTGGAGAAACGGTTTGGATAGCCCTAATGTATCTGGCGAACCGCAGGGGTTTCGGGTTATTGATATTGATTCAGGACAAATCAGAAGCCGATACGTAGCCCTGCAGGAGAGCCAACCGCAGCTAGCTTCGTGGTATGTAGAAACGGCGGCTGATCGTTATTTTATCAATGTTTTCGATGCTTCCCCGGAAACACAGGTTTATGTTGATGATATTGGTAAATTACAACCATTGGATCCATTCTCGAATTCAGCTAAATCGCTCTCACCACATTTTTATGAGTTTTCGGCTAAAAACATTGAGAAAATTGCATCTAAAAAAACACTTGGTCTTACTATTATATTTAACAGTGGTCAAACAAATCGATTGGAAATTGATTGTCCCTTTTTCAGTTAAAACGATGATAGAAAAACATTAGGAGAAATCATGATATCAGTATCTGCAATTGATGAGTATGTCCAAAATGGGTATCATGTTGCACGGAATTTGGTTTCCCCTGATGAAATAGCAGAACTTCAGGAAGATAGCATAAAACTGGCTCGGGGCGAGTATAATTGTTCAAGCCTTCCACCTGTGGAGGCAGTGTAAGTAATAATCAGGCGTTAAAAAAGATTTTGTGTGTTCATCAACCCCATCACGTTAGTCCTGTTATATTGAAATATATCAAACACCCCAAAATTTGCCAATGTCTTGGTCAGATTGTTGGTGCACATTTACCTTGGTGGGATGGTCGTGTAAAATGTATGCAGTCGATGCTCTTTATTAAGCCGCTTGGTTTTCAAGGAAACCCTTGGCATCAGGATGAGACGGCAATCCCTACACGAGATCGATCCCTAACGGGAGCATGGATTGCATTGGATGATGCCACTGTTAATAACGGTTGTTTGATGATATTGCCAAAATCTCATCAGAGTGGTTATTTGCATCACCGTCGCCAGACGATTGATGTTGATGAGTATGATGATACAGGTGAAGCATACGATTTCGATCAATCCCAGCTGGTGCCAGTGGGAGTTAAAGTGGGTGATGTAATATTTTTTAATGGCTACCTAATGCATGGATCAAAGAAGAATCGCAGTCAGAAATATCGTAGAGCTCTAGTTTACCATTATTGTAACGCTTGGTCGTTACTCCCATGGAAAAAGGCACCAGCTATGGCTGATTATCGCGGTGTTATTCTTATTAATGGAGAGGATCCATATGCATGGACGGGGACGGAGGAGTTGAATGCTGGAAATGTTGGGCTGCGTCGGTGTAAGGCGGCTGAATCTGATTGATGTCGTTGTTATAAAAATGAGGGTAAGTGAATGCCGGATCATTTTCCATTAATTGAAGTATCAGGTTCTCCTTATGAAATGGGTTATCAGCATGGAGCCCAAGCAGCTGATCTTGTTAAAAAGTATTTAACTTGGATTGAGAAACTGACAGAAATATCGCGAGACATACTTTGTAGAAATGCCATGCTGTTTCTGCCATTGATTAAGGCTTTGAGTCCCGACTTGGTGGAAGAAATTGAAGGATTAGCAGATGGTGCCAATATCAGTTTTGAGGAATCTGTCTTGTGTCAAGTTCGTGCTGAAGCATCCCAAAAACCAGACGGAGGGTGTACGGCATTTGCCCTAACGCGAACAGCAACGGATAATGGGAAAACACTGGCTGGACAGAATCAAGATCTTGAACCGGAATATGCAGATATTGCTATCCTACTTCGAGTCAAACCAGATGGGAACAAACCACGAGCCTTAATGTTTACTTTTGCTGGCCAGCTTGGTTATTCTGGTATGAACCAGTATGGAGTGGCGCATTTTGCTAATGCGTTGTACGATTTTCAGTGGCAATTTGGATTACCTCATTATCCTTTGAAGAGAATTCTGCTTGAACAGCCAAATATTGATGCATGTATAAGCCTCCTCACTCAGCACAGGACGTGTTCGGCTGCTAATAAGGTTATCTGTGATGGGCATGGTCAGATTCGTGATGTTGAGATCCATCCTACAGGTATTGCCTTGTTTCATGATGAATCACCCGATCATTTGTTACACGCAAACCATTATCTGACACCTGAATTTGTTAATTATGAATCCTATTCGTTAAAGGATTCTACTTCTAGATTAAGTCGGATGCGTAGTTTAGTTAAACAGAATTGGGGACAAATTTCCGTTGAGACCATGAAAGAGATTTTAGCTGATCATCTTGGTGATCCTGCAGGGATTTGTCGTCATGGTGCAGTTGGGATGCATTCCATTTCTGGTTATATTGCTGAGCCCGCAGTCGGTCTCCTGCACGTTCGGTGTGGGCATGGATGCACTGGCAGTTGGAAAACCTACGAAGTTTAGCTTCTCGCAAATAGGCCCTATAATTTGCTAGAGATGGTAAGTTCAAATAAACACAGAAAGGATGAGTTGCACTTTATTAAGAAAATACACTTAGTTTTTTTGTATAATATCCCGTTTCTTATTTCAAAATTACCATTTTCTTGGTCTGCGTGTAATTGTTAGTCTGAATGGTGTAGAAATAAGTACCACTGGCTACCCTTTCTCCATTGTTATTTTTCCCATCCCAATGGATCGCTTTATCATGGCTAGTATACTTTCCTGATAGAGTATATCCTAGATCAAGCCTTCTTACTTCATTTCCTCTTAGGTCAGAAATGGTGAACGAGACATTAGTGTGTTCATGAAGTTCAAATGGGATCCATGTTTCAGGGTTGAATGGATTCGGATAGTTAGACAATAGTTGAGTTTTTTTAGGTAATTGTTTTGTAAGAAAAACTCTTAAGAGGTCTAATACAATTTCTTCAGGAAATGATAGATTGTACTTAGACTCTAGTTGATTAACTAGAGATTCGATGTTACGTTTCTGGTTTGTCGTAAATTCGATTCCTTTAGTCATGTTTGGAGCAGCAGCAATTTTACCTCGTCCGAAGTTTCCTGCTACTATGACTAAATCGAAGATGTTAACATTCTTGTCTCCATTGACGTCACCTAGTAGGTTATTGCCTGTTTTGCCAAATTGGCCTGCGGCCATCACTAAGTCGAAGATGTCGACTGTTTTATCTCCATTGATATCACCTATTAATCTGGGTTGTTCTACTATGTTATCGTAGATAAGAGATTTGCCTGCTTTGTCAATGAATCCCCACTTGCCATTTAATTCAACTGCTGCTAACCCTTGGGTGAAATTTCTTGCAGAGTCAAATTGGGGCTGGATTACTATCTCTCCTGTTTTGTTAACAAAACCCCATTTGTTGTCTAACTCGATTGGCGTTAACCTTCCGGCGGAATCCGCCACTTGAGGTTGAATGATGATCTGTCCTGTTTCGTCAATAAATCCCAATTTACGACCTAATTCGACTAATGCCAGAATATCAATGAAGCTATTTACCCACTCAAATTGGGGGTCAATAGAGACTTGGTTGGTGTTGTCAATGATACCTGATTCACGGCCTAAGTCGATGAGCGTTGATTCATCAACGAAATCCCTTACAACGTTGCCTAATTCCGGGTTCAGTTCAATTGGTGTTGACCCTCCGGCGGAATCCGCCACTTGAGGTTGAATGATGATCTGTCCTGTTTCGTCAATAAATCCCAATTTACGACCTAATTCGACTAATGCCAGAATATCAATGAAGCCATTTATCCACTCAAATTGGGGGTCAATAGAGACTTGGTTAGTGTTGTCAATGATACCTGATTCACGGCCTAAGTCGATGAGCGTTGATTCATCAACGAAATCCCTTACAACATTGCCTGATTCCGGGTTTAGTTCAACTTGGTTTAATGTGTTAATAGTATTCTGTATCCACTCAAGTTGTGTTTGAATAACTATTTTACCTGTTTTGTCAGTAAACTCTGCTTTACTATCTAATTTGATCAATTTCAATTCTGCAATAAAATCACCCACTTGGTCAAACTGAGGTTGAATGATGATCTGTCCTGTTTTGTCAATGGCGCCCCATTTCCCGTTTGATTTAACTAGTGCAAACCCTTCATGAAAAACCGATTCATTATGGACACCCCATATTATCATGGGATTTACCCCCGAGGGGAAAACCAATATGCTTTGGAATGGTACTGAGATTTTCTCCTGTGCAAAGGAGGCAATACAAACGGCGTAACAAAAGAACAAAGCTGAGAAAAGTCTACAGGATTTCATATGAACTCACAGGTGGGTTTATTCAAATATTTCTATATATACATGAACTTATACATGAGATTTTTTTTGTAGTCAAGCGACTAATACTTCTACCAATGTCGGAAATTGCGAGTATGAATCTTTTTCAATGCTGAATTTACCTGATGTATTTTGATGGTTTAAGCCGAAAAAGAGTAGAATCTTTGAAGGTCGAAGAATTGTGTTTTTAGTTAAAGTTGGGCTGAACTTGGGCTGGTAGAGAAATTCTATGTTCTCGATTGTCTCCCTTTGAACCGATCAACCTACATTTTCGTCTTATAATATAATTATAGTTTTGTACTTGATATCATTTGTCGTTTTAACATTGAGGACAGATCTGGATTAGAGTTGATATGATTGTTTTCTGGCTGTAAGGGGATTTTACATGAAAAAACACAATTTATTTTTCTCAATCTTTTGCTTGCAATTCATTCTTCTCCATTTTGCAAAATCTGATTCATTTGTAGGAGAGATGTTTATAACAAAAAATCTTGTATTAAAAAGAAAAATATTTAAACTCATTGATCAGTTCATTGAGGCTACTTTAGAGACTTCGATAGCAACTGAAGAAGAACTTAGCAAAATGCATCCATCTATCCCGGTAAAAATCCGGTCAGAAATTCACCTTAGGATACGGGAACGACATGGTGATATAGAGGGATTGGCTGAGACCAATAGTCCTAGTTCGTTAGAGGATGAAAATGTTGTGTTAAATCGAATCGTTCAGAAAAGTATTTATGAATTTGTACGTCAAAGTTCGTTGTCCTTAATTCTAGAATCACATATCCCCTTTAATACAACTCAGTTGGATCTCCTAAGAGATCTGGGTGTGAGGTTGCAATATCGATATGATAGTATCCATAGCCTTTCAGTATTTGTGCCTTTAAATAAGATTTTTGCTTTGGTTAAATACGATTTCATCAAGAGAATTTGGTCTGATGGCAAGGTGCGTTTGACAGTTGATGACAAGAATCTTGAACAGTTAGGTGTGAGTGATATTCAAGGGTTTGGTGTTCGTGGGAAGGATGTTCGGGTTGCAATTATTGATACTGGTATTGATCAGTCACATTCAGAGTTTGAGGAGAGAGTAATTGCTAAACGAGGAAATCGTAATCCTTCACACTGGCATGGTACGCACGTTGCAGGGATTGTTGGGGCCGCTGATGATGGTGAAGGCATGACCGGGATTGCTCCTAAAGTATCTTTGATCGACGCACCTATAGTTCCTCATAGGTTTTGGTATCAGGGTGAATATGCTGACACAGTTGATGCCATTAATTGGGCTGCAGATCTTGTTAGTGCGGATATTATTAACATTAGCATGGGGTGGGGACCGTGGGAGTATGATAGGGCCGGTGTAGACCCGATGAGTAAAACAATTAATCGTGTTGTTTCAGAGGGAAAGTGTGTTGTGGTTGTGGCTGCAGGGAATAGTTCCGAACAGTATGACCAAGGAATTGCGACTGAACATCCTGAGCCAGGAAAAATGTGGATCTATCAACATGACATTGATGTTACTGGAACTATGCAAGTAACTCTTTGGTGGAAGGGAGAAAATAGTGATCTAGATCTGGTTTTGGAAAATAACAATGGTGAAGAAATTATCTCTAGCCGTACTCATCGGGTGTTTGGATGGTTTGGAAGACCTGGAGGACAGACAAACTCTGGTGCTTATTATGAACAAATTATGTATAGCCCACAAGTGTCGCGTAAATTACGAGTTAGAGTCGAAGCATATCTTGTTTCAGAAGACCAAACTTACGAAATTTGGTTAGATGAAAATTCTAGATTTTTGAATGTTGATGATGAACAAAGATTCAAGACAGTAACTGTACCTGGATATGCTGAATATGCAATTACTGTTGGGGCAATAAACAGTGATGATGGAAGCATTACCTCGTTCAGTAGTCGTGGTCCAAGTGAACATCTGTTTCCATTAATAAAACCTGAAGTCGTATCTCAGGGAGGAATACGTAACGATTCAGAGTTAGGCATTTATTCTACCATGTGGAACAATAGTTATGGTTATGCTGTTGGTACGAGTATGGCAGCACCACATATATCTGGTGTTGCTGCCCTTATTTTGGATGCTGTGGGTAAGAATAAACTTGGTCAGTGGAATTTTCATCCCTTTGAGGTTAAGAGTGCGATTATCAGAAGCACAGTGAACTCATCAATTGATCTTATTGACGAACCTGATAATACTTATGGATCAGGGATTGTAAAGTCGGATAATGTCATATTTGTCGGCGAAATCAATGAGAATGAAATATTAAGTTACTATATTTACCCAAAAATTGTTCAAACAGATTTTGGTGATTATCGATTGAGTGTTGAAGCCGATTTAAACATAGGGATTCACTGGGATAACACAGATTTTGATCTTGATATCTACCTTTACAATAGTGAAGGATATCTTGTCGCTAGTTCTTCAGACCTAGATACGAATTATGAACAAGTTAGTGGCGAAATGTTTTCGGAAACTGATTCAAACCTAACTCTAAGTATCGTGAATAAAACCTCTCGATTGGTTCCTTTTACTGGCGCTTCGACTTATCCTTTCGAGCAATTAAATACTGTTTTCCCGTCAGCTAGTATGAAGGTAACACCGACAAAAATTGATTTTGGGGTTGTCACAGTTGGAACTATTAAGCGACTATCATTAAAAATTCAGAATGATGGTACCCATCGTTTGTTGGTTACTCAGGTGATTTCAGACGATAACCGATTCTTCGTAGAACAGACGAACTTTTTCATTAATCCTAAAGGTAATAAGGTTTTGGATCTTATATTTAGGCCTATTAACCAAGACCCTCTGGTTGAAAAAATAACCATTCAAAGTAATGTGGGAAATGTTGTTGTGACTGCTATCGGTGGAATTGAAACTTCTACTCAAGAAAGCAAATTTGCTCTGAACTTGAAGCGGGGAGTAAACTTAATTTCTATTCCTTTGGATTCTGGTTTTCCTGTGTCAGCTAGCGCTTTTGCCAATCAAGTCGGAGCAACACTGATTGTTCAATATGATATTGAAAAGAGAAATTTTGTTTCCTTCATTCCAAACTTTGATAGGTTCGATTTTTCTTTAATTGGTGGTAAAGGATACGTTGTCAATTTGCTTGATGATTACGATATTATTTTTACGGGGCGTGCATGGAACAATGTGGATGAGTCACCTGCCCTAGTTAACAATGTATCCCAAATATGGGCTTTCGCTTTGGCGGGCAGAGTTAAGTTTACTGATTTATCTTCGGTGAAAGCAACTAATCGTAGAAATGGATTTGAATGGGAAGGGTTGGTAGAAGAGGGCAGGTTTAAAGCTATTGTAATCGATCCAAATCAGCAATCTATTGTTCAAATAGGGGATAGGATTGACGTTAGTGTGTTTGATCAGGATGGAACACGTGTGTCGGAAAAGCTGGTCATGTATGTTAGTCAGCAAGATATTATTAGAGCGTATCGAGTTGTACGTTTGGAACAGAGACGTATTCCAGATCAGACAAGATTGATCCCAAATTATCCAAATCCTTCTAACCCTGAAACTTGGATCCCTTTTGAAATTGATCGGGATAGTGAAGTGTCGATAACCATTTATGATACTTCGGGTACATCGGTTAGAACAATTAGAGTTGGTTATGTAGAAGCTGGGAGGTATAGAAGCCAGTCGAAAGCTGTTTATTGGGACGGAAAAACTGATACTGGTGAAAGGGTTGCTAGTGGAGTATATTTCTACACACTGAGGGCAGGTATGTCCAGATACACTCGAAAAATGATTGTTTTGAAGTAGGTTGTCTAGGACAAGAAATATCGACCGTTTCCACACCGTGTTACATCTTTAGTGGGAAGATTAGGTAGCAGTCTGAGTTTCTATTAGAAGTCGAAAATAGGTTCGAATGAGTAGTAAGTGTAAGCTTGGAAAATCATGCTGCATCGGTAGTAAAACAACATGATTTTCTGTGTGGAGTGCACCTTCTCGTAAGAGAAAATTGCTTTTCTACATTGTCAGCTTGTGTGGGTACTCAGTTGCTAGGTTCGTGAAATTTTTTGTGGTAATATAAAAGTCAATAAGTTTGCCTAAGTGTTGTTGAAAGTGTACTTGTTCTAGTTAGAGAGATTGTTATCTATGTGTGCCATAATTTAGCAGAAGTTGAAGAGTTGATGGCACATCGAAAGCTATCGACAAGAAACTGTTGAAATTTGATAAAGTGTTAATCGATGATAAATAGAAATGATGGTGTTTTTGTGTTGTGGGTTAATTAGAAACAAAGTTGATTAACGACATAATTTTTTTTTAATTGGCCTAAGTAGGATTAGAGGTAATTAGATATCATAGATAAGTTCGTTGTTAATCGATATCATAGTTCAATAAGTTATGAATAAGGAAATAGAAAAATGAAGCCCTATGTTTTTGTAGATATTGATACCCAAATTGATTTTATTCATGATCTTGGTAATCTTGCTGTGCCTGGTGCGGAAAATCTCCGTGATAATCTAAAGGCTCTGACAGATTTTGCTTTAGTTAATGAAATTAAGATTATTGCTTCTATGGATGCACATCCACCAGATGATTCGGAATTTGAGATCTTTCCCTCTCACTGTGTGGTTGGTACTGAGGGTCAGCAAAAGATTGAAGAGACAATTGTTGAAAACAACAGTGTGATTACAAACGAAGCTGAAGCTGTAGATTTGGTTGATTCTATTTCGGATTTCGATCAAATCCTACTGGAAAAGCAGGCCTTTGACGTTTTTACAAATCAACATGCCGAAGCAATTATAGATTTATTGCCAGCGGAAGAATATGTGGTTTATGGTGTGGCAACTGATTACTGTGTGAGGGCAGCAGTACTTGGGTTACTGGAACGAGGGTGTAGGGTCACTGTAGTTGAAGATGCAATTGCTCCAGTGGAAGAGCAGACAGGTAAAGAATCGCTGAAGCTGATGCGAGGAGAAGGAGCGGTCTTCAAGAGTACTGTCGATATTATTGGTAGCTGATATTTGTCGTTTTTTGAAGAAAACAAATTGGTGTGGTCTTTCTTACATTTGAGTGTTTGATTGGGGATACCCAGCGAGATAGGTTTAACGTATACTAACAGTTGTTGAGTGTGGAACGTAGGGGGATTGGGACCTATCTTGAAAAAATGGTTTTCCCATTGAGATTTTTGTTGGCTGGGGCGAGATTAAGTGGGTGCTCAATGGTTCGTAGATGTAACGTTTTGTCTGTTTTTTTTTGGTTGAGTGGAATCGCTTATGCTGAGGGTAGCATAGCGGATAAATAAGCTTCTCTTCTCACGTCTTGCAGAAGGGAAATTTGAATGAAGGATATGCCAATTCAACATTCTTCCATTTCGCAGTACTATTGTGTTGAATTCACCTACAAAGATAATATCATGAAAATGTGGTATGGAACACACTATTGGATGTTGGCAGTGTAGAAACGTACTATATTTAGACACGATATTAAGTTATAGGAATGCGCAATATTTTAGCAATGGTAGTGAAACCTCTCGCATTTCTATTTGGACTGTTTCAGCTTTGGTATCATTCGTCATGTTTGTACTTATGCTATGCTTTTAGCTGCATAGTAGTTTTTAAAGTTAATTTATGACAATTTTGAAAATAGTATTGTTCAAGGCATCATGTTGATAATTCAGATTGTGGTATAATCTGAATTGTTTAGGAGATTGAAGAGACATTTGAAAGTAAGGAGTTAGGATTATGCGATGCATTTTTGTAGGAATTGAATATGTTGGGAAATCGACGTTGATAGAGTTGCTTCATAATTACTATCAGCATCTTAAGCTTAACACTCATCTTGATGATCATTTTACTATTCCTGATGCAAGCTTAAGTCCTGCTTCACGGGATGTATTGGTAGGTTTACCTGATGATATTAAGGAACGTATGCAACGTATGCAAATTCAATATCATGTGGATGTGATCAAAAACTATCCTAACACTTTAATCTCCGGATGGCATATCGAAGAGGCAATCTATTCAGCTATGTACGGGACTGATTCTGAAAGTCCTTATTATGGGAATTATCACTATGGTTTTCAACGACTTTATGAATCGCAGGTTCTAGAAGCACATCTGCCAGATATCGTTCTTATACATATGACAGCTAGTAATGCTGCTATATCTGAGCGAATGCACGATTCCCCACATCAGTACCAAATTATTCAGGAAAAGGATATTTCGGAAATCAAGCAACGTTTTGAAGAGGAAGTCAACAAGTCGCTGTTTACTCAAAAAGGGCGAAGAATTGTATTGGATACAACGGATAAGTCTCCTCAAGAATCTTTAGATGAATTGCTAGAGCAAACCGAACCTTTGATTACAATCGGGGAATTGGCCATTAGGTCTCTTCCTGTACCTGATGGGGATTACCGGGTTGAATACAAAAATGGTGTTCGTCAGATAATCCCTGTTTGATGGGAGTTATTGTAACAGCTGGGTGGTTTTACTGAAACAGTGGCGTTTCAGAGGATGATTGCTGAACGAAATCATCGTTTAGTTCAGCACCTAGTCCAGGTGTATCTGGTAAAACAACGTATCCGTCTTGGATCAGTGGTTCATTTGTAAGAAGAACATCGTCCCATGTGTCATCGCCCATACGGTGCCATTCTAGTGCCAGGAAATTTGGGATGCTGGCGCAAACATGGCTATCGGCAAGGGTACTAAGAGGCCCACTATTGTTGTGTGGTGCCATAGGGATATAGTAGATTTCTGCCATATTTGCTATCTTTCGGCATTCTGAAAGACCTCCGCATTTTGAAATGTCGGGCATAATGACGTCTGCTGCCTGTTTCTCCAGAAGTTCCCGAAAACCATAACGAAGATAAAGGTTTTCACCGACACATAAAGGTGTGTGAGTTGCTTGTTTAATTCGTAAAAGTGCATCAATGTTCTCTGGTGGTACTGGTTCTTCCAACCATAACAAGTTGTATGGTTCAACTGCACAGGCGATTTTCAATCCGCTGTAACCGTCATAGAAACCATGCATGTCAACGGCTAAATCCATTTTTGAGCCTACTGCCTCTCTCATCATGGCTACTCGTTCGGTCAAATCTTCTAGTTCTCCGGGGGTTACTGACCAGTTCCATTTGTCTAATTTGTATGGGTTACCACCGTCGTCCAAATCGAATTTTATGGCAGTAAATCCCTGTTCCTTTACCCAGTCCGCTGTCTTCTTATAGGATTCAAAATCTTCTGCTCCACCATGGGCTGAATCAACATATAATCTGATTCGGTCCCGGAATTTCCCGCCAAGTAATCTGTAAACTGGAACATCTAGCGCTTTGCCTGCTAAATCCCATAAGGCAATTTCGATTCCTGTTAAGGCTGAGATAAAGAGCCCAGCAAGAGCTCCTCGGAAAATATGTGCTCGTCGCGCCTCTTCGAAAAGGCAATCAACGTCGAGTGGATCTTTCCCAATGAATGTTCCTTTTAAATCTTCAACGATTTTTCTCCAGCCCGAGCCACAGTGGCTGCATTCACCTGTTCCTACCAGTCCTTCGTCAGTGTAAACTCTGACGTAATTATAGCGAGCTTGTGCTGTTTTGATGTCTGTAATTTTCATTTTTCGATTCCGACCTCCCTTGTTATAGTTTTGTGGTGGTGTGCAATTGAATTACGTCATCTTTCCAGATTTTGAGTTGATTACACCGTGTAACTTAGGATAGCTTTCTGAATAGGATTATTTGTGTAAGGAATTACAGTTTTTAATTGTTCTGGTGGATGCGTATGGCTGTTTCATAAACTTCTCTAATGGGAATGTCGTTCGCTACTGCTATTTTTCTGCAATCTTCGAATTCTGGTATAGTCTTGATATGTTTGTCTTTCATAAATCCCCGTTTAGCTTGTATCGTGCCCCACTGAGTTTCAATTTTGATCAAGTCACGTGATAGCTTATCACGATTAACTTTGTAACGTCTTATTCCAAAAGTCGTTGTTTCATTTAGAATGATTGAGACCATATCGTCGCAATTATGTAAATTGCAAATAACACTTAGCTTAGTCCCGGGCCGGTTTTTCTTCATGAAGATTGGTGTTAGGAAAACATCAAGAGCGCCTATATTAAACAGTTTTTCCATGACATGACCGATGATTTCTGGTGAGTTATCGTCTATGTTTGTTTCGATAATATAAACTTCATCTTGATCGGTGTCATTTTCCTGGCCGATAACGATTCGCAGAAGGTTAGGGATTTCAGTTAAGTCGCGTGTTCCTGCACCATAGCCTATCTGTTTGATAACCATTTTCGGCATTGGACCAAAGCTTTCTGTTAAGCTGCTTATAACAGCTGCACCTGTTGGGGTTGTTAGTTCTTTTCGGATTTCTGTTGGGCGAACTGGGATATCTTTTAGTATCTCCATTGTTCCTGGAACAGGCACCGGCATTTTTCCATGATCGCAAGTAACAAAGCCTGTTCCAAGCGAAATTGGTGAGGCGTAGATTTTTTCGATTCCAAGTAGATTCAAACCGATAACGGTACCGACGATATCAACGATCGAATCGATACCACTGACTTCGTGCAGGTGAACCTTGTCCTTTGAAGTATCATGGACTTTAGCTTCTGCTTCAGCCAGCTTGTCGAAAATTTGTTTGGATTGGTGGATGATGTCAGGTTGAAGAGAGCTTTGATCAAGGATCGCAAAGATATCGGAGAGATGGCGGTGATGGTGGTTATTATGTCGTTTCTGATCAAGATTGCGTTCTTCAACTACTGCGTGAGTAGCGGCGATGCTGTGTTTGGTTACTTTTTTGAAATCAATAGTAAATTCGTCAAGGTTTAACTTGTCTAGTTCATTGGCTAGAGAACTCGGTTCAATACCAAGGTCTACTAATGCACCTAAGATCATGTCTCCGCTAATTCCGGAGAAACAATCAAAATATGCAATTGTCAATTTATTTTTCCTTTCTTGTGAAAAAAACGTAGCGAGGCTATATTATGAAATTGGGTGTAGGTCGTGTATTGCAGATCTTTTTGGCTTCGGTTGTTATTCTTGTAGTTTTCATTTTTTACATGAAGCATTTAGAGAAAACGAGCCAGAAAATTATCGAAGATCGAAAACGAAATTCTCCAAAGACGACGACATCTTATAAGCTTTCTAGACCAGGTATTGACAAATCGTCTGGTAGTGCGTGGACGGACCTCAGTGACGGCCTCACAGAAATGGGTGAAGGTTCATTCCGAACTCCGGAGAATTGGCAAGTGTTCTCACTAGCCGATAGCAGAAGCGTCCTCCAAAATTATAAACTTAATCCAAGTTTATACCTCACGAAATATGACTTACAAGAGGACCTCAGCATATGGAATCCCGAATCAAATGGTGACCCTGACTGGACCCCTATGCCTTGGACGCTGTTGCTAGAAAGGTACATTGACCGTTATCCACAAGCCGGTTCTACCAGTCGAGAAGTAAAGCAACTCAAGGAATTAAGTGTAAAAGAAATGCAGATTATTGATCAAACACGATATCGGTTGGTTAGTGTAAAGTCTCAATGATGAAGTGCCGGCCGGAGAAAACCTTTATGGTTTTCAAGGAGTTGCGTGGCACTCTCCCTATTGAGTTTCTTAGTGATCATAATGATTGCGGTTTTTGCCCGACCTTCAGCTTCTATAAGTTTCTGTTTAGCAGTTTGGAAATTGCACCCTGTGATATTCATAATGATCCTCAGGGCTCGATCTGTCATCTTTTGGTTTGAAGCTTTAACATCCACCATTAAATTGCCATAGACTTTACCTTGCTGGATCATGGAAGCTGTTGTCAGAATATTCAGAACTAGCTTAGTCGCTGTACCTGACTTGAGTCGTGTCGATCCCGCTATGATTTCAGGTCCTACGATTGGTGCGATGACATAATCTGCGATTTCTTGGACGTAATTACTTGGTGGTGTACAACAGATTATTCCTGCTTGGGCACCGATCTTTTTGGCTTCCTTCATACCGCCGAGGACATATGGCGTTCGGCCACTACTGGCAATGCCGATGACAAGATCAAGGTCAGTAACATTGTGCTCACGAATGGCTTTCGCACCAGCATTATCTTGATCTTCTTCTGCTTCAACAGGATTTCGCAAGGCAAAATCTCCTCCCGCAATGATTCCTTGTACCATATTGGGGGCTGAGCCGAAGGTTGGTGGACACTCTGATGCATCTAGAACTCCCAATCGCCCACTAGTACCAGCTCCAATATAAAATAGCCTCCCACCGGAGCTGAAAGTTGCTGTAATTGCTTCTACAACGATAACAATTGCATCAGTTTCTGCTTCAACTGCCGATAGTGCGGTCCGATCTTCCTGATGGAAAATCTTCACAATTTCAGCTGTTGATTTGAGATCAATATCAACCGAATTCTGGTTTTGTTGTTCAGTGAGCAATTTTCCAAGGCTAACTGGATTCATTGATCTAGAGGTCATAGGATGTATGTGTATGATTTATGACAATTCTTTCTCATAGCCATCGGTATCTTCTTCAGCTCGTTCCAGTAGCTCGATTTCATATCCATCAGGGTCATCAATGAATGCCATCTTTAGGCCTGTTGGAAAGGTCTCACGCCAGCCATCTGGCCAAATTTCAATGCCTTTTTTTTCCAATTCGTCGCAGAAGCCTATTAGATCCGGAACACCGATAGCAAAGTGCATAAGATCTTCCGGTACATTGAGATCATAATCGTCAGAGTATGTGAGCTCTAGATGATGTGGGTTACCGGGCAGCTCAAGGTGAACGATTTGATTGCCGTCCGGTGATTTTTCGCTTCGGCTGAGCACTCGAAATCCTAAAAGATCTTGATACCATTTAATTGATTTATCTAGGTCGCTAACACGTACACGTGTATGTAGAAAAACAGCCATGCCAATTTTCTCCATTTGTAGTTTAAATTGCTTGTAAGAAAATAATATCACAATACAACAAATCGTAGCAAGTGGACGAAAAAAATAATTATTTATGTTTAAGTAGATTATTTGGATAGACAAACCAGTATTTACAATAAGTTTATTTCGGTTAATAAACTTGCCCCTCTCCCCCAAAAATATATTTTACTAAAAAAATAGTTTCATGAAATAATTTTGATTCTAGGTGTTACTAGGAGTAATCATGTATTATTAGCAATTTACTCATTATTGATTTTTCAATTTGTTCCTTTAGCCTATTCTCCATTCAGAAAATAGGGCGAGGGGTTTTTTTGTTGTAACACAGTTTGAATTGGTTACAATATACTAACGAGAGAAATCAAAATTCGAGAACCCCGCGTTGCGTGGTGAATTGTGTTGGGAATCATTTATTTGCTAAGATGGAACTAAATCTATACCATCAGTTTGAGATAATTACAAATTGAACAGTAAAAAAATGTCTGTTGAGAGATCATGAGAGCTTGGGTTTTGTTAATTCATTTAGGTTTGCTAATTGTTGTGTTTTTGCCGATTTTAGAGGCGGAAATCGGGTATATATTGACAGATCCGTTTACTTTTGATACGCGTCTTACACCAACAATTGAATCCGTGTCACCATCCGAAGGGACATTCTTTGGAGGAAGACAGGTCACTGTCCTTGGCACTAACTTTGTTGTTGGGAAAACTGCTGTGAAATTGGGGGAGAACTATGGCCTAGATATAGTGGTGAAATCTGATACTGAGATTGTTCTCAAGACGCCAAGTAGTCTTCAAGCATCTGTTGATGTTACCGTTATTAATCCGGGGGATATGGTTGTAATCCTTGAGGATGGGTTTCAGTATGTTGATCCTACCGTGTCAACCATCCGGTTGACTACCAACCCAAAAACTTTGGTTGCTGATGGTACTAATATTGCAACCATCACTATTCAATTATTTGATCAAGATAATCAGTTGGTTACAGATGAGTTAGTTAAGTTGTCTGTTAGTCTTGGCACAATTGATGATCCAGTGTTCAACCATGACGAAAAAGTGTATCGTGCAAAGTTTACGTCCCCTGTGGTAATTGGTGACGCTATTGTTTCGGCGGAGGCCGAAAATGGGAAGATTGCTACATCAAAAATCACGCTTGTTGAACGGAAAGTATCGACATCAAAATCAATTGTGTCAGTAGAACCTTCTGCTAATGTTGCTGCCGATGGTAAATCGACTGCGACCATTAGTGTGACATTGCTTGATGAACGAGGTGTTCCTATTGCAGGCAAAAAAGTCATAATCCGTTCGGATGGTAAGGTTACAATCACAGTACCACCTCTGACGGATAGTGAAGGAAAGACAATAGCTAAAATCAGTTCTATCCATCCAAAGACCGTTATGTTGACGACGTCGGTGAAAGGGAATCCTCTCCTTGATAAGCCTGTTGTACACTTCACTGTAGATGGTGTAAAAAATGCAACAAGTTCTAATCAGATAATAATTTTGGCTCTTGATGTCAATAAGGATGATGAAATTGATGTACTTGATCTTGTTCAGGTTGCTTCTATGTTTGGTCGGGTAACACAAGGGTTAATGGAGGATGTAAATCGCGATGGGATAGTTAACATTTTCGATTTGATGCAGATCGCATTGAATCTGGGGCAAAATGTGTTTGCTTCCCCATCTATTTTCGATCAGCAATTTGATGTTATCAAAAGTCTTAATCAAGATGCTATACGTTCTTCTGTTATTGCTCTCAAGGGATTAGCGGATAGCCGAACGATATACGCGATTGAAATTCTTGAGACTCTTTTGGTTCCACAACGGACACAGTTACGGCAAAATTATCCTAACCCATTTAATCCTGAAACTTGGATTCCATATGATCTTGGAGGAGATGCTAGCGTAACTATTGAAGTTTACGATATTACAGGCCACATTGTTAAAAGGTTTGATTTAGGTCATCAGATAGCAGGGCGTTATCGTGATAGAGCAAAGGCTTTATTTTGGAATGGACGCAGTGAGAATGGAGAGCGAGTGGCGAGTGGTATCTATTATATAAAATTCATTGCAGATGAAGTTATTCAAATATGTCAATTGGCTATTGTGAAATAATGAGACCTGTAATTTGCCTTCTTATTTATTTGATTGTTTTGTTGGTAGGTTTTGGTCTGGGGTGTAGTCAGGATAAGCCCGATCTTGGGATTGAGGGTTCTATAGTTGGGGAGGATGGTCAGCCGATTTCGTCAGCTATTGTTAGTATAGATGGTGCTGAAAATCAATCCATTATGGCAGATGATATGGGGCGGTTCTTTATTGGTGATGTTACGAGTGGAGTATACCAGGTTAGTGTCACCAAAGCTGGCTATAATGTTCATCGTAAAAGATTCGAAATTATCGATAAAATTTTATCTAATAATGTTGTGCTTGAAAGGGAAGGGTCTCAAACAATATTTGGTAAAGTTGTGGATATGGACAGTTCTGATCCGGTTCCGCACGCTGAGTTGACAATAGATCAAATAGATGAAGTGGTGAAAAGTGATGACCAAGGTATATTTCGATTTACTAGGAAACTAATACCAGGGATGCATACTGTTAAGGCTGAAGTCGCAGGGTATCAGGCTTCAAGTATACAGGTTAAGGTTGGTTTGGGAGAACCTGCTAGTGCAGATATCCTGATGATTCGATTGCAACCGATACTAACTATTACAGATAGTGTCGTTATATTTGCGAGAGATGAAACCCATAAGATTGTAACTATTGCTAATGAAGGTACAGGTGAATTGTCTTGGACCATCACCTATCCACAGTTAGATTGGCTCAAGATTTTTCCAACTCAAGGGGAAATCACGAACAGTAACACCGTTGTCAATATTGTTGTGGACCAAGAAATGGTAAAGTCTCATCAACCGTCAAAGACTTTGCATTTCACATCTAATGGAGGAAGCAAAAAATTAGAAATAAGTGTAACTAGCAAAACGGCTTTGTTGAATGTATCGTCTAGGCAAATTAATTTTGGAGTTGACCGGGATAGTGCGACACTGCGTATAGAAAATATTGGTGGAGGGGTATTGAAATGGAGAGTATCAGCTAAACAAACATGGTTGTCTGTAAGGCCTTTTGAGGGTGTAACACGTCAAATCCCCTCGGTTGTTAGCATCCGTGTTGACCGAAACAAATTGAATGTACCTGGTCGCTACAAACATGAGGTTCAGGTAATGAGTAACGGAGGTATTACTAGAATTGAGCTCATATTGGTTATTCCTACGCAGCCGAAGTTACAGGTTTCTTCGGAAAACATCGATTTTGGTTCAGAACTGCGAGTGACAGATTTAATCATTAAAAATGAAGGTACAGGTGAATTGTTTTGGGAACTCAAATTCCCAATGACGGATTGGTTGAAGGTGGATCCACGGCAGGGTATTACGAACGGTAGCAGATCCTCCGTAATTACTCTTAGAGCAGATCGCAATTTGGTGGTACCAGGTGAATACAAAATGCCAGTATCGATAGAAACAAATGTTGGGGTAGGAAAAGTGATGGCTAGTATGTTGGTCAAAAAACCTCGCATATTGACGAATCCTGAGAGACTTGATTTTAGCGCGTACATTGACACGAAAACGATTATTATTTCTAGGGATGGATATGGGTCGGTTGATTGGGATTTAGTTCCGGAGGCTAAATGGGTTTTTGCAACACCGACAAGGGGGATTGTTTCAGATGATAGGGTTGAGATTCAAATTACTATTGATCGTAAAGGGATGTTACAGGGAGTAAATGGCACACAGCTCGAAATTCTTGCAGAGAAAGCTGATGAAACTAGGATTGTGATTCCAGTTACCGTTGATGTGTTGCCCGATATTCGTGTGATCGTGCGAGATATTCGCAGTCGTATTCCGGTTAGAGGTGCTTTTACATTGAATGGTTTAACTGACCTTAATGGTGTGGTAGAGTTCAAAAATTTCAAACAGCTAATTATAAATGACAAAGTTGAGGTGGGAGGATATATTGATCAAGATTATAGGCTTCAAGTCAATATCACAGATAGTGCGTTAGTTGAGAAAACGGTCTGGTTAACTCCATTACCAAAACTCATTCGTACGGTAGAAAGCGTAGATTTTGATTATCCTGCTGAAATCATCCTTTCTTCTGATGGTATGTTCGCATATATTACTAACATGCAAGGTAACAGCATCACAAAAATGCGTACTGATACAGATAAAGTTTTGGCTACACTTGATTTGTCTAGTGATGGTTTTGAACCAATTGGGCTTGATCTTAATTCCATTACTGGTGAGATATATGTGGTTAATAGCATTTTTGAACCGGAGTGGATGGCTCGTGCACGTGCGGATGATATGGTGTCTGATACCGTTTCGATTGTTGATTCTAACTTTCGGCGCTCGAAGAAGGTGGTCGTTGGTAGACGGCCTGTTGATGTTGCTGTTGATTCTATGCGCAATAATCTGTATGTTGCCAATAGTTTATCCCGAACCATTTCTGTGATTGATTTAATAAGTCATGAGATTGTCACTGAAATTGAAGTTGAAGGTATGCCAAATCGGTTGGCACTTGTGGGAACCCATCTGTATTGTGCTTCTGATCGTAGTGTTGTTGTTATTGATACGAAACTTGGGCGAGTAACCAGCATAATCCGGAATATTGGACATCAGCCAGTAGATCTTATTTCAGATGGTGAACAATATCTGTATATCATTAACAACTCAAGTAGCAACGTTAGCATTGTCAATACACTAACGCAAACTGTAGTTAAAACTCTCTCTGTTGGTCTTCGTCCGGTTCGGGCAACTATAAGCAAATCTGGGTTGCTTTATGTTGTTAATCAAGGGCATAGGGCATTGTCAATAATTTCTCGGGTTGGCCAGGGATGGCAAGTGATTGAGGAAACTATACCAATTAACTCTGATTCTTATGGTGTTGCTGTTTTGCCTGATGACAGCAAGGTCTACTTGGTTCGGTCGCGCAGCGCAGTTATTGATGTCGTTGGTTTTAGTGGGCTTTAGTATGTTGGTATCTTTGGAAGATCTGAAAAAATGGTTGAAGTACATTCTGCAGGGATTTTGTGTGATTTTTTCTAGGATTATGTTTCGGCTTACATTTATTGTAATCTTAGTTTGCGGAATTCTTATGGTTTTCACGCGGCTAAGCTATGCATATGTTGAAACGCTGAAAGGAGATGCTCAATCTGTTAGTAATTATATTCAACTTACTTCCTTGGATTATGGTGTAAGTGGGCAACTTGAATTTAGAAGATTGAGATTAGGAGAACGATGGAAAGTGGAAGGAGAGTTTTGGATTGGTGGTGGCCGAGGCGGCCACGCACTTTATATTTACGTTTGGTCGCGAGGAACACCAACTTCAGAGGATGAGGCCAAGCGCCAATATTCGATTAATTACAATGAGTATACGAACACCATTCACTTGAAATATGATGGTGTGGACTTGATACCCCCTGTTCAGGAATTGGGTATTTCTAGCTCGAGCTGGCGCCACTTTCAAGTTGAGTTTCGGCATGGTTTTTTTTACATCTACTTAGATCGTGAACTCAAAATTTCTTGCCTAGACCCAGAATATACAAGACGAATGTCAAATGTTAGATCAGGTATTGGGGCGCGAACAGGAGGGATTCATAATGAACATCGAGTTCGACTGATAACTTGGACAGTTAATGGAAAGGTTGAGGCACCATCTCTGGATAATGCTAATCTACCTCCAATTATTACTAATGCTCGGGTTCAACAGGTTCCGAATACGACACTTGTTGAAATTTTGTATGATCTAGAGGACTTAGATGGTGATTTGATGACTATTGCTATTGAGTTGTCATCAGATGGTGGTGAGACTTTCAATGTGCCTGTAGAGAATTTTAGTGGGGATGTGGGTTTAAATATATCAAGTGGGCTTGATAAGCGTATTATTTGGTATGCTGGGATTGATATGCCTCATGTGCTTGGTGTGGATTATATAGCGAGAATTACCGGGAATGATGGTTTTGATATTGAAAAGGAAGATGAAATATTGGAGGAGGCGCCTATAGACGAGGAAGAAGATTTGGTTAGACCTCCGGACGAAGGTTTAATCAGACCTCCGACGGAAGAAGAATCAACTAGTTACGAGATTCGAGGAGAGCAGGAAATTGTCTGGTTGAAAGACGGGGCTGCAATGCGTTTTATTCGTGGTGGAGAGTTTGACATGGGATCGAATCAGAGTCCAGAAGAGTTTCCTACTCATCCCGTTTCGGTTGGTTCATTCTACATGGATGTGAATGAGATTACTGTGGGGCAGTACAAGTTATTTATAGAGGAGACCGATTATAAATCACCGAACTGGAAAGATGTAGAAATATATTCACCTACGGATGCTCATCCCATGATAGAGGTAAATTGGCATGATGCTATGTCGTATGCTGAATGGGCAGACAAGCGTTTGCCAACAGAAGCCGAGTGGGAGTATGCAGCACGTGGTGGTCTGATCCACAATGTTTATGTTTGGGGGAATGAAGAGCCTGATTTGGAAGAAGCAAACTATGGCAATATAGTAAAACAAACAACGGTGGGTGGCACGTACGAACCGAATGGATATGGTTTACACGATATGGCAGGGAATGTCTGGGAATGGTGTATAGATGAGTTTCAGGGGGATTTTTATTCCAAAAGTGGTCGGGTTAATCCATTGGCTGGTGAACTCCTGTTAGAAGAAATATTATCTGATTATAAATTGATTAGCACTGAAAGAGTAAGTCGTGGAGGAAGTTTTGAAACATTCCCTGCCTTTATACGTGTCAGTTTTCGTGATTCTAGACCCCCAAGCTGGAAATTTAATCGTGTTGGTTTTCGTTGTATTATACCAATTGGCTATTGAACAGCTCATTGATTTTTCCTCCTTTCTCTCTGAGAATACCAGGAACTTGCAGCCTGTCTTTTGTAACCATGATTCATTAGAACTTTAAATTAATGGGATAAGTGTATGAAGCCCAAGCTCTCATATGTGGCGCTGCGTGGTAGTTCTGAGCATTTAGATTTCGGTTTGGTTGGAAGTGGAAGATTCCATCTGGACAATGAGCTAGACTGAAGTACCTGATGTGATCGTCTATTAGACATCGAAAAGAAGTTTTATTAACTATGGGATTCAATGCTATCTATGTATGCTAGGAAGGGGCTTATAAGTTGGAACTAATACACTTGGAAATTTTTGATGTGTAGACTTAGAATCCTGTTCTTCACTGAAAACTCAAAGATGGAGCCAACTGCCTGTTTTTAGGCATTGAACCAATCTTGGTGTTTTCACTGGTAACGTATCTGCGATGTGTTCTTGAATGTACTTTTTCTAATTTTACTTTTTTGTGGTAACCTCCCATTAGATTTGTTAGTTCATGCATTTGTGTGTTTAAAAATTTCCTTGTTGGTTGAATGGAGCGTTAACATAGTAAAAGGTAATTGCTTGTTAAAATTAGTTTGTTCATGATACTATGGAACTCATTGTTTAATTTTATAATTTCAATCTACTATATTTGTTTAGTGAGTCATTAAATTGAGTAAGAGAATAGGGGTTTTAACAGGAGGGGGCGACACTCCGGCGTTAAATGCTACATTAAAGGGGATAGCCCTTCAATGCGAGGAGTTTGGGTTTGAGTTAATTGGACTTATGCAAGGCTGGGCAGGGGTTTTGAAGCGCGGAGCATACTGCCATTTGGTTCCTGAGATGATTGATGAGAATCGAGGGGGAACGATCCTACAGAGTTCACGAACAAATCTTAGAGCTTCAGGGCAGATTGGGGAAGCCGTTGAGAATCTGAAGAAACTGGATATCGATGCACTTATTCCCATTGGTGGTGATGACACGCTAAGTGTTGGATCGGAACTCTCAAATGATTTTGCTACTACCTTCGTTACGAAAACGATTGACAACGATGTTGGTGGCAACGCACCTGAAGGTAATTCTGTTGATTATACACGACTGGTTAATTATTTTTGTCCTGGTTTTCCTAGCGCTGCTAATTTGATCGCCAAATATGTTAATGATATTCGTACCACAGCTTATTCACACAATCGGATTATCTTTGTTGAAGCAATGGGGCGATATGCAGGCTGGCTTACATTGGCTTCTGCTTATGGCCATCCTGATTTAATTTTGGTGCCTGAAATTAAATATGAACCGGATAACTTGGCTGCCTGCATTGAAAAAGAATACAGTCGAGTTGGCAATCTCGTTGTAGTTGTTTCAGAAGGAATTACAGGCGAAGATGGTAAACTATTAACGGAATCTGAGGAACTTGACAGCTTTGGTCATGCACGCCCCGGAGGTTGCTCAGAGCTTATTGCTCAGGATATGCAAGAGCGTTTGCCAAGTATTTCTTCGTCCAACTTCCGTCACCAAGTATTGGCATATATGCAGCGGTGTGGAAGTCCAATACCCGTTGATCGGGATACGGCGATTCGAGCTGGAAGGTTGGCGGTTCAGGCGATAAAAGATGATAAGGTTAATTATGTGGCAACTGTTATGCGTACTGAAAATGGAATTGAGACCCAATTGCTCCATTTGGAGAAGGTACTTGCACGAGGGGATGATGGTCATATCATTCGTAGAAGTCTTGATCTCCGTTTCTACGATGCTGAAAACTTCCAGATTTCGGAGGCGGGGATTGATTACTTCCGTCCAATATTCGGAGATTTGCCTGAATCGTTCTATTATCCTGACTTGAGTATTCAGTATATTTAGTTGTTTTTGATTGTAAAGCAGTGACAATGTGGTGGACTTAAGAACATTAAAAAGAGATATTATTTTCCCCGCGAAACTGAGAGGCTTTGACTTACATTTTCATTCTACATGGGGCTTATTTTCGCCGAGGTCTGTTGATGAAGGCACACGTTTGTTGGTAGATCAGCTTGATATCAATGAAGGGGAAATATGTCTTGATATAGGATGTGGTTATGGGGCTGTTGGTATAGTGATGGCTAGGTTATCGAGAACAGGAAGTGTGTATATGGTTGACAAAGATTTTGTGGCTATAAAGTACTCGGAAGTCAATGTTAAACGGAACCATGTGACAAATTGCGAAGTGATCATGAGCAATGCATTTAGTCATGTTCCCCAACTTCGGTTTGATGTTATTGCTTCTAACCTGCCTGCAAATGTAGGGAAGGAATTACTTAAAATTATACTCATTGAATCGAAAGCCCACCTCAAACCAAGCGGAAAACTGTATGTTGTAACAATCTCTGGTTTACGGGGATATATCAAACGCCAATTTAGAGAAATTTTTGGGAATTATCGAAAGGTAAAACAAGGGAAAAACCATACTGTAGCGTTAGCTGTGGGATGAGGTGCCAGTAAGTGTTAGAGCCTTACTTCGCAGACGTGTTCAAAGGCGACGCAGATATAAGTAGATTCCGTGTGCGAAACTGACAATCCCCCAAGCGATCGCAACAGCAATTAAAACGAGCAAAAAAGAAATAGTGGATGTGGGGCTTTCTGATACGCCATCCACAGTCGACAATTTTATTTGATGCCCTAGTAATTGGTGAACAGTTTCGTGTTTGGCTAGAGGCGAGAAGTAGATCAAACTGAAGATTGTAACCCCAATTATGGACCAGAAGACACCTCGGAAAATCTGTCGACTACTATTGATTCTATTCGTTTTTGATTGGTCAGCCAAATTTCGGTTGATATACTGTTCTAGATCCGCAGGGTCGATTTCCGGGAAATTTTGAGTAAGCTGAGCTACGATTTCATCTCTTCTTTTTTTTTCGTGGATGCAGTCAGTAAGCTGTTGATTTAGGCTGTCGTATACTTGTATTATTTCCTTTTGTTTAGGCTCGTTTTCGCTCATAGATTCAAACCTTGCTCTTCGCCGAATTGCAACCCAGTATACCATATCCTAATATTTTTGTAAAATTCTGATTTTGGAACGGTAGTGTGAGTTTTAGAACCACTCTAATTATTCTAATTATCTTTGTCTGTTTTGTTTTGTGTTATCTTTTTCTCCCTAAGGATCACCAAGTAATTGAGCAAAGTGCCGATAGGAAAATTGCTCAATTTTATGGTTTGGAGAAGCGACTAATTCAAAAAATTCAAGTAATCTTCCATCGTTCCCTGTATCCTGATCAGTCGAGTCAAAAAGGTTTGATTCAACAGTCCTATACTTTAGTGAAATTTGGTCAAAATGATTGGCGGCTAGTTGATCCAGTGGTTGTTGATGCCAATGAATGGAAAGTTAATCAACTTCTCTCTGATTTGTTGGAAAAGCGTATTAAACGTCGAATAGAAGTTCCTAGTCTTCTTGAGTATGGACTTGATGATCCCATTTTTGAAATATCTTTGTTGACTCAGGATGGATCGACTAAGACTTTTCTAATTGGTAAGAAGACTGTAAACTACTCTGTCTATGCCAAAGAAAAATTGGATTCGAAAATCATGCTGATTGAGTCCAGCATCATCAGGGATTATTTGAAATCTGTAGATGATTTGCGTGACTTAACGACTCATAATGAATCTCAGCCGGAAGACAATAGGAGGAGAGTTTTCGATTTTCAGCGCGCTGAAACTACACAAATTGATATTTTGTCGATGGATTCAAAGGTAGTGTTGCGAAAACAGGCTGATGGAGATTGGCGAGCTATAGAACCGGATAAGTTAATTGTTTCCCAACGGGTAGTTGAGGATTTTCTTTTTTTTGCTGATTCGTTAGAGGGTACAGAAATACAGGATTTAAGGAGGCTTCCGGAAGCTGAAATTCGTATTAGGTTTTATACAAAAGCAACTGAACCTACTGTGTTGATATTGTATTATACAGAGGATAGTGATGTTTATGCTAAAACAATAAATAAAGAAACCATCTTCCGAGTTGGTGATCATCTTTTGAAGTTAATTAGAAAAATTGGGTAAATGAAAAATGTACGAGAAATTTGCGGATGTCGAGCTTAGAACTGGCCAATCAATGGAGGTCGGTGTTATCTTAGCCCCAGATCTTGAGTATGCTAAAGAGGTGAAAAAGTTCTTGGGCCACAAACCAGAGACTTATAGATGGCATATTGATTGTTGTGTTCGTGAAGTGTTGGATTTACTCGAAACCCGATTCTACATTGGTAAAGTCGATGGTGAGATCATCTCAAATATCATGATTACCGAGTATGATGGTATTGGAACACTTGGTCATGTATTCACTCTCCCCAATCAGCGTCGGAAAGGTGCGTGTAAAGCTATCATGGGATATCAGATGGATGATTTTCGGCATCGAGGAGGGAAGGCATTGTATCTTGGTACTGGATATGATTCTCACCCCTATCATATTTACAAGAGTTTTGGTTTTGATAGTGTGTATGATGGATCTGGTTTTATGTCTTATTTTTCTACAGAGGATTTTGATGCTAACTATTTCGTGGATTTAGATGTTCATGTTAAAGATAATATTGAATGGCATGATTGGGCCAAAATAACAGCACTCACTGGGATCACGAATGGAGACCAGATTCGCAGTGTCGCTCTCGGCATATATGGGCCATCCAACTTTGAAGGTGGTTTTTTGTCTTTTAAGCAAGAACTCGAAACTGGTCTCGATTATCATGCAGCGAAGCTTTTGCAAAATGCTTCCGGTGCTGTCGTGGCGATGGCTACGGTAAAGCAAAATGAAGATATCATGTTGCTGGATATTTTTGCTCATCCACTTTTTTGGACTCAGTTGGGAGCGTTGCTGGATTCTTTAGGTATTTCGTCTTCGAAAGTTCAATGTTATGCCGAAACGAATTCAAAGGAAAAAATAAAATTGTTGCATGAATTTGGTTTTCATTGTGAGGGCATCCAACGCGATAATGATCGCAATTTAGATGTGGCTATCTATGTTTCTAACGCTTGTTAGAGCATGATTTGATTATATTAATTGCAGTGAATTAAGGAGTGTGTATGTCAGATTTTCTCTCAGGTATACCGCGGTCAGAATATCCTCGACCTGATTTTCAGCGTGGAACCAGTCAAGGTATTGATTGGGTGAATCTAAATGGCACATGGGAATTTGTTTTTGATCCCGATGATGTGGGAAAACAGGAAGGTTGGTATCTTCCAGAGTTCAAAGGATACGTAGATCAAATATGTGTGCCATATCCTTGGGAAAGTCTTGCTGCTTGGGGCCAATCCGATCAAGCAACAAGTGCAAACTACCTTAGTACTAAGGTTTACCTGAACCCGGATGTTGTCACGTGTGGTGGTTCAGAAAGAGGTGGTAATTATCGTGATGAACCTAGACACACAATTGCATGGTATCGTCACCAGGTATCAATTCCTAGTCATTGGGATGGTATGCGTGTTATCTTGAAATTTGGTGCTTCCGATTGGCACACCATGGTTTGGGTAAATGGTAAGTGTGTTGGCGAACACCAAAATGGGTATTTGCCTTTTGAATTTGATATCACTGACAGTTTGTCTAGTGGTGCTCCCTCGTGTGTTGTGGTACGTGTGTTTGACCCACAAGACCATTCGCAACAACCAGTTGGTAAACAATATGGGTGGTATACGCGAACAAGTGGAATTTGGCAGACCGTTTATTTGGAACCACGATCGGAAACCTTTATCAAAAGTTTCAGGATCTATCCGGATATTGATGCTGCTGAAGCAAGAGTTCAGATCCAAGTTGGCGGCAACGATTTTAGTGGTCTCGGCTTTCGCTTCGATACGGATGCCCCTCTAGAAAAAGTAGATATTGAAGTGTTCGATGATCACGCAAAGTGTGTGATAGGAATCCAAAAGTCCAAACTGCAACTCTGGGATGTAGATAATCCTCATCTTTATGATCTTGATATTCAATTGATCAAAGATGAGGATGTTATTGATCGTGTTTCAACTTATTTCGGCATGCGCAAGATTTCACGCCAAATGTTACCAGGAACCGATTACGAATATATTTATCTGAATAACCAACCCATATATTTGTTAGGTGCTTTGAACCAATCTTTTAGTACTGAAGGTGTCTATACATTCTTAGATGATGATCAAATTCGAACTGACATCATGCGAGCAAAAGAATTTGGATTTAATTTTTTACGTTTACATATCAAGATCGATGAACCTCGATTGTATTATTGGGCCGATCGCTTAGGTATGCTATTTATGTGTGATATACCGAATCTTGGATATGATGGTTATAGTGATATAGGAAGACAGCGCTGGGAGCAAACCCTGCGAGGGACTGTTGAACGTGATTTTAATCATCCGTCAATCATTGCTTGGTGTGATTTTAACGAAACGTGGGGGCTTGGTGGTAACGATTACAAACAGATGCAGGATCGTCAGGAGTGGGTTCGAGAAATGTATCATCTTACTAAGCGGTTGGATCCCACTCGTTTGGTAGAAGATAATTCGCCATGTTTATATGATCATGTTGAAACGGATATTAATTCTTGGCATTTCTATATCAATGATTATCAGCAAGCACGTGAGCATATTGCCAATGTAGTTAAGGAAACTTATCCTGGTTCAAAATTTAATTATACTGGTGATAATAAACAAACTAATGCGCCCATGATGAATAGCGAATATGGTGGAATTGGAGCAGGTTCAGGTGATAAAGATATTTCGTGGTGTTTTAAATATTTGACCAATGAGCTTCGACTCCATCAGAAAATTTGCGGTTATATTTATACTGAACTTCAAGATATCGAATGGGAACACAATGGGTTCATGAACTATGACCGGACAGTTAAGGAGTTTGGCTATGATTACACTATGATTAATTCGCTTGATTTTATTGTTCTTGATCATCATCCAGGCTTGAGTTTTGAACCTGGTAGTTGTTTAGAGTTAGATATTTATTCAAGCCATTTTTCCAATAAGAATATTGAACAAGCAATGCTATTTTGGCGGTTGGATGGCATTGACCAGCTGGGTTCTGAACAGATGAATTTGGTTAGTGGAAGTATTCCGATTTCATTTGTGCAATACAAGGTTGAGAAAGTCCATCGGTTGTCGATTACCTTGCCAAATCAACCTGTTGTTGGGACTCTTCATGTGTGGGTTACGGATCAAAACCAAGCTGTGGTTGCTAGGAATTTTATTAATGTCGAAATCTTTGAAGAGCCTCCATTGATTGAATATTCTGATGAAAATTCTGCCATTGTACGCTTGGATATTGGAGATTCACCAGTAGCAGAATTCGCCGAAAATGGAACATTGGAGTATACAGTTGATTTGCCAGACAGGATAAAGTTAGAATCGATTAATTCTATGGAGGTTGTATTTGAGGCTTCTTCGTATATGGATGGAGCCCCCCAAACTGATTGGGAAAAGCATCCCTCAGATCTCAAGATCATGATCAATGACATTGAGTTGAAAACGATTACATTACCAAGTTCTCCAGCTGATACACGTGGAGCATTATCGTATATTAACGGGATTCCAGGTAAATATGGTTTTCTTATCAGGATTATAGCTGACGATTTACACTTGGAGAGGTTCAGGAACAGTTTTTCGGATAATAAGCTTACTATTGGTTATCAAGTGGATCTAGACGCAGAAAATGCAGGGGGGCTGACAATTTATGGGGCACGTGCTGGTCGTTATCCGCTGGGGCCGTATATTATTATTTCTTAATTATGTCAAATTTCATGGAGCAGTAAAGTGAGCTCATGTTTAGTTGGAATTGATATTGGTGGAACCAAGCTGGCAGTTGTTATCGCGAATTCCGATGGTCGAATCCTGAACAAGATACGTCAACCAACTAAGTCTTATAAAGGATTTGAATATGCTATAAGACTAATATTTGATATGATTGATCAGTTGCTCCACTTGGAACAATTAACTCGTGATCAGGTGTTGTCAATCGGTATTAGTTGTGGAGGGCCTCTGGATACCCAAACTGGTGTTGTTTACTCTCCTCCGAATTTACCTGATTGGGAGGCTATTCCTTTAGCTGATATTGTGGAGTCTGAATTCAAGATTCGACCGGTAATTGAAAATGATGCTAATGCTGGCGCTCTCGCTGAATGGCGGTTTGGTGCTGGACGTGGCTATAATCATGTTGTATTTATGACTATGAGTACTGGAATTGGTGCAGGAATTGTTGTTGATGGTCGCATACTGCATGGGGCTTCTGACTGCGCTGGGGAAGTGGGGCATCAGGTGTTGATTCCCAATGGGCCTGTTTGTGGGTGTGGTAATCGTGGATGCCTTGAAGCAATATGCTCTGGACCAGCAATTGCAAAACGGGCTCAAGAGAAGGTACGTAAAAATCCGCATACCAAAATTTTGGATTTGGTTGATGGTAATATTGCAATGATTCGTTCTGAAGAAGTGTTGGAGGCGGCAAAATCAGCAGATCCATTAGCACTTGATTTGATCAAAGAGGTCAGTTTTTATATGGGGTGGGGGATTGCCAACCTTGTGAATATTGTCAACCCTGATATTGTTTTGGTTGGGACGATAGCAGTTGCAGCTGGTGATTTACTGCTTGAGCCAATTCGTCGAACAGTACTGGAAATGTCAATGCAGCGTCCTGGAGGAATTGTAAAAATTATGCCAGCTCAACTTGGGCAACACATTGGAGATTTGGCAGCTATTTCACTTGTCGTTTGAGTTATACATTAAAAAATTGAAGGATGTGATTATGGAACGAATCCAAAAGTACTTATCTCATTTGCAAAATGCTTTGAATCTACTTTCACTTAGTGATGTGCGTCAGGTTATTGACATGGTTATGTCAGCATATGAAAATGACAAGCAGATTTTTGCTATTGGAAATGGAGGTAGCGCTTCAACCGCTTCACATATTGGATGTGATCTTGGGAAGGGGACCGTTAGTGTTCCAGGAGGGGGAAGTATTCCCGCGCGAAAGCGGTTTCGAGCAATCAGTTTAACAGATAATGTAGCGACTATGACAGCATGGTCGAATGATACATCATATGATGATATATTTGTAGAACAACTCAAGAATCTTGTAAACTCTGGGGATCTGATAATAGGCATTAGTGTCAGTGGGAACTCGGAAAATGTAGTTCGGGCGATGCAGTATGCTAAGGCAATGGGTTGTGATGTGATTGCTTGGACCGGCATGGATGGTGGAAAGATGGGAGAGATCAGTGATTTAAGTGTGACTGTAGAAAGTGATCAGTATGGACCGGTTGAGGACGTTCACTTGGTTTTGAATCATATTTTGCATGCTTGGATTAGTGAGGAATTAGTGTCCCGAAACGCTTGACAGCAATTTGGGCCAGCGATATAATACCGCGTGATTCTTGTGGTCGCCAAGAGGTCATAATTATGAAATGTAACCTTTGTTTAGTCTTGATTTTTACTCAGATGTTTTGGTTACTTATAGTTTTTACTGCTTTTGCCGATAATCCACTCGTTTACCAAATTGATATCCGCAATGAAATTGGGAATGGTTTACGTGTTTACATTGAAAAAGGGATCAAGGAAGCTGAGCTTAATCAAGCGAGTGCAATTATTTTCGATGTCCACACACCAGGTGGTGCGTTAAACGCAGCACGCGATATTATTGATGTGATCCAACGAGCGGAAATACCTACCATTGCGTTTGTCAATACTGAAGCGATTTCTGCTGGAGCGATGATATCTTTGGCATGTGATCAAATTGTTATTCGGAGAGGGGGAACAATTGGTGATGCCGCGCCAGTTTCGATTCAAGGGCAGGAGGTTGGGGAAAAAGCCGTTTCATATGTGCGAGGGAAAATTAGTGCAACTGCTGAGCGCCAAGGTCGGAATCCTGACTTGGCGGCTTCTATGGTAGACAAAAAACTTTGCCTTGTTAAGTATGATAATGGTGATATTGTTGCGCTGCGCCCGGATGAATACAAAAAGGAACGTGAAGCAGAAAAGCAAATGGAGATTATTGCAGCGGAAGGTGAATTGTTAACGTTAACAGCTGAGCAATCACTTGAATATAATTTGGCGGAAGCAATTGCTGAGAATCGTGAAGAGATTCTGCAGATGTATTCTGTTATTGAAGTTGATGGTGAATTAATGGTTTTAACACAAGAAGCTGTTATGTTGAAACAAGATGAGTTGGAGAAGGGACAAATTATAGAATTAGCGTCGTTGGCTGATGCAGAGGTTAAAAGAGTTGCCCCGTCGTTTGCTGATAATATTGTGATTTTTTTTACAAATCCGGTTATTAGTTCTCTTCTGCTTTCATTAGGTATGCTGGGGCTCTTTATCGAAATTCGATCCCCAGGTTTTGGGTTGCCTGGATTGATAGGTGTGATATGTCTTGGCCTTTTCTTTGGTGGTCATATGCTGAGTCAAGTTGAAGCTCAGTATGCTTTGCTTGCTTTTGTTTTGGGGATAGGTCTATTAGTGGTAGAGGTGTTTGTGATTCCAGGGTTTGGGGTAGCAGGTATTGCAGGGATTGGATGTATTGTCTATAGTGTGTTTTTTATTTTTGAAAACGCCTATCAAACAGAACAAGCCATTTTTTTTCTTGGTGTTTCTGCCCTGATGACCATAGTATTTTTGTTTGTTGTTGGCTATTTTTTGCCTAAAACTCAAGCTTGGCAACATCTTGTTTTGCAATCGGAAATGGGATCAGATAAAGGGTTTCATTCTGCCGCGGAGGATTATTCGGGACATCTAGGCCAGACTGGTGTTGCACTAACTGTGCTTCGGCCTGCAGGTACTGCTATGATCGAAAATAAAAGGCTGGATGTTGTCAGTGTTGGTGACTTTATTGAAGTTGATGTGCCGATTCAGGTGGTTAATGTTGAAGGTTCAAAAATTATGGTTGAAAAGGACCGTTGACAGACAAATTAAACTTCTCTAGAGAAGTTTAATTTGCTGGTAGGTTCTCTGGATTCTTCTGAGGTTGCTTGTCACTTAAGTTGTCGTTTTCATATATGGTTGAAGAAGCTTTCTTTCAATGGCTTTCGCGTTTTTGCTGAAGTTCGATGTGCTTTTTCAGAGATTTAGTGTAATTCAATACTTGAATAAGATTAATCAAAGTCTCTTTGTGGAGGATTAAATTTTGGATCCTATGACTTTTGTCATTGTGATAGCAGTCGCAGGTGTCGTTTTTTTTCTATTTCTCATTTGGCTAGTACCGGTGGGATTATGGATTGCGGCGCTTGCTGCAGGTGTTCGTATACGAATTTTTGGTGATCTAGTTGGAATGAGATTGCGGAAGGTTAGCCCAGGAGTGGTTGTTAATTCTCTTATTAGTTCGACGAAGGCGGGGCTAAGTTTGCTAGCTGCTGATTTAGAGGCACACTATTTGGCCCGAGGTAACGTTGGACGGGTTGTCAACGCGCTGATTGCTGCAGATAAAGCGGGCATAGAACTTGGTTTTCAGCAAGCGACGGCGATTGATTTAGCTGGTCGTGATGTTTTTGACGCTGTTCAGGTTAGTGTGAATCCACGTGTTATTACGACACCAGAGATCTCAGCAGTTGCTATCGATGGAGTACAATTGGTTGCTGTCTCTCGTGTAACTGTCCGAGCCAATATTCAGCGTTTAGTAGGTGGTGCTGGGGAAGAAACCATTATTGCTAGAGTTGGTGAAGGTATTGTTAGTGCTATTGGGTCAGCAGAGACCTACGAAGATGTTCTTGAAAACCCAGATATCATTTCGCGCACAGTTCTTGAACGTGGACTTGATTCTGGAACAGCTTATGATATCCTCTCAATTGATATAGCTGATATCAACGTTGGGCGGAATATTGGTGCGGAACTAAAGGCCGAGCAAGCGGAAGCAGATACGCTAGTTGCTAAAGCAAAAGCTGAAGAGCGTCGTGCCATGGCCGTAGCACGTAAACAGGAAATGACTGCCAAGGTTCAAGAGATGCGAGCAAAGGTAGTGGAGGCAGAAGCTAAGGTGCCTCGTGCTCTTGCTTCCGCATTTCGTTCAGGTAACCTCAATACGTAACAAGACGAATTGAAAGGAAATATCTAAAATGGCTTCACTCCCAATTGTTTTATTTGTTATCCTCGGCTTGTTTGCCGTGGTTCTTCTTACTGTTGTTCCAGTTGGTTTATGGATTAGTGCAATTTCTGCTGGGGTACGTGTGCGTATCTTTGGCGACTTAGTAGCCATGCGCTTACGCCGTGTTCCTCCCAGTCAGATTGTAATGCCTCAAATTGAAGCAACAAAAGCAGGTTTGAGACTGTCATTAGATAACTTAGAAGCGCATTATCTTGCTGGTGGGCAGGTTTCAAATGTTGTCTCAGCACTGATAGCGGCAGACAAGGCAAATATTGATCTTGACTTTGGTCGTGCCGCTGCTATTGATTTGGCTGGCCGTGATGTTTTAGAAGCGGTTCAGATGAGTGTAAACCCAGCTATTATCAATGTTCCTGATGATAGTGAAGGTAAGCGGGGAATTACAGCCGTTGCTCGTGATGGTATCCAATTGATCGTCAAGGCTCGTGTTACGGTAAAAGCTAATATTGATCGGTTAGTTGGTGGTGCAACAGAGGAAACTATTATTGCTCGTGTTGGTCAGGGAATCATTACTACCATTGGGTCGGCTTCAACTCACAAAGATGTTCTTGAAAGTCCTGAGAGAATTACTATAGAAGTCATGGAAAAAGGGTTGGCAGCTGGTACAGCATTTGAAATTTTATCGATTGATATTGCTGATATTGATATTGGTGATAATATTGGTGCTAAGTTGCAGACTGATCAGGCAGAAGCCGAGTTAAAAATTGCTCAAGCCAAAGCTGAGGAAAAGCGTGCACAAGCCGAAGCCGAAGAGGAAGAAATGAAAGCATTGGTCGAGGAACGAACTATTGATTTGATCGCTGCTGATGCTGAAGTGCCGCTTTCAATTGCGGATTCTTTCAATTCAGAAAGAATGAGTGTGATGGATTATTACAATTTACGTAATGTCATCGCTGACACGGAAATGCGACAGGCAATTGCATCTCCTGACCAAGAGTCGACAGGGTCAAGCCATTCAATTGGCATGTCATAAGTGTGGAAGTTTATAAAATAGTACTCTCAAGTAATAGTGTAATTGGTTTCAGTCGAAGGTTTTGTATGAATTGTAATCTTTATTTAAGATAGAGAAGCATTCTAATGGAAGAAATTTTTCAAGTAATTGCGTTTATTGTCTTCGGAATTTTCGTTCTGGTTCGCAGATTTTTCAGAAGTAAGAAACTAGCTGATCAAGACCCAGAGGCTCAGGATGAAGGTGGTATGAAAATGCCCTCTTGGTTGGAGGAAGTCATTGAGGGTGATAAGATTCAAGAACCAATGCCGCCTCAGCAAGAACAAACGCAAACAGCCTCTCCCGAAATAGAGCAGGTAGAAATAGAACAGCCTGTTGCTTCTACCAATAAGATAGAACCTGATGAACCTTCCTCCGTACTGGCGACAGTGCCTTCTGAGGAAAGACAGGTCGCAGGTTTATCCGTACCTCTAAGCCCGAAGACGTTTCGGCAAGCGATTATTCTCTCAGAAATTCTTAAACCACCAAAATCCATTCAAAAGTAATTTTTGGTTTCGAATTCGATCTCGGTACCTCTATCCTGTTGATCTCCTATAATTTGAGATTTGAAAACGGGCAGGTTTAGAATTTCTAAAGTTATATGATCAGGGTGAAGTGAAAGTGGTTGGCGTTTATTGCTATCTTAGTGAAGACTGAGATTCCTGTTGTTTTTTTGCTTGACCTACAGAAATTGTCTTTCCGTCTGTTTTTTAAAGGCATACTTCGGTCGTGGCAATAGCTAGCCAGAAAAATCTTAGGTGATTCAGAGCTTGCAATATGTTTCTCACCTGGATCCTTTCGTCTGAACATGTTAGAAGCAAAAACTTGCTATGATGTTCAGACGAAAGGATCCGAATAAGTTTTCCTTTGATTCAGGTTGGTAACCCATACAGTTTTTTTCTGGATTGGTTATCCTTAGAAGTAAAAGTTGTTATGATAGCCAGAGCCAGAGAGGAACTTATGTCCATATGGGTGTTTAAAACTGATTGTTTCTCACCGATTTTGGCCTTGACTTTTCTTGGTATATCATTCATATTGTCTCAAGCTTTTTTTACAGTAAAAGAGTGGAAATAAAGATAGTCATAATAGCTCGTTTGATTCTTATGCCAGTTATGTTGTTTTTCTTCTTGTAGATCTATTACTTATTGTCGGTTTTGTTATGGATTAGGGTTTTTTGTCATGTGTATTTTGACGAATTGACTTGGTCGGAATATCATCAGCAAATTTATAATATTAAGTGGAAAGGGAATTGATTGAATGTCTGAGAAAACTTATCGTGTTGGTATAATTGGTTGTGGAGGGATGGGAAGATCCCATGCAAACGCTTGGAAAGATCACCCTCGTACTACAGTAGTAACATGCAGTGATCTGTTTCCCGAAGCGGCTGAAAGCTTCGCCGAATCACAAGAACTGGAAAGTCATTACGGTGATTTTAACCAAATGCTTGAGAAGGAAAATCTCGATATTGTTTCAATTACGACTTGGCAGAGTGTTCGGTTAGAACCAACGGTAGCTGCCGCGAAGGCCGGTGTGGCAGGGATCATTACTGAGAAACCGATGTCTGGCTCTTTAGGAGCGGCAGATGATATGATGGCAGCGTGCGATGAAAGTGGGACGAAACTGGTAGTTGGGCACCAACGGAGATTTGGTCCCCAGAATAGTGAAGCACGCCGCTTGATTCAAGAAGGTGCAATTGGACAACCTCAAACTATGCTAAGACGTGATGGATTGGGATTGCTGAACCGTGGAACTCATGAAATTGATGAAATGCGTTACATTTTGGGAGACCCAGAACCACTTTGGTTGATTGGACAGGTTTCGCGAAAAACTGACAAATGGGAACGTCGGGTAAGATGTGAAGATCTTTGTTTTGGTGAGGTCTGCTTTGAAGGTGGTATACGTGGCATTTATGAGAG
>PAQF01000043.1 GCA_002709695.1 Candidatus Poribacteria bacterium
ATTGATGACATTGGTTGATGCTACTTTTTGTCTAATTAGTAGAGTAGAGTTCGCCTGAGATTATGCGCATTTTTCTTATCAAATTGGTGTGAGAAGTGATCGGCCATCTAAATGTGGGTCTTGCTAAAGAAATTTGAGCTGGCTGTGTTAGATGGATATCTGTTACTTATCAAGCGTTTGTTGTTTTTATATATCGAATCGGGTTTTATGTGTGGATGGGTGATAAAAACTGGTTCGTAGTAAACGATTTTGAATTATGTTGAGAAAGAAACATATTTAGCAAGGGAGCGTTATGAAGCGAAAGGTTGTTTTAGGTGCATTATTTCTATTTTTGTTTTTATCGGTGATAGTATCGCCCGCAAGTCAGTTGGTTATAATTACTTCTTTTCCGAAAGATTTGTTTGAAATTTATAAACGGGCTTTTGAGGCTAAATATCCGCAAATTGATGTCGTGGTTAGATCGAAGAAAACTTCAGCAGCAGTTGCATATATTCGTGAGACTGCGAAGAAGCCGAATTCAGATTTAATTTGGGCTAGTGCAGTTGATGCTTTTGCTGTTCTAAAGGAGGAAGGACTTTTAGGTACGCATGAATTACCTGATGAAATCGGCGAATTAATTCCGGAAAAAATAGGGACTTACCCCATACATGATCCTGATTGGCAGTATTTTGGAGGAGCATTAAGTGGTTATGGACTTATGTGGAATAAAGATTATCTTGCAGCGTATCGTCTAGATCCTCCAAAGGAATGGTCAGATCTGACTGATTCTGCTTATCATGGGCATTTGGCGATGAGTTCCCCCTCGCGAAGCGGTACAACCCATTTGACTGTAGAGGCAATTCTGCAGGGGTATGGTTGGGAGAAAGGTTGGGAAGTTCTATTGTCAATGTGTGGGAATATGTCGGTTATTACTGAACGTAGTTTTGGTGTTCCACAAGGTGTAATTAATGGTGAATTCGGAATTGGTGTGGTTATAGACTTTTTTGGGTTTTCGGCAGTTTCGAGTGGCTTGCCTGTTGAGTTTGTGTATCCTTCGATCACACCGCTTGTGCCTGCCAGTATAGGATTGATTAAGGGGGCTCCACACGAGGACAATGCTCGGAAATTCATTAACTTTTTTCTTAGTCCAGAAGGACAGAGGTTACTCTTTGATTCGAAAATTAGCCGGCTTCCAGTTATACCAACTCTATACCAGGATGCTCCTCAGGGTTTTCCGAATCCATTTAAAATGAAAAAATCTGCGACTAAGTTTGATGTCCAATTGTCGCAGCAACGCTATGGTTTGATCAACTCGCTTTTTGATCAGCTTATTACTTTTCGGCTTAAAGATTTGAAAACGGCTTGGTCTGAAATACATAAGGCTGAAAAACGGATTGAGAAGAAAGAATCTAGAAATCAGGATGTTACTGTTCTGAAAAAAAAGATTTCCGAGGCCAAGATGTTAGTTATGCAGGTGCCGGTTTTAGAAGCCGAGGCAAATGATCTTGAGTACAATCAGCATTTTGCCAAAGAAGCAGATAAGGTGCAAATTCAAGCTGAAACTGAGTGGGATGGAATTGCTAAGAAGAATTATAGACTGGCGAAGGATTTAGCTAAAAAAGTAAAATGATACGTTTCGTTCTAAGTCGGCGTGGTCAGGTTGGCTTTAGCCAATTTATTTTCTTTTTGATTTTGGTTGGCCTCCTTTCAATGTTTATTTTATCCCCCATCCTCCAGGTGTTATATGTCGCATTTACTCAGGATGGTTCCGTTACTTTATTTCATTTATTCAGTTTTTTTCAGAGAGCGTTATTTCGAGAAGCATTTTTTAATAGCCTTTTTGTTGGGCTAATGGTTGTTATTTTTAGTAGTTTGATCGCTCTTCCTCTGGCTTTTTTCTCGGTTCGGTATGACTTCAAGGGAAAAGTTGTGATTCAAACTCTGGGTATCCTTCCGCTAGTCATGCCACCATTTGTGGGTGCGATTGCGATGCAATTGATACTTGGAAGAAATGGCATGATTAACTTGTTACTCCGAGGTTGGTTTGATTTTACCATTCCATTTATGGATGGATTAATTGGGATTATTATTGTGCAAACACTCCACTATTTCCCATTTATTTTATTGAATGCGTCTGCTTCGCTAGCCAATGTGGATCTTTCGCTTGAAGAAGCAGGGCAAAATCTTGGTGCTCATGGTTTTCGGTTGCTTCAAAAGATTACGCTTCCTTTGATGATGCCGGGATATATTGCTGGAGCTTTGTTGGTTTTTATCAAAAGTATTGATGATCTTGGCACACCGCTCTTGCTCAATTATACGAATATGCTTGCTCCTCAAGCATATATCCGTATCACGAATATTGGTGTTGAAGACAAAGCTGGATATGTTATCTCGGTGATCCTCGTTATCTTATCGCTAGCCTCTTTATGGAGTATGATGCGTTACCTTAGATTATCTGAGTATGCAACACTTCAGCGTGGTGCGACTGGTGTGTTGATATCCAAGCCGCTTAGTGGTTTGAAACTGTTTTTGGTTATAGGATTTTGCACTGTTATTTTTCTAGTGAGTTTAGCTCCACACCTTGGCATTATAATTCTATCGTTTGCTAAATTTTGGAGTTTCTCTCTTCTGCCTAAAAGTTATACATTGTCGCACTATGCCGAGGTCTTTATTGAAACGCCGTATATGGTTTGGAACACGTTGATCTTCTCGTTTCTGGCCGCAGGAATTGATGTTATATTAGGTGCTTTCATCGCTTTCTTGTTGATTCGAGGCAAAATGATGGGTAAGGGTATCTTAGATTTGATAGCTACCTTACCACTTGCAATTCCTGGAGTTGTCCTAGCTACTGGTTACTTGCGTATGTTCCACGCAATAGATTTGCCTATTCTTAATAAACCGCTCACTGAGACGTGGATAATTTTGGTTATTGCCTACGCTACCCGACGGCTACCCTATACACTTAGGTCTTGTTATGCTTCGATGCAACAGATCCATGAGTCTCTTGAAGAAGCTGCTTTAAATTTGGGGGCTAATCGTCGGCGTACCTTTGTGAAAATTACTTTCCCTTTGATGCTTAAGGGGGTAATTGCTGGTGGGGTTATATCCTTCATTACGTCATCTGTTGAGTTAAGTTCAACGATGATGTTAGTTCCGACGAAAGAACTAGCACCTCTCTCCTATGGAATCTACCTTTATATGCAAAGTGCAACTGGAAGGGGGCCTGGTGCTTGTCTGGGAGTGATGGTAATTGTCCTTGTTACTGTTGGGACTTATACTGTTAACAAGTTTTTGAGTGGTGGGTCAGAAAGTCTTTTTAAGTTGTGATGATAATTAGTATTTCAAAAACTACCGGTTATTGTAATATATATGTAGTTCCGTCGTTTGTGGATATCCAAAGAAACCATAATTCAATTATATATGGAGGGAAGTCAGATGAACATCTTGATGCTGCGTCATTCAGCGGGTTTTGAACATAGCTACTTGCCAGATGCTGAAGTTGCTATCAAAGCTTTAGCCCGAAAGAACAATTGGTTAGTCAATACAACTCATCTGTGCCAAAAGATTACCATAGAAAGCTTAGAGAAACTTGATTTGCTTATCTTTGCGACTACTGGTAATTTGGATTTCGATGTTCATCAAAAGCAAGCACTTCTTGACTTTGTGAAAGGAGGAAAAGGTTTTTTAGGTATTCATAATGCGACTGACACCTGCTATGATTGGCCAGAATATGGTGAAATGATAGGAGGTTACTTTTCAGGACATCCATGGACGCAGGAAGTTAATGTTATTGTCGAAGATGTTGACCATCCTTCTACCCGGCCGCTCGGAAATTCTTTTAAAGTTTTCGACGAAATTTACACTTTCAAAAATTGGAACCGTGATAATACAAACGTGTTGATGAGGTTAGATAATGATTCTGTTGATCTGTCCAAAGGCAATCGAGATGATCATGATTATGCCTTGGGATGGTGTCATGAGTACGGAAAGGGACGGGTTATGTATACAGCTCTTGGCCATCCAGATACGTTGTGGCATGAGGACTGGTTCTTGGAGCATATTAGCGGTTGTATTAAATGGGCTGGTTGCTTGGAAAGTTAAGCCGACTATTTAGTTTGGTGAGTAAGTTCATTTGTTTGAAATGCCGTTAGTTAGTGTTTACTTTAGATAGTGAAGGAGCATCATCTGCAAATGGAAGTGTTCAATGCTATCTAATTTAATGATATTTGTAGGTAAGTTAAGTACTTATGTTTTCAGTTGAGTAAGTTGTGTTGTGTGATAGGAGTATATTTTCTAGGTTGTAACCAATTTTTTAAACTGATGTGAGTAAGCTCAACTTGGGCTTACGGAATCATGTTAGTTTAGTTTTAGAATGTCTTTTTATAAGGCTGCTTTTTCTTGATTGGTAAGGGTTGATTTAAGTTTGAGATGGCCTTAGTTGTTTGGATGTTTAGTTTAGTAATTCTTCTGGTGTTGATTCTAAAAAAACTAGGGATTTTTCAAAGTTTAATGCCTAAAAAAATGTGCCATTCTTCGTGTCATGATTTGCTTAAAGCAATGATTGCATTCAATACGGTAAATTCAAATGTCTCTGGCAAACCTGATGCAGAATTAGCATTATCTGAATTCCTCGAGTTGCAAGCAAATTTTCTTGGTTTTTCTACCCAACGTTTGCCAGTTGGGGGTCGAAGTTTTAATTTGTTGGTGAGTTATTTGGTTTCACAAGACGCACCGTGGTTATTATTTGAAAGCCATTTGGATACAGTTAGTATAGAAGATATGACGATTGATCCGTTGTGTGGGCATGTAAAAAATAATCGTCTATATGGTCGTGGCGCGTGTGATACGAAAGGTAGTGGTGCGGCGATGTTGTATGCGTTAAAACGCTATGCTGAAGAGCCAGTTACTCCTAATAATATTGCTGTTGTTTATACAGTTGATGAAGAAGTCAAAAAAACGGGAGTTCGTGCTTTTGTAGAGCAGCATTTGCCTGCGATGAATTGGAAACCCGTTGGAGCAGTAGTTGGTGAACCTACTCAACTAAGATTAGTTGTTGCACACAATGGAGTAGTTCGGTGGCGTATTCAAACGCAAGGTATTGCTGCGCATTCTTCTGCTCCTCGACGTGGGCTATCGGCTATCAGCATGATGATAAAGGTATTAGGTGTTTTGGAGTCACATTACATTCCAACTCTTGAAGTTTCTCACCCACTGACTGGTGAGGCGCAATGTAGTGTTAATGTGATTCGCGGAGGGACACAGGTTAATACTGTACCTGCAACTTGTGAAATACAGATTGATAGGCGGGTAGTACCTGGTGAAAACGCGCAGTCTATTATTCCAACTGTCGAAGGCTTGCTCAACGAATTACGCAAAAAAGATGGTAAAATGAGTGTTTTGCAAACTGAACCTGACATGATTTTTCCCCCTTTAGATCCTAATGATAACGAAGTTTTTATCGGTTTTGTTCAAGAAACATTAAAGGAGATGCGACTCCCGAGCAACCCGGTGGGAGTTGGTTTTGGTACAAACGCAAGTATTTTAAATGATATCGGAATACCAACAATTGTCATAGGCCCTGGTGACATCGCTCAAGCGCATACTGGCGATGAGTGGCTTGATTTAGAACAACTTTACCAAGGAGAGGCTGTATACTTCAACTTAATGCGTTCTCAAATACGTTTGGACGGTTGAGAATTACTTTTTTCTGTAATTTAGATTATTCAAATAAAATAACGCCTCTCGCGTTTACTCCCGCTTCCATGTCTTCAAATGCTTGATTGATCTGTTCTAGTTGGTAATTTTTTGTGATTAATTCATGTAACCTTATTTTCCCTTGTGTGTACAGTTCTAGTATTTTTGGCATATCTATTCGTGGGATTGAGGATCCATAGAAGGATCCGATAATTCGTTTTTCTTGCCTCACCAACCATTGAGCAGGTATGTTGATCTTGGCTTCATGATGAGATATTCCAACTACAACAACCGTGCCAGCAGGTCGGATCATGTCGTAAGCTTGCTCGATAGTTTTAGGATTGCCAACTACTTCGAAAGCGTAATCGACACCTTTCCCATTTGTTAAATCGTGTATTTGGTCGACTGGGTTTGCTTCGGATGCGTTAATGAGATCAGTGGCACCAAAATCTTTTGCCAAACCGAGTTTCTGTTCGGAAAGATCTACTGCAATAATGCGCTCTGCTGATGCGAGAATTGCACCTTGAATAACATTGAGGCCAACACCTCCGGATCCGACGATTGCCACTGAACTTCCTGGTTTTACCTTAGCTGTGTTTAGGACTGCACCAATGCCTGTTGTAACGCTACACCCAACGAGTACCGCTATTTCTAAAGGATATGTAGGGTCGATTTTGATCAAGCTTTGTTCAGGTACCACAGTATATTGTGACATTGTACCGATGCGAGCCATTTGTGGGACCGGTTGTTTAAGGCTCGTATGGAATCGACAAGTATCATCAAGCAAATGACCCATTCTAGCGGTAAAGCCTTCACATAAAGAGACCTTGTTCATAGCACACATTCGGCATTGGCTACAATAGGTTACAAAAGAGAGTAAAACGTGATCTCCAACTTGAACGTAGTTTACGTCTTCTCCAATTTGTTCGATGATTCCAGCTCCTTCATGGCCCAGTACTACAGGCGGGTTGTAGTGGATTGTTCCGTTAATGACAGACAAATCAGAATGGCATACTCCGCTGGCATTCATGCGAACAAGTACTTCCTTCGCTTTGGGAGCATCCAGTTGTAAATCATCAACAATTACAGATTTATTATGCTCGAAAATAACAGCAGTTTTGGTTCTCATAAAATACACCTAACACCTAAATTTAGGATAGTCTTAAGTTTGAAGATTAACGGGTATTCCATCGTAAATTAATTGTTTTCCATTTACGATGCTCCAATCTAGAATTTCGTCCCCTTTTTGACGGATGACCACTTTTTCTGCATCTGATATGACATTATTATCTTCAAAACGGTGGCCAGTAGTATTAAAATAAACCAAATCGGTTTCGTTCCCCTGAATAAATTTTATACCATGTAGACCATTTTGAATAGTTGATTTTATTTCGTATTGGGATTTTTCGTGTCGAGGTAGTATCGTTAACACCACCATGAATTGTAGGTCTCTATTGTATAACAGACCCTGCGATCTTGTATCCCATTGTGGATACGGAGAACTTTTCGGTGATACGTTCCAAAGGTGATGCCACTCTGGCCTCAAGCTTATGGCGTGGATTTCTTTGCCCGTTTTTCCGTTTTTGGGTAAACGAGTTGGCAGGGATTTTGTTGCGTATGGTAATGGTAGGATCGGATGAATAACTAATTTAGATTTTTCTCCTTGGATTTCAAGGGTTCCATTGTTGTTATCAATAATTGGGAAGCCACTGTGTAGAAGCCACTGATAATGCCTTTGTGTCCGAACTTCTCGGCTTCGAATGGAATCATAAATGACAAACCGATTTGGTTTAAGATAGACGATATGACGGAAAAAACGATCTAGGTAGTCACCGTAGGCAGTTGTTGCGTCTCCGCAAATCATGCCTATCTGATAGCTGGAAACCATATCGCTTAAGCGGCAGTATGCATCGCCACCTTCTTCTAGGTCGAAACTCATCCGGTATCTTGGTGGTTGCCTCTGATCAGCATTATCGACCAATAGAGTATTGTGCCAAGCTGTTGACACTTCAGGTTCAACACTAGTAAAGTAATGGGATGAATAGTTACCAGGACCAGGGTCAACAACTAAACGCTCTCCATAGGCATCTATAAAAAAACTGTTTAGATCCAGATGACAATGTGACCAGGCATTGGAGCCGCCTTTAAGAATAAAGAAGACGGCGTCTTCTTCCCAATTTGAACGGAAACTGGCAAGATGGACACTTTTGAAGAATCGGTCAGTAGGCATGTAATCGGGAGGAGTTGGTTCTAGGTCGGGATTATAATATAGTAGATCCCATATTGAAGGAGAATGTTTGGCTGCAATTTGATCTCCAAACCATTGAGCTAAACCGTGGTCTAGGGCATTGGCAATGGCGTAGAAAAAATGGCTTATGCCTAAACCTTCGCCTGTATCTCCAAAGTTCATTAAGCCTGATTTGTCAGGTCGAGACATGTATAGAGGAAATTCGACTGCCTTTTGCCAGAATGGGTGCGAGTACCAATCATCCCAACCGATGTTTTTAGCAGCTTCTGTCCATTCTTGAACAGATCTATAGCATCCGCACCAATATCCTGTACCTTCAATACCTGCCCCTTCTTCTCCTGCGAGGTCAAGCATTTTTTTTAATGGCTCTGTTGCTGCATTTATCCATTTGTCTGACAAGTTTAGGTCATCTTCCATCAAAACGATTCCAGACAATGCGAGGCCAGATAAGAGATGGCTGCACCAGTTGGAGTTGGGTGCGTTACTCCACCATGCCCCTGCTAGTGTGTCACGGTAGATAAGACCCGCACCTTTCTCAACGAGTTGGTTGAAGATCAGTTGTTTGTCTGTCGATTCAAGAAGCGGGTGAAGGAAATTATAAGTGTAAGCTAGCTTTTTGCATGCGCTGGCAACGGTTAAATCTGCCTCTACTTCCGGGTACATTTCTTTGTGAATTATGCTGGTTGATGGTATGTACGTTGGCAGTTCTTTTCGAAGAGAGTTCAATGCTTTTTGGCCTAGGACTTCATCACCACTAATAGCGTAGGCAAATGCGATTGATTCGATTTGATCTATCGGGTTATTGGATGGTTCTAAGGTCTGTTGAGATTCTACGAAAGACTTCCACCAATTGGAAAAGAGTGGAAGTTCCGTTTTTTTCAGTATTACTTCGCGTTGTGACCATATGTTGCAGAAGTCAAATGTTTGTTTTGTTGAATCTTTCAATCGTATCCCCACATTCTCTTTATTCATAGTTAAAGTTAGTGATGTTAGTAGTAATGTTCGGTTTATTTGTAATTAGAAAGCGTGTGTGACGTAGGTTTACCAAGATTCACTAGTGTACTGTTATTAACAAATCCTTCTGGTCGATCTTTTAGTTGATTAATTAAGATTGAACGGTAGTTATCGAGTTCATTAGTGTAGTCTGTATTATTGGTTAGATTATTCATTTCATTGGGGTCATGTTCCAGGTCAAAATATTGTTCCTGTCCTAATCCTGGATACCATATGTATTTTGATTTACCATCAGTAAGATATTGCATTCCACTATTAAGCGTTGGTATGTGTGCGCATTCTCCATGAATGTGGTTTCGCCATTGTACGTTTTCATCGTAGATCAACGGCAATAAGCTTTGTCCGTCTACACTACTTGGGATTTCAATTTCAGCAATATCAAGTAACGTTGGCATGACATCCATTAATTCTACTGCTTTATTGATTATTACTTTTTGTTTAATGTTCATGCTTTTAGGTAGATTAATTAGAAATGGGATATGTGTTGACCCTTCAAAGGCATTACGTTTCCGAATCCATTGGTGTTCCCCTAACATCTCACCGTGGTCGGAAACAAAAACGATGACTGTGTTTTTGGGTATGTATTCTAATACTCGTCCAATTTGATCGTCAATGTGGTTGATGCAACCGTAGTACCCAGCTTGCATCTGTTTTTGGACATTAGGTTCCAGGTGTACTCGCCAGGAATTTACTGGTAGTCCTCGTTGAGGTTTCTCATAAATACGTGCCCAATCTGCTACAGGTGGTTCAGGTAAGTCCATGTTTATATACCGCTCGTAGTAGCAAGTGGGTGGTGTCAACGGTTGGTGGGGTTGATGAAAGCTGAGTTTCAAGAAAAAAGGCGATGTAGGGTCTCGTCGTTCCAAGAAACGTATTGCATTATCTGCACACCAGTTTGTAAAATGGAATCTTTCTTCTAGGTGGAATGGCCTGGCCACGTATCCGTTGACGCTTATGCCGTGTGCTAATCCAGCTCTTGGTTGCATAATGTTCTCACTAATCAGGAAACGTTCATAGTCGTCCATGACTGAATTCGGGGTTGGACTGTCTGCCCAGTCTGCTGAGTTAAAGCCGTACAATTTTCGGCATGGATAAAGATGCAGTTTGCCGACAAGATGGGTTTGATATCCGGATTTCGAGAGCTCATCGGCCAATGTAGGCCCATTAAGGATCGAATGGTGGTTCATGAACACTCCGTGAGACGCTGCTTTTTGGCCAGTCATTAAGGTTCTGCGTGCTGGAACACAAACTGGACAAGCACTGTATCCACGGCTGAATCGTATACCGCTGGCAGCAATATCATCAAGATAGGGCGTTTGCAAGACAGGATGTTCATTAATACCTAGGCAATCACCACGTTGTTGGTCCGTTACAATTAGTAAGATATTGGGCTTTTCCATAGTTGTTTTTTCAAAGTGCTTCCATCACAATAATTTACGCGTTAAGTTCATCCTCTTGGAAGGATTGTTCTAGCCATGGGTCTTTCGTCTTTTGGCGAAAATCTATTACTTTCTTTCGCATGTCGTTGATTATGTCTGCTAATTGTGGGTTGTTAATAAGATTTTTTGATTCGGCTGGATCATTTTGCATGTCAAAAAGTGCTTCTCGGTCCTGATACAGAAATCCCTTTTCTGGTCTTTTGCCAAGCATATTAATGTTTGGATCCTGACGTATGGCAGTCCAGGAGATTGATCGGAACAGGTCGCTGGGTAAAGGTGTGGTGAGTTGGTGAGCCAGATTCCGAACGTATTTGTAGCGTCGACTGCGCAGAACGCGGTATGGGTAATAATTTGTTACTTCATGGAAACAGTGAGAGAAGAACGTTTCTTCCCACTCTCCAGATCCTGGAGAGTCGGATTCATCTTCCAAGATAGGCAGGATTGATTTTCCGTATAATGTTGTTGCGCCTTCTGGGTATTTAGTTCCACACCATTCCAATATAGTTGGACAGAAATCGACCCAATTCATTAATGCTTGGTTTCGAATTCCGTATTTCTGCTGAGTTGGGTTGCGTATGATCAGGGGACAATGATGTCCACTGTCGAAGCTTGATGCTTTTGCCCCTGGGAATGGCATAGCATGATCAGTTGTGACAAAAACCAGTGTTTCGTTAGCGCGACCGGATTGGTCGAGTGCTTTCAAAACTGCACCGACAACCTGATCCCAACGAGACACACTTTCGTAGTAATCAGCCAAGTCCTCACGAACCATGGGGATATCGGGTAAAAAGTTGGGGACAATAATGTCAGATGGTTCGTATCCAACTGGTATTATGCCTGAATGTATTTTTTCATTGCCATATCCTTGACCCGCACGATGTGGATGTCCGCTACCGATATGTAAATAGAATGGTTGTTCTGCATATTGATAAAGGAATTCAAGCGCTTTTTCCGCTATGTCAGTTGGGCTGCGTGCATTTACCTTGGGTTCGTAGTCGAACGGATAAACATTGGGTGGTTCAACATGCTTTTTTCCAATACAGGCAGTTGCAAATCCGTTAGCTTTCAGGATCTTGGGAATTGATTGCATGAACTCATGTGTTCGGAAACCGTGGATCCCATGACAATGACCGTATTGACCATGGGTATGGCTGTGTTGACCAGTTAGTATACAAGCCCTGCTGACTGCACAAGATGGACTGGTGCAAAAAGCATAATCGAAAACTATTGCTTCTTCAGCTAGTGCATCGATATTTGGTGTGTGGATCACCTCGTTGCCATAACACCGTGCAATTCGGCTCCAGTCATCAGCGATCAGAAAAAGTACACTCTTTTTATTTCTCATCCTAAAGATGTTCTCTCCATGTTTTTTAAAAGTTGTGTGTTTAAATTTACTGTGGTTATTTATTTAGCTCATTCGATAACTAATGTTTGATTAGGGGGGATAACTGTAAAGTTGGAATTTCTTTCTTCGCTTTCTTTGTAACCGATGCGGATAGCTTTTGTCCTTAGTGTTGTTGTACCTTCTTGTAAGCGTAATGGTTCTGTGTATAATTGCCATTGTGCTTGCTGATTTGTTTCTGTGGTGTAAGCGATGGAAGCGCCTTGAGTTGCACAATGAAGTTGGACTAGGCCGGGAGACGTCAGCGTTTCATCTTCAGATGCTGTATCCATGCCGGAATTTGAATTGGAAATAGGAATAAAGATTGGTGTAGCTGTTTGGGGTTGTACTCCGTCAGGCCACCATTGACGAACCATCTGTTCTTCGGGGATTTCTCCCATGTCACCAAAATCGTTACGCCAATCGTCTAGGGCTTTTCGCAATCGTCCAAGTGTTGATCTATATTCCGTCTTCTTAGCAAGGTTATCAATTTCATAAGGATCGTTTTCCAGATCATACAATTCTTCGCTTGGTCGTGGATGTTGAAACATAATATTTTCTGGTTCTTCTAGCTTATCTTCTGCATATAATCGCCACATCTCTTGCATTACCGGGTGACGATTTCGATAAGGAATCCAGAGTAGGTAAGGTTTCTCCGGATGGTAGTTTCGGATGTATTTGTAGCGTTTATCCCGTGCAGCACGAACCATGTCATAAGATTCATCATATCTATCCCGTGTTGCAAACACATATTCTCTTTCGGTTGCTTCTGGGCCGAGGAAGGGCTGGCCCTGTAGGTGTGAAGGTAAGTCTATTTTAGCCAACGAAAGGACAGTTGGGCCTAAATCTACTAGACTTATGAGTTTTTCCGACGTACTTCCAGCCATCAACTCTCTTGGCCACCGAACAATCAGCGGAATACGAATCCCAGCATCGTAAGGCCACCGTTTTCCTCGGGGTAACCCTTCTCCATGATCACTCCACAAAAACACGATTGTATTTTCAGCGAGTCCGTCTTCTTCTAATTCTCCTAGAATCTGACCGACTCGCTCATCTGCCAACGTCAGGTTGTCATAATGGCGTGCTAGAGCTTGGCGCGTTTTAGATGTATCTGGCAGATACGGTGGTAATGTAACTTGGTCTGGATCAGTGGGGTCGTCAACAGAAGGTCGGTTGTTTGGCCACATACCGCTTTCGTGAGTTACTGTTGGATTAAAGACTGAAAAGAAGGGAGAATCAGCAGAGCGATTTCGCCAATGTGCTTGATTGTTACATTCATCCCAAGCTGTAAGAGGGGGTGTAAACTGATAATCTGTCTTTTGATTGTTTGTACAATAGTATCCGTTTGCTCGCAGGTATTCGGTAAACGTTTTGACGTGCGGTGGAGGAACAGCGGAATATGGAGTTGGTAGCTCAGGGGTGTGTTGATTGGTATGTGCTGTTCGCATGTGGTGTGTACCAATGGAGGTTTGATACATGCCAGTAATGATTGCTGATCGGCTGGGTGCGCAAACTCCAGCGGTTGAAAATGCATTTGGATACTTTCTACCCTCCGCTGCCAGACGATCAATGTTTGGTGTCCGGGCAATTTCATCTCCGTAGCAACCAAATCGTGGGCTGGTGTCTTCTAGCGAAATCCACAGAATGTTCGGTTGATCCAATTTCGGTTTTTTAAAACTCATAATATCTCTCCTTGGTCTTGAAGCTTATAAATATTATCTTGGAGTAAGTAATAATCTTTCTGTATCTAAAAACTTTGAAATCACTTGTGCAGTTTTTTGATGTGCTAAAGGGGTAGGATGACAAAGATCAAAGAACAGCGGTTCTTCAACTGTTGTGTTCCAGTGTCGAAAACTTGGTAGTAGGTTCAGAAATGGTATGGATTTACTACTGCATATTTCGGATAGATGTTGTTGTGGTTTATCTAAAAATGTAAAATCTGATTCCACTTGAACACTAACTGGAAAACAGATAACTGCTAAAGAACAATCAGCTGATTGTGTTACTTCCTGCATTTCTTGTATATATTGATTAATTGCTGTCCATGATTGTGATTTCCAAGCCACCCCCCAATCTAGATCAGCGGACTTGATGAGTAGCTTCATTTTATCTTGATTCGTTACCCATTCTCGTGTTGTAAATGTGTCGATCCAGCGAAAACGGCTTGAAGCATTCGGCGTCATGATACCCAATTTAATTAATGCTTTTTTGGCCATAGATTTTGTTAAAGGTGTCAAGTTAACAATTTTTCGAAGTGTATACCGGCGATGAAACCATGTTGGTTTCGATTCATTGGGAAATCCTCCAATAGGTCGAGCGTCATTGAGGTAAAAACCGAGGAGGACGAGATCTGGTTGAAAATCTAGGCCAAATTGTTTTAGGAGTTTTAATTCTTCCTGTAACCCTAGGTCTTCAATACTGATGTTGATGACTTCGTAGTTCTTATATGAGTTTTGCTTCTTGAGAATGGTTTCGAGTTGTTTGACATAAGTTTCGTGTAGTTCTACACCCCATCCAAAAGTAATTGAGTCTCCGAGAGCGACAATCCGAAACGTATCTTCTTTTTTTTCTAAAGAAATTTCCCTGTCACGCCAACCTAGGGAATTGATTCTTATCGTTATCTTCGGGCCATTTTTAATGAACTTTTTTTCCCTAACCATTCCTGGGATTAAGTATCGTTCTTGAGTTGTTTGATCAATTCTGAAATAGGATTTTGAAGAGCGAATAAGTTTATAAATTGAGTGCCCAACTTCAATTAGCAGTAAGGTGAAAAGAACTGTCCCTACAAGTAACAAAAAATTGATAAAATTTTCTTTGAGGTAACTATTAATTCGAGTCAAAAAACTTTCTCTACTTTAATGTGTTATATTGTTTAGATCATTCTAAAATTGATTGGCAAGAAACTATAAATTCGGTCGAAGAGGATGTATAACCAATAATATGCTCAAAATTTCGTAGCATGATTTTTTGCAACCAACTTTTCTCTGGTAAAGTTTTGTCCACTGTGTCTGGGCTTGACGATCATTGGGTACTAGTCCATGGTTGCGATAGATTTGTTGGTTCGAAGCGAAGGCGGGAATAGTGATGCCCTTGTAAATCTGAAAACAGCGTACGTCCAAAGACGAAACCGCAGGCGCCACCATCTTTCCAAGCGTCGAAAATGCGCTTATAATCACTAATTACTGGTTCAAGTGGTTGACCAATACGTATCCAAGCTTGCATTTGATTGGTTTTCCTAAATGTTATTTTTTATTGTATACACAACATTTCAATCATTTTTCGGTAGACTTTAACTGCTTCAAATAGTTGATTGATTTCAATGTATTCGCCAACTGTATGTGCTTGCTCAATATTACCAGGGCCGAGGATTACCAATTCCAAAGAATCTTGAAATGAAAAAGCATCAGTTCCGAAGGGTACTGTGCTTGGTTTGGACATTCCCGTCGCTTTGAGTCCGGTTTGAACAATTCTGGCTTCAGGTGATATATAGAATGGTTGACCTTGACTTGATGTTACTTCAAAATCATACTTTTTTGCTTTTTCGGTTACCATGTCAATTATATCTTGACTTCTATCATCTGGCATGGGTCTGAAACCAAGAGTACATATGGTTTTAGCGGCTGTGACGTTGGGTTTGCAACCACCATCGTCTAGAATCATGTTAAATCCGTTAGTTGGTGGGTCGAATTCGTAGTTCATGAACGACTCATCTGTTTTGCATAGTTTGGCTACTTCGACCATCTCAGCTAAGAAGGGTGCAATAAGGAAATTAGCTGAAATTCCTAGGTCAGTGCTTGTGTGAGCAGATTTCCCATAGGCAGTAACGACAATTCGTGCTCCTCCCTTATGCGCATATACAGGAGTTAGCTGGGTAGGTTCAGCAATCACACCGTGCATAGGTCTACAAGAATTGAAAATAACTGATTCCTCGGCAACTTGACGGGCTCCCCTGCCAGAAATTTCTTCGTCAGCAGTAATAATGATAAGGAGTGGTTTGTTCAGTTGGGACGGATTAATTGATGCCCCAGCTACAATCGTAGCAGCTAAGGGACCCTTCATGTCGCAACTGCCTCTGCCGATAAGGCGGTTATTTTTAATTGCGGGTGAGAAAGCATCCCAAGCCCATTCGTCTCCAGGTACGGTGTCTGAGTGGGAGAACATCCCAAAACCACCTTTACCTGCCCCTTTTTTGGCGACTAAACTGATTTTAGTCTTGCCTTCCTGATCGATGAACTGTAGTCGCTCGACCTCAAATTCACATCTCTTTAACGTTTCTTCTAGAAGGTCGCAAATTATTGTGTTACTTTGGTGACTGACAGAGCTAATTGACACAATGTCTTTGGTTAGTTGAATTACATCTGGTTTCATTAACAATTGACTCCCATTTAAAAACAATACCTGTATTATTCATTGACACGCTTGAATTTGTTTTCATGCGTTACGTTTTGCGTTGTGATCGGATAGATTTATTGGCTTGTGGCTATGGAAGGATAGTTTCTGTACGAAATTCCTTCTGCATCAACTTCTTGAGTCAGCATTTTTTAGACGCTTGTCAGCTTCGCTCAAAAAGCCCTCAATAATTATGGCCTGTGGGTTGTGGTAAACAAATGAGAGGTTGTTATCAATGGGGATCATGGTTAGTATGATTTTTTGCTTCGATGGTTTCTCAATGAAAGTCATGACCTAGTCCAAAAATCAGCTTATCACGAACTATATGTAGTGTCAATATCAAAGCTTTCTTGTAGTATTGGGTTGGTGTTCGTGATAAGCAAGAGAGATATTTTGTCTCGATTTAGGTTATAATATTCGCCTAATTGGACGTTGTACGTTCAAAAGTAAAGTAACTGTGATTCGATTAATGAATCTTTCAAGATGTTACCAGATTTGGCATATCAATTTTTGTTAGTAGTTGCTCAGAAAAATTACTTTTAGGCGGTATGATAATGGATGAAAAGCATGCGCAGGTGATGTTTGATTATCATCAAGCGACCAAGCATAGTTTTCATCGTTTTGCTAGTTCCTTAGGCTATCTAGATTGGGCAAATCAGCCGAATCCTTTTCGTTTCTATGAAGGAACAAAAAGGGTTCGTTTGCCTGAGGCTATCGGAAACGCCTTTATACCTTATAGTGAGCTATATCAATTTCGAAAAGAATGTTGTCCCTTCAATCTGGAAAGTTTGGGTGATTTTCTAGGGTTGTCCTTAGGGTTGTCAGCTTGGAAGTCTACTGGTCAAAATTCTTGGGCATTGCGTATCAATCCATCAAGTGGCAATTTGCATCCGACGGAAGCCTACTTGGCGATACCCTCAATTGATGGTATTGATGCAGGGATCTATCATTATGTTTCTTATGATCATTGTTTAGAATTAAGAACGCAAACACCGTTGATTATATGGCAGGATTTGGAGGCTCACTTTGGAGGGCGAGGTTTTTTAATTGGGTTAACCAGTATCTTCTGGCGGGAGTCATGGAAATATGGTGAGCGTGCATTCCGCTATTGTAATCACGATGTTGGACATGCTTTGGCATGTCTCAGTTTTGCTGCTAATCTGAAGGGTTGGAGATTACTGTATCTGAATATGCTGTCCGATCAACAAATATCAGATTTGCTGGGATTTCATCAGATAGAATGGTTTCCTAATGAGGAGGAACATACCGATCTAGTTTGTTTTGTGGACATTACTGGTTCTCGTAACGATATTCCACGAGATATCCCTGATTCAATTGTTCAAGCTGTGTCTGAACTTGAATTCCGAGGGAGACCCAATCAGCTAAGTAAACAACATATGAAATGGTCTCTTATAGATAAGGTTAGCGAAAGTGTGAAGAAACCTGAGACACCGTCTAACATTTTTGTGTATGAAGCAAGTCCGTTTCGGTTCCCAGATCCGCTCCCTAACCTCTCTGCTACACAGATTATTCGGAAGCGGCGGAGCGCAGTGGATATGGACGGTATCACTTCCATTTCCATAGATCAGTTCTTCTGTATGTTGGATAAGACCATACCCAGACGTCGCCATTCGCCTTTCAATGTTGAATTGGGGGAGCCAAATATACATTTAGTGTTATTTGTTCATCGGGTTGATGGTATAGTGCCTGGCGTTTACTTTTTTGTTCGCAACCGTAGAGATTTTTCTGAGCTTAAGGCTTTATGTAAGTCCAATTTTCTTTGGAAACCATTAGATGATACATTTCCATTATTTCTTTTAAAGGAAGTTGATTGTCGGCGTAAAGCTGTATTGGTTAGTTGTCAGCAGAATATTGCCGGGGATGGTGCTTTTTCTTTAGGGATGGTTGCTCGATTCAAGGACACAATTCAGAATTCTCCTCATTTGTATCGCGACCTGTTCTGGGAAACGGGGCAGATAGGCCAAGTTCTCTATCTCGAGGCGGAAGCTCATGGCATTCGTTCTACTGGAATTGGGTGTTTCTTTGATGATCCAGTGCATGATATGTTAGGATTATCGGATCGTACTTACCAATCATTGTATCATTTTACTGTTGGTGGTGCGATCGAAGACGCGCGTCTGACTACGCTGGCTCCTTATTATCATTTGGATTCATTGCTTGAATCTTGATGTTAGTTGGATTGCCCAAAGTTCTTTGGGGTAGAGGAGGTAATGATCTTTGAAGTCTTTGACCCGTAACTGGGAAATGTATCTGGTCTTTTCTTTTAAATCGTTAGCTATTATTAGTGTATTGTTATTGTTGGTTATGTTTGTTTCTTCTTTTACTGATTGTAGTAAGATTCCAACTTTGGTTGGAGATGCTTCCACAGCCCTGAAATCAGTACCTGTTTATACTTATAAGATTATTAATACTTATGTCCATGATCACCAGAGTTTTACTCAGGGGTTAGTGTTTGAAGATGGTTTCTTATACGAAGGGACAGGGCTGCATGCTCAGTCGTCACTCCGACGTGTGGACTTGGAAACCGGTGAAATTTTACATCTTCACCGATTGCCAGACCATTTCTTTGGCGAAGGAATAACAGCTTATCAGGATAAAATTGTTCAACTGACGTGGAAATCCAACACTGGGTTTGTTTATAGAAAAGACAATTTTGAGATGTTACGAGAGTTTAATTATTCAACCGAAGGATGGGGCATTACTCATGATAGCAAACATTTGATTATGAGTGATGGGACACCAACACTTTACTTCTTGGATCCAGAAACATTTGAGGTTGTAAGGCATATCAAGGTTTATGACAATAATGGACCGGTAAAACGTTTGAATGAACTAGAATATGTTGAAGGAGAAATCTACGCTAACATTTGGCAGAGTAACCGAATTGCTAAGATTGATCCTCAAATTGGACAGGTTGTGGGTTGGGTAGATTTAACTGGATTGCTAATGCCTAAGGATTATCGTTTGCCGGTCGATGTTTTGAATGGTATTGCTTATGATAAGACGAAGAAAAGGCTCTTTGTTACTGGAAAACTATGGCCGAAACTTTTTGAGATTCAACTGATGCCGCTTCCCGAATCGAATAAGTTGTAAGAATTTGGTTTGTTTGGATTATATCCACCCTTTAGCTTTTGCTTCTTTATATTCTCTTGCTCGCAGCTGGCTGGCAGGATTCTTAAAGCACCATATCCCCATCCATTAAAATCGGTATGGTAGCCATTGTAAATCAGTATGGGTTTGATGAATAATAACTTCTAGGCAACCGAGGCCCTTGGCCATCTTCCAAGTTTCAGCTTTGGTTAAATACATCAGCGGTGTATGGATCTTGATCTCAGAGTCCAATGCCAAACTCAATGAATTCTCCATGAAAACAATAAAATCTCGACGGTAGCCAGAGTAGTCGGTTTGGCAAACACCAGTCACGATGTTATTGATGTGCTTATTATAAGCTAAGCCTGCTGTAACACTCAAAAAAACGGCGTTACGCCCAGCGGTAAAAGCAGATGGAAGGTCTGGATTAATAGTATGTTGTACAGAGACATCCTGCTGAGAGTCAACAACGCCTTTTAAGTCAATGATAGTATAACTGATACCTAGGTTATGGCAACTTTGCTGTGCTGTTTTCAGCTCAATCAGGTGCTTTTGCCCATAATCAAAGCCTATTGCTTCTACATGGTTGAATTTTGCTAGGACCCAATATAAACAGGTTGTAGAATCTTTGCCACCAGATAGCATCGCTGTTGTACTAGACATTACCGTTGTTTTTCAATTTATTATATTCCAGACCGGTTGATTGTAGTGGACGGAGAATTTATTCATTGTCGTAGGTTTTTCGGTCAAAACTCTTACCGTACCAACTAGGGAAAGTTATATCCTTAGACATTTGCCAAGCGGTCAAATAAAGTTGTGCGGTAAATTGGGTGGCGGAAACGGCCATATGTTTGACGAAATCAGCTACTTCTGGGGAGAGAGTTGGGTCTGTCTCGTTTTCGGATGGAAATTGATCTGCTAACTCGTAAAGTTTTTTTACTTCTGAATGCTTAGTTAAAATAACTGTTAAAACGTCTTTTCCCAAGTCGTCTAGAGCTTGAATTTCCAACCCTTTTGTTAGTTGGTTAGGTGTGAAGCCGATATGTTCGATAATTGCGTCAACTTTGTAATGTATTCCTTTGTGGGCTATTATCTCTCCATCTGTATTGACGCGACCATTGTGGTGTAATGTGACATGAAGAGGCTGGCAAGCATCCTCACTATAGTGACCAAGTAACCCCGCATATACTAAGCATTTTTGTTGAATGTATGAGTTCTGTGGGTATTTTCTGTGTTCTGCAAAGGAAAGTGCTAGTCGTTCTGTAGCTTCAATGATTTCGTAGGGTAAGAATCCGACCTTTTCCGGGTCTAGTTTAAGTTGATTACACAGATTAATTAACTCCTGACGAGTTTTAGGCAAATCATTATCCTTGAGTAGTTCTAGATCCAAATAGTGGTTAGGGTGTTGCGTGCTACGAAGATGGGGGACATTCCAGTTGTTTGCAATGTCGGGGTCTGCAGAGCAGTGGGCTATCATAGAATCTGAGTTTCTGAAAAAGTCAGGGATATCATCAGGTAGGGCGTGCACGGCTGCTTTTGATAGGATAACATGACCACCTGCCCACCATGCTGATGTGGAGTCAATCATTAATATTAATAACAGAATTGACCAGATGAGCGCGTTTTTCTTTGCTTTCATTATGTTATCCAAGGACTTCGATACGCTAATAAAATTCATTGATTTCCTTCTTTCACTTTGAATTAACTAGAGAAATAATTAGCTAAACAGGTGATTTTGTAGGTTCTTTGCAAAATTAAGAATGTGTAAAATCAGGTGGATTCTTATTCTATTATAAATGTATGAATTGGATTTTTCAATACTGAGGTAGGTTCTGTATTGGGTTGTTACTGGGGAAATACTTGATGTCTCAGGTAATTTGGGGCGATAGGAATGAACTGCTGCGGGGGGACTCAGATTAAAATTCAATCACTTTTGATAAAGAGCGAGTTATTCTGTCTTTTCTATGTTATAGAGGCAAAAACATTGTTTAGGGTTGGGTATTTGGTTCGCCTAATTGGTTGAAAATTTTAAAAAACTATTTAGTTTTTGGCTAATAAATTCTATTCTTGCTAGTGCTTCTCTGATTGTGTCTAGTAACTTTTTTCGTATTTTATGTCTCATTTTTGGGGCTCCTTAGGTTTTAGGTCGAAGGTAAAAGTATAAAAAGGTCAGTGAATCTTTTCCAAAATGATCGATGGCTAAACTCTGAAATTCTATGGTGTGCTTCGGTTAATTCTTGGTTCAGTGAAGCTACATGCATCTCGCGTGATTCCAGTAGCTCGTGTACTTGTTCCAAGTAATTGTGGATTGCCTTGATTTGAGTGTTTTTTTCAGATATCTGCCTGTCTTTTTCTTCAAGTTGTTTCTTTAAGAATTGGAAAATTTTGTCAAATTCTTCCTCTACTGAGTTTCCGTTTTGGATTTCAAATTTCTTCAGCGACGATGATTTATAGTCTGCATTTGAATTCGCATCTGTCTCTTTTTTTCCTTCTGGAGGCGCTTCTGTGTTTTCATGCACCCAGAGACGAAGAATTGTGTTTTCACTAACCTTTAATTTTTCAGCTATTTGTGATATAGTCATTGTCTGTTCTTGTGCCATGTCGAGGGTAACGCTTAAAGTGATGTATGAGTTACGGCTAATCCTCTTGATATGTTGGAAACCAATTTGTTTCATTAATTATGTTTATTTTAAAGGGTCTGACTAATGGTTGAACGTCCCCAAATCGCAGCTATTGTCACAATCTATCACAAGTATTCTCATGCTCAGCATATCGTTGATCGGTTTTTAGAAGGTTATGGCTGGGAAAGCCGGCATCACTATCCAGAGATGGATCTTGTTTCACTTTACGTCGATCAGGTTGGAGATAATGATCTAAGTGAGGAGCGTGCTAAGCGATTCCCATTGATGAAAATTTATCCAACCGTTGCTGAGGCCTTAACACTGGGACGGGATTCTTTGACCGTTGACGGCGTTCTACTTATTGGTGAGCATGGTGATTATCCAACTAATCAGAAGGGCCAACGTCAGTACCCTCGCTACGAGTTGTTCAAACAAATCACGGATGTATATCAATCCAGTGGTAAATCTGCACCTGTTTTTAATGATAAACATCTATCATGGAAATGGGAATGGTGTCGTGAGATGTATGATTTGTCACGAGAACTGGATTTTGCTTTCATGGCTGGATCGTCCTTACCAGTGACTTGGAGGACACCATCACTTGATATGCCACTTGGTGCTGAGATTGCAGAGGCAGTATGTGTGGCTTATGGTGGTGTTGATGGGTATGACATTCACGCACTTGAAACAATTCAGTGTATGGTTGAAAGACGGAGTGGTGGTGAATCTGGTGTGAAATGGTTACAAGCCTACCGAGGTGATAAATTTTGGGATGCTCATCGACAGGGCGTTTGGTCGGTTGAGCTTTTCGAGTCTGCATTGTCCCGCAGTCACACGATAAAACCAGCTCGAGCCGGATTCAATCACGTTTTTCCTACACTATCTGAACTTAAAGATATTGTGAAGGATCCAATAGCATACCATTATCAGCATGTCGATGGGTTAAAGTGTAGTATGATAATGATGAATGGATTGGTGGATGATTTTAACTTCGCGGCTAGACTGGAAAATCCATCTAGAATTCTGTCTACACAGATGTATTTGCCTATGCCACCGGCCCGCACGACATTAGCAAACTTTTTTACTCCTCAGGTCAATAATGTTGAGAAGATGTTTCTGAGTGGGAAACCGACCTATCCTGTAGAACGAACTTTATTGACCAGTGGGCTGGTAATTGCGGGTGTTGAAAGTTTGGATCAAGATCAATCTAGGCAAGAGACACCAAATCTGTCAATTTCTTATCAACCTACATTTGAATCTACTTATTGGAGAACTTGAACGGAGGTATGCAAATGGCATCTCAAAATCGACCAAAACGTATTGCCGTGATTGCCACAGTTTATACGTACCTTTCTCATGCACAGCATTTTGCGGATCGTTTTATGGTTGGTTATCCATATGAGGGACGGTGGCACATTCCGAATATTGAGGTAGTGTCGTTATATGTTGAACAGAAGCCTGAAGAGGACCAAAGTGTGGACCGAGCTAAGGAATTCAATTTTGAGGTTTATCCTACTATTGCTGAAGCGTTGCGTTGTGGTGGAAATAAGTTGGCTGTTGACGGCGTGCTAATTATTGGGGAGCATGGTGATTATCCCAAGAATGAGTTGGGGCAAATCCTTTACCCACGCTATGAGTTTTTCAAAGCTTGTGTTTCGGTGTTCGAAAGTGATGGCTTTGCAGTGCCGATTTATAATGACAAGCATTTGTCATACAGCTTTGAAAAAGCTAAAGAGATGGTTGAGGATGGTCGTCGGCTAGATTTCCCGATTTTAGCTGGTTCGTCTCTACCAGTGACTTGGCGTCTACCAGATCTTGAATTGCCTATTGATTGTGAACTGGAAGATGCATTAATGGTTGGGGTAGGTGGCTCAGATGCCATGGACTATCATGCGTTGGAAGCCATGCAGTGCATGATAGAGCGGCGAGAAGGAGGTGAGTCTGGTGTTAAAGCTGTTCAGCTGATTGAAGGCGATGCAGTTTGGGAGGCGGGTAGAGATGGGCAATGGTCGATGGAATTACTCGAAGCCGCATTGTCTCGTAGCGATACTCCATGTGGATTAACAGATGAAGATGGTCGCACACAAAATTTGATTGGTACTGGGGAACTTTACAAGCTTGTTAAGGATCCTGCCGCTTATTTAGTTGAACATAATGATGGATTCAAAAGTACTCTTTTGATGATAAATGGAGCTATTCGAGATTATTGTTTCGCTGGAAAAATAACTGGAGAAACGAATCCTGTATCGAACCAATTTTTCCTGACGCCAACACCAAATGTAACTTATTCGGCTTGCTTGGTTGCCAAGATTGAGGAGATGTTTTTAACTGGCAAGGCACCTTTTCCTGTTGAACGCACAATGATTGTTTGTGGGGCATTGGAAAGTTGTTTGCAGTCACGTTACCAAAATCATCAGCGGTTGGAAACCCCACATTTACGGGTGAGATACCGAGCTCCCGATGATTCTCATCATGCTCGCGCTTAGACACGAAACGGATTGCCAAAATTAGCGTGGTGTTTTTATTCTAACCTCTGTGTTATTTGTATCAAGCTGTCACCTGGATGTACACGGTGAATACGGCGTTGCATAATGACGACGCCAGCCTGTTCGGTAATGATTTTCACTAAAACGTCACCAAAGACGTTGCAAATAGTGCCGAGTTGCTGGCCAACGTTGACATCCTCCAATAAATCCACTTCTGTGCGGAAATAACCAGCGACAGGGGTCGTAATTACGTCGTCTAGGTTGCCATCTCCAAGTAGATGGTGTTTTACAGGCTGCAACTTTGGATTGCCTCGAGTCATATTGAGGTGCTTCATTACGTTGAGAACACCTGTAGTGAAGCATTTCACGTCTTCTAGACGTGCGAATCCTCCACCAGGAGCTTCAGTGTAGAGTGCGGGGATGCCTAAGTCAGTGGCAATAGTAAGGCTCCGGCCAGGAGGCACTGGCAGTGGGTGTCCCCATATTACTGAGGCTCCGAATGCTTTTGCTCCTGCTAGTGCGCGTTTACCTCGTTCGTCGTCGCTGTGAATGTAGCCAATGAGCGTCGGAATACTGGCGGCTATACCACCGCTATGCAAATCAATAAGAAAATCAGCTGGTTTGAGCAATTTTTCTGTCAGAAAATAGGCTATTTGCTCGGTAATTGTGCCGTGTGCATTGCCAGGAAAGACCCGAGCCAGATTTTTCCCATCGATGGTGCTATTGCGAGTAGCGGTTCCATAAGCTGGGACGTTACATATTGGTACCATCAGTAATGTCCCATTTAGGTGTTTAGGTGTAAGCTTGTGAAAGATTCGGGGGATTGCCTCAACACCTTCATATTCGTCGCCATGTACCGCCGCCATAACCAGTAGTATTGGACTAATAGTTGATCCGGTTACATAGAGAAATGGTAATTTCCAGTGACCACCATTTGCCCGTGGTGTCACTTCTAGCCATCCAGTCTCTTTGGTATTTCTTGGCAACCTTGAGATGTTGAGGTCTTTTAGATGTGTAGTTGACATGTCTCGCGTGATTTGTCTTTAGGTGATTGTGTCTTCTTCCAATCTTTCCAAAATTAGTTCTAGAATTCGGTCTGCAGTGCCAGCTACAAAGTGGGTCGAGGACGATGTCGCTTCATAGCCGACCCGTTCGTATTCATAGGCTAGCGGCAAATATCCTTGGTATCCACCACAGCACGAAACAAGTAGGCTATTTGGAAACTGCTGTTTCATCTTAAGTCCAATTTCGGCTAACACTTCAAACGGTAATCCAACAAATATAGTCTGGCCAACCTGTATGAATTGGATGTTAATCCGTGCCTTATTTGTAGGGTATTGTCTTGCTCGACTACAAACCATCATTTTATCTCGGAATTTGTTCCGTAACTGGTGGTAGGTCTCTCCTGTTTTTTTCGATTTTTCTAGTACTTTTTGTCTGGCGGATTTATATTCTGCTTCTGCTGTTTCGAGATCTGTTTTGACGATTGTCTCGGTCTCCACCACAATTGAATCAGCTGACAGCGAAGTGGACATATCCTTCTGAAATAGTCGTTCAGCCAAAATAGTCGTTTGGCCCAAAATGCCTCCAATTCGTTCACGGCAGTCACCTCTGCGGTTGATAGGAACCGCGTCACCTGCGGCCCCTAAGGTAAACAGCACTGGGCACTGCCAAGCTTGCGAAATTGTCTTTCGGGCATAATAGGGGTAATCGGCTGAAAATCGGTAATAGTCCTCATCCGGTGAACATCCTGTAACTGGATGGCAACTGAAATTCAGTAGCACTGATTGGTATCCGTCCTCGTTGGCTAGTCTAAGGACGGTCAGTTCATCATCCACGGGACTGAACGTATATGGTGTTGGGTCATTGGGATACAATAGATTCATCTCAACCATTCCATCGGCTTTCCTGATTGTTCTTCGGTTAAACAAGACCTGGGGCACTGGTAATCGTGCGGTTTCAATGCTCATGGGGTGCAGGTTGTCTAATGCTTCTGTTGCAGCTTCGGTCATTTGTTGCTTAAATTCATTTACATAGCTAGGATTTGGATCGACAAACGCAATTTCTGGCTCACTGGAGGTCGTTTCGTGCAGTGCAGGTGCGAAGTGGGTGTGAGATCCTGATATCAGTATATTGGGATAGCCCACACCCGTTTCCTGTTTTAGCAAGGTGTAGAGTTCTTCGCAGACATCGGATTGTACCCCAATCATATCTAACGCAAAGATTAGTATTTGGTCCTCCCCATTGCTTGCTGCTAGACATCCCAGTGACAGGGACTCTCGTACACCGCTTGAAGGAGAAGTCCGGTTTGCGTAACCGTGTGCCCAAACTGGATATCTAGGTGTAATATCGCGTGTCGCCATACCGAATTCCAATTTAGTCATTGTTCATGATTTCCTTCCAAGTGATATAATCTAAGTTTAGAAACAGGCAACGGTTTTTCATACAAGTTCCTTAACATTCGTTGGTTGTGTTCAGCGTAAACCGAATTTGGTCAAATTGCTTGACTAAATCAATTACTTGTTGCTTGGCTGTATTAAGATTTCCTCTCAGGGCATCAACGATGCAATCAGCAATGGTAGATGCGTCTGCTTCGTTCATACCTTGTCGGGTTATTTCTTGGACCCCAATCCGTAGACCGTGAGTTCCTAATTCCTTGGATAATTGGATGGCTCCCGTAATGATATTGCATTCTTCCAGTTGATCAGCTACTGTTTTAGCTGGTCCAAACTGACTCACCCTTAGTATCAAGGTGTGGGATTCAGTGAAGCCAAGTGCCGAGCCAACCAACGAAACACCCCGATTTTCAAGCGCCTGTCCTAGTGACTTAGCATTCGCTACGATAGCTTTCGCATGTTCATTTCCATACTCAGCCCATTCTAGAAACGTTGCCGCTAGGGCTGGCAATCGGCCCAAATGATGATTACTCACTAATAATGGTGCTATAGCGGGACCTATTCGTTCTGCGACAGATTTGTCATTGGTCAGAACCATACCGCCTTGAGGACCGGCCAGTGTCTTGTGAGTTGAAGAAATGATCACATCTGCGCCTTCTTCCAACGGAGATTGGAACTGGCCACCGGCGATCAAACCCATTACGTGGGCAGCATCATAAACTAGGAATGAGTCTGGATTGACTCTCTGCATGGCCTGTTTCAAAGGAAAAACTGGTTTTGGAAACAGAAAGATACCTGAGCCAATATTAACCATGCGGGGATGATGTTCTTCAATCAATTCGATTGTCGCTTGCAAATCAATGTTGGATTTTACAGAATCCCACGGAATTGGAATCGACTTCAAGTCCACTTTTAAGTTGGATGAGGCGAGCTTGTTCGCGTATTGGTGACCATTGTCAACTTCTAAAATGGTATCTCCTGGACGGCATAAGGCAAGAGTTGTCGCTATACCAGCGATATTCCCTGACAATGGACGTAAATCAACGAAGTTAGCGCCAAACAGATCCTTTGCCAATTGGTGAGCATAGGATTCGATTTTGGCTATAAACTTATTGCCTTGGTAAAATCGTTCACTTAGATTGATTCCGAGGTAGTTACCATAGCGCTGGTCTAGTTCCTCAACTAGGTAACTTTCCACAAATGGAGAGGGAACGTTTTCAGAGGCTATAAGGTTTAGACAGTCTTGGCGGAAGGACCGATGCGCCTCCAGCAAAGCTGATAGGTGTTGATGTTTGCTCTCTATTTTCATCGTTGAAAAATCCCATCTGGCGTTGTGTATTGTGCAGTGTTAAGATGATTCTCTTAAATTATACGGCTAAAATTTCGACACTATCTCGGTTAAGTTGAAGACGGATCAAATCGACCCTATCAGGTTCCTTTTGCTTTCTTGCAGGTTAGTTTTTGAATTACTAGCTAGGTTTTTGATTAATTTGCCCGGAAGGTTCCTTCTTTTTGCGCCCGACGATAAACTTGATCGAATTCCTTAGTGCCGTCATCTAGCCACAGTTCAGATTTGATTCCACGGATAGTTCCCTCTTCTCGGCCAGTTAAATCGGTTACGGAGATGTAACTGCGTCCGTAGAAAGTATGTCCACCAGGCATGTGTAGAATACCAACATGTTTTGGCTTCTCTATTGGTTGGTTAGTTGCTAGATGTGCCAGAGCGTCTTCATCGACGTCGATGCCTAGTCCCGGCCCTTGTGGTACTGTAGAACTTCCTGCGATCACCGGGATTAAGGGGGCGACATCTTCCCCCTCTGCGTATTGGTCGTCTAGGTTGATAGTATGGGCTGTATGTGTTGGCAGGACTGCAGCCATATGGAGTGCAAAAGCCTTGGTCAAGGTTCCACCTGTTAACTGAATTAGTGTCTGGATGTTGCCTTTTCCAAAAGCAAAACCTGTTGTCAGCATATTACCTACACCGCTTTCTAGCATATAGATGTCGGCTATTCCTTGAAGCAGTTCCTGAATGCCGCCCAGTGGAGTTCCATGCATGATAACAGGGAGATCAACTTGATCACGTAATTTCCGCCAACCGTCAATATCGTTTTTAATCAAAGGGTCTTCGATGTAGCCAATAATAGGATGGTCTCTTTCCATTTGTTTGATTAGTGGTAATGCAGAGGCCAAACTTCGATTGCTATTTAGATCGTAATGAATCTGAAAGCCTTCGGGGGCGACTTCTTCGGCTAAACGCGTTTGTTCAATAATGTCGTGATAGGTACAGGTATGCATTTTGAAAATGGTGTAACCTTCACCCACCGCTCGAAGGATTTCTTCTCGGAAATCTTCTGGTGAAGCTGGTCGAGTCCAAGCAGCTACCGGGATTTGATCGCGTACCTTTTGTCCCATCAGTTTATAAGCAGGGATTTCTAAATATTTGCCCATCAGGTCATAAAGCGCACCACTCAAACCAGTGGCTAGATTCTGATTAATATAGTCAAATGGGTTGCGACCAATCAGTGGGTCTACACTGGATTGGTTTGGTTGTCCACCCGGTTGTACACGCTGGTCTCCGTAACCAACCAATCCATTATCTGCTTCAACTCTAAAGATGGTACGATGATCTATACCATATAGATCAATCTGGCGATGTTGATATCGATCAGCTAGCTTAGGGTAGATTGGGATAACCTTGATATCTTTGATTCGCATTGGGAACTCCATGACTTTAATTAAGCTGAGTTAAGGGTTCTGTGGACTTCTATCGAAGCGAGATAGTCTGCTTTTTTAAATCCCCAGTCCAATTGCTACTAGCATTTAAAGCGGTAATCTAGTAAGTATAGTGTATGTTCAACTTGTATGAATTGGATGTGGAGTTTGGTCTAGGCTATGTTTTTTGCTTACTCTCTTTTTTTTAAGAATAGAAGGTTGTTTTTGCTATTACTATAAAGGAGTTGTAGAGTTTGTTCATTGTCTAAGATGTGGTACTTTGTGACTGTTTGTAAAGCTTTAAAATATTCTTGTTCTTGTCGCATAGTTCCTTCTGGAATCGCACAAAACATTTTGGTGGAGGCGACAGGCTGTATAGATAGTTTGCCTTCTGTTTCTTTATAAGAGCTGAAATATCGGTTGCAACCTCCGGAGCCAGATATACGATCAGTCATAAACTGTAGCGTGATCTCTGTTTTAGGAATAATTTTTTCTTCTGATCCAATTTGGCCATAGGCTTGCAATATCCATTTTCGTCCTATGACTTGGGTTATATTAATAATATCGGTTTTTGGTGGTAGTGGATTGGGATTTTCTTCGACTCGTTGAGGACTGATTGGTTTCTCGGGTTGTTGACAATTACTGAACAGGCTAATTACAATCAGAATCAGAGCTTGTAGGATAAATAGCCGATTCCAATTTTTTTTCATAACGTTTTCCTTATACGTGGTTCTTCGTTTCCAATGTAATCGGAGTTTGTGTATGCACCTAAACGATATTATACGAGTTTAGTTCGATTGAACTAGAAAGGATATATAGGAACGCCCAATATTTGTTCGGCTAATCCCTCAAACTCATTATCTCTTAATCCGTATTCAGATTCTAGGTAATGTCCAATAGCCATCGTAAATCGGCATAAATTCGCGCCAATTGAAGTGTTTAGTTCTTTTTCCTTTCCATTTGGTGTTAGGTGTGTGACATCTCCTGTCAAGAGGTTAAATCTGTGTGACCAGCAATCGTTGGTTTTTTTCTGTATATTTGGTTGTTGTTGAAAATTCCACCTTTTGGAGTTGACTTCGGTGAAGATCTTTTGTAGGTCAAAATCTCGCAGTTGACTTAGGTAGGCAGGGATAAATCTGACAGCCAAAAGGCTTAAGTCTTTCATAATTACTTCATGATTCTCAGAATCATAATTTTCTGGTAATATGATCTGATATTTTTCTGTTGAGGGACTGAATAAACATCTCCAAAATGTGTTTTTTATTCTGCGAATAAGGCTGACTAGGTCTTCAGGTAAATCATATACGTTGATGATATCTTCTTCTATGTCGACACCTCTCAAACCGGAAAAGTCCCAAGCTTTATCGCTACCGACATTTGACAATTTGAGGTATTTAGATAGCAGTTTCCTATTTCTTTTCTTTGCTTTAGCTAGTTTTTTATTGGCCATATCTTTTAACTGGTTGTTTATAAAATAACGGTTACGGAACTGTTCATGGGAGTAATACTTGAAAGTTTCAGAATTGCCGATGAGTGTAATACGAGATGAACCTAAAGTGTATGTACATGACTTAGTACATGCAAATGAAGATTTAAGTNTTTTACCAAGGTTGTTTTCTTAAGTTGTATAGTAATTTGTAAGCATATGCTTAATAATTAATTATATCATCGCAGGTTACGTTAGAGAGAAATTACTATCCATCATCGTTTTTAAGATGGCCTGTGGCCATGGAATCTCTGTAATAGAATGAGATATAGTCTTTGTTGGAAAATAGCTGGTATGCTGATATTTTGTATGTGAGTAAATTTGAGTTTCTAGTTGTAGTTAAAGGTTTGTTTTTATCTGTTTTGTGTTGATTTTATTTAATATTGTTTTCGCGAGTTGTTAATTTTTTTCTAATTGATGCGAGTTTCATGCTTTAACTATAAAGAATTTTATAAAAAAAATCTTGACAGAGGTATTCATTAGTGTTATCTTGTATGGATTATTTGGGGGGCTCTAGGTCTGCTCTAGTTATGTGGGCCTGCACTGCTGTGTTGAGGAGCAATTCCTAAATGGGCTTTATAGCTTAGTTGGTGCGTTAGGTCGCGCTGGTTTACTTGGCGATGTTGTATTGTTTAGGAAAGCAGAAGTAGCCTAAATATTAGTAGCCTAAATATTAGTAGGGATGATAAACACAAATATTTTGAGGGAGAACTACAAAATTATGGATATGCCTAAACGTCCTTTCTCTGGTTTCGAGAGCTTGTTCGCAGTGGCAGGTGTGTTGGGTTTGATGCTGTTATACGGCTGTGCAGGTACAAGTCTTGGGCCACAAGAACCGCTGTTGCCGACGATTGAAGGACAGGCTAAATTTTCAGACCGCTTCCAATTGGAAGAAGAGCCGCAGTTCTTCTACGATTTGTTCGGGAAGGAATTGCTTGAAGGAAGTGAAGTTTATAACTATAGAGAGAATAAAGAGTTTAATGAGGCCGGTGAGTTGGTTGTTGGTTGGACTGGGGCACTGGATAGCGAAAGATTTTCTGCTCAATTAGACCGGACAATTCTGACGGAGGATAATTTTAAAGGTCGGCACGTCGAGTTTGCTATTGGTGATGATATGCGGATTAAGCCCGCGACCTTGTTTCCGAACAGGTATATCATGTATAAAACTGAATTTGATGGTTTTCGATGGGATATCTCGTTTTCGCAGGAGCGCCACCTGTTTACGCTCTTGAATTCGCGGATTTCTAACCCGGTGAAATTGTCTGATGCTGCGGCTAATTTGGCCCCAACATTGGGTCGTCGTAACGGTTTGAATGAGGATGCAGGTATACGGCATATTGAGAACGCTAGGTTAGTTGGTTTTAGGGCACAAGGGCTTCTTGGTGATATTTTCCGTGTTGGCTTTACTTACATTAATTTGCATAAGGAGCATCCGGAAAGAATTGAAAATCCAATGATGGGGACGGTTCCAAATACTCCTCCTGAAAGGATTGTTGTTCTCTTCCGAGATGATTCTCCTGAGGATAATCATCCAGCGGTTTTTAATCCGTATGATGCCAACAGAGATATCGATTTGATGCAAGGTGGTGTCGGAGCAGCCTTCAAGGAAATGAAGGTAACTATCTGGACTCGCAATCTTGAAGAACTCGATCCCGCCGAGATGAAGATGAAATCGGATCTCCAAGATCTAGGAGCATATCCTACTATCTCTAGGGCAGAGTGGGAAGAATTAGGATTGTCCGACACAGATTGGGATAATTGGCAGGGTGTTCGTAATCTGAAAGCTACCCTCTTGCCTGCTGAAAAGACTGAAATTGAAGTTGGATTGGATGAAATTCAGTCTGTTGAAGGGTATGAGCCGCCTCGTGATTCATCGGATGGTGATTGGAAAGTCGCTGATGGATTTGGTGCCATGTCGTACGAGTTGAATTTGCAGGAAATAGATGGCGGTATTGATCCGCGGACTGTTACTAACGTCGAGTTCGATATGATTGTTGCTGGTGATTATAATATTGTTGTTACTGGTTACAGTGAAGCCAATAAGAATGAAGACGATCCGGTGTTGGCTGAGTGGATTAAAACTGAAGACGGTCATATTGAAATGCCTTATCGTGATATGATCCAAGCTCCGGGTAACTATGGTCAAAGTGACCATTACACGTCGAATCGGGAGGCGCTAGTTGATAATCCGACTGCTTGGGAAGATGCAGGTAAACCTCGTAAGGTCCATTATCGGTATGGGGCTGCTCGAGCCGCGGTATTGTATGGTATTGATTTAGAAGGTACTATCCCAGGTTCAAATACTTTTGTCCGGGCACATTATTCGGTAAATGGCAAGTATAAGCAGTATCCTACTGTGTCTAAAGATAATATTGGTTTTAGCCGAATCTACATTCCAAGAGAAGGTGAGGAAGAGCCTGAAGAAGGGGGCCCTGGTGAAGGCGCAAACGTCAGCAGGGATCCAGATACAGGCCTGATAGTTGATTCTAACGGTCTACCTACTTATTCTGATGTTGACGGTGATCGTTTTGAAGCGTTTCTTGGTGGTGATGGCACTGACGTAGATGGTGAAGGTGACTTAGGACGTGAAAGTGCTTGGTTCATTAATTTGAGGCAACGTTTCGACAAGCTATACCTAGAAGGCGCTTGGTATAAAGCTGATCCTGGGTTTACTACTACCTATCTTAACTTTGGAGCTAATACTGATCGAGATGCGACGTATTCGCTTGAGCGTACGCCAGAGTCAGGGGCTGAAGTTGATCCTTACGATGAGATCAATTACATGTTGATCGAAGATGATGATGATGATGATGATTGGCCAGACGATATTGACTTTGATGGTGTTCTCCCTCAAGCGGATGATCGTGATCAAAATGGTATCTTGGATTATCAAGAGGATTTTCTCATCTTTGAAGCTGACCCACCGATTTTTGAGGATCTTGTCGATCTCAATAATAATGGCACCATTGATTCTTTGGAAGATGATTACGAACCTCAGTATGAATATGGTGTTGATCGCAAAGGGTATCATGTTCAAGCTAGTTATGACCTACTTGATAATATGACGCTGAAGGCGGGTTGGTTGAATGAACGTGAGGTTTCTAGCGCACGTAAAAATAATTCAAGGTATTTGCATTTGACTTATCAGCGTGACATCCCGGATTTTGGGACTATATTGTTCCAGGATCTATTTAAGACTGTGCAAGATGATATTCCTGATTATTCGATTACCTTGCGTGTCGGTGATTTGGAAGCTGAGCAGACTAGGGATGAGCTTGACTATTACAATGCTAGAGTCAATACTTCAACTTTACAGTTCCTGTACACGGCTGTTCCTCAATTGACGTTGGAAGCCAAATTCCTGGTGACTATCCAGAAACAGTTCCAACAGGATGAGTCGAGTGCTATTTCTCTTGATATAGAGGATACTGACAAGGATGAGCGTGTTGATTATATGGTGCCGGAAGAGCAGGTACGGGCAGGTGGTGATAGGAAAGAATTCCCGTTTTATCCAGATATGGGGATTAATCCGCTTGGTGGAGACACTGGGTTGATTTATGATAAGGATAATTGGAACACGCGTCGTTATCAGAGTAAAACTGCTCGAACTCAGATTACGATACTTAAAGCTAAGTATGAGTTCCCGCTTGGCGATTTGCCGTATGTTGAGAAGGTTGGAGAAGATTTAACGTTAACACCGATGGCCAAATACATATGGGACAAGCGTTTTGATCGGAAAGCTGATGTGATAGCGAAAACATTAAATCCTCGAGTTTATGTTCCGACAGACCCTGAAGCTGTTGAATATCTTCGCTTTAATCAGAAGAGTCGTGAGGATGTTTTAGGTGCCCGATTGGATTATCAGTTCACCCAGAGGTTTAATGTTCTTGGTGGTTTCCAATATCGTAAATTTACGAATAGGGACCAAAGTTTTCAGAAATTTATCGAGAAATTTCCTGAAGATGAACCAATACCAATGCAGTATCGTCCGTCCTTGAGGACGCGCATTTTGGAGATTCAAGCTATTACTCGTGGTGAGCACCTCGGGTTTAATATTGTTGTTCTTGCTGGGTATAGAAAGACGACAATATTGGGTCAACCTGGTGAGAAATCTACCACTAGTAATACGACCTTTGTGCGCGCAATGATGGGTTTCTAAATGTGGTAAAGGTCCCTGACATAGAAAGCCAGGGACCTTTATTTGCTGTTTAACGGAACTTTTTGTGGAGTTGAGGGTTCCTTACGCTAACCCGACTTAAAATTTAGCTCAAAAATATTTTAGGAGAAAATATGAAACGTCTAACCTACATTATGGTTGTGCTGTTGTGCGTCTGCGCAGGTATGGCCCTTGCTCAAGATACTGGTAAAGTGAATGGGGAAGTTATTGATACTACCAAGCAAAGAGGTCCTGTGCCTAATGCTACTGTTGTGGCTGTTGATTCAGGTGGAAATGAATATTCGGGCACAACAGATTCGAACGGTGACTATGCAATAGAAGGTATACCGCCTGGTCGTTATTTGTTCACGATTAGTGCTTCAGGTTTTGTCCCTAGAAGAGGCGTTCGGCCAACCACAGTTATTTCTAATGGAGATCACTATGTTGATTTTAAATTGACAAAAAAAGATTCCGTCGTTGACTTTTTTAAGAAATTTGGATGGCTTGCTGGAATTCCTTTAGCTATATGTTCTGTTTTAGGTGTGACCTTTATTGTTGAGCGTGCAATCGCTTTCATTACTAACCGACCTAATATTGGGTCAGATGAGTTAGTAGCTAGTGTGACAGATTCGCTACGTAACGAAAATATAATGGAAGCTGTTTCGATTTGTGAAGAAGCTGGGGGATCTTTAGCGAATGTCTTGAAGGCTGGGTTGTTGAAGTATAGCCAAGCCCAGATTGAAGAACGAGACATTACTAAAGAAGAAATACAAGAAGCAATTCAAGAAGCAGGGTTGCTGGAAATTCCACAATTAGAATCCAATTTGGTGTGGTTAACTACGATTGCTGTTGTTGCGCCTCTGTGTGGTCTTCTTGGAACTGTTACGGGTATGATTAGTGCGTTTACTTCGATTGCGTTGGAAGGAACTGGTGACCCACAAGAATTAGCTGGTGGTATTTCAATGGCTTTGTTAACTACTGCTGCTGGGTTGGTAATTGCAATACCCTGTCTCGTTTTTTACAATGTTTATGACAGTATTGTTAATAGGCAGGTTCTTGACATTGAAACGGTTTCTGCCGAAGTTATTAACCAACTAATTGCTGGTAAAAGTTAATCACATATGACTAAAATATACGAAGACGCGAAGTATGTTTTAGCGTCTTCGTATGTGAATTTAGTTTGAGGAGTATTATGAACGATAAAAAAACGATGCGCTCGAGGAAAAAAAAGCCCCAGGAAATGGACATGGCGCCAATGATTGATTGTGTGTTTTTGCTCCTCATTTTCTTTATGGTTTCAACTACTTTTGCTCCTATGCCTGGTATTCGTGTCCAGTTACCCCCTCCCGGTAAGCCTAACCCAAATAAACCTAAGGGGTTAATTGTTAGGATCGCGAATCCTGAGGCCGGTCAAAGCAAGGGTGTGATGGTGTTAAATGATGAAATCATTGAGTATGATGATATTTATAATAATTTACTTGACCAACCTATCGAGATTAAAAGTATGTTAATCATTCAGTCTGAGCGCTTAGTTCTTCATGAACAGATCATTAAGGTGATTGATCTTGCTAAGCGGGCAGGAATTGAAGGTGTTGGTTTTGCTGTGGTTGCAAGGGAATAACAGGGGGGGGAAATTATGGCTTTATTCCGAAAAAAAAGTGAGCGTGAAACGACCCTACAGATGGCGCCAATGATTGATTGTGTGTTTTTGCTCCTCATTTTCTTTATGGTTTCGTCTGTTATGAAAAATGAGCCGAGTTTTACAGTAACATTGCCGGACTCTGAAACTAAGCATGAGTTTCCTCGCAAGAAGTATAATCTGTTTATAGGGCAGAATGATGAACTTGCTATTGATGACCGAACCCATGATTTGTATTCGATGGAAAGGTGGTTGTCAGCAAATCAGGAAAGGATCAGCACGTTAATTATAAAAGCGGATAGATATGCTAAGCATGGCCGTGTTATTGATGTAATGGAGCGTGCCAAGCTTATACTGGATAAAGAAGAAGGGCAAGAAATAGCTTTGATGGTCAGCGAAGAACAACTTTGACCTAGAGTTTCCTTCATTTTGATTTATTTAAAGGCAGCCATAGCGCTGCCTTTTTTTATATAAGTTTTTATTTTGTCCTTAGAGGTTTTGAACTGAAAATGAGTATTGATGCCATTGTAGAGGTTGGGTGCAGATTTGGCCTTTGTAGTCTCTTTTTGTTTTTGATGATTCACCCTGTATTTGCAGAGCAAGTGCCATTATCTCCTTATTCAGATCGCAATCTGCTGAATTCACAACCAACTGATCTGAATCTAGGAGTTACTGATTCAGATCAGGTAACGAACCCAAAACAGTTAGTTGATTTAACTAATAAGCAAGGTGTGTCTGAAGTATCTGTCTTAGGTGCTGTCCAGAAACCAGGGGTCTACACATATGTGAATGGAATGCGCATTTCTGATCTGTTATTTTGGGCACGTGGTGTTAGCCCAAATGCAGACTCGCATCGGGCGGAATTACAGCGTTATTCGTTCGACAAAGAAAATCGAGAAGATGTTGAAATAATACCTGTGGATCTAAATAAGGTTATAAATGGTGATGTGGTTGAGAATTTGTTGTTACAAAATCATGATGAATTAATTGTTTTTGCCTCTCCTCAGGAGGTTGATCAAAAAGATGTTACTATGAATGTTGATCGTAAAGATGTTGATGAACTTAGGCGATTTGGATACGATTATTTTGAGGGTGCACGTAAGCGAATTTTGCGCATTGAAGAAACCTTAAGTGGACGTGGAATTCCTTCTCCCACTGTTAAAGATGCCATTAGTGGTTTTGTTGGTCCAACTGAGATGATGTCTGATAGTGTTAGTGCTATAGTTTCTCATAATCGTGTGTTGGAACCTGGTGATAAGTTGACTGTGATTTATTGGAGTGATCAGACATCGTTAAATCGCCGTAATCTTGTTGTTGATAATCAAGGGTATGTTATTCTGCCGGGAGTTGGCCGGTTAGTTGTTAGAGGTATGACAATTGATCGATTTGAGCGGGTTGCAAGTGATGCTATGTCTAGAACGCAGTTTACTGATTTGAAATTGATTGCTACTTTTGATGCACTTCATACTATTCAAGTTTTTATTGTTGGGCATGTTTTTCGGCCAGGAAGTTATGCTACGAGTAGTGTTACAAGTTTATTTAACGCTTTGTACCTGAGTGGAGGCCCAAATGCAGATGGTGCACTCCGAGATATTTGGTTAACTAGGAATGGGGAGACAATTCATATTGATTTCTACAAGTACTTGATGGATGGTGATTCAAGTCAAGATATCAATTTATTGGCTGGAGATACTATTTTTATTGGCTCGGTAGGGCGACTTGTTTCAGTTGAAGGAGAGGTTAAGCGCCCTGGGGTTTATGAGTTGTTGCCAAACGAGAGATTTGATGAATTAATTCAAATGGCAGGAGGTCTTCTTCCTACTGGGTATTCTAAAAGAATACAAATTGAGTCTGTACAACCCAACATGAACCGTGTTTTGCGCGAGGTCGATTTATCTGTCTCTCCTCGAGAGAACCCTGATCTTTACGATAATGATTTTGTTCTTGTTTTGCCTGTTCTTGAGGAAGTCCTTAATATTGTTCGTTTAGATGGGATGGTCAAGCGCCCGGGAACTTATGAACTGATGAGCCAAATGCGAATATCTGATTTAATTGGAAAAGCAGAAGGTGTCTTGGGGGAGTCTTTTCTGCCACGTGCTGATCTTTTCCGGCTGAATAAAGATGAGAGGACGACAACTGTGGTACCAGTCCACCTCGGTTTAGCTATTCAGGCTGATGAAAGGCATAATCTTCGATTGCAACAGCGTGACAGGTTGATGGTATATTCCAAATTTGATGTAGAGTGGACTGCGAAACGAATTGTTAGTGTGCAAGGTGCGGTTGAGAATCCAGGCAGTTTTGAGCGGTCGGATGAAATGAAAATCTCGGATCTAATTGTTCAAGCAGGAGGGGTGTCACCAGAGGCCCATCTCCAACAAGCAATGTTATTTAGATTAAACCAGCAACTTCAGGTTGCAGAGGGGATTTCAATTGATCTTGGGCTGGTGTCTCAAAATGATCCAAAAAAAGATATTTATCTGCATGATGGTGATGTCCTCATTGTGTTTCGTTTTGATGAAATTCGTTGGTTTCCAGATCGTGAGGTTTCTATAACTGGTAATGTCCAGCGTCCTGGAGTTTACCCTCGTTTTGATAATATGCGAATTTCTGACCTCATTTTTCTCGCTGGTGGTATTTTGCCCAGAACTGACATGGTAGCGTTACTTTTGCAGCAGGATCAAAACTCGAATTTTTTGCGGAGCCAACGGGTAGACTTGTTAGAGGTGCAGGCTAACGATTTTGATGCGGATATCAGTCTTACAGATGGAGACCGTTTGATTATTTATAGAGTAGCGGAAAGGCACTGGGAGCCGGTTCGAGAGGTTTCGATCTCAGGGGCTGTTCAACAACCGGGTGTTTATGAGCGTGTGGAAGGAATGCGAGTTTCTGATTTGTTGTTTCGAGCTGGTGGCGTTAATGCGGATGCATATCTGAGTCGAGCGAATCTGCGACGCTATTTACCAGATCATAAAAATTTTGAAATTATTTCTGTAGATTTGAATAAGCTGATAAACCGTGATGTAGATGATGATCTACTGTTGCAGGATCGCGATTCTTTAATTGTGTTTGTGACCAGTGAAGTTGTGTATGAGTCAAAACCGGTTGTTACTATTTATGGTGCTGTTCATAAGCCTGGTGAATATTTTCGTTATGAGGGAATGCGCGTTTCTGATCTGCTGTTTCTTGCTGGTGGAGTGTTGCCTTCTGCTACCGATGTAGTTGAGATTGCTCGTGCTCGTGCAGAAGAGAGTACAAAGATTTTGAAAATCGATCTTGGTAGTGTTAAGCAGAAAGAGTTGGAATATGATGTACTTCTATTTAATCAAGATGTTGTTACTGTTTCCAAAATACAGAATTTTCGTGATACACCAATGATAGCTAAGATTGAAGGGCAAGTGAAGTTTCCTGGTGTTTATGCTATTATTGAAGGTGAACGGCTCAGCAGTTTGATCAAACGTGCTGGTGGCTTTACCGGCTTAGCTTTTGTTCAAGGGGCTATCTTCACGAGGACCGAAGATAATTTGATTGATGAAATACAGAGAGAATCCTTGATAGACACACTGAGTGAACTTGATGGAGAGAAAGAGTTCGAGTATATTAGGGAATTGGCTAGAAGCCAGTTGTCTGCACAGCAACCTCAGATTGCGAATGATTTGGAATCAACAGTATCCGCAGTGGCTAAATCTGCTATGTCTCCATTGTCAGCAACATCGGTTTTGGCTGATCAAGTGATGTCTGTACAGACGGAGTCCTCAAAAACTGAAATAGCACCTGAATTATCACTAACTTCTGGATCGGCAGTGGTCCAGAGCTCAAAAGGCCCTGGAATTAGTTTGGTTACACCGGCAAGAAAAATCGAAGATATAATTCCTAACCGGCGGGTTTTTCTCGATCTTCCTGCGATTATGCAGTCTACAGGTTCAGAGGTAGATCCTATTATGAAAGACGGGGATTATTTGGTAATTCCAGAAGAACGACAAACTGTGTTGGTTACAGGTGCTGTTCTTCATCCAAGTTCTTTTATCTATCAATTCCAGAAGAAATTGATAGATTATGTTGAAATGGCTGGTAGTTATGCTAAAGACGCAGATCTGGAAAGCGTATATGTCTTGAAAGCTAATGGCTTAGCGCACCGTAGTGATAAAGTAAAGAAAATTGAAAGTGGTGATATTATCGTTGTTCCCACGAAGGTTATGGTTGAAAAGGTTAGTGATACTTGGGGACAGATAGTATCTCTAATTCGAATGGCTCTTATTACGGGGACAACCCTTTTACTTGTTCGTCAATTAACTAAGTAGAAAAGATATTTGATGACTAAAGCGGATTTTGCCATTGTCCAAATTTTATCTGCTGCAATTCTCACCGTTATTTCTATAGCGATTGCAGTTCTGATGCTTCAGCAGGCAAAACGCGTCAGAAGTTTCAAGCTTCGTTTACAGGCACACCTGTTATGGAGTGGAATGTGTTTTTTTTCTGCCTATTTATTCCTACCTGCAATTGCTTATTTATATACTGAGCATCTTTGGTTTCAACA
>PAQF01000044.1 GCA_002709695.1 Candidatus Poribacteria bacterium
GCATTCTGGGAGGACGTTATTGGCCTTACATGTTATCGCTTCCTCTGATAGCCCTTCCGATTGCTGGTATCACGCTCAAAATAACTGATAACATACACTTCTACACAGACCGATTCTTCCTGATTGTTCTGCCTTTAGGAACAATGATCTTGGCTGCCCTTTACTGTGAAAAAATGGGGCGTAGAGGCTTAAGTGGACGCATCTTCGCGCGCCACGGGTTAATTATTAGCGCTTTGGTTTACTATTCACTCAACTTTGTCTTTTTCAGTTTCCCATGGGCAACTTTACCCATGGGTGGACGTCACACAAATAATTGGATTTTTCTACGCTGCGCAGAACTTTTGATCTTTGGTGCACTTGTGCTTGGTCGACGAGATTCCCAACAAGAAGTTACCGAGCTAGTAACAGACTCTTGACAGGAACATCGAATTTCTCTAAACCTTTCTGTAGTCATAATTGGAAACATCATGAAGAATAAACAGAAAATCAAACAAAAGTAGCTGAGAAGGGTCGATATCCCTAATTTTTATGCTATGGAAGTACCATATAAGTGTTTGATATAGTGGAAGTTATGGTCCAGTCTGTCAAAGTTACCATATGACCGATGTAGTTATCAATCCGTAGAGAATCCAACCTAAATGGAAACAACTCGGTCTAATAAACAAGCAATGTGGAGAAAACATGGAAATTCGTGCATCGAAAGAGAGTGAGTTTGAAGAAATCATTAACCTAATATGTACGGTTTTTGTGGAAAAATGTAGGCCTCGATATGCCAGTCAAATTTATCATGATTCGAGCTTTCAACCACATCAGTCACGTGTTTGCGTCGTCGATGGAAAGATTGTCAGCCACGTTCGTGTATCAGATAGAACTATCCACATTGGGCATTCCATTGTACGCCTTGGAGGCATTGGAATGGTCGCGACTTTACCAGAGTATCGGCATCAAGGTTATGCCTCAGCCTTGATGCAGGATTCAATTGTATACATGGAGGGAATTGGCTACGAGCTTAGTTTACTTTTCACGACTATCCAGCCATTTTATACAAAGTTTGGATGGGCGACTTTTCCACAGATGAACTTTGAATTAGAACTTGGCGAAAAAAAACAGTTCGAACCTTCACCATGGAAAGTTCGAGCGTTTGACGCTGAAACGGATTTGGTACAGGTCAGCCAAATTTATGATGAACACAACAAGACTCGTTCAGGGACAGTTCTGCGTTCTAAGAGTTCTTGGAGAGATACATGTTCGCATCAAGTAGGCATTTTGCCTTCGCTTGTTGCTGAAAGGGATGGGACAATTGGTGCATACGCAAATTTCGGATTCCCGACGGATTTGGATGGAATAGACCCATTTCTGGCGACGTATTATCCCAATCTTCGGGAAGTTGGCTATCATAGTCAACACCCTGATAGTCTCCTTGCACTTTGCCACGCCATGCTCACCTCTACTTATAAAAGAGACCTAACTAATCTTTCGGGACGTTTACATAGGTATCATCCGTTAATAGCCTTGTTAAGCGAAGAAAGTGGTAGTCAACCATGTTTTAGCATCACTGAAAGGGCAATGTACCGCATAGTTTCTCTCCCTTCGCTCTTACAAAAAATGATTCCTGAATTCGAAAAAAGATTGGCAAGGCAAAGAGAAAATTTCATGTTCACTTCATTTTGTTTCATTCTTGAAAGTCAAGTTTCTACACTAAAGATAAATCAAGGAAAAGTCACTGTTACGAATGATAATAGCGGAAGCACAAAGGTGCGGATCGATACGCATCGTTTCCTCAAGGTACTTTTTGGGGATGCAACATTTGGTCAGTTAGAGGAATTGAACAACTTCAAAGGACTCAGGCTTGAACCTAATGACATCATAACTTTGGATACCCTTTTTCCAAAGGGTGAGTCAATGCACTGGATTTGTGATTATTTCTAGACCACTTCTAGTAGTAACTTCCCTCACTTTACCTCAATGTGTTGATCGTGATAGAATGCCTAAGCTGATCTTCTAATTGATTAAATTTGACAAGTTGGAATATCCGTTTAAGCGACGCCATTAATAGGAGAAACAAAGATGAGCCAAAATCAATGTCCGAATATCCTGTTTGTCTTTTCTGATCAGCAACGATATTCCGCTCTTGGAGCCAATGGTAACGATGTTATCAAAACGCCAGTTCTAGATGCTATGGCGAAAGAAGGGATGGTATGCGATAACATGTTTTCGAACCATCCATTGTGTTCTCCTTATCGAGCAATGTTGCTGACCGGACGATATGGTTGGCAACACCTTGTCATTGACAATGAATATCGTCCGCGCAAAGATATACCAACATTACCTGCCACCTTACAACAGCACGGATATGGTACAGCGCATGTGGGTACGTTTCACTTGGGTAAAGGCCCATATCCTGAGGAAGATCGATACGGACTGGATTATCTGGCGGCTCTACGAAGTGGAGGATCATATTTTAATCAGAGTTATTATCAAAACGAAAAGGGGCCTACTCTTTTCGACGGTTGGGCCCCAAAAGTAGAAACAGATCTGGCAATCCAATTTATGGAACGGCACATGGATACACGACCGGATGATCCATTTGCTTTGTTTGTGTCGTGGAGACCTCCACACTGGCCATATGAGCAATATCCCGATGAGCATTCTATATACGACTTGGCTGATATAGATGTACCTGGTAATGTCCCCAAACAAATGGAAGCGTTTGCACGGCAGGAAATTGCGGACTACTATGGTTGTTGTACAGGACTCGATGCGCAAATGGCACGGCTATTAGAGGCATTAGAGCGCCTCGGAGCTAAGAATAATACGATTGTATGTTATACATCAGATCATGGTGACCATTTGTCAAGCCATGGTTATGGCAAACCTTTTGATAATTGGATGCCTGAGTCAATGCGAGCATCTAAGGCAACACCTTATGAAGAATCGGTTCATGTTCCTTTTGTAGTTCGTTGGCCAAGTGTCATTGAGGCGGGGATCCGAAGCGATGCGTTTTTTGGTGCTATTGACATCATGCCAACATTGATTGGAGCATGTGGCATACCATTACCTGAAGGACTGCAAGGACGTGATATCTCAGGGGTTTGGCGAGGTGAGGGTGTTCCTGGAGATACCGAGCTTACTCCTGGAGGATCAGATTCGGTATATCTCCAAAACATGGCACATGGTTGGCCCAATCGACATGGATGGGTTGGACGTTGGCGAGGAGTACGTACCGAACGATGGACATATGCACGTTGGTATGCTAACGAGCGTGGTCCGTGGTTGTTCGACCGGTTGGAAGATCCTTTGGAGATGGTTAACCTGGCTAATTCGATAGAAGCAAGACCCGTCCTCGAAGAAATGGAAGAACGCCTTCATCGTTGGATGGAGGGAACGCATGATCCATTTGAATATGGTCAACGGGGACCTCGCGGGTTTCTTCAATTAGGACAGGAGTTTGCCAACCCTGATTTGTACAAAGGGTGGAGTGTTGCCTAAATATTAATTAGAACTGTGTGGTTCACACTTCTAATTTTCCTGCTTTCCTGTTAAATCTATTTTCTTTCTGCTAATATTGAGAATGTATGTGGAAGTCGCGTAAGGATTTCTTTTGGTATGTTTGGAAATTGATCCCAATATGGAACAGGATATTCGTCAAAGTGGACAAGATTAAATCCAACGTTCAGTAAAACTTCAAATATTTGTCCAAAAGTCCATTGCCGTTCATGCATTCTAAGATTTGCCAATTCTAGGTCCTCTTGCCTGGCAAGAAAGGGAAAAGGCCAGCGTTCGCCACCTACTATCTTTTCGGTAAAGTAGTTGTTCCTCTCCACATGAAAACGGATATCTGAAGCATTTGTATCCCATATCCAATCCAAGGGGTGTCCTTCAAATACAAATAGTTTGCCTTTTGGTCTTAAGAGACGGTGCACAACCTCAGCCCATGTTTGTATATCCATTATCCATGGCAATGCACCTCGACCAGTATACAGTAGATCCCCTGTAGCATCCAAAGACTTTGGAACATCTAAAACATCACAACAATACCATGAGGCATTTGCTTGTAATGAATCTGACCTCCTTTTTGCACTAGCAATCATGCGTTGACTGATATCAATGCCAATTACCTCTTTAGCTCCCTGTGTCAATAGAGACAATGTATCTTTTCCTCCCGCGCATTGAAGATGAATAGCACAATTACACCAAGTTTCAAGATCGGCAAGAATCCGCTGTTCAGGTTCCATGAGGTTGTTTCCACCATCCCGCAGGAATTCAATATCGCTTTTTTCTGAATCTTCATAGAGTTTGGCTGTTGCATCCCATGCAACACCTGTTTCTCGATGAAGTGTGGATATTTTGTTTCTCATTTTCCTAATTCATTTCTGTCTGAAAGAAAATGTCTATAAACTATTTGTTATTAATTGGTTTTACCCAACCGAAATTTGTGTTGTGCTTCATCAGTTCCAAGTAGCAACTGGTTATAACGAATAAACCAAGCCATGCCTAATTATGATAATGAGCGTGATTGTTTGGTTTCCGGATAAAGACTATTTTTACTCTTCCTTATTTGCTGTAGATATATGGTTTTATTGACTATTTTCTTCATTGACCAGACCAATTTCTTGTAGTCTGCGATACAGATAATCACCAGCGGTCATTGATTCATATCGTAATTCATTCCCAGTTTTATCCAAGAACTCCTGTCTAGGACTAAGATCAATTTCGTTGCGTGGATGAACGAACATCGGAATGGAGAAGCGACTGGAAGTAACATCTTGAGGATTGATGACTCGATGTGTGGTTGATTTAAACAAACCATTAGTCAAATTTTGTATCATGTCACCGGAATCGACAATAATATATTCGTGGTTTGCACTAATAGGAATCCAAGAACCATTCTGATCCATTATTTCAAGTCCATCTGCAGTTGCACCACAAAGGAGAGTAATCAAATTAATGTCCTCGTGTGCTGCTGCCCGGATACTACCAGAAGGTTGATCCGTAACAAGTGGAGGATAATGGACGACACGAAGTATGGTGTTACTATCCTTTGACATCTTAGAAAGCCAATTCATAGGTTGTTCTAGATATAGTGAACAAGCCCTAAGCAATTGGACAGCACATCGCTCAAGTTGGGTATACAAGTTCTTAAAATCCCCTTCGAAACCGTCAACCTCTGTTGGCCAGATGTTGTGTAGAAACTTGGAGTGTAGGGGATGATCAGCAGTTAAGGTGCGTCCAATCTGATAAAATTCTTTTAGATCTGGTTGGGTACTATCTTTGGCATGCTCTCTGCCAAAATGAGTATACCCACGCTGACCATTAATTTCTTGTTTTTCATAGTTATTCTTCACTTTGTCTGGCAGGTTAAAGAATGTTGCTGCGTGATTGTAACAACGAGAAATGAGGTGGAGGTCCACACCATGTCCAGCGAGGATAAGGAATCCCGTCTCAGTCAACGCATCTCCTATCGTTTGGACGAAGGCCTGCTGACGCTGAGATACATTTGACGTAAAATCCTGTAGATTAACTTGAGGGATTACATCGAGCATTAATTTCAACTATGTAGAATAATAAATTTAAGTTAGGGATTTAGGTCATTGACCATTTTGATAGGTGGCCTAAAAGATTTTGCAGGTTCTTTTTCATTCTAGCATACATTTAGAAGCATAGTTTATCCTAACCTCCGCTAGATTTTCAGGTCAAATATATGGTATGTTTCTGTTTTTCCTTGTAATTCGTAGTATTCTTGACTACTATCAAAATATTAGGTTATGAAAGAGATAATGCGATCAATGCACAATTCGAGACGTAAGATTACCGAGATTTTCGATTGTCTGGAGACAACAGAAGGTGATAATGTGCCGGTTACACGTGCGTTCCCTGTGGCAGGACGAATGCAAATTGATCCTTTTTTGCTTTTTGATCATTTCGGTCCAATATATTACCACCCGGAAGAAGCCACAGGTGTACCGGCACATCCTCATTGTGGTTTTGAAGCCATTACCTTCATGTTGAATGGGGAAATTGAGCACAGAGATTCTTTTGGAGGACAAGCCAATATCAGATCTGGTGATGTCCAGTGGATGACCACTGGTTCAGGATTAATCCACTCTGAGTTGGCTACTAAAGCGTTCAGAAAATCAGGCGGGATATTAGAAGGGTTACAGATTTGGGTTAACTTGCCACAAATGCATAAAAACGTAGATCCTGGTTACCAACATATCCCTGTAGAAATCATACCGACTATTGATCTACAGAATAACGCCGGTTATATTAAAGTGATCGCTGGCGAAATAATGGGAGTCTCCTCCCAAATAAAGACATTCTCACCTGTGTCCATTTTTCAGGTCCAACTTTCTTCTGAGGTTACCATTGATTTGGAAGTAAAATCGGAACAAACAGCGTTAATCTATGTTTTGGCTGGCACAATAGGGTTACAAAATTCAGAAGAAATGGCAAGGAAAGGACAGATGGTTCGGTTTGATGACGATGGGGATTTTTTATCCCTTTATACAACTTCCTCCCCAACGTCTGCTTCGTTAATAGTATTGGCTGGCCAACCTTTGAATCAATCAATAGCACGTTACGGACCTTTTGTTGCCAATACGGAAACAGAAATCAGAAAAGCGGTATTGAGCTACCAATCAGGTAAAATGGGTCAACTTTAGATTTGGCTTTTGGATAGATGATACTGCAAGGCTAGGCCAATTTGGGGGGAATTAGCCTAGCCTTTTTAGTACGACACAACCCTTTGATGACTAAAACGTTGGTACTGAAACCTCAACTTCTCGTCCACCAGCTTCTGATGAGTCAATAACACCTTGGATTATAACATTGGTTAACAAAACCCCATCTGGGTCAATTGGAGAAGGCTTACCTTCGCGAACAGCATCAATAAAGGCTTGATCTTCACGCTGGAAAACATCAACAGATTCGAATTCAGTAAAGGTTTCATCTTTGATTTCTCCCTCTTCATCTCCATAGACGGTAACACCTTCTTGCGGTCCACGTACCTCCATAACACCTAGACGGAGACCAGCTTGTTTACCCAGAAAAATTGTTCCTCCAAGAGAATCCATATTCATACACCAACAAGTTTTGAAAACCATTCGAGCACCATTATCAAAAAGCACCCAACCAACGGCAAAATCCTCGACTTCTGTTTCTTTCAGAGCGGGATTCCAAGTATTGTTGAGACTAAGCTCATTGGATGCAATACCAGAAACAGCTACAGGTTTAGGATGTCCCATCAAATATAAGGCAGTATCTAAGGCGTAAATCCCTATGTCGGCAGCAGCTCCTAGACCAGCTGTTGCTTTTCGAATAAAACTGCCTCCAGGATTGCCACGACGACGATCAGCAACTGTTTCTACATAGTAGATGTCTCCCAAGGTACCAGCATCAACAATCTCCTTAGCTTTTATCACTTGAGGGCTGTAACGTAGTTTCAGCGCTACCATTAGGATTTTTCCATTTTCGTGAGCTGCACGCACCATTTCGGTTGCAGGACCAAGTTTGGCTTCCATCGGCTTCTCGCAAAGCACATGTTTACCTGCTTTTAGTGCCGCTACTGTCGGTGCTCCATGAACACCTGTTGGGGTACAAACTAGTACAGCATCCAGTTCATCCATCTCCAACATTTCGTTATAATCATTAAAGGTTTTTGAGATACCCCAATTCTCTGTTGCCCGGTCGAGGTTCGCTTGAACCAAATCGCTTGCTGCAATAATTTCAGCTCCTTCAATGGATGCCATTGTTCGGCAATGTGCTTGTGAAATGCCCCCGGCACCAATGAGGCCTAATTTGACTGTTTTCAATGTTTTCTCCTAGGTTTTCCTATAATGCACTTATTATTCAATTTATTAAGCTCAATAATGATCGCTCATTCTACAGATTTATACCTTTTTCGTCAATGGAAATGTTAGGTTTCTGAGAACTGAGTTTTAGCTTGTTTGGCTAAAATTATTTCAATATGTAATCTTGTTTTTAGGCTTATCTTGTTTGTCTTTATAAACCAGTTTTACTTTAATCCAGTCCCATTCACGCAATTTGGCGCGTGTTAAAATACTCTTTGCATACTTGTCCCCAAGTGACTTCAGTTTTTGGTATGAATCACTGGAATCGTGAAGGAAAATTACTTGGACCTTTTCGGGATAATCAAGATCTTGGTGAAACGCAATATCAATATTATCAAAATTGCTGGGTAAAGCTATTCTAAGCTCCATTAAAAACCATTCCATTTGTGTTGGTGTATAAGGTTCGTTAGCAGGGTGTTTAACATTTTTTCCATTTACCCAAACAATACTTAAACCGACTAGAATTATCATTAAAACTAAGATTGCCCTTTTCATGGTATCTCCTAAGTATAGTTTCTTTGACTTTCAAGCCTGTTACTTCCTCATTACATTATTCTTTGAAGCTAAATATATGCAATTAGTCTTTTGGTGTATCAGTTGGCATAGGCTGGGAATCGAAGCCATAGATCCGATACATTTCGGGTGTTGCGCGATCGACCACTTCTGGTTTAAGATAATGTACAAAATCAAACATCTGCTTAATAAACGAACGGCAACAGAAACAGATCAGTGCAATTCGCGGCTCAGTTGTTTTATTGCCACCTGCCGCGTGCCAGATAGCTCCATTGAAGAGGAAAACAGATCCTTTTTTGGCAGTAAGGCGCACTTCCTCCGGATCATATATTAAATTCGGAGAAGGTTTTTTCAACCGCCGATGGCTAGCTGGAACAAAACGAGTCCCCCCATTTTCCGGGGTGAAGTCATTTAGAAGCCACAAAGAATTGACAAACATAGGAAAACTTGGAAGAGGTTCCGGCATCTGTCCTAACGCGTTATCGATGTGGTAAGGACCATCTTTGGCTTCAGGGGAAATGATGTTTGAAGTTAAAGTGCTTAGGATGTAATCTGGTCCAAGCATATATTCGAAATAAGGAACAACTTTGGGATGGGCAACCAATTTTTCAAATAGTTCGCCTTTATTTACTAACCATCGGACTAATTGGCCCTTGTTTTCTGTGTGCATATTAGCTGTTTTATCTTCTTGTTCCAGTTTGGCTAATTTCAATAACCGCTTCCGGTAAACCATTATTTCAGTTTCTGATAGCACATCAGGAATAACCGTATAACCTAGTTCATCCAATTGCTGTTGTTGCTCAGTAGAGATTCCCACCTTGCTTTTTCCTATTCGCTATTTTTTAAATTGAGAGTGCTTAATGTTCATATTGGATTTCCACCTGACTGGACAAAGCCATCAGTTCAGAAACATTAAATTCTTCCAGTAACCCGAAGCAAAATAAAGCAGGATAATCTTCATAATCGAGATGTTGATTAATTAGTACTTTTAGGTCTAAAAGTGCTTCAGCTGCATTTATTTTCTTTATCCTGCCGGGACTTAAACCGCTAGCAGCCAGCACAACAATTCCCGAATTCCACCCTTGGCTCTGTAGTGAAATTTGAGGAACTTGATATTTCTGGCAGGCCCATTCAACAAGAAGTTGAAGTTGACGAACCTGAATTCCCAGTGGTCTTTTCCCTACTGTAGCAATTAGCATAGCGTATTGCCACGGCGAAATTCCTGCTGGAACTGATTCGCCCATAAATAGAAGATCGACTGTAATTACTGTGTTACCAAGTGAAATTTCCTTATGAATCCAATCCTCCATCTGAGTTTGTCCTCCATCAGCGAGTGCAATCACAATGTTTTGATGTTGTAACTGATCCGGATAAAAAACCATTAGAGGCAAAGTCAATTGGTCTGCAGTCCTCAGTTGATATCGTTCAATTTTTACTGAATTTTTGGATTCTTGTTCCAAAAGTTGGTCTGTTGTAGTTCCATCATCGGCTAGAGATGAGAGGCGTAGAATCTTTTGAAGTCTTGATCGAGCAGATTTTTCCCACTGTTCTTGTTCCGCATCGTTGGTCATTGGTGCCGGATATTTTGGTAACGATTCCAGATAGGAACTGGCAAGTGTAAAGAAATTTGCGTTTCCGTCTGGCAAACCAACTGTAAGTTGTTCAGCAGTTAGCAATTCAGCCTCGGACGGGATTTCCGCCTCAGTTGAGTCAAGTAAGGTGTAGTGTTTTTTTATAAAACGATAGAATTGTTCTCGATTATCGAGATCATAGTTGTGGGTACCAGGATCTTTGTTCTCATAATAAACAAAATCGGTTGTCTTTTCAAAGAGTTGGAAAAACGGAATTACAGGGTGATATACAGCTGATTCCGCCCGTTCTGCTACAAAACAGCAGTCATCTTTTTGGTTATAGAGCAATAGGGTGGGGCGGGGAGCCAACATTCCTGTCAAATAGGTGTAATCAGCAATCGATACTAAATCAGTGGGGTTTTGTTCTAAGTCCCCAATATCAGAGCGGTAATCGATACGGTTTTTTAAATCAATATAACCTGCATTGGGAACAGAAAGTGATATTCTTTCGTCTAAGGCACTTAGTATAATGGTTTGCCATCCCCCCCCAGATAATCCTGTCATGCCCACGCGGTTCGGATCCGTCGACGCATAATCATACAAAACATCCAGCCCTCCTCGCATTGCCAAGTAAAAGGTTGAAAGTCCACTTATTCCACACAAATCCAGATAGGCCATACGGTTATGCTTGTAATCCTCACCGGCTAGCTCACCAAAATAGAACCATTCAGGATGTAAAGCTAAGACGCCTTTTTTCGCCAGGTTAATACACCGCAGCTGTTCGTAATCAGTGGACTTCCCGGGTGGACCAACATGTCCATTGACATTGAGAATTGCCGGTATCTTTGATTGAGTTTGAATTGGTTCATACAATAACGCGGGGATCCACAAATCTGGGAGAGCGTGGTAACGTAATTTTCGGATCTGATATCCTGGACCAACTGTCAAAGTGTCTTCCCAAACGGTTTCAGCTTTCCAGTCAATCCATTCTTGTGGCACTCCACGAAAGACAACTTTATCCAGAATTTCCTGTCTTAAAGCTGAAGCTTGATGTTCCCAGGCTGTTCGATCCGGCACATTAAACGAAGGAATCAGTTGCTGAATATATTCACTGATTTCTGTCCTTATTTGGTCTGGGGGAGCAACCGATTTTTCGAGCCACTCATTGATTTCCAGTGAGTTCGATTCAGATGTTCCTACAGCTGTAACCAATAATGAAAGGGGTAGCATTAGCTGTTCCTTCTCAAGATGAAAATGAATTTAAGATTAAAAACTTGTTCCGCTGGTAAAGGTGAAATCCCTAATTTTGAGGGAAGGTACATGAGAAGAGCCGCCAACACGTTTGGGCTCTCCAAACATTTCTATATTGTTTATCACATTAAGTGGACTCTCGTTGAATCGCAGATTTTTAGCACCATACTGGACGGTCCCATTTTCAATCCAGAATAATCCATCACGAGTCATACCGGTAAGTAATAATTTCATTGGATCAACATATCGGATATACCAAAATCGAGTAATGAGTAACCCTTGATCCACAGATGCGATCAAAGTATCCAGAGAAGCATTCGTACCATCCATAATGAAATTTGTTGGAGATCCTGTGTAAGCATGACCAGTATGTTGAGCCCAGTAACGGTTGTAAGCCAGGTTTTCTAAAGTACCTTCTCTGATCCAATAGACATTCGTAGTAGGAAGACCATTATTGAAAAAAGGAGAAGCTGGGCATGCAGGATGCTGAGGGTGACTGTAGATTTGCACTTCATCATTAGCAATTTTCTTGCCTTCCAACCCAGAAAAAGCACTTCGGCCCTCATCAGCAGCTTTAGCATCCATGCTGTAAAACATATAATTTAATAATCCAGCAACAGCTGAGGGTGTCATCACAACCATATATTTTCCTGCTGGTATTTCCTTGGGCAATTGACCAGTTAACGCTTTCTGACAAGCGATTTCGACAGTTTCCTTGGGGGTAATCTGATCTAAAGTTTCACCTACTGATTCTGCCCAGCCTGAACTACTGGAGGTCATAATCGTATTAGTATAATTAGCAGTACTATGGCGATGATACCCAACTATTCCCTCGGAATTTGCGATAGCATCGAATTCGTATCCGGTGGCAAAATGACCTGCAAGTTGTAATTTTTGTTGTTCGCAGAACTTAATAGCATCTTTCACTACTTCGGCTCGGACTTGAGGAGACGTTTTGGCTGTTACATCGTCATATGCCGAAATTTCCATGTATTTGCTAGGAGTTACAGGAGATAAATATTCGGTGTCTGGTTCAGAGTGTAAGGCGATCTGTTCTGCTCGATTAACAACTTCCCGAAGAGAATCCTGATCTAACCGGTTAGTGCTAGCATGACCAACTTTTTGGCCAAAAGCGGCTGAGACATGGAGCGTTATGTTTTTTTGAACAGTGTTTTGCGTAATAGTGTTATTGGCAAATCTGGTGTTAGCTTCAATTCCCCCATGAAGTGACAGTTCGAGATGATCCGATTGTTTGAAAGATAGTGTCTGAGATAAAATATGTTCGGCCTGTTGGCGTTCCATTATGCTTCCTTGATAATTTTAATTATTTGTGGGATAATTCATTGCGTTGCTCCAACGCTTATTGCTTGGAAACGAGCGGGAGCAGCCCCATGAGTCATTTGAGATATTTGCATTGGATCTCCTTTCCCGCAATTTAGAACACCGTTTGGGATCCAGAAACGTTGGTCACAAATAGCATCACAAGCATTCCAGAATTCTGTTGTCATGGATTGGTAAGTCACATTTTTCAGCATCCTAGTAATTCGACCGTTTTTAACTTCCCAAAAAGCGTCACCACCAAATTGGAAATTACAACGCATTTGATCAATACTAAAACTTCCCATTCCCTCAATATAAATTCCATCTTTAGTATCATTAATTAGTTGATCTAGCGATATTTGTTCCTGCCCGGCTTCTAAGCTTAAATTAGGAATTCGTACAATAGGAATACCACTCCAATGAGAAGCACGGCATGTTCCATTGCTGCGATCCAGATTGATTTTACCTGCGACTTCTCGACTGGTACCGTAACCTACAAACAGACCATCCTTGACGATGTTCCATCTTTGTCCGGGAACACCATCATCATCAAAACCATGAGTTGCTAAACCATGTGTAAGAGTGTTGTCAGCCACAAAGTTCACAATAGGAGAACCATATTCTAATTGGTTCAATAGATTAGGGACAGCAAAACTGCGACCAGCCAGACTCTCTTCATATCCAAGAACCCGGTCCAGCTCTGTCGCATGACCAACTGATTCATGTATTGTCAGCGCCAAGTTAAGCGGATCCAAAATAAGGTCCTTTTTACCCACAGGACAATCAGTTGCCTGTAGGTGTTCTATAGCCTGCTGTGCAACTCTATCAGTATTTGCCAGCAAATCGTCAGCATCAATATTTTCGTAGCCCATCGTACGTGGTGGAGGTGCATAGGTCCGACTTTTGGCATCTCCTTTACCTACAGCAGTTGCTTGATATTTTGCGGAAGTAGTAAATACCAAACTCTGCAAAATGGAACCTTCAGTATTAGCAAAAAAACGATCTACTTTCCGCAAATCCATTAATGCTTCAGCTTTTTGGACCCCTTTATGTTTCAAAAGCGAACGGTTGATTTCCAATAGCAGACCGATTTTCTGATCAATTCCTACTGAGAAAGGATCAATTTGATATGGTGTGGTAAATGTTTCTTGATGCGCAGGTTCAGGTGTTAGACGTATTGGTTTTCGGAGAGTCGTTGCACTAGCGTTAGCGATATTTATGGCCAGTTTGGTAATTCGTTGGATTTCCTCACGGTTGATCTCACTACTTCCAGCGAATCCCCAAGCTCCTTTGGCCAGAACACGCACTCCAAACCCAATATTCTCATTGTCGGTGATGTTATTCACACGTTCATCTTCAGTATTAAGTAATTGACGTTTATATTCTGCAATACGAATATCGGCGTATTCTGCTCCTAAGCGGCGAGCGGTATCTATGGCCACCTGAGCTAAATCGTTCATAACTAAAAGCTCCCCTTTTTACTAAGAATATCAATCATAGCATCGCAACATTTAGACTGTCAAGAGAAGGCTTGTAAGGAAACTCTACACTTGTTTATCTCAACCTATTATGCTATTTTGTGGCAATCATCAAAACTAGAATATCAAATATTCTGTGAGTTCCAAGCAACTCTAGTTGAAGAATTTAGGGTAAGTTAACAGTGAAAACGCTTCTGATTCTGCGCCATGCCAAGTCAAGTTGGGATAACTTGGATTTATCTGATTATGATCGGCCACTTAACAAACGTGGCAAACGGGATGCTCCCCGTATGGGGGATTTTTTACGCCAACAGGAGTTGGTTCCTGATCTTATTATCAGTTCAACTGCCAAACGTGCAAAAAAAACAGCTAAATTATTTGCCAAAGCTGTTGGGTATAAAGAGAAAATATCCCTAGAAAACGTCTTTTACCATGCCAGACCAGAAACATATATCACCGTCCTAAAGGAAATCAGTCAGGATTATGAAAGAATTATGGTAATCGGTCATAATCCTGGACTGGAAGCCTTAGTTGCAGTTCTGACGGGAAGTATGGAACTTATGCCAACCGCAGCTATTGCTCACGTTTTGTTGCCTATTGACCAATGGAATCAATTGACAGGTGAAGTGGAAGGTCAACTACAGAATTTGTGGCGTCCAAAAGAAATAACGTAACAGGAAAATCGTGGTGTTATATCAGGAATTTAAAGATCTGAAACGTAAGTCTGAAGACGGTTTTTCCAGCCCGGTAACCAGGACCTCTCTTGAGGTGCGTTTTCAACTCTTCGGGTCAATACGCGTGCAGCGCATGTGACAAATTCGTGCATTGGTTCATTACTATTTGGTCCTTCTACCATCAGTTCCAGTACCTGTAACAATCCCCAGCCTTCTTCATTGTAACGTTCACTGTGTAAAATACCTTCCCCTTTGAAATTGACGTAATCTGTTAATGCATACAATCCCATAGGAGATTTCGCTACACGGAGAAAATGCCGTTTAATAGGATGTGGATTTGATGTGCTTTCTAATATCTTGGGTAAAACGGTTTGTAACCTTTCAACCATAAACTGGGCTTGTAATGTGATCGTATCAGTCAATAGCTTTCGCATAGATTTCATTTTTGGGCTTTGTAGATTTTGCATGAATTCTTTACGCGATTTCCATGGGCATTCTCTCTTTGCTGGGTCTTTTAACCACATTGGTAATTCCATCCCACGGTGTTCTAGGAAAAGCAAAAAATCAGGAAATTTTTCGTCAAAAGGTTTTTCCTTGCCCGATGGATACCATATGAAATGACCAATACCCAGTGAGGCAAAATCCGTGCCTACATTCCAAGATGTCAGGTTTTCAATCTTTCCTGCACATTCATTGATGAATATTTTCTTGCCAATTAGATCTATTTCTTTTTCTGTGATTGAAAATGATTTTGCCTTCACATCAAAACTCCATAGACAGAAGCAAAAGAGAAACAAATAATACGTAACCTGTGAGATGTTCACTATAAATTTTCCTGACATAAACTGTTTTGATTTTCGGGATTTAAAAAACGAGAAATTTTTAAAGATTAGTCTTAAAATTATTGTATAATATATGTTTAAGCACTTTAAAGTCTAGAAGCATTCAAATTAAAGAGAAATTTTGGAGGATACAGAGTATGAAATACCAATTTATGTTAAGTTTAATATTGTTGATTCTGCTAACTAGCATTGCTCCATTAACTCAAGCACTTAATGATCCAGCTTTGATGTTATATTTTACTTTCGATGAAGGTAAAGGCACAGAAGCTACAGGTGAAAGTGAAAATAAAATTAAAGGAACACTGAAAGGGAAAGCTAAATTCGTCAAGGATGGGAAATATGGTGGTGCGGTTCTGCTTGAAGACACAGACAGTCAGGTTATAGTTCCCGCGGTTTCTCATTTGGATATTACTGAGGCGATTACAATGGAAGCTTGGATTTTTCCTATCGAAAAACAAAATGACTCCAGTATCTTAGGACGAAGAACGGCTGCAAACGCAGGTGGATATTGCATACAGTGGAGCGGTTTTGGTAAAAACTCCAAGGTAGAAACCTGGATTGGTCTACCAGGTTGGCAAGGCACACGGAATGCCCAGAAAATTGAACCTAAATTGAACCAGTGGCATCATATAGCTGTTACTTACGACGGAAAGTTTATTCGGCAGTATGTAAATGGGGAACTGGATGCAACTAAGGAATTTGCAGCAAAAATTGCCAGCCAGAAAGTTGAATTTCATATTGGTAAAGCGCAGACAGGACTACCATCAATGATCGGTAAAATTGACGAAGTGGCGATTTATGAACGTGCACTAACCCAAGATGAAGTCAAAACTGACATGAAAAAAGTCTTAGTTGGCACAACTGCAGTTGATCCCACCAGTAAACTGGCAGCAACATGGGCCAATCTTAAAACCAAGTAGATGATTCAAACTCAAAAACACTAAGATAAAAAGAGAGGAAAACATGAAATACCAATTCATATTAAGTTTAATATTATTGGTTCTGCTAACCAGCATTGTGCCATTAGCACAAGCGCTGAATGACGATCCTGCACTAAAACTGTATTTCACCTTTGATGACGGTGCAGGAGATAAGGTGGAGGATCAGAGTCAAAGTGGGCTCAAAGGTCTATTAATGGGGAAAGCCAAACTTGTTAAAGATGGGAAATTCGGTGGTGCTGTTGAAATGTCAGATGCGAATTGTAAGATTGTCGTCGACGCTACTAAGGAACTTGATATTACCAAGGAAGTCACCATGGCAGCTTGGATTTTTCCTCTTGAGAATCAAAATGATTCTAATGTAATAGGCCTAAGAACAGCTGGTAACGCAGGTGGATACTGTATGCAATGGAGCGGTTTCGGTAACGCTGCAAAAATTGAAACCTGGATTGGTCTGCCTGGCTGGAAAGGAACACGAGACCAACAGAAAATTGAGCCTAAATTAGAAGAATGGCATCATGTGGTTGCTACCTATGATGGAAAGGATATAAAGCAATATATAGACGGTAAACTTGATACGTCTGTGGCGGGTGGAGGGGAAATTGCCAGCCAAGACGTTGCGTTTCATGTCGGTCAAGCACAAACCGGATTGCCATCAATGTTCGGTAAAATTGACGAAGTGGCAGTTTACGATCGAGCGCTAGATTTGGATGAAATCAAGTCCGATATGGAAAATGGAGTCTATTTTGCCGTTGACCCCAAAGGTAAACTGGCAACTACATGGGCACACCTTAAGAAATAGGTCTTTTCTTAACTGGCTAGATTGTGGTGAAGATTTATACGATAAAGGATCTTCGCCACAATTACTATCAGGACTACAGGTATTCTTACCAGAACAAATTAAATGCTCAAAACCAGCCAAGATCCTTACAACATACACAAATCCACTGAATATTGTTGAGTTCGATGGTGGATATCTGACTACAATTAAGGAAAACTTTCGTCACTTTGTGAGTGTTGTAACTTAACGGGAAGTTTTTTGTATTAGATCATACTCTCCTCATTGTTTTTTGATTTAACATTGAAGAAATGGTAGAAATTCATCAATGTTAAGGAAGCAAATATCCAAGAAAGCTAAATTGTGAAAACGGCCAAACATACTGTGTGGTTGATGATGCTGGTTTTGGCCCTTCTACGGTTAAGTTTTCCCCTTGTCTCTCAAAGTCAGAATTCTGTCACCAACGTTGAAAATCCTTTAATTGGGAGATTGGTTCAACAACTTAAATCAAAAAGTATCCAAGCCCGCCTTGATGCTACTTATGCCCTTAGCCGCATTGATCCGCCTGTTGCTGTCGTTGCTGTTCCTACTCTAATTCAAGCATTAGAGGATAAAGATGGATTAGTTCGCGCGGCTAGTGCATACACCTTAAGTCAAGTAGGAACAGCACAAGCCAAATCCGCGGTATTGCGAATCCTGCCCCAATTTATCAATACTCTTGTCAATCACAGTTCGGATGACAGCTATCTTAGGGTTCGTGCAGCAACGATTGTTGCTGTTGGCGCAATGGGGGCAGTCGCTCAGAATGTAACACCAATCTTAATCCAAGCACTCAAAGATGACCGAGAGGAAATTAGAGCCAATTCCGCAGTAGCCTTAGGCAGAATTGGTCAACCGGTTGAAATGGTTGTTCCTGCCCTAATTCAGTTTATGCAAGGAGATGATTTGGCACAAGCAACGGGAGCGTATGCCTTAAGTCAAATCAAGTCGCTTGAAGCTGAAGCTGCTGTTCTTGAAATACTTCCCAAATTAATCTACACACGTAACAGTAACGATCCAAAAGTTACGACGGCTACTCTCGTAGCATTGAAAGGAATAGGACCTCCTGCATGCTTGGCGTTACTTGAAGAAATGTCGCAGACAGATCCTACTCTCAGGAAAAAAGCGGTACAGACACTGGAACAAATTGGGGAGACGGCCATCTCTGTACTTGTTCAAACGTTGTCGAGCAAAGATCAGAAATTGAGGTTAAGTGCAACACTTGCATTAGGGCAAATTGGAGCTTCTGCGGAAGTTGCAGTGCCTAATCTGATAGAGTTGCTGGATGATCCAGACCAATTAATTTGCGGACTTTCCGCTTATGCTTTAGGTGGTATTGGTCAAGCAGCGAAAAATGCGGTACCCAGGCTAAATGAGCTGTTATTCCATTCTGATCAAGCAATTCGAACAAATGCTGCTTATGGGTTGGGTGGTATTGGCCAAGCCGCTAAAATGGCAATACCAAATCTTATTCGAACCTTAAATGATCCGAATACTGAGGTTCGTCTAAGTGCCGTCCACGCACTCGGACAAATTAAGGCTGAGGTTGGAGTGTCCAGTTTAATTCCGATGTTGTCAGATGAAGATGAGTGGATTCGTTTAGGAGCCGCCCACGCACTGGGACAAATTGGCCTGCCAGCTCAAGCTGCTATCCCAATGCTGATTCAGAGTTTACTGGATGATCATGAAGGAGTTCGTCATAATGCAGTTAAGTCATTGGTCTTGATTGGCTCCCCCTCAGTACCTCAGCTTATTGATACTCTTGAAAATAAAGATAGGATTATGCAACTTCGTGTGATAGATGTTCTAGGTCGATTTGGAAAAGTGGCCATACCTGAGTTACAGCAAGCATTGTATTATAACAACGCTGAAGTTTGTCGTGGCATTATTTCAGCATTAGGAAGTATTGGGGAGGATGCGGTGCCAATACTGCAAGAAATACTAAGTCATCAAGATAGCCAGATGCGTTGGTCCGCGGCTCACGCACTCAAGAAAATAGATAGTCCAATAGCGAAGAAAGTTTTGTCGGAATATCTCAATCGTGGTCGTTGAATTGATAACTACTAAATTTATACTAATCATTAACTGGAGATCTATTGGTTAATTCTGTGTTTATATAAATTCAGGTATAAAACCTTGACAACTAATTTTAAATGCATTAAATTGACCCTCCATTTAGGGATCTCAATTTATTTCCTTTTGACTGGAAAAATGTATCCTAATGTTCTTAAGATAGATTGATTTTCTTGCTATTAAGAAAGAACATACAAAAAAATAGAGAACGGAAAAATTGAACAAATTATTATTCAAAAAAGCCTTGAATTGGTTAATGCTGTCTATTCTGTTTGCTGGATGGAGTGCTGCAAAGATTGACTTCGATCGTCAGATCCGTCCTATCTTCTCTGATCGTTGTTATGCGTGTCATGGACCAGATAAAAATGCGAGAAAAGCGAATCTTCGGTTGGACAAAATGGATAGTTTATTTGAGCAACGGAATGGTGTTTCTATCATCAATCCTAACCATCCGGAACAAAGCGAACTTTATCAGCGCATCATTTCGACTGATCCTGCTCATGTCATGCCACGTCCCGATTTCAAGCGACCTCTGGATCAGGAAGCGATAGCACTAATTAAACAATGGATTGAAGAAGGTGCTGAATACCAAAAACACTGGTCTTTAACTCCAATCAAAGATGTTCCTGTTCCGGAACTCAAGAATAATGCTTGGCCGAAAAACCAGCTCGATCAGTTTGTGTTAGAACGTCTCAAAAAAGAAAGTCTTCAACCTTCTGCTGAAGCCAGTAAAGAACGGTTAATCCGAAGGTTAAATTTTGATATTACTGGTCTTCCGCCAACAGTAGAGGAAATCGATGCTTTTCTGGCTGATAAATCTACACTTGCTTACGAAAATTTGGTTGATCGTCTGTTAGCGTCACCTCATTTTGGGGAAAGAATGGCTTCAATTTGGCTAGACCTTTCGCGCTATGCTGATTCCTATGGATACCAGAGTGACGTTCATCGGGATATGTCGCCATGGAGAGATTGGGTGATTAAAGCCTTTAATACTAATCTCCCTTACGATCAATTTGTCACTTGGCAATTAGCCGGTGATTTGTTACCTGAACCGACCCGCGAGCAACAATTAGCCACAGCCTTTAATCGTCTTCATCGCCAAACAAACGAAGGTGGAAGTGTTGAAGAAGAATATCGCGTCGAATATGTTTCTGACCGGACACATACTTTTGGGACATCTTTTCTTGGGTTGACAGTTGAATGTGCTCAGTGTCATAACCATAAATATGATCCAATTTCTCAAAAGGATTATTATAGTCTCTCAGCTTTCTTTAATAATATTGATGAAAGCGGTCTCTATTCTCATTTCACAGATGCGGTTCCAACCCCAACGCTTTTACTGACTGATTCCGAAGCAGAAAGCAAATTAACCGAATTAGAGCAACAGGTAATCGAAGCAGAAAAAAGGCTTGAAAGCTTAGTTTCCCAAAGGAAAAGTGCATTTAGCGAATGGACACAGAATCTTCCAGAAACAGCAGAAATCCAAGGACTCATAGGTGATTTTTCCTTTGATGATATTGTAGAAACTAATGTACCTAACCGTGCTGATTCAGAGAAATCAGGTACGATCCATGATAATCCGAAGGTCGTTTCAGGTCGTCATGGAAAAGGGTTACAACTCAGTGGTGAGAATAGCGTTGTTTTCAAAGATGTTGGTGTTTTTGACCGTGCCAATCCATTCTCCATTGCCCTATGGATGCAAACACCAGACTACAAGGATAGGTCAGTAGTTTTCCATCGGTCCCGTTCGTGGACAGATGCTGGCAGTCGTGGGTACCAATTGCTAATTGAAGACGGTAAACTAAGTGCATCTTTGATCCATTTTTGGCCAGGAAACGCCATTAGGGTTCGTACGAAGCAACAGATACCTACAAGCACTTGGATCCACGTAGTTGTTACTTATGATGGATCTAGTCGTGGCAATGGTCTCCGGCTCTATCTGGATGGTATGGTTGCTGATACTCAAATTGTAAGAGATAACCTGTACAAGACCATTATTGGTGGTGGAGAAAATCATTTAACCATTGGTCAGCGGTTTCGAGACCGAGGGTTTAAAAATGGCACGGTTGACGAATTTCAGGTTTTTGATCGTTGTCTAACACCTATTGAAATTACTTGCCTTCCGAGCCAAAAGACATTGGACATGATTTTGAAAGATCGAATTCACAACCAAGAAAGGCCGGAGGATTATTATCAGTATTATCTGGCCAATCATGATGAAGTTTACCAGAACCAATTAGCTGAGTTGATGAAATCCAGAGATGAATATAACAAGGCTCTCGACCCTGTCTCAGAGATTATGACCATGATCGAATTATCAAAACGGCGTTCGACTTATGTACTGAAACGTGGTGCCTATGATGATCGTGGAGAACAAGTTTTTCCGGACACTCCAGCCAGCATTCTTCCTTTTACACAGGAGGCTCCAAAGAACCGTTTAGGGCTTGCCAACTGGTTGACAAATCCTAAAAACCCTCTGACTGCACGTGTGGCTGTCAATCGTTACTGGCAAATGTTCTTCAATAAAGGAATTGTTTCTACTCCTGAAGATTTTGGTAGTCAAGGTGAACGACCATCACATCCACTGTTATTGGACTGGCTAGCAAAGAGATTCATCGATTCTGGTTGGAATCAAAAAGAAATGATAAAGTTGATTGTTATGTCAGCTACCTATCGTCAATCGTCTGTTCCTTCACTAGAACTATTAGAAAAAGATCCGGCGAATCGCTTATTGGCACGTGGGCCTAAAGCCCGTCTAACTGCTGAAATGATCCGAGATAATGCGTTATATGTAAGTGGGCTGCTGGTCAATAAAGTTGGTGGATCCAGTGTAAAACCCTATCAACCTGCAGGATTATGGAAAGAAAAATCAGGTAGGACATACGAACATGATAAAGGAGAGGGACTTTATCGCAGAAGCTTGTATACTTTTTGGAAACGAACCTCACCTCCACCTTCAATGATGATTTTTGATGCAGCGAAACGTGATGTCTGTGTTGTTAAACGAAGAGAAACCAACACACCTATGCAGGCACTCTTGCTTCTAAACGACACTCAATTCGTTGAGGCATCGCTCTTTTTAGGTCAACGGATGCTGAAAGAGGGTGGTGACACTGTACTAGAACAGATTCAGTTTGTTTTTCGTTTAACTACTGGGCGCCATCCAACTGAAAAAGAGATTGAGATACTACAAAAACTTTACCAGGAACAACAGAGGATTTTTGAGGCAGATCCGGATCAAGCCGAAAAGTTGTTAGCCATTGGTGAAAAAGAACGTGATCCATCTCTTCCTTCCACTCAAGTTGCTACAGCAACAACTGTGGCTAGTACTATGTTGAACTTTGATGACACAATCACTAAACGTTAACTGATTCCTTAATCATTTCTGAAAGGAAGATGGAATGCAAAATGAGATCGGGATTGCCGGTTGGCTTTATTCGCATCAAATTCTTCATGAAAAAACGCTTACACTTCTAGAGTTTCCTGCCACTTGTGCTTCTCATGGCATTAAAACGGTCGAACTCTGTTCAGCATTCTTCAATAGTCAAGAGGCACGATATATCAACGATTTGCGCCAAGCTTTGGAAGATCAAGATCTTTCCGTAAGAAATATTGCGGTAGATATGGGAAACTTGGCTGGTACTGACCCTTCAATTCGACGGACTGACATTGAAAGCTTGAAACAGTGGTTTTATGTTGCATCTGCCATCAATTCGCCCGCTATCCGAATCAACACAGGACATGCTGATGACTCTGACGCTCTTAGTCGTGTAGTTGATGGCTATCAAGAGCTAACTGATGTTGGGCAACAAGTTGGAGTTAAACTGCTGATGGAAAATCATGGTGGGCTGTCTGCTCATTCTAATGGATTGTCTTCAATCTTAGCATGTCTTGATTCGGATTGGTTTGGAACTTGTCCTGATACAGCGAATTTCTTACCCGACGATTCGGAGGAAGGAATGAGGGTTTTGGCACCTCGTGCGTTTTCATGTCATGTAAAAGTATTTAACCATAGTTTGGATGGCCTGCAGTCATGGGATCGTCAAGCAAATGGAAACATGAAATCGTACAATTTGAGGACAAGCCTCGAAATTCTCAAAGATTCAGGTTATGAAGGGCCATTGTGTATTGAAAGGTCTGTTCCTAAAGAACCTGACCTTGATCCAACAACTGGGATTCGTAACACTATACGATACGTCAAAGATCTACTCGCTAGCATTCCATGAACACTGTATCTGAAAATCATGCCTACATTATTCACTATCAAAAAAACACGGTCTGAATAAAATGGACAGAGTCAGAGTTGCAATTGTCGGCATGGGAATCGGTAGACCTAATGGAAAAGCGTTGTCTGCTAATCCGCGTGGTGAAATTGTTGCTCTCTGCGATTTGGATGAGGACAGAATGAAAGATTTTGCCTTAGACCTACCAAATCCAGTTAAGTATTACACTGATTACAAAATAATGTGTCAAGATTCTGACATAGATGCAGTCTTTGTAGGTACACCGAATCAATGGCATGTGCCGGTTGGTCTAGAGGTTGTCCGCAGTGGCAAACATGTGATGACAACAAAGCCACTAGCAGATTCTGAAGAAGCAGCCCAAAAATTGGTCGAAGAAGCAGAGTCCAGTGGTGTTGTCAACATGATGTCTTTGGGGCATCGATTTGGTGATGCTTGTCAACATCTTGGTCAATTGGATCAAGATGGCTATTTTGGAGAGCTCTATTATGCTAAAGCGCGAAGTTTTCGCAGAAACGGTATACCAATTTGGCGTGGAAAAGATCAGCTGCGCATGAATTTTATTCAAGCCGGTGGTGGTGCATTTCGGGATATGGGGGTTCACGTTCTTGACGCTTCGTGGTGGCTTTTGGGTACTCCAAAACCAATTTATGCCTTAGGGACAGCCGGAGCTAAGTTTGGGCCTCGTGGGCTTGGATATAACGGTCGTTCTCCTGAAAAAGCTGTTTATGAACAATTTGTAGCCGATGATTATGGTACTGGTTTTATTATGTGTGAAGATGGAGTTAGCATTCAAATCGAGAGTTTCTGGGCTGCACACCATCCTAATGAACTCCAAATTGAACTCTTTGGAACAGAAGCAGGAGCAAAAACCAATCCACTTACCATCTACTGTATGGCAGATAATGAGCCTCAGGATCTAACACCTGAGGTTGAAAAACAATCGTTACCATTTGAACGGGTGGCATCACATTTTATTGAATGTATTTTGGATGGTGTTACCTGCAAAGCCCCACTCCAACATGGACTTGTTGTTCAACAAATGATGGAAGCCATCTTAAAAAGCGCTGAATTGGAAGCACCTGTCCAATTAAAAACTTAACATTATTCTTGAGCAAAAGAATTTAGTTTGCAATTGAATCCTTACTTTGATTTAGCTGGATTCATGCTATAATAGTAGCTGTTTAAATTTACCCTGAATTACTGCCTATATTTAAAACTAGGAAATTACCTAGAAAGGAAAAGGTTATGCTAGACCCTATTAAAACGACCCGAAGAGCGTTTTTGTCCAAAACAGGGATTGGGCTAGGCAGCCTCGCTTTATCTCAACTCCTGCCTGGTGCTCAGACAAACGCTGCTACTAAAAAGATCACTGGTCAGGTTGCTAGTAGCATACAGCATTTCGTGCCCAAAGCTAAGCGTATCATTTATCTGTTTCAAAGCGGGGGACCGTCACAGATAGATCTATTTGATTACAAACCGTTATTGAATCAACAGCAGGCGGAAGAGTTGCCTGATTCGGTTCGAAAAGGTCAAAGATTAACGGGTATGTCAGCTAATCAAGCGACACTTCCACTGGCAGGTACAGCTTTTAAGTTTAAACAACATGGACAATCTGGTGCTTGGATCAGCGATTTGCTTCCTCATACAGCCGAAATTGCAGATGAACTTTGTTTTATCAAATCGATGCATACTGAAGCGATTAACCATGATCCTGCTATTACTTTCTTTCAAACTGGTTCACAGATTTCCGGCCGACCTTCAATGGGAGCGTGGATAAGTTATGGGCTGGGAAGCATGAACAAAAATTTGCCGGATTTCTGTGTGCTTGTTACCAAAGACAAAGGTGGGCAACCACTCTATTCCCGACTCTGGGGAAGTGGATTCCTGCCATCAAAATTCCAAGGAGTTCAGTTTAGGTCTGGTAATGATCCTGTGCTTTATCTAACCAACCCTGATGGAGTATCACCAGCTTGTCGTCGTTTAATGCTGGATCGTCTCCATGATTTACATCAACTGCAGTATGACCGAGAAGTTGACCCAGAAATTCAAACTCGGATGGCCCAATACGAAATGGCTTATCGTATGCAAACCTCTGTCCCGGAAGTGATGGATCTCTCTGGAGAACCAGATTATATTTTTGACATGTATGGCGCTGATTCACGAACACCAGGTACATTTGCCGCCAATTGTCTTCTTGCCCGAAGATTAGTCGAACGGGACGTGCGTTTTATCCAACTTTATCACCAAGGCTGGGATCAACATGGTGGTCTACCTAATGGTATTCGTCAACAGTGTAAAGAAACAGACCAAGCTTCCGCCGCTTTGGTTGCTGACCTGAAACAGCGTGGGATGCTTGAAGACACACTGGTTATCTGGGGAGGGGAATTCGGGCGTACAAGCTATTGCCAAGGAAAGCTAACAAACACTGACTATGGGCGCGATCACCATCCGCGGTGTTTTACAGTTTGGTTGGCTGGCGGCGGAATCAAGCCGGGGATAACCTACGGGGAAACCGATCCTTACGGGTATAATATCGCCCAGAATCCGGTTCATGTGCATGATTTCCAAGCGACCCTGTTTCACTTGTTAGGAATTGATCACGAACAACTAACTTTTAAATATCAAGGTCGACATTTCCGTTTAACTGATGTACATGGGAACTTGGTAAAAGATATTGTAGCTTGACAGTATCTAAGTCTGACGGACGAATTTTTGGATCCTGCTTCTTTCTCCTAATTCAACTTCACCAACGTAAATGTCCCCATGTGAATCGACCCAGAGTCCATGTGGACCACCAATAAATTCTCCTGGTTGGTCACTCGATTTTGCTCCACCCCATTGGGTAATCAATTCTTGTTCCAGGGAATAAATGCTCAATTGGTGGGTCAGTTCAGCAATATAGATGACATCATCTTCCTTGTCAAAATAGACTGTGTTTGGACGTAACAGACCTGTCCATTCAGTCAAGAAATTCCCGTCTAAATCGAAAATCTGGATGCGGTTGTTTTCACGATCGCAAACCCAAACGCGATCATCCTTGTCAATTCGTACACAGTGCGAAATACTGAATTGACCTGGACCATTACCTCTTTCGCCCCATGATAATATCAGTTCGCCATCAGCTGAGTAACGGTGAACGCGAGCATTACCATATCCATCGGAAACAAATATGTCACCATTAGAAGCTACATCGATGTCAGTTGCTAAATTGAAAGGATCTCCATCATTCATACCGGTTTGTCCTGGTGTTCCCAGAGTCATCACCAGTTGACCTGTAGAATCGAACTTATGAACGCAATGTGTGCTGGCATCGGCACAATAAATATTGTCATTAAGGTCGATAAAAATACCATGCGCCGTTTTGGGTTCAAGAATACCTTCTCCCCATGCTCTCTGTATGTTTCCCTGTCGATCGTAAACAACAAGGGGTTGGTTACTGCGGGAATAAACATAAACATTATCTTTTGAGTCACATGCTACTGCTGGGATCCATCCCATTTCCTGATTATCAGATTGTGTCAACCATCCTTCTTCAACTTCATAAGAGTATTTACCTGTACCAAATGTCATGTGATCTCCTTACCCAATTTTATTCTGAGGATTAGGCCTTCTGCTCTTTGATTTCGTTAAGCGGTTTAGCACTGATAAAAAGTTTAGCACCATGAGATACATCCTCTGGTGTTTCTATACCACAAAGCCAGTTCCATGTCAGTTGGCGTCTTCTACTGCTGCGGTAGGATTCAACTTCAGTTACATATGGATGCCGACCTCTAGCTCTATAAGGTGGTGTTTCTTTAGTATCACTTTCGTTCCAATCACGTTTTGGTTGTGTATTCCGAAAGTAAGAAAACTTGATCATACTACGACGTTTATCGTTCAATTTTGGACCAGCTTTGTGCCAAATACCGTAATGCGTTAAGACCACGGTTCCAGCGGGAACTGTCAGTAAAACTTGGCCCAAAATGTCACCGTAATGTGCAATTGCCTCTCGGTCAATCAGACGATGATGTGAACCAGGAAGAACCATGGTAGGCCCATCCTCAATTTCCACTTTTTGTGGGTAATAATAACACTGGAGATGATTGACACCGTAGCCGTATTCCGATAAACCATCAGAATGCCATGTTTGTCCTGTATGTGCTCGTTCATATAAATGGTGGTGCGCCGAAATTGGGATCAAAAAATTTTCGCCCAGTAAAGATCTTACGATACCCGTTACTTGCGGATTAAGGAGAACTTGTTGCCGGAAACTCTCTCCTTGGACAAAATCGTTCACCCCCCCACCGGTTAAGTCAATACATTTTTGGTTAAAAGGTTCAGCGATTACATTTTCCAAAACGACATAACCATCAGCAATAAAGTCCATGACAGCATCATCGTTCATCGTTGGTTGGATATTTATCTGCATGGTTTATAATTCTCTCCTTTAGGTACTTAGAAAAGTTTTTCTAAAATAAATTCATAACCCAAATAATCGTTATCCGCATCTGAGAAATGGTGTAATTTCGTAATTGGGAATTGCACAATTCTCCAACCGTCTTTGACGGCATCGATCACGGACGTATATGGTAAATCCTGTGAGGCAAGTTTTGGGTCGTCTGGTTCCATAGGATTGTATAAAGCCCAGCTTGATATACCAGAACGCATGTTAGTTGATTTTGAGTAAAGATAAAGAACCATCTGTGTTGGGGGCGTAACAAGTGATTGCAGATGCTCTAAATCCTGATCCGTTAGGTTTCCGTCCCTAAGCTTTTGACGGCATGAATGTAACTGGCTTATTAATTCTCTTTCCATGTTATTCTGATCCAGAAAATATACTTAAATGTAGCCTCCATTTTGAAATGAAAAAAGTAAAAAGTCAATTAAAAAGGTATAGGCATCAATTCTGTCCGAATTAGTCTCACAGTGTCATTGTCTAAAATGTAGCCGAAGTGTTATAATTTCTAAATAATTTTTACAATCAAACTAAATTTTTGGAATGGCAATGACACAAAATACTATTACAGAAACTAGTCTTACTAACTTGGACCCAACGCATCAAGGCAAGGTACGTGATTTATATGAGATCGAAGATAAACTCTTAATTGTCTCTACTGACCGTATTTCCGCTTATGATTTTGTTCTGCCGAATGGTATACCTTACAAAGGTCAGGTGCTAACTGGAATATCCGAATTTTGGTTCGATTATACCGAACCAATTGTCAAGAACCACATGATTACTACCAATCCAGCGGAATATCCTGGAATCCAACAATCCGATATACCAATGCTGAACGGAAGATCGATGTTGGGGAAAAAAGCTAACCGTATTGATATTGAATGTGTGGTACGGGGTTACATCGCTGGGTCAGCTTGGAAGGAATACCAGGCTGATGGAACAGTCTGTGGTGAAACGCTACCGGCAGGATTGATCGAATCAGAGAAACTTCCTGAGTTAATCTTTACGCCTGCAACCAAAGCTGAACAAGGTGATCATGATGAAAATATCTCTATCCAGCGGATGAAAGACGAAATTGGAGTTCAGTTGGCGGAACAACTAATTGAAACTAGTTTCAAGTTGTTTCAGTCCGCGAGTGCGCATGCGGATAGCGTTGGACTCATCTTATGTGATACCAAATTCGAGTTCGGTCTGGTCGACGGAGAACTGATTTTAATCGATGAGATATTCACACCAGATTCATCTCGTTTTTGGCCGAAGGATTTGTATAATCCTGGTGGACCACAACAAAGTTTTGATAAGCAGTTTGTACGTGATTACCTGATGGAAATTGGCTGGAATAAGCAACCACCAGTACCTCAGCTATCGGATGAAGTAGTTCACAAAACGAGCGAAAAATACTTGGAGGCATACCGATTGATCATCGGTTCGGAACTGAGCTAAGTTGTTTTTTTTGCTGATGAATCGGCTTTTTATAATTCGCTATTCTTTGAATCACAACGCATCTCAACCAAACCAGTAGTTTTGCGTCTAACACAGTTCGAATGGAAAAATAGCAGGTAGAGTTGGCAGCTGCCTTGCTGATTTATTGGGACTTTAGGGGGACATCTTGTCTGTTTTTGGAATTTTAAAACCACAGGAACTACGAATACACAATGCCATATGTTTCTGTGTAATGATCTTTATACTTATAATCTGCAATCAATTTGTTTGGGGACAACAAAAGGGTTTTCAAGTTAATCCTCAAGCCATTGACAACATGGATGGGGATTCGGTTTTTAGTCCAAATGGTGATGGCGTACAAGATAAATTGCTGATCGTACTTACTATGGATGGGACAACAGGTGAATATCGTATCATCATTGATGTACATAGCCCCGGTGGAGTTGGCCAACCAGATGGTAATTTTGAACCTGATGACGACTGGATGGTCATGGGAGATTTTGGCCCAGGACCACCAAATTCAGCTGAAAAACGCATTATAATCCATGAGTGGGATGGTAAGAACCACCATTCTAGCCAAGATGCTACGTTGCGCCAACTACAGGACGGCGCATACGAGATTCAGATAGAAATCGACTTTTTTCGCAATGATGAATTCACTCCACCAACCCCTGAGCATACTGTTAAGCTTACTTCGGTGATTGACACTAAATCCCCACAAACTTCTGCTAACCTCAGCCGGGCACAATTTTCACCAAATGGTGACGGTCGCCGAGATCTCAACACAATTTCGTATAGTATTGCTGAAGACCTTACAGTTCTTGAACTTGAATTCGCCAATCTGACAAATCGACCTCCAATTTCCTTAACCGATCTTACTTCTGGCAATCACACTTTCTTATGGAATGGTAAAGACGGACTTAATCAAACGATTACGGACGGCACTCACACACTTCAACTCAAGGCAACTGATCGAGGAGGGAATACTTTAACCTCTCCGGTTGGCCAAATTCAGCTTGATACAGAATCTCCTGTTATCGCTCAAATTTCTCCTGCCAATAGCTCTTATCAGAAGACAGCAATTGGTCAAATTGCTGTTAATTTTGAATCGGACAGCGGTAGCAGTATCAATTTCGATGAGACATTATTAACTCTTAAAAACTCGAGTGACATAAATATTGCGGGATCGCTTGAATCGTCAGGAAACCAGTTAAGGTTCTTATTTGCAAATCAGCTGGATACCGTTGACGAAAATGATGTCTACACAGCAACAATTACAGGTGTTGACTTAGCAGGGAACAAGACGCAGACTTCTTCGACTTTTACATTTGATACGGTTGTACCTGCTATTACAAAAATCAAGGTAAATGATAGCGCTGCCACCTCCGGAGTAAAAGCTCAAGTTAACTATGTTGAAGCTATACTACAAGACAGTGTTGGATTGAACCTGTTAGATACCACAATCCGTTTGATCCGAAACGGTGGAGAAATCGCTGGTCAGCAAACTGCGATCAATGAAACCACGATTCGTTGGGTGTTGACTACCCCACTGGCGATTGATGGTTCGGATGATGCAGTCTATGAGATTCCAGTTACGGCAGCGGATTTAGCCGGTAACACGATCCAGCGTCAAATTAGCTTCACTTATGATACTCAGAAACCAAGACTGGTTTCAATTTCACCAGTTGATCACACAAATTTACCTGTGAAAACAATCACCGCAAATTTCAATGATCTCAACGGAAGCGGAATCGATTTCAACACAACCAGACTGATCCTCAAAAAAGATAACGTTTTGGTTAATGGAACAACTGTTACTAATGGTGACACGCTCGAATTTCAGTTGGATGAACCTTTAGATATGTTAGATGGTACACAGGATGGGAAATACACCGTTGACCTTAAATATGTCGACATAGCGGGAAATTCACAGAATGACATCATTGATTTGGTCTACGACACTCGCTTACCTGTACTGCAATCAACAACACCATCAGTAAATACAACCGTTTCTTCATTAACTCAAGTGATGGTTGTTCTCAATGACCAGTTGAGTGGGATAGACCTTTCCAATACACAAACAACACTGTCTCATAATGGCATACAAATAGGAGCAACTGTTCGTTACATCGGCAAGACAACGGTTGGTCTGATCATAGCTGAACCGATTAGTCAAGCTGGTGAATATGTCATTGAAGTTACGCCAGTTGATTTCGCTGGTAACGTTGGAGCTAATACAAAAATCCCATTTTTCTTCACTGAAGCAACGTCCATCATCGGTTTGGAGCCGGATGTAACTGATCCCGTTAGTGAACTGACAAATATTACAGCTCAGATTACGAATTATGTTGGACCTAAAATAGATTTCTCAAAGTCGACAATCACCCTTAAAACTGCTGACGGTGAAACAGTCAGCGCTAATCCAATCGAAAATAACGGTTTGGAGCAGTTGCAGTGGAAGATCCTAAAACCATTGCCGGTCGATGGGTCGGTCGATGGCAGTTATGTCTTAAATGTGAGTTATGTTGATATCGCTGGCCGGGAATTCTCTCAGGATTTTCCCGTCATATTTGATACGCACGCACCGAAGATCACAGATGAATCTAGACCCGAAGACCGAAATGTGTTAGCAACTAATCAAGTTTCAGTAGAGTTTGAAGTTATCGATGTATCGAGTGAGATAGATTTCTCCTCTTCAACTGTTCAGCTTCTGAATCAAGATGGAACATCAATTCAAGGTGAAACTGAAAATAATGGCAAAGACAAGATTTCCTTTCGTTCTGCTTTGCTAACTAGTGCTGGAACGTATGTACTAAACGTTACACTGGCTGACATCGCTGGTAATGTTGGTGTGACGCAACAATTTAATTATCAACTTGAAATTGCTTCGCCGAGTGTTGCTTCAATTACACCTGCCAACCGCTCAAAGGTACAAGATTTAAAACAAATTACCGTTGAGTTAATCGATGGCAATGGAGCAGGTCTTGATTTCTCCAGTGATGCGACATCAGCTGAACTTCGAAATTCTAGCGGTCAGTTAGTTGATAGCAAAATAACCAACAATGGAATTGACAAAATCACTATCAAGATTGCACCAGAACTTTTAAAAAATGGTAGCGATGATGGTGAGTACACAGTTAGCATTCAACCAATCGACAAACGTGGGATGGTTGGCGATACCCGTCAATTCGCAATCAACTACGATTCACAAAATCCAATTATTTCTTCGATAACTTCTATTGATACAACCAAAAACATTTCTTATTTTAATCAACCTGTAAATCGTTTCGAAGCTGGTGTCACCGATTTAGGTTCAGGCCTTGATTTCAGTCAGTCCTCAGTCCAAATATTAGACGCTAACAGCAAAGTCGTTGCAGGGACTCAAGGGCATGACAACAATAACAGCTTCTGGTTGCAATTGGATCAACCGTTTACACAGGTTGGAAATCAAGACGGCCAGTACGTAGTTCGTGTTAAGGCAACTGATAACGCCGGAAATAGTGTTACTGAAAACTTTAAGCTTCATTATGACACACAACCTCCGTCAACTAATCTCAACGCTTACCCGAAACAGATTAGCTCACCAATAGACAAAATTTCTATCGATTTCACTGATCCAAGTGGGGTAGATTTTTCTCAAACCTCCATAGTTTTGTTTGGCCCTAATGGCAATTCGGTAACTGCAAACCAAACGACTGACGGCCAAAAGGCAGTCTCAATTCAATTTGATACGCTAGAAACTGATGGTTCGGACGATGGTACTTATCAAATACAAGTTAACGCTGTAGATGTAGCCGGTAATGCCTCAAGTTTTGTCCACCAGTTTTTGTATAGTACTCAGAAACCAGAAATCGCTTCAACGATCCCCGAAGATTTCGGTGTTGTCAACGAGTTGGGGACTGTGTTAGTGAACTTTATAGACCAAAGTGGTAAAGGGATCAACTTCGATCAATCCAAGGTGAGTCTCTTGGATCCCAAGGGGGAATTGGTCACTGGTCGGCAAGAAATAGATAAGTCCCAAGCAGTTATCAATTGGGTGCTAAAACAGAAACTACCTCGAGATGGTTCTGCTGATGGGGAATATACAATTCAGATCTCAGCAGTTGATTTAGCTAAAAACAGTGTGGACAGCAAAATGACATTTACTGTTGATACCATTGTACCATCTCTGAAGCAGGTACAACTGGACACAAAAAAGCCTACCGAATTGACAGATCAGTTAGTTGTAGTTAAAGAAACGTTTTCCAGTATTACTGTTGTTCTGTCTGATGGAGGTACTGGGGTTGATCTGGATGGAACCACAGTGCAACTAGTTGATCCACAAGGAGAAGTAATTGGTGTTAACCTAATCAGCAACAAGTCTGATAGTATCACAGCTAGTTTTTCCACCTTATATGAAGTTGGTACATACAAAATTGGGATTTCTCCTAAAGACAATGCTGAAAATGTTGGTCACATGGTTGAATACCAATTTCACCTTGACCTTCCACTACCAACAGTCTCTAAAATTGAGGTTGGGGAATTTCCCCGTCGAATTGTTGCTACCTTAGGTGGATCAAACCTCAATACTTCGTCAAATGGTTCGTCTATTTCTGTAACGCGGACACAAGGATCAGTTGGTGGGCAAATGACGAGATCATCTACACAAGTGGTATGGTCAACTCTTCAGCTTGAAACTGATGGATCTGATGATGATATCTATACTATTACAGTGACGCCGATTGATGTGTTTGGCAGGTCTGGTGTGCCTCGAATACAAAAACATATATTCGACACACAAGAACCGGAGATTGTTTCTATTACGGAGGTTGATCTAGATCAACCTGTCTCTTATCTCAGTTCCCCGATTTCACAGATTGCCATGCAAATTCAGGATTTAGGGCCAGCAGAACTCGAAATTAGTAATCAGAAGATCAACTTGAAAAACGAATCTGGGGAACAAATTTCGGCTACTATCACCAATGATGGTAACGAATGGGTATTCTTAACACTTAATCAATCATTAGTAACTAATGGATCAGATGACGGCAGTTATACTGTTACTATTGACCTGGTGGATAAAGCTGGTAATAAGAAACAAGTCTCACACCGAATTACTTACGATACACTAGCACCAACTTTGGTTAGTACCACTCCGGCGAACAATTCAGAAATCCGAGAAGCAATCACTGTTGTTATTGCAAATGTCCAAGATACAGGGAATAGCAAGATTGACTTTGCTCAAACCACGTTAACACTTCTGAATCAAGATGGTACTCCTGTTAATGGAGAATTTAGTCATGATGGTCAATCTAAGCTTACTCTGACAGCTGATAGTCTTAAGGAAAATGGAACTTATACAATTCGAGTTGAATTGATCGATCGCGCTGGTAACACAATGACGAGTGAAAACCACTTCTTGTACTTAATGCATTTACCGTCTGTCAGTTCAACAATTCCTAAGACATCCCCGGCTGAAGAAGCTTTTACAAATGAATCGTTTAGTCAAGTCGAATTAAAGCTTGATAGCAGCAAATCCAACCTTTCAACAATTTCACTGATTGGTCCTGATGGTAAAGTTATACCAGGGCAACAATCGAGATCCAGCGATCGATTGGTTTACGAACTTTTTCAAAAGCCAGAAGAAGATGGATCTGATGATGGACAATACACCATTGTCTTCAATCCGGTCAATAGTGATGGAGGTCAAGGCGATAGCCAAAACTTCACCTTCATTTATGACACGATCGTCCCTGAAATTGTAGAAGATTCGATTAGTATGACTGTCGTTGAACCAGGTATCAACAACTCGCTTTTGGAACTTCAGGTAACAATGTCTGATGAGGAACCAAGTTCAAGTCTTGATTGGGAAGATGACAAGCTTGCATACATTCAATTATTCCGAATAGCTGCCGACGGATCCAAATCAAAGGTCGTCGGCGTTGAATCAATTGACGAAGCAGCTAACACCGTTTCACTTATCCTAACTAAACCGCTTGCCAGTGATGGTAGTCAGGATGGCAACTATTTGGTTCAGTTTACTGCTAAAGATCAAGCGGGGAATTTGTCCAAAGTGTTCGAATATGATTTTATCTATGACACACGTCCACCTGTGATTGATATTGCCGCCATGACATTAAATGAGCAACCATTGATTTTAAATGCTAATGATCCTGATTATCCTTCGGTAGCTGGACGTGGTGCATCAGTCTCAGTTACAGCAAAGATGTCTGATGCGGGCCAAGGTGTTGATCTAGCTAGATCGTCAATTCGAGTTCGTTCTCCAAATGGAGATGAAGTTGCTGGAGATGTTGTGCATAATGGTTTAGATCAAGTTACTTTTAAATCTGCCGGTTTGCTGACAAATGAAGGAATGTATAAAATTACTATTACCAGTTCAGGCCTTGATCCTGAGAACCTCGGCTTTCAACCTACAACTACGCTTGCTACAGAATTTCTCTATGAGATAACCCCACCAGTTGTTCAATTGACCGATCGAGGTGAAACAGAAGTTAAGGACGATCCACTCAGACTCGGTGGTACAGCCGTTGATTCACCACAAAATAGTATTCCTGCTTCTGGAGTTGTCAGTGTGGAAATTGTAGGGAAAACTCCAGAAGGTGAAAACATCGACCCTGTTTTGGCAGAGGATGTCAGTCAAGGAAGCCAAGAGCCGTGGAGCCTTTGGGAAATTGATTATCTTCCTCCAACTTCTGGTGAATATGTTCTCAATATTCGTGTTACGGACCGGGCAGGAAACGCCGAGGTTTATGAAGAATTAACTGTTGATTTCACTGTTTCTCTTGGATTTAAAGGCGAAACTTATTGTTGGCCTAATCCACTCAAGAAATCTCAGGGGGACATAGCCCATATCTCTTTCGATCCTAATGTCTCAAACAATGAGACTGTTGATATTATCCTGAGTGTCTATGATTTTTCCGGTTACTTGGTCTATCAAAAAGATTATCCTAGAATGCAAGCAGGACGTACTGATCAAGTTGTAACATGGAATCTCAAAAATGATTCAAATAGGAGTGTTGCTCGGGGAATATACATCTTCCGCTTGGAAGCAATTCGTGGAGACGATAATGCAAATGTTATTGGTAAGATTCTTGTGGTTGAATAGAAAGTGCCAATTCATTTTTGAAGCAACAAATACCATGAAACTAGCAAACAAATTAATATTGATAATTGAATGTTCATCATGAGAAGGAAACTTGAATTGAAAAAACGGCTTCTGATTATATGTCTGTTCATTATAGCAACTGCCGCTTGGTCTGTTGAGATTCATGAAGCAGCGGGAACAACTGCAGCAGCATTTTTAAAAGTTGATAGTGGTACTCGTCCTATGGCCATGGGAGGTGCTTTCACAGGTTTAGCCAACGACATTAACACATTATTCTGGAATCCTGCTGGATTAACCTCAATTGAATTCCGTGAGTTTTCAGCCATGCAGAACTTTTCTGTTGCTGATATTAACTCACAAGCAATCGGCTATGCACAGCGGCTTAATCAAAAGACTGCGTTTGGTATCGGTTTTCAGGGGGCCTTCACACAAATCGAATATCGTGCTCAACCAACAGATAAACCTGATGACCTGGCAACAGTAGGTGGGTTTGCTACTGGTTTAACACTGGCTTACGAATTAATACCTGAAATATCAATAGGTGGAACAGCAAAGCTTATCCATCAAAGGCTAAGTGTAGAAAATTCGTTAGGTTTCGCTGGCGATTTTGGCATGGTCTTGCGTCCGATGGGAAATCTGCTGGGATTAGGTATGTCGCTACAACATGCTGGACTGATTGATACTGAAGAAGACTTACCTATGACAGCACGTGCGGGTATATCCTTTACTCCACTGAACGAGTTATCTGTGGCTGGTGATGTTACTTATCCCTTGGTTGGTGATTTTCCCAGCGTACACGCAGGGCTTGAGTATTGGTTTTATGATCTCATCGCTTTTCGAGTTGGTTATAGCCTGAATCAGGGTGAAAGCCTAAAAAATGGTCCAACAACTGGTATAGGCCTGCGACGAGATGGTAGATCATCTTTAGTCAACACTAACTTCCAGTTTGATTATGCTCTGGTGCCAAGTGCCGATGTAGGTAACGCACACAGAATTGCTATCCTCGGTCGATTTTAGTTAATCAATAGATACTGCCTCACCAATTTCGCTGCTTTTTAGGATTGCTTCCATCATTTTTTGTACGCTCAGGCCGTGTCGGAGAGGGGCCTCACAAGGGATTCCATCTAGTATACATTCAATGAAATGGTTGGCAATTCGGTCCCAAGATCCCATCTGTTCCTCTGGTTCCGGTGTCAAGTCATGTGTCTGCCCATCTTCTGTCCGATAGATTGTGAGTGGGCTAAGTTTTGCTCCCGCTTCTGTGCCGAAGAGTTCCATTTGGAACTCATCAGGTTGGTGTGAAGCCCAAAAACTTTCAACCTGAACACCTATTCCACCTTCAAAATTAATAAAACCTCCTGCATAGTCATCTGCCTCGAACTGTTGGAAAATCTCTTCTGAATACTCTCGACCGAAACCATACCCTCGACCAAATGGTCCAAACTTAGCTCCAGCAGTACCAAGAGCACTTATTGGTTTAGGTGTACCAAGGACCCACCAAACTGCATCAAGAACATGAACTCCCATGTCGCGAAACGCTCCACCACCTTTTTTAATGAACCCTAAGTTCCAAGCAGGAATACCATTTCGGCGAACACTGCGTGACCTCGCATAATACAGTTCACCAAAATATCCATTACGCGCTTGAAGCCCAAGATACCGACAATTATTGTCGAATCGTGTAGAAAGCGACATCATGTTTACAACATTGGCTGATTCGGCTTCTTCTACTATTTGTGCTGCAGCATCCTCAGAATCTGCCAGTGGTTTAGTGATCAGAACATGCTTCCCATTTCGTACTGCTTCCAAACCGATTGGAACATGCCACTGGTTTGGTGTACCAACGAACACAGCATCGATTTCATCGTCGCGACACATTTCCTTATAATCAGTATAAAATTTAACTGGTTCGGGCAGGTCACTTGCGAAAGATTGCATCCGTTCTTCAACTAAATCACACAAAGCAACAACCTGGCCACGAGGATTATTCGCTAATGCATGGCCATTGGGTTGACCAATTCCCATGCCTACGACTGCAACTCTTACTGTATCATTTGGCTTTGATGCCATATTCTTACATCCTCAAATTCTTTCTTTGTTGTATTTGTAAATTTGTATTCACACCTGAATACCTTGGAAAACGTTTAGGAATCTACAAGGGATGACGGTAGTTGACATTTCACTAATAGCACTCATCTGATCTGATTGAACTATTAACGGATTTCTGTTGGAGAATCTGTGTCTCTTATCGTATACTTACATGGTTTAGGTGCTTGTGATTTGAAAGTAAATTTAACCTTTAGAAAATGTAATCAATCAGGGAAATAACTATGGCAAAAAAACCAAATGTCGTACTCTTCGGAGTCGACTCTTTATTAGC
>PAQF01000045.1 GCA_002709695.1 Candidatus Poribacteria bacterium
CCAATCAATGCTCAATGGCGGAGTAAAACCCATGATGAATATGAAGCCTATACGACTGACGGTAGTTTACTGGACATTAAAATTGATGGCAAATTTAACGATTGGGACGACATCAGAACCACATACGGTTGTTAGTACCAAACACATTCTACAACATACAACACTATAGGGGGAGGAATAATGAGAGCAAATAGCTGCGTTATTTTCACATCCATATTTTTAGTATTTTTTATTTTAGTTACACTACCAGTCAATGCTCAATGGCGGAGTAAAACCCATGATGAATATGAAGCCTATACGACTGACGGTAGTTTACTGGACATTAAAATTGATGGCAAATTTAACGATTGGGATGGTATCTTAGAAGGGCCACGTGCGGTTGTTGGTACCAATGGCAAACCTTTTAAAGGGGTTAAGAACGAAACAAAAGCAGGTGGAGAGAAGACATTTGAAGAGCATGGTGGAGGCAAATGGAACGGTAAAGCTGACCATGAAACTGGCGTTATGTTCGTTTGGGAACCAGGTGCATTCTATCTTGGCCTTATCGTCGCTGACGATGAACACGAAAACAAAGCTAACAATGGTTGGAACGGGGATGCAGTACAACTGGCTTTTGAAATGGCAGGTAAACGAGCTGCTGGCAGTAAGCTTCACCTGATTAATTGGGCCCTACCACATAAATCAGAATTGTGCAATCATAATGGATTAGCTAAAGGTGATGATTGTATAATCCATTATGAAAGAACCTTTGAAAATAAAAAAGTTGATTTGGCTATCGTCCGCAATAAAGCGAAAAAAACCACCTATTATGAATCCAGATTTCCTGCAGATGAACTCGGTGTCGGCGCATTCAAGGCTGGCATGAAATTTGGTGTCGGTATTTGCGTAAATGATGGTGACAACGATACTCCAGGTCAGACCGGTTGGAGTGGTTGGTATCCACATGCAATTGTCTTTGGTAAAAATTCTGAGAAAACCGGTTTGGTGGTTTTAACCAATGCACCGTTTGCAGTAGGCCCAACAGGTAAACTAACAACAAAATGGGCCGCTATCAGAACCAAATAGAGTAAACACCCTAGATCAGTTCAGCACCCACAAGAACCCTTCACTCGGATAACATTACACACAGAAATAGAGTGAAGAGCTCTTTCATTTTGTCTACCGGTCGAATACGTTTGTACACCCTCAATCAACCAAACCAAACACCATAGCTACGAAAGATGTCATTCCCAACAGCCCCAAGAATGCCCCAGTAAGATTCCCGCGGTAAAGAAATGCCCGAGAGCAACACCCAAAAACCGGGTATAAGTTTGCGGTAAAGCCCAAACTCACCCAACCGAGTAATTAGTAATTTTAACAGCCAAGCAGAAAGAAAAGCACCTCACAATGGGTCCCCATAGGCTGTTACCATAGCAAATCCAAGAGGATGGAAAGGAAACTGAAGAAAGTTGCAACGAAAAGTGGCTAATAACGAAATACAAAGCCAAAACTGACTGCACTCGTTCGGACATAATCAGGCGAATTTGGGGACACTTGATACCCTCTTAAATATCATATTCCTGCTGGATCAACGACGCACCACGTGTGCCTCCCCGAACTCCGTCGCCACCTTCCAGGATATTCGCACCATCTTCATAGAAAGCCATAATATGAATCCAGTATCCACCTGATAACCCAACGACAAGTGCTAACATGATAACAACAGACATAGCACGACGATTCATTTTAACATCATCACAAAGCTTAATAGCCTCCAATTAATATGCCATAAACGCGGGGAAATAACCTCGTGACAAAAAATTCAAGCTGGCGAAGACGCTTAAATTCTGAAAGCTACCGTTATGAATGAATGCTTTTGGTCCAAACGCATTGAGCATCACACGTTTATACTCGCCATAGGGAAAAAGCCAAGATGAGACTAAAGAAGAAAAGGGCTGTAAAAACTGTCATTACTGCAACAACACACCACAGACAAATGAAAACCAGACCACTAACCACACCAAAGAAAACGAGGCGAAATGAAAGAGGTTCATTCCTATCATCGGTTGACGACAAACCAAATGCTTTGCAGACAACATCTAGGATCTGTCGTTTCCCAACTCAGAAGAAAGCAACTGCTAATGCTAGAAACGCACCACTGCTTTGATCATGCACATACGGAAAGCCCGGCAAATTATAGCCAAGTGCTGACGTAACAACAGCCTCAATTTTTAAGACAAAATAAAAGAACTAGATAGAAAAATTAACATCCAAAAGCATAAAAGATAGCGGAACGAAATTGAAAGGAAATTGGCCGCTCAACAAATAAAACGCCGAAATTGAAACTTCTACCAGGTGAAAGAAATGCAGGATGAGAAGCATGAACAATATTCAATAGATTGTAAAAAAAGCAAGCCCAAATCCAATCCACATGCATTGGTTACGAAAGAAAAGAGCAACCAATAATTTAGGGTTTTCTTTTCGGGAAATCTCAAGACCAAATCTAGCAACGGGAAATACAAGCCGCTCTTGATCTACCCATTGCCGCCGAAAAATAACCACCACACAAAGCACTGTTCAAAAAAGTGCAATGAGCATCAATGTCCAAAAGAATAATGGGACTATCCAATCCCCTCCAAGGCACAAAATTGCCATGACCTGTACCTTCATATGAATCAATAATTGCCTGTTTGTTGGTAATAACAAACCAATCAGGTAAATACTGATTCAAAAGAGAATATTCATTTTTCTAAGGAAGCATAGTAAAATGGCGCCGTAAGTACAGGCAAAAAATACCGTACCATCCCAACTGATGACATAGAGATTACAATAGAAATCGTACTGTAGATAACAATGATTTCAGCTTGTGATAACGAAAGGAAACTAGCAAAACGACGAAATATAGGATTAAACAACAACAAGACAAATCAATGCCGCTACAGCAGAAATTAGGTGGTACTGACTCACCAATCTGAGTTGAATGAGTAATTAAGCCAGTATGTGTCAGCCAATAATTGCCAATCCAGATAAAAATCAATGACAAAACAGCAGATCGAATCGTCAGGCCAGAAACAAGTTTTTCTGGAACCTCTTTACTCAACATTTATAATATTATAACGGGAGGAAAATCATAGTTCCAAATTAGGATTAAGTGATCGTTGACTTAAATCAATTAAAGAATGCACAAACAGGAAGCAAAAAATACAATCACGCAGAATCAACTTCTAAATGACTCCAAAGACAGAAGAGAGAGTTCTTTAAAACCCATCTCCATGATATCCGAAAAAATAGAAATTAGTCACATTTTATCAATTCTTTCTATATACTTTAATGGAGCTACTAGACACTCCAAAATCCACAGTGTCAAAATTTAAGTTTGACTTTAAAGAAGCCAAACACAATTCTAAAAGCTGAACAGTATAAACATAATAACCTATCTCTCAATTTACGTCCCTGAGGCACAATCTTCAAGATCCCCGCCTCTGAACGCCCTTTTGAGAAGATGGGATCCAGATCTTTTGCAGTGCGAATATTGTATTATAATCCACGATACAAATAACATTTTTTAGGAAACCAACTAGAACAAGCTACTTGGGAATGAAGACTTTTGATATCCCAAGGATTTCCGGCAAAAGAACATGAAACAGCCCAATACCCTCTAATGGTTGTCTACTATCCTCAATGGATGAAAAAGTCCCATCTAGCGTGGATAGAAACTCTAAGCAAAAAACCTGTTGAGGCCTTAATCAATTACCCAACAAGACAATCAATTATCAAATAGGCTAGTGAAGGATAACCTGTTGTGTAGTTACTAACCTCCAACACTACAGATCAGAACTCAGTTAAAATCTTTACACGAGGACCAAGAAATGATTCAACTGAATCAAGTGGAGAAAACCTATACCAACAACAACGAAAAAATCATTGCCTTGCGTCAGGTTACAATGAATGTGGACGAAGGAATTTTCATGGCGATACGTGGCCCTAGTGGATGCGGAAAATCTACATTATTATTTACAGTTGGAGGATTATTAAAACCTAACAGTGGAACCGTTAGAATAGAGGAGATCGATCTATACACAATTTCTGCTGATCAACGTGCACAATATCGTGCGCAGAAAATAGGTTTTGTTTTTCAACGATTTCACTTAGTTCCATACTTGAATGTGCTAGACAATGTCTTGGCAGCCTCACTAGCACTTAAAGACCTGAACAAACAAATGAAAATTAATCTTCGTAACCGAGCGTTGGAACTAATTGAACACTTTGGGTTAACAGATCGACTATTACATATTCCTTCAAAACTCTCTACTGGTGAACGACAACGGGTAGCCTTAGCACGTGCACTACTCAATCAACCAAGTATATTGCTAGCTGATGAGCCAACTGGCAACTTAGACGATGGAAACACAGAAATGGTATATCAGTATTTAATTGCACATACTAACAATGGTGGAACAGTGCTTCTAGCAACACATGACCAACAGGTCGCATCTTACGCACACAAAACAATCCAAATGGACAATGGAAAACTCGATCTGAAAACGAAACTCCAGAAAGTTTCAAAAAATCTAGAATTTACAAAGCGAGCGCTTTTTTTGCCGAAACAACTGACTAACATACTAATAAACGTATCTTTAATATTTATCCCCAAGACAAGCTAATTATAAAAAACTTCAATATTAAACAAACAATGAGAATCAAAATTACAACATAGTTAAAAGCTGTAAAAATATTTAAATCAAAAAAGTCCTTATAAAAAGCTAACCAGCTTTATGTGAAATCAAAATTCTATACAAGAAAATGAAATCGATTGTCAATATAAACCAAATCAATTAGCAGGAAACAGTTAACAATGAGACGTCGTGAATTCTTTGTTAAAAACGGATACTGGGTTGAACCAGACCCACTATTTTCAGGAACTGAGCTAAAAATGTATCAGCAATCAATGATGGAAATCATGAACCATAGATATAAATCAGGACGTGAACCAATGTCAGGCAGGAACTGGCCAAACCAAACTGATTCAAACGGACTAATACAAATCAATAACGCCTGGTGGGCAGGAGGGGCCATCCGTGAACTTGCGTTAAATTCTCGTCTGGGAAAAATTGCGTCGGAACTTCTACAGGCAAATGGCACTTGCATGTGGCACGATCAACTATTATACAAACCACCACGTTCAGTAGATGATCCAACTAAAGGTAATGTTGGTTGGCACCAAGACTGGAACTACTGGAAGGTGTGCGACAAACCAGACATGATAACTGCTTGGGTAGCTTTAGATGATGTCAGGGTAGAAAATGGCGCTATGATGTTTGTTCCCGGAAGCCATAGGTGGAAACAAGCAATTAAAGCCTCAGATCGCACTCTGGACATGGAATACACACTCAGTCAAGTCAAAGTGCCAAAAGGCGAAAAACTAGATATCGTCCACTGTGAACTGAAAGCTGGTTGTGTTAGCTTCCATCACGCAATCACTCTACATGGATCAGGTCCTAACCTCAGCCAAAAGCCAAGGATCAGTTTAGCCATCCACATGGTTGCGGACCATGTGCGATATACTACAGCAAACAAAGCTTCTCACAGCAATCTGGAAGTATGTCCACGAGAAGAGAGCGAACTCTTTCGTGGAAAGCAACACCCAGTAATCTGGCAAAAAGCACCTCATGGTTACTAAACCCCTAAGATAGAAACCAAATTGGTGTTAACACAAACTGCTTAACTTTCAATCAGACGGAAGCGTCGTTTTGTACCCTGCAAAACCTCTGGATTAACAATTGCTTCTGGAATTTTTCCTGTCAGTACTTCCAAAATCCCAGTGGCTGCCGAAATTTGCAAATCATTAATCGATTCATCCGACCAAAACGCAGCATGCGGCGTAATAATGACATTATCTAGATCTAGCAACGCAAAATCAGCAGATGGAGGTTCTTCCGGCAACACATCAAGGCCAGCTCCAGCAATCCAATCCTCCTTCAGTGCCTGACAAAGTGCATCATGATCCACAACACCACCACGAGCAGTATTAATTAAATAAGCAGTCGATTTCATCCTGCTAAGGGCTTCAGCATCAATTAAGTTACTCGTCTCAGGCACAAGTGGACAATGAATAGTAATAAAGTCTGATTCTGTCAGAAGTTCTTCAAAACTAACATTTTTGACACCACAGTCCTCTGCGACTGTATCAGTCAGACTCGGTGAGAAAGCTAAGACTTCCATACCAAACCCTTTCGCTTTTGGCACAAGAAGCCGCCCGATTTTACCAAAACCGATAATACCAAGCTTTTGACCCCGAATACGATACATTTGCGGCCCGATATTACGGTCCCAACTTCTATTCTTAACCTCATTATGCAGTCTTGGAACCTTACGTGCCATTGCCAAAACCAAAGCCATAGCATGATCAGAGACTTCTTCAAGACAATAAGTCGGAACATTGAATACAACCATGCCCAAACTAGTAGCAGTTGACACATCAATGTTATCTAATCCAATTCCATATCGACCAATAACCTGACATTTCTTAGCGGCCTTTACCACATCAGTCGTTACTTTTGCCCAATTCGTTAAAATGCCATCAACGTCGGGAGCATATTTCAAGAACTCGATTTCTGTGCCTGTCTCAGCAACAATAAGCTCGGCACCAATAGCTGATAAGACCTCACGTTCCGGTTCTAGCGTTTCCCAGGCATAATCAGTTATTAAAATTTTTTTCGGCTCACTCATATTATTTCTTTACGAAATGAGCATGTCACAACCACAGTAACACGCTCAAGATTAATTTTTAATTTGATAACTACTCTGCAAACTGAGCATCAAAAGCAATATTAGATGTAGGGAAATCCACTTTTCGAACAAAATCGCAAGCTTCTGCAGCACCATGCTCGCGATCCATGCGACCATCTTCCCATTCAACCGACAAAGGCCCATCATAACGTATATCATTTAACGCTACAATAATATCTTCAAACTCAATATCACCATGCCCAAGGGACCGGAAATCCCAGTAGCGACGTGGATCAGTAAAATCAGTATGACCACCAAAAACTCCTACTGTACCATCACCATGCCCCCACCACACATCCTTCATATGTACGTGATAAATCCGATCAGCAAAAACTCGGATAAACTTGACGTAATCAACGCCCTGATAACCGAGATGTGACGGATCATAATTAAAACCAAACCGTACATGCCCATCAACAGCATCAATCGCTCGCTGGGACGATGCAATGTCAAAAGCGATTTCGGTGGGATGCACTTCAAGACCAAAATTAACATTAACTTCATCAAAAGCATCAAGAATAGGTATAAAACGCCCACCAAAATCCTCGAATCCTTTATCCCAGTAATCTTGACTCGTTGGAGGGAATGCATAAATAGAATGCCAGATACTTGAACCAGTAAAACCATTGACAACTGCGGGAAACTCTTCCCCTTCAGGTCGAGCATCAATCAATAGTCGACAGGCTTTAGCTGAATCAATCATCTTTTGCGCAGCACGCTGACGAACGCCCTCTGGATCTCCATCCCCCCAAACGTCTTCGGGTAAAATTTCCTTATGTCGGTCATCGATATTATCACAAATTGCCTGTCCTACCAAATGATTGGATATAGAATATGCCGTAAGTCCATATTTACCCAAAGTATCCCATCGTGTTTTGACATAACCATCATCAGATAAAGCCTTGTCAACTTCAAAGTGATCTCCCCAACAGGCCAGTTCAATACCATCGTAGCCGAAGCTGCTGGCTTTTTGGCAGGCCGTATCAAAATCCAAATCTGCCCACTGACCAGTGAATAGGGTTACAGGTCTCGACATTTTATATTCTCCTCTTCTATATTGTATTAATAAAACTTATTGCGGGGGGGTATAGCTGGCATTAATCCAAGCACGTGCCTTTCCGCTCTCGACAGCTTTATGAATAAAATGTACACCAATGGCACCATCTTGAACTGTCGGAAAATCACTATCAAACGTACCAAGATCATAACCGGCAATCTTTGCCGAAATAGTGCGTGAAGCATTCACGTATATATTAGCAAAAGCTTCGATAAACGCTTCCGGATGACCAAAAGGTATCCGAGAATTATGGATAGCAATCTCTGACAGATAATCATTTCCACGTTTATACACTTGTTCCGGTCCATCCGGGTACTTAACAGACAAATAATTTGGATTTTCCTGCCTCCACTTAAGAGACGCCTTAGTACCATAAACACGGATGTTAATATCGTTCTCCTCACCAACTGAAATCTGCGAAGCGTAGAGAATTCCACGCGCCCCACCCTTGTAATGCACAAGCAGATTCCCATCATCCTCAAGCTGACGTCCAGAAACAAAAGTTGTTAGGTCCGCGCAAATTTCTTCAATCTCCAGCTCAGTGATATAGCGTGCTAGATTTTCTGCATGCGATCCAATATCACCAATACACGACGATACACCTGCTTGATTTGGATCCGTTCGCCAAACTGCTTGTTTGGCCCCTTCAGCTTCTAACAATGTAGCTAACCAACCCTGTGGATACTCTACAACAACCTTCCGAATTTCACCTAGTTCACCATTCCGAACAAGCTCACGCGCCTGCTTAACCATTGGATAACCAGTGTAATTATGTGTTAAAGCAAAAACAGTCCCATGTTTTGAAACAAGTTTACAAAGTGACTCTGCATCTTCCACAGTATTTGTCATAGGCTTGTCACAAACGACATGAAACCCAGCTTCGATAAAAACTTTTGCCACGTGAAAATGGACATGATTAGGCGTAACAATTGAGACAAAATCGATCCGCTCTCCATCTGGGAGAAGACTTTCCTGCTCCGCCATTTCCTGATACGAACTATACACGCGACTCGAATCCAAAAGAAGTTCTTCACCTTGTTGACGAGATTTATCTGGGTCAGACGAGAACGCCCCCGCAACCAGCTCAATTTCCCCATCAAGTGCCGCAGCCTTCCGATGCACCGCCCCAATAAAAGCTCCAGGTCCGCCACCAACCATACCATAGCGAATTCTCCTTCCAAGCGACATTGTTTATGCTCTCCTCAACTACATATTTAAAAATCTGGTCCATCTGACAATGGCTGATTATAGCATGACAACCCCCTATTGTCAATCGAGCGACATACAGATCAATTCTCGCCTATTAAGACACATTCGCAAATCCAATTTCAATTGACAAATCCCAGCTATATAAGTATTATTGCTGAAGAAGCAGGGTTAAAATCCGACATCCGCAACAAGACAAAAATCATTAATAATTTCATCAATTTTTGGGTTGAGTATGGCTAAGAAAATCTCTTTCTTTCTTTTGTGGTGTATAGCTCTAATAATCATCACACCTACTTATATCACTTTCTCCGATGAGACCCAAGACAAGTCATTCAAAAATGCATTGACTTTGATCGACGAAAACAATCACACAGCTGCATTAGAGATCTTAATTAAAATACAGGATAATAGCCCTGAGATTAAACATATTATTGCTAACTGTTATACCAAAAACGAGGCTTGGGAAGAAGCCGCCAAATATTATGGTCAAGCCATATCAACTGAATATGTACTAAGCAATTACACAACATATCATCTTGCCAAGTGTTATCAATCTCTTGAGGATTACGAAAAATCTGTTCAATACTACCAAATGCTTGTCAATGACTACCCAGAAAGCCCCCATTTTTCCGAGGCAAAATTCCAGATCGCTAAAATCCATCAACAACAGGAAAACTACCATTCAGCTCTCGAAATTCTTGATAATTTATCACAAGAAAAAGGAAGCAACTATACTCGAGAGGCAACCTTTGAAATGGCACGAATTCACGAAGAGCTCCAAGATTGGCAAAAAGCCAAAACCCTTTACGACAAACTGATTTCACAGAATACATCCGACTTAATCGCGTTGACATCATTAAACCAACTGGAAAAAAGTGTTCTGAGATCCGCCAAACTAAGAGTTACTCGAAAACAACTGATGGATCAAGGTGAAATTCTATACAAAAATTTACGATTGACAGACGCCTTGAAAAAATACCGAAGAATAACCACAGGCTATCAAGATGAGCTGACAACACAAGCCATGTACAAAATCGGAAAAACCTACTTCCGTCAGCGCAAATACACTCGTGCAATTTCGGAATTCAAAAAAATCAAGAGTTATATGGCTGGCGCTGGCTATTTCACAAGCGCTCTCTACCAAATTGGACGTTGCTACCGACGGCTAAATCAGCATCAAACTGCACGCCAACACTTCAGCTCATTCTCGAAAAAACACAATTGGAGCAAATTCGCTGATGATGCACTTTACCATCAGGCACGCCTATACGAAGTCGATTCTGACACAAAATCAGCTATCAAACTATACAAAGAAATGATCGAATTATATCGACAGAGTGAACTTGTACCTCGCGCCTATTGGCGAATCGGCTGGATACAATTTAAGGCTAAGAAATATGACGACTGCATCACCACTTTTCAACAACTTGTTAGTCTATTCCCCCAAAATGGCTGGTCACTTGCTGCAGATTACTGGATTGCCAAAGTCCAAGAAAAACAAAAAAATTGGGATAACGCAGAAAAGAACTATCAACGAATCAACAAATCACGTAAATGGTACTATGGAAATTTGGCTGGTTATCGAATTGAAAGTAGCACTAAAAGCAACCTAATTTCTCACCAAGAAAATTCTGAAGACGAACATTGGAAAAACATTGGAAGGAACAAAACAACACGTACTAAAAAACTCATGGATCTAAAACTGTACGCAGATGCTATCATCGAATTAAAAACAGTCATAAACACCAAGGGTTCAAACCAGCGGGACAATTACTATAACCTAGCTATTTGTTATGAAAAACTCGAAGACTTCAAAAAAGCACACTATTATGCAGAGATGCTTGCAAAGTTCTGGGAAGTCCAAAAAGGGAAGCAAATACCAACGGAGCTCCTACGAATGCTTTACCCTCTACACTACAAAGATCTGATCAATAAACACGCAACAAAGTATAAGATTGACCCATTCTTCGTTTCTTCTATGATTCGAGAAGAAAGTCGGTATAACCCATCAGTTATTTCACCTGCGGGCGCCCGTGGGCTAATGCAAATTATGCCCCAAACAGGCAGATATATCTCTAAGCAGATCAAGATGAAACCATTTCATCAAGAAATGCTCTTTCGCCCCGAAGTGAACATCCAGTTAGGAACATGGTATATGAAGAACTTAATGACAAAATTTGGCAATAGCATGGAGTTAACCTCAGGTGCATATAATGGAGGAGCAAACCGAATAAAAAGGTGGCAAAAAAATCTTAAAACAACAGATATAGAAGAATTTATCGAAGAGATTCCAATTGACGAAACCCGACGACACATTAAGAAGGTTATTGATAGTTATCGTATCTATAAGAGACTCTACTCCAAATTTGCAGTAGAACTTGATTAAAAACAACAAACAATTACTGATAACCTTTTATCCTTCAGGAACGTTAAGTAACAATGCAAGACACATTATAGACCTACAAAACACAGGCAAATTTTAACGCCCAGAATTTAAGGAGGGAAACCAATGTCAGTCAGGGAAGAAGCCGTCAAGTTATACAATGAAGGTCTAAATTTTGCCAAACAGGAGCGGTACGCTGAAGCCATTCAACCAATTCTAAAAGCTGTTGAGATGGATCCAGATTACGTAAACGCCCATAATCTTCTTGGTAAAATTCATATTCAAGATGGTGATGTTAAAAGGGCTAGGGAATATTGGCTTCAAGCTCTCAAAATTGATCCGTATAATGCGACCGCCACTGCTTGCTTAGAAGCTTCCTACCCCAAACCATTGCTAGGTGGACCCCGAAACATTATACGACTATCGACCTCCATAATAGTTATTGGACTAATCGTTTACGCATTATTTCAACTACAGATACTGACAAATAAAACTGAGGTAATTGAAGACAAAACCAAAGAAATCGAACAAGTGATTACTTCAATTCCTAAACAGCCTTCCTCCACCTCAAATATCATTCTCCCCCAAAAACCTGCCGAAGATCCCCACACACAAATCGCCGAACACCAAACAAACGTTGAGAATCATCGGAATTCCGTAACAGACGCCACAAAAACTAAAACAGAAGATCAAACTACCAAGAAATCAAAACAAATTCCGCCCGGGATTACGAAAAAACCCACACCAGAAGAACAGAAGTCAGATATACCACAGACGAAAGAAAACTTAACAAAAAAATACAAAGAAGCACAAAAATTAAGACAAAACAGAAAATACAAAGAAGCACTAGAAACTTTCAATACTCTCACACAAACAAGCATCTCTCACCGCTATATTATCGGCAACTCATACTTTTGGATGGGAATATGCTACAAAGCTTTGGGTAAACCAGTCAAAGCGCTAGAATCCTTCAAGAAAGTGACAGCCCAAAACAGCTATAAAGCGGAAGAAACCAAAAACGAGATAAAGGCGCTCCAACGGAAAACGGGAAAATAATCGATTCCACAATCAATCTACGAATTTTCTCTAACCTAATACATTCCACACATTCAGCAGACACCTACTCCTTATTTTCAGAAAACCATTCTATCTGTGGCATATTAGTCTGGGGGGGAGGAGGCCAGTGATGGCCGCGTTGGCTCGATAACCCTTTGTTAGGCCCAGAAATAAATTCCTTGTCAGGCAAACCAACAAGTTGACCATCCTGAACCCAAGTTTCATCTCCACCATACAGTTGACTAATCAAAAGATTTGTTAGCTTCTTCAAAGTGTTGGTATAGTTTGGATTTCCGACCAGATTGTCTAGTTCATTGGGATCATTTTGAATATCAAAAAGTTGGCTATAATTGCCCACAGGATAGTAAATTAGCTTGTAACGACCATCATGAATCATACGCGTTGCATGATCGTCTTCACCAACTTCTGCATAAAACCAGTCTCGTTTCTGATGACCAGCCATTGAGAACCCTTCAACTGTTTCAGGAATATCGATATTCGCCATATCCAATAAAGTAGGCATCACATCCTGCCAACCAACCAAACGGTCATCAACACAATCATAACCAATTTGCTTACCATTGGTTCCATCGACCAAAATCATCGGAATATTAGCTGAGTACTCATAGAAGAGCCGTTTGGCCCACATGTTGTGATTGCCAAGCATATCACCATGATCCGAGGTGAAGCATATAATCGTACCATTTAGTAATCCTTCCTCACGGAGAGTACCAATAACAATACGTAATTGATGGTCAATATGGGTACACAGTGCGTAAAAAGCGCGACGAGCCGCAAGCGATTGATCAATATTTATCTTAGCACCACGACTATAGTTAGCTTGCATACTGTAAGCGACATCTTCTGAATCTGTAATCCAATCACCCAAATAAGGTGTATCAATAGAGATATGTTGATAAAAGTCGAGATATGTTTGTAATGGGACCAGAGGAGGATGCGGGTGACGATAGGACAAATACCAGAAAGCAGGCCGCGTTGGATCACGACGTTTGATTATCCTCGACATCTGTTGCGTAGCCCAATTGGTGGCGTGCGTTTCTTCCGAGAGATGCCAAGCACGACTACTATACTGATTATTGCTCATACCATGATCGAATTGACATCCCGCATATCCTTGGTCACCAAGAAACAATTCATAGTCATCAACAACACCATACTGCAATCGCCCTTCCTCGTCTAGAATTACATCATCAAAACCGATACGATCACGTTGTGGATAAACATGCAGCTTACCAACAGCATAAGTTTGATAACCAGCCCCACGAAAAGCCTGCGCCATAGTTGGCAAATTGGGCATAGGCAAAGTAGCCCTAAAAACGCGATCTCCATGAATCCGTGGTGTCACACCAGTCATAAGGGTACGACGAGCAGGTATGCACACTGGGCACTCAGAATAGGCATTGGTGAATCGAACTCCGCTACGGGCCAATTCGTCTAAGGTCGGTGTTTGAATAACGGGGTGCCCGGCAACTCCTAGCAGAGCAGCCGGCCAATGGTCAGTACTAATTAACAGCACATTGGGTTGAGTTGACAAGTTGATTCCTATTTTTCGAGATGATAGCTTTAGCCAGAGTAACAAAATTCATTAGTTTCGTCAACTCAAAACAAAGCACAACAATTGGAACCTAAAATGTTGATTTTCTGAAGAGATTCCTAACTATGCTTGACAAGAAATCTCAGGCTAGATATAGTAGGAATTCGATCTCGAAATTGGAATTAGGGACATTGACTGTATCAGTAAAACTTTGTTAGAAAGGCAAACATATGCCGGTATCATCCCATCCACTTTCTAAAGCCGAAATTGATTTCTGGAAATCAATTAGAAAACAATTTTACTTAAAAGACGATGTAACCTATTTACAAGGTGGTACTGTTGGACCATCCCCTCGACCAGTGATAGAACATGTCATCTCACTGCTACAAGAACTAGAATCCGACCCACTCAACAACCAAGGAGACGCCCTTCTACACCCAATTGTCGAAGAGAGCAGACGCAAACTAGCAATGTTCGTGGGAACCGATCCCCAGCGAATTGCCTTAGTTATAAACACAACCATGGGCATGAATATACCTGTTCACGGCTTGTCACTCGAACGTGGCAGGGAAATCCTAATGAGCGATCAGGAATACGGATCAATCCAAAGTATGTGGGAATACATAGCAGAGGAAAAGGGGCTAGAAGTCCGGATCGTTCCTTTGCCAACACCACCTGAAAATCCTAACCAGGTAATAGAAGCTTTTGCCCAAGGTATCAGTGACAAGACACAAATCGTAGTTTTCAGCCATGTCTACTGTAGCAGCGGGCTAGTAACACCTGTAAAAGCATTGTGTCGTTTAGCCCACGATTACGGTGCCCTAGCACTCGTGGATGGAGCACATGCTGTTGGCATGGTGCCTGTTGACATTTCAGACTTTGGATGCGATTTTTATACTAGTAGCTGCCACAAGTGGTTGTTAGCACCCAAAGGGGTTGGCATGGCTTATATCCCCGAATCACTTGAGAGTATTAGGCCAGCTACACTTGGATTTGGCCTCAACCAACATGGCAGCGCAGCTCGCTTTGACGTCACGGGCACTAAAGACTTAACTCACTTCGCGGGTTTAGGAACAGCCATCGATTTTCAAAAAGAAATCGGCTGGACAGAAAAAATTCGCCCTTATTGTCTGGGTTTAGCAGCATATCTAAAATCACAAATCCTAGAAAAGATTACTACTGCTAACCTGACTATCCCAATTGATGCTGAACAATCAGGGTTTATGACCACTTTCACTATTCCAGGCATTGACCATGGCAAAGTCTCCAATTATCTATGGCAGAACTACCAAATTGAGTCAGCTAGCGTACAAGCTGGAAATAAAACAGTTTTGCGCATCTCAACCCACTTCTATAACAATTATGATGATGTCGACAGATTTATCTCAGCCCTAACGAACATTTTGAATACTCGAACTGACATAAAAGAATAAGTCTCCCTGATCCCACTTCTCCTTAACAAGCAACTGAACACCCCCTAAAATGGTGTAGGACAAACCACCAAAAATTTTATTTACGATTCAACGATGTTAGTTTAGGAGATTCCAATCAAACACAGCCGATAGATATTCATCTTTCCTTGAAGTAAGGCCAGTATAAATCTCCTGACAATCGCGGGGTGATCCAAGATGAGTGAGTAACGGCTCAACAATAATCTTATCCTCCACAATCCAATTGATTATCTGGCGATAATTTTCCACAATATTATGCCGGCAGCGATTGACCTCGTGAGGTGGCCACTTCCACTCAAGCGATCCTATCAAACGAATTGCCTCCAAATGAACCCTCAAGAGCATTGGTGTAACATCAAAAACAGCTTTTGCCCGCGGACTTCCAAGAAGGATAGCTTCACCGTAACTACGAGTTAACATTACAGCCTCAGCAATCAGTTGACTGATACCGATTGCCTCTACTGCAATGTGAACGCCTTTACCACCAGTCCAATCCATAACGTATTCTTTCAAATCCGTTTCATTTGGATTAACAATCCGATTAATCCCGCAAGCCTTAGCTTTCTCAATCCGAAGTGCACTCAGTTCCGATGCAACCACCTCAGCACCAGCTAGTTGAAAAAGCTGTGCAGCAAAATTCCCAACCAAACCCAATCCAATAATTAACACAGTATCTCCGGGCTGTACTGTTGAAGACCTAACGGCACTAATACTAACACCTGCCATACGTGCGAAAACAATTTTTTCACCAGCAACACCTTTAGGTACCGGTAAAGCCATACGAACTGCATCAGCCTTCACTAAAGAAGAATGATCAGAAAAACTCAACACACGGTCACCCTGTTTACACATAGTAACACCAGATCCAATTTCCAAAACTTCACCCAAATGACCATATCCTGTGTTTTGAGGATACATACTCGGATTTTGAACAAACGGCATTTCTTGAATAAGCCCGGTAAAACCTGCGCCCTCAGTACCAGCACTGACGATGGAATACTCCGATCGAACCAATGCCTGATGCGGTGCTAAGATCTCGTCTACCTCACATTCTAGAAGTTCAGCTTTGTGTGGCTCTGTAAAAACAATTTGGTTTGTCTTCATACTTTCTCCTTTTTCTTCCACCAGAAAATTTCCAGCTCCTTGCTTTTTGTCCAAAGACCCATATACTACTCAACCTGAATAACCACAAAATAGTAATGATGGAACAATTATTAACACAACCAAAATTAAAGTATATCCGATTAGTAACAATCAAGAAAACGCGAGAATGCTGAATCGCTCCGATTACATCTTTCTGCAAAACATCAACCTCCAGCGCCACCCCAATATGCAAATATCAGTTTCAACTAAAAAACAAAAACACACCCTATCAAAAAGATTCCTATACATACACAAAAGTCGATACCCTATTGAATTACAATAATTCAGGTTGTCATCCAACCAAACTCAAATTCCGAAAAAATCCACTTCGCTATTTAGACAATCCGCTTTCGAAACCAAAACAAAGATCGCATACCAATTATAGTTGATTTCCACAAAGCAGAAGCTTACATGTTAGATTGTTAATTCCAATACTAAATAAAGGCAAAAAGAAGGAATCATCTATAATTTGTAAGTATGGATTTTCATGGTATAATTTTTAATAAGCTTCGCCACCAAATTAAAGCTTAATTTTTGACCGATTGTAACTACCATTCATAGTTTTGCTTACCTTTGCATTCCAACTTGTAATCAAAACCTCCACTAAAGATAGAATCTAATAGCAAACCACTGCCGTCAATATTGCTAATGATCTCTTGGCACACTTTTAAAAAATACTAAAGCAATAACATATTTTCATACTAACAAACATTCAACAAAAACCAAAAATCACACATTTCCCCTCCAACTATAAACTAAATTACATATAAAACTTAAGAAATCGAGTAAATCAGCCAGCTGGCGGTTAATCTGTCCAATCGTGTTTGCTACTATTACTTTATAAATTTTGTAATCGTCGCCTGTTGGAATACAAGGTAAGTAACGGTTTTCAATCACATAAATGGGAAAATTCCATAAACAAACCATGAGAAAAACTAAGGTAGCTTTCCAAAATGTTGCAGTAATTGGCGCGGGAGGATTTGGAACTGCCATCTCACATTACTTAGCTGAATTACCTCCAGATCGACATGGAGGCGTAACTCTCTATGGTCGAGACATAGTGGTAATTGATTCAATCAATTCTCTGCATAGACACCCATCACGCTTACAGAACTCTCAGCTTTCTCCTAAAATAATAGCTGTCAATTCATTATCGGAAGCCTTAACAAATGCGGACTTGGTTGTTCTCAGTGTACCCGCTCAACATCTACGAACTGTCCTTCGAAAAGCACAACCTTACCTAAAACCTAATACCATACTACTAAACCTAGCAAAAGGTATAGAGATTGAAGGCCTTAACACTATGTCTGAAGTTGCAAACCAAGAGATGAAATCCACTTTCACATTTGCTATGCTTAGTGGACCTTCTTTTGCACATGATATCATGCGAAAAAAACCAATAGGGCTTACACTTGGATGCCAAAAGCGTGATGTCCGTCATAATCTACAGGTGATGTTGACAACACCTCTACTCGATGTAAAAACAACTAGTGATATTCGAGGAGTTGAACTCGGAGGTGCACTAAAAAATGTATTTGCTATCGCAGCAGGCATACTCATAGGCTGCGAAACAGGCGATAGTTTAGCTGGCGACCTATTTACAAGATCAATGGTCGAAATGCGCGAAATAGGTTTACTCCTAGGTGGACGCTGGTCGACTTTCTCCGGTCGATCAGGACTAGGTGATCTTGCTATCACTTGCACTCCTACCAGTCGCAACTTTAAGTTTGGCCAAATCTACGCTGAATCATACGATGCGAATTCACCTTCCCCACACGAAAATTCCTTTCAAACAACGATTGAACAACTAGGTTCTCGTACCATAGAAGGGTTTGACACACTAGGAGCAGTATACAAAATCAGCCAACGCAAACAGGCACTGACTCCAATTATACAAGCATTGTGGCAAATACTTTATGGCCACGAGCTAGCACCTACCAATCTACTATCAGAAATCCGAAAATTAGATGCTCAACGACATCATGAAGGTCCAAATGTGCTATCCATCCTATTACATGAGCTAATACCACATATATGGTACAGACGACTGAAATAAAAACCACCAATTGAATGCTTGAATACATAAGCTCTGAAATACAATTATGTACTCATTAAACACACAATATTACCACTAATCTTCTCAACAAATTAAAATATCCTAACAAACAAACCCAAACACCTAAACGAGTATCATTTACTACTTTGATTTAACCCCAGACGGTAGATGTGTACACCATCTCCAACGAATTTATCTGTAAACGAATTCGAATCAAATATTACGCGTCTGTCTTCAAAAATCGCATCCAATTTCGTGATCAGTTGAGCGAACTTAAACGTTACCTGAAATGGTTCGTTTTGCTCATTAACAGCAATCAACCAAGTTTGATTATCTACATGTTTCATTAGATAGGAAACATGACCAGAATTAACTTCCAATCTATGGTAGTTTTCCACACTCAAGACTGGATAGAGAGTTTTTAGTTCTCTACCGATTGATTTCATCGTATTCCAAAATTCGGGTGTAAATGGCATGTTAACGTAAGTATGAGCTAGTGGCAAAGTTGGTCTACGCAAATGGAGAAAATACATAATCCCTTTAATACCATGAGTAATAGCCTGATACGTCATAAAACGGATTTCATGATGTGTTGGAAATCGTCTTAGATTCCCCTGAGGAGATGACTAAATTCATCATCATTGAACTGGTAAGCTTGAAGTACCATCCAAGCAGATTGACTATCCGTTAACGACTTGTGCAACAAATCCGCGTATTGACCAATACTATTAATCTCTTTATTTGGCAAATTACCATAACCAAACTCTTTGGGAATAGGATAGATGTCTAGACTAACAATGTCAGCTGCACAACCATAGTGTTGTAACCAACGTGGATCAATAACTGATGGAGGATGATTCAACCAGATATCATGTTCTGGATCTAAACGTTTCAGCAGTGAAATACCTTCAAGTAGACCTTCCACCGGAATTTTGTACTGAGAAATTCCATCCAAACTTTCCCAACAGAAAAGAGCTAGATGATCTTTTAGAACATCCACAATTGTGTGTAGATACAAAATATTCCTATCCCTATTAGCACAGAAACGTGCATCTTTTTGCCCTCTACCAATTCTCCGTAGGTTTTGGTAAACGACTTCGTCTGGATTTAGATCCAAAGCCCACCATATATGTGCAGTAGAGATCCATTGACCTGTACTAAGTTGGACCACCACCTTTAACCCATGTTTGTGAGCTTTATCCAAAAATTCAATCCATTTAGATGTATCACCACTCTCACAAACTAACTGATTAAAATAGTGTGCTTCAGCACAAGTGATAAGGTTAAAACCACTTTGACTTAATTCAATCCAGTCATTTTCTTTTATATCATTTGAAACACTATAAAACCCAATTGGAAAAAACGGTTGGACATTCCAAGTAGCAAACGAGGATCTTTTCAGTTGGAACAAAGTTTTTTTTGGGTTTATAAGTCGCAGATCACGAATTAGGATTCCTGTGAACGTCTGTGTAGGCAAATAAGTGGTAATCTCCAACGAAATGAATCTGATCTTTTCCCATGAGCTCAAGCCTGCCCCCACTGGGGTAAACATGACCATATTATGCATAATATGGTTCCATCCATCCTTGATTGGGGTTTGGTAGTGAATGAACCCAGCATCCCAGCGATCCTTTTCACCGAACCATATAGAGATTTGTTTTATCACTTTAGAATCCGGCACATAGACCGAATAGCTAACTTCCTCATAGTGCGAATAATTCTGTCCATTTCTCAGTCTCTTCATATATCTCGCCCGATCAGCTTCAACATCCAGTTTTTCTAAGTACAATGCATGAGGTTTTTGGCCATCAGGTAGCCCTAGTTTCAGGGGACTCCCCTCCGGAATGTGTCCAATCTACAACCTCAGTCATATCATCAATTACCAGTTCGACCGATGAAACGAGACTTACAACTGGTCCAACAATCCCAGCACCAATCACAATCACAAATACCACTAACAAGGGGGACATAATAGACACTTTAACCGTTCTTTTTTTATACCGATTAGGATGGAGAACACATCTTACAATGTTCAACGGCAGGATTATTTTTATCGGATGGATTTGGCACATCGAAACCCAATTAGTTAATAGACATTTCAAGATTCAGGTAGTAGTCAATCAATTCATCCGCCACACGCACTTGGTAGGAATCGAGGACACAATCTGGGTTTCGAGCAACAGTACTTCGAAAAATCCCCTTTTTCACCAACAGACGCTTAAAAAAAGCAATCGAAGTTCCCAAATCCTGATTGGAGAATGTTAAGATTGGTAACAATCGCCTAAATAGCTGAAGTGATTGGGCTCGTTGACCATCGACGAAATATTGAAAAATTTTGCTATAGACCTTGACCATCGAACTCTCTGGTATCATCGCATCTACCCCTCGATCTAAAGCTTCAACCATCTGCATAATTGCCCACCCGCCAGCCACGAAAAAATCTTCTCCAAACGCTTGGCGTATGGCCGTATACTTTGGACCTGCCGGTATAGTTTCAACCTTCATTCCCAATAAGCTTGGCAATGCTCGACGTAATGCTTCGATTGTCTCCATGTTTAACCCTGGTCCATTAAATTCAAGGTCTTGAATAATCAGCGGTAATCCTATATCATTAGACACGTTTCGAAAAAACGGAACAATCTCATTGACTTCTCCATATAACATATTGGGAACAGCAACGAGGTACGCCTCAGCATGCACTTGCTCTGCTAATCGACCAAAACACCGACAGGCTTCAATCTTTTCCGACGACGCGCCGATGATAAGCGGCACTCGTCCACCTACCTGCTGAGCGACCCAAATAACAAGTTCTTCCCGTTCCGTTTGTTCCAAATAAAAAACTTCACTTGCTACCGCTGGAACCAGAAAGCCATTAACACCAGCTTTAATTGTTTCTTCAATTAGTTTAGCCAAACTATCATAATCTATTTGACCATGGCGGATGAACGGGAGTTGAAGAACTGATATAATTCCTTTTAACATGGTAGTCCTAAAAATTCGGTCTTAGTAATTTATCAACATTCTCTATACACGAAAACACAAAAAATAATGTTTGATGCTATTAGCTACAACAAATAGCCCTTAAATCAAATATTTCTTTAACTACTAACAGGTATTCTACTCATCAGAACAAATGCAAATACAGTTGAGATCATAACCGCTATAGCAGCAACTATAAAAGGCAGAGTAATATTTACACTTTCTAGTGCGCCTCCCACCAACTGCCCCGACATAAAGCCTGCACTCCAAGCAAGGTGTGTAATCCCAACTCCTCGCCCTTTCTCTTCACTACTTGAAAATTCATTGATGAAACGCGGCATAGTGGTTGAAAGAGCCCAAGCAGTACCTGTTGCCAAAACACCCGAAACAAACAACAGCCAAGTTGAATTCACCGAACTAGCAATACCCAAAATACTAAGTAAAATAAGGAAATGGATGTATATTGCAGGTATACGACTGCCAATCTTGTCACATATCCAGCCGGTCAAGACTGAGCTGAAACCGGAAAAAAGTAGACTCACCGTTCCATAATAACCAGTTAACCTAACATTGGTATTTCGATTAATTAGTACCGGCATCATCAGACTCACGTTCCCCCAAGAAAATGTTGTAAAAAACCGAATGCAACACAAAATAAGAATATTAGGTCTCCGAATCATCTGTTGATAATGTGCCAACATTACTATCATATTCCCCTTTGCTTCCGATTGACTACTAACTAGTCCTTTTTTCTTAGTATCTGCTGGAAGCATCCATATAGCCATAAACATCACTACACTCATAGTGACTATAGTGGTATATCCAACAAAACCATAATCGAACCGCGTAATCAGTTCTCCACCAACTGCATTGCCGATCGCCTCCCCAATATTTCTACTCTGGAAATAAATCGCCGTGGCTAAACCTAGTGCTTTTGGATCGACAGACTGAATCAGATATGATTGACCTCCTGCAGTTCGAAGTCCCAAAGCAACCCCCTGATAACACAAAATACATAAGATAATGATATCGAGTTTAACGACAAAAACCCCTCCAACAATTATTGACCCAGTCATGCCAAGGAGAAAGGTCACTTTCTTACCAAATCTATCACATAACCCTCCACCAACCAAAGCGAATAGACCTCCAATAGCAATTGGTATAGCACGCAAAACCGCTGCGTGCCATACCATTTTCCTCAGTTTTTCTTCGACATAAATAGGGAAAAAAAACTGAATTGGGGCAACAACAATGCCAGTCAGAAATAACAGCAAGCAGAGGAAAACAAATTTTCGTGTCCACATAAGATTTTCAGCGATTCATAATTCGATCCCTGATACCTGCCACAATCATTTGTAAAGTTTCCGGATTGTGAGTCTGATATGGCACGATCAAATCTGCGTATTGCTTGCAGGTCTCAGTATAAACAGGAAAATTTGGAATAACATCACGCCGATACCATTCGACTTGCCATTGGAGGTTTTTGGCTGAGTATTCATCTTCTTTTCCTGCGACATCCCGCAGTAAACGTCTTAGCACACGTTCATGAGGATCAACCTCAATAAACAGCTTTAGATTCATTAAATCCCGAATCTGTTGATTCCAGAAAATCAGGTGACCTTCTAAAATAATCAAGTCTCCTGCTTCCAGTTGATCTTGGGGGCGACCACCAAGAGCCGCTCGTGTACCAGGAGCAGGAACAGTAACAGACTCTCCAGAAACCAATTTGTTTACATGATTAATCAAGACATCCCAACAAATACCATCAGGATGATTCGAGGTAATTACCTTTTCACGATCTTCAGGTGAATACTCAGCATAATCCCTAAAGTACAGATCTTGATTGACAATAACAGATTTATGACCATTGAGTTCATTAACAATGTGTTTAGCTAGTGTAGACTTGCCGGATGCCGAACCACCCGTAATACCAACAGTCACAGGGTTCAAGTTTTGAGTCATCGAGTCTCCCCACGCCATTATTTTTTCATATTTAAAATAATTCTGCATTCATACTAAATATACCGAACAACAGGCCTTCTTTTGAAATTAGACTTTTTTACTCCCCCTGACTGAGGATTTTACCTGTTTTATCAATGTGTACCCACTGCCCATTGGATTTCACTTCGGCAGATCCTTCTGAAAAAGAGTTCACCTCCTCAAACTGTGGTGGGATTACCATGTTGCCATTAGCATCAATGAATCCCCACTTCTTACCTACTTTTATTGCTGCCATCCCATCATAAAAAGAAGGTGTAATACCTAGCTGAGAGAAAATTTCAGTTTTTTTACTCTGATCAATAGTGTTTAGTCTATCTTTCTTGTCGGTAATCACAGGTTCTTCCGAACCAGTTTGCGTGGTGTTTTCCCGGCTCAACTGGGGAACGATTTGTAACTGATCCGCCTTTTTTTCATTATCGTTCTGTTTCTGATTGTATGTTGCAGAGTTAGGTGTAGCCGTTACAGTCTTTCCCGATTTTCGCTGCGCAGGGGAGGTATTCTGATTTGAGCGAGGAGTATTACTTTCCGATCCACATCCAAATAATAAAATCAATAAAAAAATGACACTGTTTTTATGATTTATAACTCTTTTCATTTCACTCCTTATATGGCCAAACCCCAAGTTTTTTAAACATCACTGGTTTTGATTTAAGAACAGAGCGACAAAGTTCTCTGTTGTTATCCGTCCAATTTCTTCAATAGATGTACCACGTAATTCAGCGATCCGTTCCACCACCGATATAATATAAGAAGGTTCATTGCGCTCACCACGCCGAAACTGCGGAGCCAACCACGGGGAATCAGTTTCAATTAACAAGCGGTCGGCAGGAACCTCCTTAGCAACAGCCTGCAAAGCGTCAGATTTCTTATAGGTCACAGGACCACCAATCCCAATATGAAATCCGATATCGAGTGTCTGTTTCATAGTATCAATATCACCTGAGAAACAGTGCAAGACACCAAAAACCCTTCCTTTTCTAGACCGGAGAATAGGGAGAATATCGTGGTACGCCTCACGATTATGGACAATAATCGGCATGTCAAGTTCTTCAGCCAGATCAAGCTGTTGCTCAAATGCAGTTTTTTGGATTTCTCTCGGTGATAAATCCCGATAATAGTCCAATCCCATCTCGCCTAGGGCAATCACTTTAGCCCCCCTCGCCAATTGCCGAAAAGTATCCATAGCGACATTAGTCAAATCCTTAGCATCATGTGGATGCATACCAACAGTAGCCCAAAGGTTTTCAGTTTTCATCGCTAGTTCAACAGCGAGTTGGCTTGTTTTTAAATCAAATCCAATCACTAAAAGCTGTTCAACACCAGCCAACTCGGCCCGCTGTAACACATCATGGCGATCTCGTTCAAACTGCTCCAACTGAATATGCGTGTGAGAATCAATTAGCATTCGATATATTTTTTTCGATCACTTTGGCCGTTTCTCGCGCAACGACAATTTCTTCATTTGCAGGGATTACCAACACTTTCACTCGGCTGGAACCAGCCGATATATCACCTTCACCAAGGTGATTTCGGTTTTTTTTCGAGTCAAGCTCAATCCCCAACCAACCTAATTCCAAACAAATTTGTGTCCGTGCGGTGGTACTCTTTTCACCAATTCCACCAGTAAAAGCGATGACATCCAGTCCCCCCAGAATCGCGATGTAGGCACCAATCTGTTTTTTTACACCATAGAAAAAAGTATCCATAGCCAATCGTGCATTATCATTACCAGCGTTAGCTGCAGCTTCTACATCACGCAAATCACCGCTAGTACCAGAAATCCCTTTCAGTCCAGACTCCTCCATCAACTGACGTGTTATCTCTTTGGTATCCCAATGCTCTTGATCCATTACGTACAATACAGCAAACGGATCGAGATCTCCAGTGCGAGTAGACTGGATCACACCATATTGAGTTGAAATCCCCATTGAAGTATCAATTGATTTACCACTCTTTATAGCACACAAGGAAGAACTGCCACCAAGATGACAGGAAATGATTCGTAATCCTTCTAATGGCCTGTTAATCAGCTTTGGCGCACGTTCGGAAATCCAGCGGTGCGATGCCCCATGAAAACCATAGCGTCTGATAGCATATTTTTCTACCCAGGATCGAGGAACACCAAAATCGTAAGCATAATCAGGAATAGTTTGATGAAACCATGTTTCAAAAACGGCTACTAATGGCATCTGCGGAAGCAAATCCTGAAAAGCACGGATCGAGGCAATATAAGCCGGATTGTGGAGAGGAGCCAAAGGAATATAGTCTACTAAAGCTTCGATCACTTTTTCATTAATCAAAGCCGATCGCCAGATTCCTTTACCAAAAACAGTTTTAAAGCCGATACCTGCCAATTCACTGAGATCACCAATTTGGGCAATAGCATGCTGTATTGCCACGTTGTGATCAGGCGCATCAATCTCTCCGGTGACTGAAGTACCTGACGGCCCCACATGTGTAAAATAGGAAGGATGGTTCCCAATACGTTCAATATTCCCTTTCACAATTGAAAGAGAGTCATCCAGATCAAGAATTTCGTATTTAAAAGATGTACTGCCAACATTAGCACACAGTATTTTCATGAACCTCCTTACTCCCTCCGTTAACGTGCCTTATACACTTGGACACCTGCCTGAGAACTGCGACGCATCCGATCGAATTGCTCTATATTTGACGACTGGATTTTCTTATTTCTCATTTTTAGGTTCATCCGGTAATCGGTCGATTTTTGGAGTACCGGAACGAACTGATTTTGTTTTCTTTTAGATCCTGTTCTCTTACCAATGACTTGAGTACCACGATAAAAAGCGTAACGATTCTCATTTGAGCGAGCAATGACGGTTGATTGACCACGTATGCCATCAGCGATAAAAACCCCTCGGAGATCCGTTTTTCCTGAAATGAATTTATCGTTCTCTGTACCAATAGCCTTAACATGAACTTTGGCAGCATAATTTCCCGTATTTTCGTCCTTTACGTTCACTCGAACACGACCACTGATTTGATCTTCCTGAACTTCGATCCGCAACGGTGTAATCAGTACCAACCCACTAGTAAAGAGATTATCATCACCTCGGCAAATCACCAGATATGCTCCCTCTTTCGCTAACGACAGATCAATTGGCCGCGTTTTATCAGTGTAATCTTTACCAATACCCAAGGTGAAATTTTCAGCAAATTGAGGTTCAATACCAGCTAATTTCACCTGTGTAATTTGGCTCAAATTCTTTTGGCGTAGATACAGTTTCATAAGATCTACCTGGTAAACTTGGACTAAAGCTTCTTTAATATTTCGGTACTTTAATTGGATTTCGGCCTTTTCACTGGGATACTTGAACGTAACTTCCGGCAAGGAAACCCTTTTTTGTTCGAAGTAATCAATTGACTCTTTAGCATCAGGGTAGATTAACTTCACCTGATTGTACCAATTGATAGCCTGCTCCGGATCTTTTTGAGCGTGATATATTTGCCCTAGAATGTAACGAGCGAGATCGCGGTCATCACTGTCTCCATTGGCTACCATCCGTGCTGATGCAATAGCCTGATCGTACTCACGCATGGAAAAGAATCCCAATGATTCAGCATACTGGAAACTACTGAGAAAATCACTCTCCGGATAACAAATCTGACCGACCTTAGCCAATTGGACGGCTTGTCGAAAGTCTTCCACATCAAGCAGTACATTTATCAATGACAGTGTAGCGTCATCCACAAGTGGATTAATGGGATAAAGTGTGGAAAATTGCCGCAATATGGCAGCCGTTTTTTCCAATAATCCCTTCCTCGAAATCAATAAATCAAGTTTATCTACCAATGGTACTTTTTCGTAAAGCGATTGAGAAATTGCAAAGTAAACAGGAATGGTTATAGCTGTATCAGGATAATCACGCCATAGATCCTGCATAAACTCTATTGATTGCAGAAACTGTCCCTCATCCTGTACCACAGCACTAATATTGGAATCCTTAGCGAAACTGGCATCGATAACAGCATTATAAACCAATGATGCACGCTCAAACTCACCCAAGTCACGATACGCTCTACCCACCATCCGCATCTTTGAAAACGGAATATAGAGATCTGGTTCTTGCTCACGTAGCACTTCAAAAGTATCAATCGCTTTTCGGGCATCATAGTACCTATCCGTAGCATAGATCCAGAGCAACATTTGTGCGACCTTTTTCTCCTGATACGATGAATTCCGTTGGCGTAGTTTTGCCAATAACGGCAGTGCTTCTGAAAAATGCTTATCCTCAAAATTAGATTTACCTAGTGTATAAAGCTCAGCATCGTTCATTTTATATAAATCTATAGATTTTTCACCCGGTGCTAAAACAGTAAACGTAGAAGCAGATCCAATACGCATTCCACCCAATTGATCAACAGAACGAATCACAGTCGGTAAAATACGAAACACGCCAGGAGCATAACTAATCAATTGATAACGAAAATCATTGATATAGTGTCTCGGTGGATAATAAAGCCGAATTACGCCATCCCCAATTTCATAATGCTTAAAATTACCAGAAATCGAATCCTTAACCAATGTCGTTCCAGCAGGAAAGAACTCATCCACGATCAGGTACTGATTTTGGTAGCCAGACTTTATCTTGACCGAAACTTGTGATCGGTCTCCATTTGAGAGTTGAGTGAGCTTAGTAGAGCTATCAACACCAATAGGACTGCCATTATATGTCAATGGAGCGTGATAATAGTCACGACTAACAACATACGGCTCATCCCAAGATTTCGGATCATCAATTTCACCTGAAAAGCCACTCAGCATGGCAATATATGTATAACGACCACGACCATCAACCTGAAACTGAACTTTGTTTCTTCCATCAACCAACTTACCTAAAGGAACTTCAATAACCTGGTTTGCAGCTCGGTTTTTCATCTCATTGAATTGAATTTGATGATCGTTAACAAAAACGGTTAAACGATAATCATCAGATGTAAATTGCGTCTGTTGATAAAAGATGGCAAGTGCTGCAACTATCACCCCTTTTGCTCGGTATGGCATAAAACCATAAAATTGCCTCCGAGAAATCAAGAAATCGACCGATTTAGCAATCCACGCAGAACTTGGATCTACCTTTTGGATTGCCAGTAGTGTCAAACCAATTGCCTCTATGTCAATTATTTGATCGGCTTTTGGTGACAAAGTAAGACTGGAAATAACTGGGGCTAACAATTCCTGAGCAATCTGGTTTCGCCTTAGGTTTACAAAAGTCAGGGCGACATAGGCTAATCGATTGTAGTTCATGTTATGCCGACGTCGATAAAGCCGGTTAGCATAGGCAAAATCTGCCTTGCCAACAGTCGAAAGCGAATGAAGAATAACGACCTTCGATTCGTCATCCTGATTAGCATTAACAAAGGCATTCTCAAGAAACTTGGTTGCATTTGTAAGCAACTGATCTTCAATAATAAGTCCAACTCTTTTAGCTTCCGACAATGCCCACAGATTCTGAGCGGTTACTAAGGAATCACTTTCACCTTTTGCTCGGGGCCAACCGCCATCTCTATTCTGAGTCGGAATTAACCGGCCAATCAACACACGAGCCCGTTCAACCAAGTCACGGTTATCAGTAGCCAAACCGCCAGCTTTCTTAATATAATCTATGGCATAGGCAACTGCTAAAAGGTCGCTACCAGCATCGCTTGGCACAGGCATAATTCGTTGATAAAAAGGCCTAATGGCCCGACTTGAATAGAAATGGTTCATCGCCAAATCATAAATCATTCGCTCAATACTTTGACCTAGACTGATCGAGAGTTTTTTTCTTCTGTAAGTTCGGTCTTTGGGTATTTCTAGAAATATGGTCTGGTTGTGACTACCAGTACCAGACTTGGTATCAGTGTATTCCATACCCCACGGCTGTATGGGGATTTGGCGGCGTATGCCATCTGATATATTATCTGCCTTTGCTGTAACTTCAACAATAAGCTGATCTTCAGTAGGAACAGTAATGGGATCGAAAATAAAGTCGATGACATCCGAAACCTGAATCTGCACTGACTTCGCATAAGCCTGACTGTTAACTTTCAGATGAACCGTAACTCGACCATTAAAGTCGGTTAAATTATGGATTTGTGCATTAATTCGCAACTGGTCACCTTCAGTCACTATCGATGGCAATTTTAGGTCAAGAAAGAAATCTTTTTTGGTAATGGCACCAACTTTAACCTGATCAACTAGTGTATCCATGGAACAACCATATACTGTCAACCGCCATTTGGTTGTTTTTTCTGGCATCGGCACCTGTACCATGGCTCGCCCACGATCATCGGTTACAACAGATCCAATCCAGTATCCAACACCGCCAAATTCGTTTCGGAGCCGAGGCAACTCTCCCAGAGCTCTAGATCCACGATCAAACATCAGCCTATTAGAATGGGAAACTGCCGCTGCAGGTTTTCGGGCACGGGCATTATCCCTGACAGCATCCTCTTCGCTCAAAAGACCAAGTTGTGCAGAATACGATTTCACAGGTGCCTGCCTTTTACCCAATGCTCGCGCTCCAGGCATTTTCTCGAACTCTCTGAGCTTCTCTCTCGCGTTCTTGTCAGCACCAAGCCGCTTTTCTTCCTCCTGTATTTCCTTGATAACTGGACGAGTTAAGGGAGTATAACGAAACTTGCAGCTGGAAACGGTACGCATGGCGTTTTCACGCCGTATACCAGCTTGGAAGAACTCTATAACCGGCATCAATCTATCAGGAAAAAGGGCGAAAACAGCTTCCTCAACAAGTGCTAATGAAAATTCCGCCCGAACCGGTTTATCAAGCTGGTCTGTCGCCAAAATCTCAATATTAGCCACGTTGCCAGGTGCATAGACGGGTATGGGGTCGAATCCGCCTTCCTGACGGCGCATAGTAATCTTCAACTGACGTTCAACAGTAAACTCTTTTTGTGTTGACAACAACTTTTGTTGATCAATTGCCGAAACTGACAAGTAGAAATTTGGGAAGTATGAGTGACCAATTCGAAGTTGAATATGATTCCAGCCGGATTTCAAAAGTAACACCTGATAGGATATCACTGCATCACCTTCAAAAGTAATCAAGGCCAGATTTTCCTCCAGCCGAGAGTGGATACGTACCATTTCCTCTGCCCCCACCTGCGTTGTCAGTTTATCAGCAAAGATACGTAGCTTAATCTGATCAGTATCATCAGATACAATTACCTTTCCGGTGCTGACAACCGGTTGATCAAATTGGTCAGTCCCTCTAGTCCGAATCAGGTAATTCCCACCACGGTTAAGTGTTAACTGGATTTTACTTTGTCCTGTCCGTTGATCCGTTTCAACTTTTAGTGTTTCTACCAGCACGGTCGCTAGTTGTTGAGACGTTTTTACCCATGGGATTTTGTGAAGCACCGGATGGTCTGGCGAATCAGTTTTTCGCAGGACATCAACCTCCAACAACTGTCCTATCGGATTACCGTTGGCATCCACGGTGGTTATTTTTACCTCTAGTGGTTCTCCCGACAGCGAAACTTCAGCCAATGGTGCAATCTGAATCGAAAATCCAAGTTTTGCCAGAAAAACTGACGTAGCAACCACCACATTTTCACCTTCAATTGTCCCATTGAAACTAAGTGTTGAGCCTGGTAACTGGAGCGAAGTATCAAAAGTAATCTTGAGCTTACCTTGATCATCAGTTAGTTCCGTAAAGGTTTGACCATCTGGTAGAACATAACGAATAAGGGCTGACTTTACTGGCTGGCCATAATAATAGCTCGCAGTAAAAGTTGCTTCTACTGTTTGATGACGAAAATATACTTGATGCGGAAAATCGAGAGTTAACTGCATTTTTTCGGTTTGAAAGCGCTGCACTACAAAATTGCCATTGAATACTTTAGACAATTTCTGATCGGCTTTAACTTCAGTAACAATAATCCGATAGTCCCCAACATTGGCGTTCTGGTCAAGTACCATCTGAGTGGTAAATGTTCCAAACTCAGAAAGTATAACCTCTTCTTCACGCAGGGCCCGCCCTTGTGCATCAATAATACTAAGTTTGTACATTGCATCCAAATCGATGGCATAAGACCCATGCTGAACATGACGGATAATCCCTCGAATCGAAACTGTATCACCAGGACGGTAGGTAGGACGATCAGTATAAATATAGCCTCGTGGTATCAGTCCTTTACTAAACTTTAATCCAACAAGATCAAGTCGGTCAGATGCCACATCACCATCCTTGATGACGAAAACACTAACTGAATTGCTTGATCTTAACTGATGGAGTTTCTGTTGAAAAACACCATCTTCACCTGTCTTCCCTTGCAAAATGATATTTTCACCATCACTGACAAGAACTGTTGCTTCCGAGACAGCACTACGATTAATCACATCCTGAACAAAAACCAGTACCTCACTGCGCGATGCCTTAATGATAGCCTCAATGTTACTACGAATTACCATAGTTGTAGATTCAAGATCCGTGTCACTCACCTGTACAGCGTAAACACCGGCCCCTTGAATTGGAATCTCAACGTTTTGTTCCATCGGCTTATACCTTTTATAATCCAAAACGGGGTGTTCCCACATTTGATTAGGAGTAATTAAAGCCAAATCAAGTTTCTCAATTCCGCTGATACTATGCATTTTTCGCCAGTAGGCTTCCAGATCAATCTTATAGAGGCGAACTTCCAGTCTTTTGATGTTTCGAAGAGAAAGATCGATTTCCGCAGGTTCATTCGTGCGAAAGGTTCGTTTAGTAGTTAATTCCAACTGTTTTTCACTCATCTGTTGGATTCGGACTTTGGCCTGATCTTGCCAATCTCCCCAAGTTAGTTTTCGGTAAGACTCCAGTGCTTTTTCAAGCTCTCCCAACTTTTGTTCATACACTTGACCAATCTGAAAAAGGGCAAATGACGATTCTGCAGTGTTCGGGTACTTACTCACCAATCTTTCCCACTCCACAATGGCCGATCGGTAATCGGCTACTGCCTCCTGATTTTTCTCAGCTTGATGGACATACATTTGACCGTAGATAACCAGTATCTGCCGTATCCGCGGATCAAGAGGATGATCCTTTTCGAATTGCTGAAACGACGCAATTGTGTCATTATAGGCCTTATCAGCCAGCAGACTGATGCCGATTTGAAACTCGGCATCGATAATCCGTTGTTGAGCTCTCGTCCAATTCGGACCATTGGGAAAATTGGCCAGATACTGCTCCCAAGACAGGATTGCTTCTGCATACTTCTTTTGTCTAAATTGAAGTTCAGCAATGTAGAAGGTTGCCGACATTTGTTGATCTAAGATATCCAAATCCCCTGATGCTACCACCAGAAAATCCTGATAAGCGGAAATAGCGTTTTCAGTTTGCTTTAGGATCCGATAGCCTTCCGCAATTTCGAACATCAACTGCTTTGACCTTGGATCTCCCGAATAAGCGTCTATAAAATCTTCCGCAGCTTTGATACCCAACGCCAGTTCTTGGGCCGTTTCAGGTTTAGGAAAACGATAGGTACGAGTTAGGAGAAATTTGGCATCACTGATCAAATCGATGTATCTCTCCGATTTTAATTCTGACAATGACTCCAACAAATCGACAACACCTAACTGGGCGTTTCGATGTTGATTCTGGCTTACTTCACATTCCGCGAGATGATATTTGGCTTGATAGTATCTCTGACCAGAGCCTGCATCAAAACGGTTTAGATAAACTTGATAATCCTTGATTGCCTGTGAGAATTTTCCTGCCAATTGCATCATCCTCCCCAAACGGTATGTCAATTCATTTTTCAAGTCATCACTAATCCCTAACCCCAAAGCATGCTGATAAAGATTGTGAGCTTTATCATAATTTGGCGGAGGGGCATCCAGATCGTTTTCATCAGGTTGGCGTGAAACCTTTTCTGCCAAATCGATGTATGCTTGCGCTATACTGGACTTCCGATCTGGCGAGAGTAAGCGTGCCAACTCAATATTATAAATGGCCTCAGCCGCAGAGAAATCCTTGAGATCAAAATAGCATTTAGCCTTTAGAAACGTTGCTTTCTGCAACCAAATTGAATCTGGATGGTTATTCAACAATCGCTGACAGACATCAACCGACTGTTGGAATTCTCCTTTGTAAAACGAAGCCAGCGCTTTGAGATAAATCAGAAAATCGATTTTTTGGTCAGCTATTTTGAGCAGGCTATCGATTTGATCGATGGATCGGCCAAATTGCTTTGATTGGAGAGAGGTTTGGACAACATCAAGTGATTTTTCTGTCCCTTTTTCCGCCCAAACATTCAGGACGATAACAAAAACAAGCAACAAAGGACTTGTCCGGTTGAGCATCAGAATTCCTCCGATGTAAATCCATAGCTAAGCAGGGAAGCGAATTTTTATTAACATTCAACGTCTTTGCCTTCACTACCAAAGATCTCAAGCCGTGCTTCGGTAGTAATGGTAGTTGCACACGCAGGACGATAATGAAACTGCAGAGCACGACGTTGGTCCTGTGAGAAGTTAGCCGGTGTGCCATGGTGCATTAACCCATGGAAAAAGAGACACCCTCCTGGATCTAAGGGAACCATGGTGTCGTTTTCCCCACTAACGTCGGTATCACAAATCTGCCAATCCCTTTTTTTAAAATGGGTCATCGGCTCTTTATGTGAACCAGGAACAATGTGCATACATCCATTTTCAGGTGTCGCTTGATCAAGAGCAATCCAAACCCCAACCACTATTGTCCCCAAGGGATAGTTAAAATAGGCACAATCTTGATGCCACGGTTTCTCGGACCCAAAATCACGCGGTTTCAGCAAAGCCATATCCTGTAAGAAAAGCGGTTCATCATCCATCAAACGGGCTAACACTTGTAAAAGATCTTGATTATAAAACATAGAGCTCAGATGAGAATCATAATCGATAAAACCATGAATCTTTCGAGTAGCCTTACGTTTTTCTGATTCCGAAAACGTTGCTAGATACTTATGTAATTTTGGTTCGATTTGCACACCATTAAAATCTGGGCACTTACCATCAATTAGATCGTAGATAGAGTGCTTTGCTAATTCTATATTGTTCTGATCGAAAGCATCATGAACTACCAAATATCCCTGATCATGGAAGAACTGAAGATCAGTATCAGTAACATTCCCAAATCCACCTTCAATTGATTCAGAAATATTAGTGTAATGATACAATTCTGGTGGATACGCTACCTCTTTCAGAGACTGAATAAGACCTTCATCCCAACTCATACTGTATACCTCCCCTAGCAGATTCAGATTCCAGATTCTAACATGGAGAACCCAGCATGTCAACGATAGGCATAATAAAGAAAATCAGCATAACAAAAGCGCATTTTCCTACTTTTTGGGCAGTCCCTGATCGTATCCATTGGCCGTGTGGCACTCACAAGAGTAAGTAGGATATAATATTTATTATGCTCGGCATTTCAACCTTAATCTACGTAGACTATAGTAAAACTAATTCGACTTCGACACAACTACAACAGAAACTTAACATAGCCAACAAGAGAAATGCCGAAAAAGCCTATAAAACCAACTTGACCATCAGCAAAGACAAAACTTCAGGCATCACCACAAGAGGAGAATAAAGTGAAATCCGCCATCCGAATTTCCGATCAGCAGAAGCTACAGTTTAAAACAGACGGATATTTTGTGCTAGAAAGCGTCATCCCCGATCAATTTTTGAACCTACTTCGTGGCCAATGTCAAAGTTTTATCGATCAAATAGATGTTGAAATGGATCAGCAAGGTACTGATGTAATGGGAATTAATCATCGTAACAAAAGATATTTCGTCGCGAATTGCTTCCGGAAACAACCAGAGCTCCGTCAATTTTTATTTAGTAACATGATGGCCGAGATCTGTCGTGCCACACTCGGCGAAAACGTATACCTTTTTTGGGAACAGTACGTGGTAAAAGGCGCGAGAGAAGGAATGGCGTTTAGTTGGCATCAGGACTCAGGTTATATTGGTTACCCTGATCATAAACCCTACTTGACGTGCTGGTGTGCATTAGATGATATGTCAGAAGAAAATGGTACTGTGTATGTGATGCCTTTTTCTCATGTTGGGATTCGATCATGGGTACAACATATCCGCGATGAAGGTACAAATGACCTGATAGGTTACTTTGGGCGTGATCCCGGAATACCGGTTATTGTCCCTGCGGGCAGTATTGCGGTATTTACCAGTATCAATTTCCATTCTAGTGGCACCAATGAAACTGGTGAATTACGTCGTGCATATCTTGCACAGTATTCGGCCGAACCGCTTTTAAGTCGTGATCAGACGAGGTTATGGGGCAATGCAGAACCGTTACTTATTAATGGTAAAATGGCTGTGGGGACACCCCCTCCAAACATATCTTCTAACTTCAAATAACAATATCAAAATTAATTGGAAAAGTATAAACTAAGCCAGACAGGACTTTAACAAAATAATCTACCACTGTAGGAAAAATCATGCTCGGTGTTAAAATGTTAGGGGATGAAAAAGTTACGATCGAAGATTACCCGGAACCAATACAAAAACAAGGCGAAATTTTAATTCAGATTAAAGCGTCAGGAATCTGTGGTAGTGAGATGCACGGTTACCGAAGTCAATCTTCTCAACCATTCAATGGCGGACACGAAATGGCAGGAATCGTTATCGATGCGGGAAATTCAAAACGGTTCAAAATCGGGGACCACCTTGGCGTTCACGCTGTTTGGGGATGCGGAGATTGCCAATGGTGCGATGTAGGAAAATATACTTTTTGTGATGACCGATTAACTTGTCCCGGAACACACGCCGAAAGAATTGCGGCTCCCGAACATACCTGTCTCAAACTACCAAAGGATATTCCTTTTGATATCGGAGTACTTCTAACTGGCGATGGTTTAGGTGTCCCATATCATGTCAGCCAGCGGCTGAATACCAATCAAGGAGATGTCGTTTGCATCATTGGTGCAGGCCCAATTGGTCTTGGCAACGCAATAATTCAATCTTTCTTTGGCGCGGAGGTTGTTATTATCGACATTAATCCATACCGTCTCGCCCTAGCAAAAAAATTTGGTATCGCACACACTATCAACTCACAAGAAACCGATCCCTTAAAAGCCGTATCAGAAATTACCGAAGGGATGCTAGCAAATAAGTGCATTGAAGCTGTTGGGCACCCCGAGACATTCAGACTAGCATTAAAACTAGTGGGGAAATCTGGAACAGTAATGGTTATTGGTGAACAGGGAGACGTACCAATCAATCTCAGCGAAAATTTGATTCGTCGAGATATTACTCTGATGGGTAGTTGGTTCTACCACTACTCAGAATACCCTTCTATGCTTAATCTATATCGGTGTGAACTACCAATTAAACAAGTAATTACAGACCACTTCCCACTTCTGGAAGCAGAAACAGCTTTCAGTAAATTCGCTCGTGGGGAAACAGGGAAAGTCATTCTCGAACCGTAAAATGCTAGACCTCAAAAATAGTTATTTCCTTTATCAACTGAAATTATTCCACATAATTCATCCGTCATTTTCCTCATTAGCAATTAACACTTGACACTACCCTACCGGGGGGTTAGTATGACAACTAGTTCTCATAACCATACCAACACAAAACAAATCGCCAATCGGCTCTCAAAAATCGAAGGTCATGTTCGAAGCATTAAAGAGATGGTATTATCTGGGCGGGATTGTTCGGAAATCTTAATCCAAATTGCAGCCGTACAGTCAGCCTTACAAAAAACCGGGAAAGTCATTCTCGAAGAACATCTGGAACACTGCATCGTTGAAGCAATCCAAGAAAATGACCAAAAAGAACCTCTTGATAAATTCAAAGATGCTCTGGCGAAGTTTATTCGTTAAACACACATAAGTTGAAAAGGTTGAAGAAAAATGCATGAAGGCGGACATGGAATCCTAGACGGAATCAAGAAAAAGCATCACAGCCATGATCACGATCATGACCACAACCATGACCATGACCACAACCATGACCATGACCACAACCATGACCACAACCATGACCACAACCATGACCACAACCATGACCATGGATCAAGCTTCGCTACCAAGGTTTCCGCTGGCATCATAACAGCCGCAATCATTGTAGCCTTTATTCTATGGAAATGGTTCCTTCCAGCCAATTGAACAAGGAA
>PAQF01000046.1 GCA_002709695.1 Candidatus Poribacteria bacterium
AGTAACTCCCGGGTTGCTCGGACATCATTGAGACTGAATTCTTGGTTCATGGCTGCCTTGTAGGTGACATGCCAGCGACTTCAGATTCCCTCATTTAATAGTCCTCATTTTTGTTTTGTATTGCAGTCAGATGCACATAAAAAGGCTACCGTTTTGGACTTGGAAATTGCTCTGCCGTTCTGTATTATCATGACATTTTCGCCTTTTGGTAGTTCATTTATAGTATTGGCATTCGTTAAAGAGCGATTATATAAAAAATTGAGGGAAAACACAACGAAAGTGAAGAGTCATCTCCGCTATATCAATTGTTGTGCTTTGGGTTAGGTTAGATCAACGAATTCCAAATTAAACTGGACCAAGTCACACTTTTGAATCTGATTGCCTCTCTTGTCACATTATATAACTAATGCCAGTTGCTTGTTGCGTTGGATGAGATGTTTTGTGTTCAAAGTGCTGACTGTTATGACTGACTTGCATCTTTGTCACATACACAGGGCTGTTTTTCTCTTTTGTGATCTAGGCTTAGAGGGCACAGTTACTTGGTGGAAGGTATTCGTACCCTGGTCTGATACCTTCAGTTTTTATGACGGTTTCTAATATGGCCAAAAAGAGTAAACAGGTTTTCCTGTTATGGTACCGAAAGCACACAGAAATCCACCAACCATAAATTCGCCCAGCATCAATCCCATAAAAAGTGGGACTAACTGTTTATATTGCTTAAATCCGCCATGCCGCAAGGTTAATCCTTTGATTACCCAAGCGATAAAAAGTGGGAACCAAGAAATAGACATGCCCCAACTGTTTGAAACCGCATAACCAGCTGGATGAAATGGCCACCATAAGAATCGCATACGCATTAGGGCTAATAATAGAGTCGAAATCATGCCTACACTGATAGAAATTGGGGTGGAGGTACTAGGTACAAGGGGTTGAGTCAACCATTTCTGTAGTCGTTCCATTCCTTCTCTGCCAGGCCAAGTCATGTGACTATTTAACATTCCCATTTGATAACTGCTGTGGAGAAAAGCCCAAAAGGTAGCCAAAATAGAAATGAAAATGGCGAGTAGGATGACAAAGAGAAGCCATCGGGTATTGGTGTTTGTTCGCTCTGCCATTTTGAAGCCTTCTAACTGATGGGGCATAGCGTCACTATAACGGGTTCGGTTAAACCAGGAATACATTCCCAAGACGGTCAAATTCCTAGCACCAAGTTGTCGTGTTCCGATTGTCGGTGGAATCAATAAATCAGGCCCACCATAGTGAATATCATGTACTGGTGTTCCCATTTCCACTCGCATGCGGGTAACAGATATGCTAATCATAATATAGATGACAAAAAAAACTACTGCTAGCCAAATCGACATGCCGGCTGCAACCGAGAAACCGATCAAAAAAAGAAACCCAAAGAACAACCATAAGAGTGCCGTTCGATGAGAAATGGGTTCTTGTGATTGATCTGATTGTTCTAAATTAAGTGCAGATTTCAAAACGGTACGTATATGCCGACGACTGGCCCATAAGGCGATTAGACAGAGGCTTAAATACCCTCCGATTGATTGCTCGATCATCGATTGATAGCCAGCATAACCACCTCCACGGGTGGACAAACTAAAACTATAGATAATAATGCGTTGTATTTTCCAGAGGAGGTGAAAGAACCAGCATGAAAAGAGTAAATCGAGAGGGATCAGAAAGCCTAAGCCAATAACAAACGGGTATAAAGAGATGGGGAACCAGCCAACGCCACGCCAAGGGTGTTCAGTAAAGTATCTGCTCAAATCGTGTAGTTTTAGATTGATACCAGGGATGATCGGATAAACGAGGTGGAGTTCATTCAAAACGTCCAGTCCTCCAGCAATGGCAAAGCCGACCCAGAGCAAACGGTGGCCAAATAATCCCGCGGGGTTATCAATCATATGTAAAGGTAGTTGGATGATAGGGTAAGTAAGTTTTTCGCTTTCGACCCACTGTCGACGCATGATTACATTAATCATTAACATCACCAGGATTAGGGCGAAAATAAAAGCTGACCAGGCCAAGATGGGAATCACCCACGCTTGGAGGTTAGCTTGAAAATAAAAAGAGGATTCACCTTTATAATGGCCAGCTAAAACTTCCTTATCCGCAACTGTCATCCATGGTGGTAGATGAGGCCAAATGAGATTGGCCCAATCGTTCTCCGGTGATGCAAACCAGTGGACATAGGTCATGATTGCAATCAGCAATTGCATGAATCCATGGCCGCTAACCGTTGACCCCATACAGACCATGGCATAGATTATTAAGAGGTCTGATTTATTCAGGACTGCATTGGGCAGAAAACGCTTCAACCCCATATTGATCAGGTTGAAAAAGAAAAGAAAGAAGATTGCATTCATAGCGATTGATTGTACTGTCATGTGAATAGTACGGAACATGGCTTCTGCCAGCACCATCCAATAGCAGTTGGCTATAGTAAGGAATATACCAACCGTCAGCACAACCCACAGCCGGCAACCGGAACTAAAGGAGGTTGAGTGAAACTTTCTGTCGATCATAATTGTTTTGCAAGTCTATGAACATTAGCATCTAGCGGGAAAACATCCTGCCAGTCTGCCTAGAATCCGAAATCTCTGAATTTCAATTCGCAGTGTAGGTGTTGAAGAGGAAGACAGGATATTATTGTTTGAGCTTGGGATGAAGATATCCGAGATAGTTTGTCTCCCTAGGATCTGCAATTGTAGGGATTTAGGCATCTTATCATGACTAGTATGCCAAGGTAAAGCGATGGAACATTGACGCAAATTGAAGTTGGCCAACATCTGACTTCGGTAAGCGGACTTGATGGTTATCATATTTAAGATACTAAAGTTCGACAGGGTTCGATTTTATACTATACAATAGACACATAGCATTTTAAGCCTATGTTTTACTATTCACAGTCCTGTTTTTAAAAAACACACGAACAGTGAGTTTAATTATAGGAATGTTTTTGACATTTACTTGCATAAGTAAAGATTATAAAGGCATTTGATATGACGTCTAATCTCAGTTTGGAAGTCAAAGGGGCAAGATTGATTGATTCAGGTATATGTGGAACATAGTGTTTTTTTAGAGTGTCTATTCGGACACCTTTCCTAATCAAGGAAGTGGGAATAATAGAAAGAATAAATTGATAGGAGCATTTGATGAAAGCAATTCTCGTTGGCCTTGGAGGCCGAGCGAATCATTGGCAATCCGCATGCGAAAACCATCCTGAAGTTGAATTGGTTGCATTTATAGAGCCCTCTGAGGAAAACAGACAACGGGCAATAAAACAACGCGGTGTGTCCGAAGATCTCATTTTTTCGGATCTCAGCGATGTGCCATCTAGCCTCGAAGCTGATTTTGTTGTAGATGTGACACCTCCTGCGGTTCATGAGACCATCGCGATGAAGGCTTTTGATGCAGGCCTTAACCTTTTGGGTGAGAAACCTCTTAGCGGTGATTTTGAATCAGCTAAACGTATTGTGGATGCGGGTAAAAAAGCTAATTTGAAACATATGATTACACAGAATTATCGTTTTAATTCTTTACCGCGTACAACTCGACGTTTACTGGATGCTAAAAAAATTGGAGATGTGGCACAACTTGATGTTTCGCTTTATGTGAATTGGGCGGATAGTCCAGGCAGTCACTATGTTACAGAACCCTACATGTTTTTGACAGATATGGGTATACACCATTTTGATATGATGCGCTATACACTCAATGTTAACCCTGTTAGTGCGCATGCAATTACGTGGAATTTGCCATGGGGTTGGCATCAAGGTGATGCGTGTCAGATCATTGTCTTTAAATTTGAAAATGGGATTGTTGCGACACATCGTGGCATTGGGTGTACAATGGGGCATGTGCCTGCTGGTCACAATGGTGAGTGGCGTTATGAAGGACCTCAGGGAACGTTGACTTGGGAAGGTTCTGATCTCTTTCATACACACCATCACAAGCAGAACCCACAGATTCGTGAACAGGTCGAATTGGATGGGGTCGATGGTCCGAATCCAGTTCTTAATGAATTTGTTTCTGCTCTTCAAGAAGATCGTCAGCCTGAATGTAATGCAGAGGACAATTTGAAATCGATGTCTATGGTTTTTGGTGCGGTAACAAGTGCGAAAGAGGGAAGGGAAGTTCAACTATCAGAATTGTAAATATGTCTCCTGTTCATATTATACATTAGATGTCTATTTGACTCTGGAGGCCAGAGCTTATCTAAACAACTTGTTTGTTGAGATAAGTTCATCTGATTGTATTTTAGTGTACAGTTTAGTGATCTGGTTTCCAGCTATGTTCGAGTTTTAAACAGGTCAATCTTCCTCCCGAAATTTTAGCTCTGGAGAGATGGCACTCATTTGCCAACATTCCAACGAGAGTAGGGTGATACGGTCACCTTTGGCGAAAATAGATACACCACGACTGTCTTCTCGCTCGGGACAAACTCGAACTGCTGCGAATTGATGGGAATCAGCAAATACTTCAATCATACTGCGATCGATAAAAATTCGTAGTTCAACTATGCGGTCCTCCCGCAAAGGAAGTGGCGCGTTTTCTGGTGGGCGAGATGAAACGTCGGTTCGTAGTGATGATTGAGTGGTGTCAATCAGGAGAGAATCAGGAAATTTTCCGTGAAAAACATTCATCACAGAGATTTTAGTCCTCTCTTCACCTTTTGGTGAACGGAGCACGTAGAAACCAGCTTCTCGAGCATCATGAATATTCATTTTTGCCTTAATTTCTATGGCTTTACCCTTAATTCCTCTTAGGACTTTTTCCTCGTTGGCCTCTACTTCCAAATGTGCCACTTTTTTCCGATTAAACCGGAGAACTTCCACTTCGGGGGCCGGATTGATTGTTATGGGATTGAATCTTAGCGCTTCTAATTCGTTATAAGGTCTATCATTTATGGGAAAGTGATCTTTGGCTTTCATGATGAGAGGCAAAGAGAATACGCCATTTCCCATTCCCATCTGAAGGGCTTGGTCTTTGAATCCTTCATGGTAGTTGAAAATGGTGATGTTCCTTTTGTGGTGATCAACGGTTGTAGAGGGAGTACCTATACTATGGCCGATGATACCATTGTGGCTTAAACGGTGATGATAATCTATATGGAATTTATGTGTTTTTTTATCATATTCTCCAACATAGTAGCGTGATCCTGTGCGATGGCTGAAAAGGGTTAAAATATGTTTGCCATTTCCTACGGGCCAGAAATTTGGACATGCTCCATCATCTCCCATGGTACAGAAAAAACCGTCTTCTACTAGAGGATGTAGATACTCCCAATTTGTCAGATCCTTGGAATAGAACAGGTGGTTGCAGGTTTGACGCCTTTCTCTTGGAAAACCTCGATGTGTTCCTGAGAGTGAATAGTAACCATCTTCCTCCTTCCAAATGCAAGGGTCGAATACTCGGTAGGGGTAGCCTTCCTCATTAGGGGTGCCATCGGGGATGACTGGGTTTTTTGGGTTTTTCTTCCAATTTAGCAGTAAGGGGTCACTTGATTCGGCGATACAATTTCCTGCTCCTTTTCCATGATAAATTGCAATCACTCGGTTTTCTTCGACCCAAGTCTGGCCAGAAAAACAGGAGAGATCGGTTTCATCGGCGGCGAAGGCGAAGGGCAAGTCTTTCCAGTGCACTAGGTCATCGCTGACTGCATGTCCCCAACAGACACCTCGCATGCCAGGTAAATGTCCTTGGTAAAAACAATGATACTTTCCTTGCCAGTAACAAAGGCCGTTTGGGTCACCAATCCAGTTGAAAGCTGTAAAATGATAAATTGGTCGGTATCGGTTTTGGGCTGCGTCTCTTCGTAGTTCTTGATACAGTTTCATCAGCCCATCGTTTTTTAAAGCTGATAATTGTTCTTCTATTTTGTCAGGATATCTCTTTTTTTCGATAAACTGTGACAAAGATTCCAGTTTATTTTTATATTGTTCTATATACTCTCTAGTATTGTCCATTTGGTTATCCTGAAATTTCATTTTTATTTCTTTATTTTCAAATGTTGTTTTAAATGCCAAGGGGCTTTTCTTTATTATTTTGACCTAATTGCATTCTTAAACGTTAGTTTAAAAGCTATTTGGCTTAAATATAGTTTGGTTGGTTAAGCAAACTATATGCTACAAATTATTAAAAAACTTTGAGGCTTGTATATTTGATCAATTGGGTTTAGGGTTTTTATTTGTTGCAATGTGAAAATTTTGGATATGTTTAAATTTACCATGGGTTTTAATAATTTATCTTGTTTTTTGAAAATTCAAATGTTCACAAGCGAAGACTAAATCTATGTGTTGTCCAGCAGGTTCGTACTTTAGAAAAATCGTTATTCCATTTTAAAAGGTCTATCGTGGGGGCAGTCACTGCTGGAGAAAATTTCAATAGGTATCTAAGGTGTTTGAGCACATTACAAATACACCTAAATCCTTGCGTGGCAGGCAGAATCGATCTCGAAAGAGGAACTGTGTCTCTGTGCTTAAGACCCGTTTCCAGTTGTTGGTCTCCGTATTGTTTCAGTTTCCCAAACAACGCTGAATAAGATGTCAGAAGAAGCATTGGATAAACATAGAGGAGTGCCTACAAATAGCATTTGTTAAGGTTGTAAGAACTAGAAAATTTTATCCTATTGTGATAGGCTGGGGAATTGAAACAGGAGCATAGACATGAGAACCAATTTTCTTGTTTGGCTGATATTTATTAGTTATGTTTATGTTCCAGCAGCTCAAACGGAGGAGAAATTCGTTGTGGAACAGTCGCGTGTTCTGGAAGGTGATCACCAGCAAACCCTCTGGCAGTATCTTCTAGCTCAATGTGACCAATTGGATTTACAGAGAGCTGAACGTTTAAACACAGCTCTTGAAACGCCTGACACACTAAAACAGCACTTGCAATATTTGCAACAGTCGTATCAGCAATTACTGGGCGATTTTCCTTTAAAGACACCACTTAATCCTATTGTCACAGGCCAGTTAATTGGTGAGGGATTTAGAATTGAAAAGGTACTGTTTGAGAGCTTTCCGGATCATCATGTTACTGCTCTTCTCTATTTACCCCACGGATCAGCGAATCTGGGAGTGGGACCTTGGCCTAGTATACTGTTTGCCTGTGGTCATTCTGCTAATGGCAAAGCGTACGCGTCCTATCAGAAAGCTTGTGCTTTACTAGCTCGAAACGGTTTTGTCGTACTCAGTTATGACCCTATTTCGCAAGGAGAACGGACACAACTTCCTTCAGCTTCTCGCTATGGTACAACTACCCATACATTACTAAATATCGGTGCACGTTTAGTTGGGCGTAGTGTAGTTTGGTACGAAGCTTGGGATGGAGTACGTTCTATTGACTATTTGTTGAGTCGTCCTGAAGTCGATAGTAGTAAGCCAGTTGGCATGACAGGGACTAGTGGTGGTGGTACGCAAACTACTTTTCTGATGGCACTGGATCAGCGAATTGGTCCAGCTGCTCCTTCCTGTTACGTTATGCAACGTACCACCAAGTTTCGGGGACGTAGCGGTCCCGCAGATGGGTGCCAGCATTTACCAAATGAGGGTATGTACGGGATTGATCATATCGACTATTCTCTGATGCGTGCTCCACGACCGACCGCTGTATTGGCAGCAACTCGAGATTTTTTCGACATTGAATCCACTCGGGAAACATGTCAGGATGCCGTATCTGTTTTCAAGGTGTTAGGTGAGCCTGACCGATTTCACTTTTTCGAATCTGAAGCAGAACATGGTATGCTTCAGGAACATCGCCAAGAGGTGGTTCGCTGGTTTAGACAATGGTTTTATCAGGATCCGAGTTCGGTACTTGAACCTGAGGAATTGCAAGTTTTCTCAGAGGAACAAGTGCAGGTAACTCGAACTGGACAACTTGTGACTGACTTTGCGTCTCAAGTGAGTGTCGCCGATCTTTCTCTGCAGGAGGCGCATCGCCTGTTCACTTCCCGAGAATCATTTTGGCGAGATTACTCATTGGCCGATTGTCTGAATGAGATACGTGATTTATTAGGTGTTCGAAGTGGCCTTGCCTCTCCAGAGGTTGAGTTAGTTGAGAGGATCAAGCATCAGCGGATAACGATTGACCGCTTGATATTGCGGAGACCCAGAGAGGTGCCAGTTCCTGGGTTGCTGTTCCAAAAACAAATAGATACCAACACCAATCGCATGGTAATTTACCTGCATTCCCAAGGTAAGGAGATAGAGGCTGAGGGAGAAATAAAGGCACTTCTGACCACAGCGAGCAGCGTTTTGGCTATCGATGTACGGGGTGTCGGGGAAACTCGGGACCAAGGAAGTAATGCCAAGTACCATAGTCATGATCATCGCGTTGGAACTGTCGCCATGCATATTGGTCGTCCTATAGCCGGACAAAGGGTAGAAGATGTACTGATGGCAGTCGACTTTCTAAAAGGTGAAGGATCGGGTTTAAACCTATCTTCCGATAGAGAACTGCACTTAGTTGCTGTCGAAGCCATGACACCGTTGGCGCTCCATGCCGCAGTATTGGATCCCCGTATTGAAACTGTTGAATTACGACGTCCATTGATTCAGAGCTGGATAAAAGATGTGCTGTCTAGTCCGTTACGGAGAGAAATGACAGGGTTAGTGGTACCAGGGGCATTGAAAAAGTATGACCTCCCGGATTTAGCTCGAGTTTTGGGGGAACGACTGTTAGTGGTCGATAACGATTAGGATTACCCTTCCATCTGAGAATTTCTTATCCTGTTGATATGTTGTAGGTCCATTTGCATGGCCGCAGTATAATATTTGCTTTGTTGGTAGATTGATAATATTTGTCCTTATAGAAATTAAGATAACTAGATTGTAAACACCAATCGTTATAATAGTTCCTTTAGTCGTTATCATGGACAACCCTAATACGAACGTAAGCATTAAGTAGATTATTTAGGATGATACAGCTGGCACTCGACTTGAGTAGTTAATTCTTACGGTTCCTAACTTATGAGTGCAGTGCACAACAGCATCTGCGGAATCTTTAACTTGCTGGAACTCTACCATGAAATTTGCCTGCTTATTTGTTTTGCTGCTGATTTTGATTTGTCAAGCTATTGGATTAGCTGAAGAGGTTGAAATTCCTGATCCAAATCTGCGTCGTGTGTTGGAATTGGCACTCCGGATTAATGCTGGTGAAGGGATTACTAAAGAGGCTCTGGCTAGTTTGGTAAGCCTAAATGCTGCAGATAAAGGAATCATTGATCTAACTGGGTTAGGGCATTGCATAAACTTGACTGTGCTGGATCTTAGCTTCAATCAGCTGAAAGATCTAAATGGGTTGATGAATACCAATTTCCCTGACCTGAAAGTGCTTTATCTTTACAATAACCGGCTGAAAGATTTAAGTGGATTGGCGGATGCTAATTTACCTAACCTCACTGGATTATATCTCTACAACAACCAGCTGAAAGATTTGAGTGGATTGACTGACGCTAATTTACCTCGTCTGGTTGTTTTGCATCTCGCTAGTAACCAGCTAGTAAAGCTCGAAGGATTGATCGATGCTAATTTTCCTAGTCTTAAAGCCTTAGATCTCAATGACAACCATTTAGTAAGCCTGAATGAGTTGGCTAATCTCACAAATCTCACGTTTCTGAAACTCGAAACCAACCAGATAAATGATCTATTAGCTTTGGTGAAAAATGAAGATATCTCAGGCACAATAATTCTTAGTAATAATCCCCTTAGTAAGGTGGCTTTATCCGCGCACATTCCAGAATTGGTCAAAAGAAAAGTCAAAGTTGAATATGATATTCCAGTCGTTGATATTCCTGATTCCAATTTGATAAAAGCTTTAGAATCAGTTCTACAACTCAATGTTGGTGAGGAAATTACCAGAGAAGCTTTAGCAGGGTTAGTGAACTTAGATATCTCGGATAAAGGAATAACTAAGTTAAATGGATTAGAATATTGTACAAACTTGACTTTTCTGGATCTTAGCTTTAACCAGCTAACAAGCTTAAATGGGTTGACTGGTATCAATTTGCCTAGCTTGACTCAACTGGTGTTATACAAGAATCCGCTGAAAGACCTAAGTGGACTAGCGAATGCTAATTTACCTAATCTGACTTACCTGAATCTTAATGCTAACCAGTTGACAGATTTACAGGGATTGACTGGTGCTAGCTTTCCTAGTCTGACTCGGCTGATTCTCTCCACCAACCAGCTGAAAGATTTGAGTGGACTGGCGAATGCTAATTTACCTAACCTGAGGTACTTAAATCTTGACCACAATTTGCTGAAAGATTTGGGCGAATTGGCAGAGACCAATTTACTTAACCTGACTGTGCTAGATCTCGGAGTTAACCAATTAACAGACTTAAATGGATTGACTGGTGCCAATTTACCTAATCTGACTTACCTGAATCTTAATGCCAACCAGTTGACAGACTTAAATGGATTAACTGATGCCAATTTACCTAAACTAACTTATCTATATCTTTCTACTAATTTGCTAATAAACCTAAATAGCTTAGTAAATGCCAACTTTTCCAATTTGACACACTTATATCTTGATCATAACCAGCTGGTAGGTCTAGATGGTTTGAAGAATATCAATTTACCTAAGCTAGCTTACTTGAATCTCGACCATAACCAGCTAACAGGTTTGGATGGATTAGAGGATGCCAATTTCCCTAGTTTAACTCGTCTAATTTTGTCTGCCAACCATTTAATGGACTTGGATGAATTAGCGGATGCCAAGTTATCTAACTTGACTATCGTGGATCTCAATAATAACAAGATTCGTAACATTAAGCCCATCGTTACCCTAACAAGCTTGACTGGGATATATCTTTCAACTAACCGATTAAAAAACCTAAATGGATTGGAAAATGCGAACTTACCTAATCTGACTATTCTAGATCTCAATAACAACGAGATCCATGACGTGGGTTCTTTAGCTAACTTATCTAGCTTGGCTGGTTTGGATCTCTCTTATAACCAGTTGACAAACCTAAGTGGGTTAGCAGAGGCCAATTTTCCTAACTTAACTGCATTGTATCTCTCCTACAACCAATTAGCAGACTTGAACGGATTAACTAATGCCAATTTACCTAAACTAACCATTCTCGATCTTAACAACAATGATGTCCAGAATATCTATCCTCTGGTGGAAAATGCAGGTTTAAAATCAATAAGTCAAATATATTTACAACAAAATCCTCTTACTAGGATTGATATCCTGATTCATGTACCTGCTTTAAAAACTAGGGGGGCGGCAGTTCAATTTGATTATCCTGTAGATTGGAATAACATGTCGACATTAATAGGTGACATTGATGGTGATAATTCAGTCAGTATTTTTGATCTGGTAACGGTGGCAATGCAGTTTGGCCAAACCGGTTCTAGTTTGGCTGGAGATGTTAATGGTGATAGTCTAGTCAATATCTTTGATCTAGTAGTTGTAGCAGGTAACTTTGACGAAGCAGTTGTGGTAGAAGCTCCTACAGTGTTGGTCAATAAGCTAATTTTTACTGTTCAACAAAAACGGAGTATTCAATCAGCTATAATAGAATTGGAAGAAATACCAGTGAGGTCACAGGTAGAAGGGTTAGTCTTCAACCTATTGAAGAGCATCCTATTCGAGAGATTGCCAATTGAGACAAAACTTTTACCAAACTATCCTAATCCCTTCAACCCAGAAACATGGATACCCTTTGAGCTGAGTCGAGATAGCAAGGTCTCAGTTTCCATTTACAATGTAATCGGCACACTGGTTAGGCAAATCAAGTTAGGGTATCTACAAGCAGGAAGGTATACCAGCCAATCAAGAGCTGTTTATTGGGATGGTAGAACAGATAGCGGTGAAAGAGTAACAAGTGGTACATACTTCTACACTCTGAGAACCAATGTGTTCAGGTTCACGAGGAAGATGCTTGTTCTGAAATAATTCGTCCTAAGGGCTGTTATTTACTCATTTAGCAAAGTTGGTATTCTTTGATAAATTGCCGATTTTCCATATGTCTAACCACCGCTAATCCTTAGGACAGTTGGACATTAAACGATCTTAACATGCGTTGCTTATTTACTTTATCAAAATATCGTGAGAAGCAAGGCCTCTTTAGTCTTGGCCTACCTTGACCAATTGTTTGCCTAGGTTCTTACTGGTTAACAATCGCAAAAATGCTTTGGGAGTGTTTTCCAGCCCTTCCACAATGTCATATTCACATTTCAATTGTCCCTGTTGGTACCAGTTTGCTAGACGTGCCCATGCTTTCTGATAATGATGCTGGTAATCACCGACTAGAAAGCCTTGAATTCGAGCGCGAGAAACTAGAATATTTCTCAGGAAACGCTCGCCGATATCAGGTTGATCGAACTTGTCCGCTAGACTCACTGTACCACAGATTGTGATGCGTGCATGAGCTGCTAAGTTTTGCATCACTGCATCATGAATTATGCCTGCCGTATTATCAAAGTACACATCAACCCCGTTGGGACATACTCTGGCAATAGCCGCAGCCAAGTCGGTTTCGGTTCGGTAATTAACGCCGTCATCATAGCCCAACTGGCGACACCAGCCCAGCTTTTTTTTCGAACTAGTGATGGCAATCACGCGGCCACCAGATATTTTAGCAATTTGACCAGCGATTTGACCCACTGAACCTGCGGCAGCAGAAATAACCACTGTATCACCTGCCTGCATTTCGGCAGCCTGAAGCAAACCGAAATAGGCTGTTAAACCATTCATACCTAGGAAATCCAGCCAACAGGGAAGCGGAGCGATATCAAGATCAACCAAACGAACATCTGAAGGTTCGACCACGGCGAATTCCTGCCAACCAAAAGTATGCCCCGTAACGACAATTTGCCCTGATTGATAGGCCGGGGTATTGGAGGAAACCACTTGTCCAATGGCTCCTCCCACCATCAGTTCACCTGGATTAACACCAGCCGTATAATTTTTTTGTGAACTAATGCGGCCTCGCATGTACGGAGCAACATCAAGATATATCGCTCGAACCAACATTGAGCCTGAGCTGGGTTCAGGGATTGGGCTTTCGGACATGGCCCAGTTGCTTTCTGTAGGCATGCCTGTGGGATAAGATACTAGTTTCCATTGTCGATTAGTAGAATTCATATTGAGTTCCTTAGATAAAATACTTAGTAGTAATGATAGTTGTTGTCTCAGGTTTGACTGTCTATTTTGAGGAAGCAAGGCCAATCGGATTAATGTAACTTGATACAGCCATTGGTAGTGATGTTGATGATGAAATTATATAGAAGTTAGAAATCTACCTAGGAAGCAAGGGTTACTATGATCGCAATTTTATATTTGCTGTAATCTTGCTGATCTAACATTGAAAGTTGAATAAGCCAATTGGGGCACACAATGGTGAATTCGATTCAATATCCATTGTCAACTGAAACTTGGAATACGCACATCAGTCAAAGATGCAAACAGCGGATTGTTTTTTCGGTATTGCTCAATGAAGGGACTTTGGAACCAGTTATCTTCACGATGGTTAGTCAGGTTGCTCTTACCTTGGTAGTGACCACCCCAGATATAACGATGTCCAGTTTCAGTAGGGCGTCGGGCGGCATGAAAAAGCGCTGTATCGAAAATCACCGCTGAACCGGGAGGACAAGTAATAATTTTTTGTCCCTGCCATTCGATTAAAGGGTCGTCAAATGGCATTTCCCACGGATCAGTGACTTTTCTGGGATAAACCAGCAACTCTCCCGTAGCAGAGTTCGAGCCATGAAGGTAGACGTTACAAAGTAAACGGTCTACACCTTGATGGTTTTCTGGTTTTGGATACCATTGGTTGAATTGGTTTCCATTTAGATGACAGTGCCAGTCACAGAATCTACGAGTTTCATTACACAGTATTGCTCCGCTATGTGCGAGTCTCACTTCATCCTGTAGAATTTCGGCCAACAAATCAACAATTTCCTGTTGGGCGTAGAATGGAGCCAAATCTGGGGCGAACTCAAGGACTGGGTGTAATACGTAACCGAATTGTCCTGCCATACTGGGTTTCCCGTTATTCACCCATACTTGATAAAGTATCTGGATGATTGTCTCTCTGCTTTTTGTGCTGAAGAAACCTTCCAGTAGACAATAGCCTTGGTCGTAAACTTGTTGCGCTAGTTTGGATCTCATCGATAATTTCGTTTTTGTTATTACCACCTGCTGATTGCCATTATATCATAAGTGAATAGCTGGAATTAACAAACGAAGGAAAGAGGAACATTACGATGTCTGATAAAATGCTTTTTGTCTCCATTGCGCAGTTTACCATTAGTTTTGGTAAAGAAAATGTATGTTGTCGGTGACTATACTTCAGGTATCTATAATAGGAAGTATTTGCTTTGTATATCCAGTATTATTTGAGTGAAGATTGATTACTTAGTGTAATGCTATCCCCATTGCCAGGATCCGTCATAGTGACTAGGTACATGGTTATCTTACAATCGGCGTTGGTGTGGATTGCCTTGACTTAAATTTTTTTTTGTTGTCCTAAAGTATGTCCAGTTGGAGGCATCGCTGGTCGACCAGACATCATGTTTATTAATGACGGGTATCTTTACGCTGGTCATCAGTTCGATGAAATGAGCTAAATCTTCAGTGGCTTTCTGTTCCCACTTCTCAGCTATAGGAGATACAATAGTCTTTTCCCTTTGAACAAGGATCAGGGGAGTTTCTTCAGATTGTGTGGGATTGCCAATCCGTGTGGATAGAGGACCTAAAGCATAAAGCCAAGTAACGAAAATAAGTGTTTGTTTCATGATGTTGCTCCTGTTCTTTTGAAAGGAGTTACTTCAAGGCTATTTGCCAACCGTTCGCACCATGTAAACTTGGACTTCCATCATCCGCCATACCTTGATATTTTGTCATTAGCACAGTGTTAGGATTAGTAGCGACCTCATTGACCATGTGCCAGGTGATTTCTTTTGGCCGTGGCTTGATTGACTTCGGCCAGCCATTGATCCATACTTTGGCTCGTCTTTGCCAAGGTGTATCTTTTTGGCCTGCTAACTGACCTATATTAATATAAAAGAATCGTTTGCTGGGAGTTCCTTGGGCAAAGGGACAAGTGAAATTTGGTTTTTTAGTTTGCTGATTGGGTTTGACAACAGTTTGGAATTCGAAAACGATATCATTTCCCGTAGACATAGTAGTGGAAACGAAACATCCATTATCATCTTGTAAGCAATAAAGCACGTCATGAGGAGGATTGAGTAAAACAATTCGGAGTGTCACTTGATATTCTATTATTGAAGTCTCTTTGGTTTAATATGGTTTGGGCTCACAATGTTCAAGTGCATCTTTGACCCTTATTATTTTTTATAAAGTTGGAATATGAATTTTCATTGGGTGACTGTTTGTATATATTTGTTAGTGATTAGATCATGGCTGACAAAATTTTGAGGAAAGAGATGAGTTAAATCGGGAACTGCATCATGAAACTGATGAAGATGTAATTCGTCCAAATCACGCACTGTTTTGTCTTAAGATAAAGCCATAAACCGCAATTGCAATGTTGAGTGCCAAGTCAATTGTTCAGTTGAGTCTTCCTTTTATAGCTCTCTACTATCGAGTTTATGGATCGTGGCTGATTCCATGGCTTCCCAATCAATTTGAACCCCAAGTCCGGGTCCCTCCGGTGCATACACGTACCCATCTTGTTGTGTTCGAATTGTGTCGTGCATACCAAAACCGTAGGGATCGTAGGGGACCGATTGTTCATAATAGGAACTCAGGCCTGTTCCCAGCATTAAATGTAAGTTGGCTGTGGATACGAGTGTGTTACCCCAAGACATAATTTCGCATTTCATACCTACTGTTTCGACCAATGCCATGTATTTTTTGGCAGGAGTTAAGCCACCACAAACGGTTACATCGGTACGAGCTCGAGACCAGCATTTCTCTCGCAACGCACGTTCATAAGCAGGCAAATCCTGAATCCAATTGCCTGATGGAAGTATATCAACATTGGTACGATTAGTTAAAGATTGATATCCTTCGAGATCAAAATCCATCAACGGAGCTTCGAACCATGTAAAAGCAAGGTCTTCTAATTCTCGGGCGACCCTTAGTGAATTTGATAAATCGTAATTATTTTCAACATCAAGCATGAAGGTGACACTTTCTTCAGGGAATTCTTTGCGAACTGCACGAGCCAGCTCCAGATCTTTTTCGGGAAGGCACCAGCAATGAAACTTGATAGCCTGAAAGCCTTGGTTTACCATTTGTTCTACGAAGTTCAGATAAGTGGCAATATCTTCAAAAAGAGGCGTGCTTGCATATGACAGCATGCGGTTAGTAGTACCTCCCAGTAATTGGTAGATTGGCAGGTCTCTTTGCTTGCCAAGTATATCCCACAATGCAATGTCAATAGCAGCTAGTGCACCTGGTGATAATGGAAAGACCCGTGACCAGAGACTGCTCCAGATGGTTTCACGTTGTAAAGGGTCCCTACCTATCAACGCAGGAATCATGTGCCGCATAGTCTCCGCTGTATAACGATCGAAATCATATGACGTATAGTTCGAGACGCCTGCTGCGCCTTCAATACCCTCGTCGGTAAAGATCCGAATGACCGTATTTGTCATGTACTGTTCTGGGAGGTCATGGGACCATGTGAAACGTTTCGCTTTGGGGGCTACAACATGAACTTCAACACGTTCAATTTTCATGTTTTTCTTTCCAAGTATTTTTGGTCACATTATTTTATCCCAGTTGCTAGGATAATTAGCATTTTGGTTGGAGAATGTGGAATGATGGTATAGGTGTTTGGCTTTTAAAGTAAACCGAAACTTAGTTGTTGCAGTGGGATTAGTTACAAATTCATCCATCTTAAATTAGGAATTCATTGACTCTTTGGTTTATCGTAGTATCTATTGAAGTCTAATCTTAGTTAACCAAAAAGTTCGATCATCATTATCGTGATGTATGTTGTGTGACCGGAAAATTAAGCTTAATTTACTTCCGATCTTGTCTTGTGCGATTTTTATGAAAAGCGGGAATTCCAGCAGCTTGTTCTGGGTTAATAATGAATTTCTTCTTTCGGACAAGCATGATCGTGCTGATCTTGACATAGTAGTGAATGGTGCTATAAGGTAAAGGGCTAGAATAGCATGAAGATTGAAACTGAACAAGAATTTGCAAAAATGACATCATTGTTTGGGTGGATTGATATGAGAAAAGTGTTGCTGTTGGTTTTAGCAGGACTTAAATCTGAAGGGTGTTAGTTTTAACAGGGTAGTTCGGGGCGAATATAAGATTAAGATGGTATTGATTTTTGTTGCCGTCTAATAGAGGTTATTTGGTGTTGGTAATGATAAGAACTG
>PAQF01000047.1 GCA_002709695.1 Candidatus Poribacteria bacterium
AAATATCCTTCCTGATGATATTGTTCAACCTGCGATATCGTCAACATACTAATAACCCAAAAATTTGTTTCAAAATATAAAGAACTAAATTCTCAGATGATTTTCTTAGTTCCGGCCTGTTTGGAAACCTCTCCGCCCAAAATACAAGCATAATTTTTAAACCTTCAAAAAAACTTGTTTTTAGGAGTTTACATGTATCTCAATAACATATTGATACATTGAACAACATCGTTTGGGGGTAATCAGCCCCCAATTATAAGAAAGTAATCTTAAAATGGGAAAGGTCACATCAAAAACCAAAATACAGTTCTAAAAGAGGTGAAACCTTTGCATAGCTATTGGAGAATAAATGAAACATAGAAGTAACAGAAACACAACTGCACATATTACAACAAGCGAGAGGTTCTCCTTGAGTAATTTCCATAGACAAGCTTTTTTGGAGTCTTTATATTCACTCAAGCTGATGTCATCTTTGAAAGTTCTTTTGAACCTGCTAATATTAATGACTAAATGATGTGGTTTTTGGGTAGGTTTGACCAATTCTTCGTTTTTAGTATTGGCTTTGGCTAAAGATGATTCTTGGAGAATATCCCTATTCTTTCTTGCTTTTTTCATATAGCTGGTTTTTCCCTCAAGCCATCAAAAATTAACTCATCAAAATTCATTAAAGACTTTTACTGGTTTTCCTGATTCAGCAGATTCTACCCCTGCTACAAGGGCAGCAACAGTTTTGGCTCCTTCACGAACGTCTATCATTGGCCCTTGACCACCGAGAATACACTCGATAAAGTGTGCACTCACTAGTTGAATTGAGTCCTGTTTCTCAAATTGAATTTCCTCAACTCCACCCTGAGCTGTATACAATTTATTCTGCCAAATTGTTCCTTCTGTACCATAGATTGACAGAAATCCTTCTCCCATGCCATGACCTTTGCACCCACTGGTAACAAATACTTTTCCGATACAACCATTCTGAAATCTACAGGAATAGATATAGCAATCATCCAAGGGGAAATCCGTGGCTGCGTATCCGTTAGAATAGGCATGAACCTCTTCAATATCTGAGCCTACAGCCCACCTTAACAAATCCAAGGGATGGCACCCGCCACCGATGAGGATGTTTTGAGGGTTTTCAGGATCGGAACGCCATGTTCTGGGCGTGTAATACGGACGCATATCATGAATGTAACTACCTTCTACAAAGAAAGCATTGCCTATTTTACCCTGATCATAAATTGTCTTAATCGATCTATACACCGATTCGAACCTCATAAACTGACTGACCATGAATGTTAAACCTGTTTCGTCCACGGCTCGTACAATATCACGACAACTTTGTACGTTAGTCGTCATAGGTTTTTCACATAGTACATGTTTACCTGCTCTTAAGGCCGCAATAGCATGTTCCGCGTGCAAGTGGTCTGGGCTACAAACCACAATAATGTCTATAGATTCATCCTCAAGAAATCTCTGATAGTCGGTAGTAAAATACTCCATGCTTCCTTGATCTGATATGTTTTCTGCTGACTCTTGACTATTGTCACAGGCACCAATAAGCACTGCTTTTTCGTTGGCTAAAAAGGATTCAACATACCCACCGATATGAACATCGCTACCAACAAAACCAACTCCCAGCTTTCTCATTTCTATTTCCTTGAAAAACTATTGATAAATTTTGGTTATAATGTTTTCGTTCAGTGCGGTTCGTACCTGATCTACTGAATCAGAAATGAAAGGTAATTTTAATTTTTCAAAAATGACTTTCCAACGTTCAGGTTGATCATCATCAACATAAATCGGTATAAAATCTAGGTTCAAATAAGTTTTTATAGCTGGGAGTCGAAAATCGTCCGTGCCTAACACTGTACACTTGAAGCCTTTTTGTCGATGATAATGTAGTACAGCAAGGGAAACCCACTTTCCTAATCGATGACCAGAGTGATCGGGCATAACACCAACCATATGGAGTTGTCCCACCTCTTTCTCCTCAGCACCATTCCATTTCCAAGCACAAGCGGTTCCAACAGGTTGATCTTGATGGGTACTGAAAAATAAGCCTGTCGGTTCAAATTCTGACCGCTCAGTTATTTGCTCCCGTGCGTCAGTGACAGTCCGATTTCCCCCAAATGAAGATTTGATGATATTAGCCCAGTGCCAATCATCATTTTCTTGATAGGTCCGCAATCGATACCCAGATGGCATTTTGATCTCCGGTAAGTCGAGCAGGTTAGTCCGAACCATTCTCAATTGCATGTTTTTCTCCCATAACGCATGAATTATTAGTTTCAAAAAAACAGTGAATACCTTTACAGATTGACTGATGAAAATTGAGTGTCAAACAGCAACACCAACCGATTTTGCTTCGTTAACCGTATTGGGTAAAGGTTCTAGGTTTTTGAGGCACTATTGAAAATATTGTATATAGCGGTCTGGCCATACCAATACACTGGTGTCAGTTTACAACTCCTTCATCTGTAACTTCCTTAGTCCTTTGGAGTCATAAAAGTGTTTGGTTAGTATTAAGTTGTTAACTAATAACGAAGATTATTGACTTTTAAATTTTCAAATGAGTTACATTATACATGTTATCAGATTTACTCAACACCTATAATTTTAAGATATACACTTTCGAGTTTGACATGATTAAAAATTACTATGTATAACAACACAAACAGTCACTAATGGATTCTAATCTACGTAATAAATGGCAAAAAGACGGTTTTGTTATAGTCAGGGAAGTATTCGATCCAAATCGCACTAATAGGCTCAAGTCAGTCTGTGAGTTTATCCTTGAACAATGGAGAACCTGTAATCCGGAAACGGGAGAACCGGGAGGTAATTCAGATGCAACAATTATGCGTCATCTCAACCACCCAGGATACTTCAAAGACAATAATGTTTCAAAACTAACTGACTTGATGGATGCTGTAGCAACTGGCAAGGTGTTAGAAATTTGTCGGACTATATTAGGAGAGGAACCACTCTTTCGGTGTACAAGCTTATTTATGAATCCAACTAGGACCAGCCAAGATGGAAGTTGGCATCGTGATACCCAGTTTATTACGAAAACGGAACAAGAAGAAAAGGCTAAGATTCAATCTGCTGAAGATACAGGAGATGCCATACAATTGCAAATTGCATTGCTAGCAAATAGCGATGTTGAGTTTGTCCCCGGGTCACATTTAAGATGGGATACGGCAACAGAACACTCTATTCGAAAAGATAGTGACGGAGCTCATAGTCGATCCAATACAATGCCAAGCTCACATCGTATTGTACTTCAACCAGGAGATGCTCTGGCATTTAATCCATATGGTCTGCATCGTGGACGATACCACGTTGATAAACCTAGGAGGACCTTAATGTTGACTTATACCAAAACATCTGTTCCATGCAGCGATTATTTCTCTTATCAACCTTGGTTCTTAGAAGCAGGTTATTTGGAAAATTTGCCTCCAAGAACACTCCCATTCTTTGAAGCTTTCGTGTCAGCTTATGAATCCGATTGGAACAACGATTGCAGTTAGCAGTTTTGCTGGGACTTTCAACAGAATCAAGTTACATAATATTACCTAAAAAATGACAAGTGAAACTAATTATATACTTGCTTGTTTCCAAAAATAGAAATTAGAACAAAGGGGAATTAGAAAATCGATTATCACTTTTATTCAGCATCAATGTCTTGTAAAAAATGATTAGAAAGGTAATTTCATGGGTTTCGCTTTGGTTTTCAGAAATCAGCACCTCCAACTTGTAAAGTATTTGATTCAATTACTGCTTATCTTTGTTCTTGTATCTCTGGTTGATGCCCAAAAACAATCGGTAGAGTATGAAGTAGAGGCGTATCGTACATACGAAACCATCGAAATTGATGGTGATCTCAATGAACCTGAATGGAGGAAAGCAAAGCCAGTTGACCGTTTTGTTCAAATTGAACCTTATGAAGGTTCCCCTGCATCTCAGCCAATGGACGTTCGTATACTCTATGATGACAGTCACATTTATTTTGGATTTACTTGTTTTGATTCAGACATTTCCAAATTAGTAGCCAACGAAATGCGCCGTGATGCGCGAGATATACATGAAAACGACAATGTGTTTATTCTATTAGATACTTATAATGATCGTCGAAGCGGCTTTTTTTTTCGGATTAATTCGTTAGGAGCAATGCAAGACAGCAAAGTAATTAATGGTGGCGATAGTATGAATAGAGATTGGGATATCGTTTGGGAATGCCGAACCAAAGTCAATGAAAATCATTGGGTGCTAGAAGTTGCTATTCCTTTTAGTCAACTTCGTTTTGAGAAACAAGAACACATGGTATGGGGAATTAATCTGGGCCGAGAGATCGCTAGAAATAAGGAAGAAGCGATTTGGTCTCCTGTTTCAAAGTCGTATGGGGGAATGGCAAAATATCGAACTGCCAATTTGGCTCGTTTAACTGGTTTGACAGGTATAGTCCCATCACGTAACTTGGAGATTTCACCTTATATATCACCTGGGCTAACGAAAAATGATAACGATACCAATCGAGTTTTTGACTCTGGGTTAGATCTAAAGTATGGTGTTACGCCGAACTTGACCGCTGACTTTACGTATAATACTGATTTCGCTCAAGTTGAAGCGGATCAGGAAGAGGTGAATCTCACCCGATTTGATCTTTTCTTCCCTGAAAAGCGACCTTTTTTTCTGGAGGGTGCTGGGCTATTCGATTTTGGGATTCCACGCGCGAGTTTCCGACGTCCGCCTCCACTTCTGCTGTTTTATAGTCGTCGTATTGGTATTGAAGAAGAAGGAAACGCTATTCCAATTACTGCAGGGGCAAAAATCACTGGCAAGACAGGCCCATATGGGATAGGCATCTTAAATGTCTTAACAGACAAATTTTCCAATCCAGAAGATGAAATTGACATTCCTTCTACAAATTACACGGTGACACGGGTGAAACGTGACGTTTTAGATCAATCAAGTGTAGGACTGATTGTTGTTAATAAACAAGAAAGTGACAGATACAATCGATCTGGCGGGCTAGACTTTTTATATCGTCCGAATGAAAATTTGAATGTTCAAGGAATGTGGGCTCGAACCTTAGATGAAGAAGATATCGGTTCTATGGAAACTGATGCATCCAACCACGAGAATGCCTGGTCTGTAGGCAGTCGCTGGAGAAACGATTTATTTCGCTTAGAAGGATTATATGTTGATGTTGGAAAGAACTTCAATCCTGAAGTTGGTTTTATTCGCCAACAAGGAATTCGACGGATACGAAGTGAAATGCGCTACACTCCATGGCCTAGAAAGTTTGGTGTTAGACGCGTTTGGATTGGCCCAGAAATTGACTGCATTCTTGATCAGGATAATCAGTTGCAAACCCGGGATATGACATTTTTGAGTTGGTTTGAATTTGAATCGGGAGGATGGGTTAATTTTCGAACCAAGCACACTTTCGAGCGCCTCGAGGAGGAAGAGGAGATTCGCGGAATTGTCATTCCCGTTGGTAAATATAGCTTTTCTTCCTTTGGAGCTATGATTGAAAGTGATGAAAGCAAAATGATATCTGGTAGAATAGGAGCTAATTTTGGTGGATTTTGGGATGGCAGCAGACGTGGTTTTGACTTGGGAATAAGTTTTAAGCCCAATGGACATTTAAGTTTTCAATCGGGATATGAATTCAATCAAGTTGAACTCGGAGCAGAATCATTTGATGCCAGCGTCCTAAGTGCACGTTTGAGCTACTCTATTTCGACGACGTTGTTTGCCAAAGTGTTTACCCAATGGAATAACGACGATGACATAATATCCACCAATTTTTTACTGAACTATATTTATCGACCGGGCAGCGATTTCTATTTTGTTTTTAATCAAATTAATGAAAACGTTGGTAGCTCCAATAGCATATCTGAATCAACGTTTATTGTTAAAATGACTTATTGGTGGCATCTATAAAACTAGAGGTGGTTTCTCTAGAAAATGTGATTATAAGCGTAAGGTGTCTAAGTAGATCTGTATCTGTACGTTCTTTATTTGAATTCTCTATTGAATTTAGGTTTCAATTCCAATAGGATATTATTTAAAATCGGAAGAAATTTCTTGTTGACGTGTTTTGTTCATATAATTACAATTTTGCCAGGAGTAGGGATTGTGTCATGTTAAACAGTTTAAGAGTGATTTTACTTATATATTTTTTCATCTCGATAGGTTGCTCGAAAAAATCAAGTCAAATTGTGGTGGATGCTGTTTCTGACGCGCAAACCCAGGTTCAACTAGCTAGAAAAGCAGGAGCAGCAGAAACTACAAACAAAGATTTATTAGAAGCTCAGCAACTGCTTAATCGTGCTGGAGAACTAATGTCATCTGGCAAGAATCGCGAAGCCTATCGATTTGCCATGCGAGCATATCTCAAGGCAGCCGTGTCTGAGGCAATTGTTACTGCAGATGTAGCCGAAAACGATGCACTTGAAGCTGAAAAGGAACTAGCTGCGCAATTAGATATTGCGGAAAAAAAGCGTCGCGAACTGGAAAGAATAGAAGCCAAACTCGAAGAATTGAAAACTCAATTTGATCAGAATTGAAAGGATTGTTAATTGTCCTATTTGATACGAGGAAACTTTGTGTTCAAGCTCCTGTATGGTTTTATGATTGTATGCTATATTTTTATATACATTGGTTGTAGTGTAACTGTTGATCCGATAGAATTAGAAAACAGCATCATAAATGCTCAGAATGCAATTGATCAAGCTGAAAGCTTGGATGCGGAAAAGTTTGCTCAGGAAAGATTAAATCGAGCCAAAGATTTTCTCGAACAAGCACGACAAGCAAAAGATACTAACAAAAGCGTACAAAGCATAGATTTAGCCTTCCGTGGTCAGATGCAGGCGCAGATTTCTGGAGCCTATGCTCGAAAACAACGTGCCAAACAAAAAACCAATGAAGCATATCAGGCAGATTTACGTGCCATGGTTCAAGGGATGGAGTATGAAATCCAAATTGCTGAAACGGAGAAAATGATTGCGGAAGAGCGTGCCAATCAAGCAGAAATTAGAGAAATGAAGGCAGCAGAGCGTGCCAATCAGGCCGAATCTGATGCTATACAATCAAGAAAAGAAACTAACTCAACTATAGCGACAACAAAAGTCCAAACTCAAATTAACCAAGTTCAAAGTATCCTTGATACAGCAAAAGAGTTAGGGGCATTAGCTTATGCTTTAATTGATTATCAAACTGCTGAGAAACAACTGAATCAGTCGGTTTCCTTATTATCGCAAGGGCAATTTGATCAAGCTTCAGAAATTGCGATTCGTGCCGAACAAACTGCGCGAATCGCTAGAACCTCAGCTATTAGCGGACTAACGAACGCACAAGAAAATGAGTCGCAAGCATATGCAAAAGCCAACATCATTTTATCTTATGCTGAAACCGAAATTGGGAAAGCTGAACGAGTCAATGCTGCAACTCATGCCAAGGATTTGATATCAAAGGCTAAACGGCTATTTGAACGAGCAAATAATGCCATGCGTCTGGAGAAATATGATCAGGCAATTGATTATGCAAATCAAGCGAAGGAACAAGCGAGCCAAGCCTATTCAACATCTAAAACGGCTGAAGAAAAACGTCTAGAACAGGAAGCATTGGAAGAAAAAATTGCACAAGCAAAAGACATGATTTTTAAAGCTGAAGAAGCATTTGATCAAGACATTGATTTGGTAATTAATCTTGTTCCCAACAAATATGATGAATCAAAAACACTACTTGATCAAGCAATTAAGGGTTTAAATTTAAATAACTATAATGATGCTATCAGTAATGCTCAAAAAAGTCTTGTTCTACTAAAAACAGCAATCGAAAACGCCCAGAAGTTGGATAATCTGGAAACGCAAATTGTTCAGGCCATAAAACGGATTAGGAAAATCAGGGCGACAGAGGTAAATCGTGACCTCAATGGGGTTCTAGTCCGATTCAGCAAGGATGTTTTCGAATCGGGAAGCGCTAAACTAAACCAAAAATACTTTTCCATAATTAAGCAGTTGGGTCAGGTCATTGAAGGGTTTCCTGATGTTGGGGTTCGTGTTGAATCCCATAGTGATAGCATCGGCGATGCCGTCGAAAACAAAAAGCTAACAGGAAAACGAGTTAATGCATTTATGAAATATTTGTTGGAGAATAGTAATTTGTCGAAAGATCGCTTAACAGCTGTTGGTTTGGGTGAGAAAAAGCCAATTGCAACTAATATGAACAAAACAGGAAGGGATAGAAATCGCCGAATTGACGTAATCTTTTTGACCCGCGTTCCTTCTTCAGTTAGTGACACAGGTCTATGATAAATTGGTTTCTAGTTCTGAAGACGACACATTAATAATTAATAAGCGTGATTGGGATCGGCACCAAGGAAAGACACCATCCCACCCACGCTTATTGTTGTTTATTATCCACTGAGATTAGGCAAGGTCGAAGCGATCGAGATTCATGACTTTGTCCCATGCCGCTACGAAGTCGCGCACAAACGCTTGTTGTGAGTCATCACACGCGTAGACTTCTGCAATGGCCCGGAGCTGGGAGCTCGAGCCGAAGACAAGGTCTACACGTGTACCAGTCCACTTGGTCTCACCTGTTTTGCGATCGCGTCCTTCAAACACATGCTCGGATGTGGAAGACTGTTTCCACTCTGTGTTCATATCGAGCAGGTTTACGAAGAAATCAGGGGTCAATGTCTCAAGTTGTTCGGTGAAAACACCAAGTTGGGATTGACCAACGTTTGCATTTAGAACACGCATACCACCGACAAGAACCGTCATCTCAGGAGCCGTCAGTGTCAACATGTGCGCTCGGTCTACTAGCAACTCTTCTGCTGATCTCACATGTCCGTTTCCAAGGTAATTTCGGAAACCATCAGCGGTTGGTTCGAGCACGGCAAATGAATCTACGTCGGTTTGCTCCTGCAACGCATCCGTACGTCCTGCTGAGAAGGGAACCTGCTCGTTGTGCCCAGCGTTCTTTGCAGCTTGCTCAACAGCAGCACACCCGCCCAGAACGATTACGTCAGCGAGCGAGATCCTTTTCCCGTTCGACTGCGAGCTATTGAAGGCTGTCTGAATTCCCTCTAGAGTCTTCAGCACTGTTCCTAACTCGGCCGGATTGTTGACTTCCCAATACTTCTGTGGAGTGAGGCGAATACGTGCCCCGTTTGCTCCGCCCCGCTTGTCAGTACCGCGGAATGTTGCTGCCGAGGCCCAAGCAGTCGAAACCAATTGGGAAATGGAAAGTCCTGATTCGAGGATTTGGCTTTTAAGGGCCGCAATGTCTTCTTCATCAACCAATTCATGGGTGACATCCGGGACAGGGTCTTGCCACAATTGTGGTTCTGCGGGAACTAATGGGCCGAGACACCTTGTGAGAGGTCCCATGTCGCGGTGTGTTAGTTTATACCACGCTTTGGCAAAGGCATCTGCGAACTCTTCTGGATTCTCATGGAAGCGCTTCGAAATTGGTGCATAGATTGGGTCCACCTTTAGTGAGAGATCCGTTGTTAGCATCATGGGGGCGTGTCTTTTCGAAGGGTCGTGAGCATCCGGTACTGTATCCTGTGCAGATTCATCTTTGGGAGTCCACTGCCACGCACCACCAGGACCTGTCACCAACTCCCATTCGTAGTCGAAGAGGTTGTCGAAGAAGCCATTGTCCCATTTCGCTGGCTCATTGGTCCAAGCACCTTCCAACCCGCTAGTAATTGTGTCCCCGGCCATGCCGCTACCAAAACTGTTCTTCCATCCAAGGCCTTGCTCCTCGAGGGAAGCACCCTCGGGCTCGGGCCCAACGTGTTGATCTGCATCAGCAGCACCATGGGTTTTACCGAATGTGTGTCCACCGGCAATGAGTGCAACTGTCTCTTCATCATTCATCGCCATGCGAGCGAATGTTTCTCGAATGTCCTTAGCTGCAGCAAGTGGATCTGGATTGCCATTCGGCCCCTGCGGGTTTACGTAGATCAATCCCATCTGAACGGCGCCAAGAGGGTTTTCCAGTTCCCTGTCACCTGTGTAGCGCTCATCCCCAAGCCAAGTGGTCTCCGCTCCCCAGTATATGTCCTCTTCGGGGCCCCATACATCCTCACGTCCTCCGGCGAAACCAAACGTTTTGAAACCCATCGATTCTAAGGCACAATTCCCAGTTAAGATCATCAGGTCAGCCCACGATATTTTCCGACCGTATTTCTGTTTAATTGGCCAGAGCAACCTGACCGCCTTGTCAAGGCTGGCGTTGTCGGGCCAACTGTTGAGGGGCGCAAAACGCAGTGTCCCAGAGGCTCCGCCACCACGACCGTCGCCGATGCGGTAAGTGCCTGCGCTATGCCATGCCATCCGAATGAAGAGTGGACCATAATGTCCGTAGTCGGCTGGCCACCAGTCCTGCGATGTTGTCATCAAGTCACAGATATCTTTCTTCAAAGCATCCAAGTCAAGTGTCTTGAATTCTTCGGCGTAGTTAAAATCCTTTCCCATAGGATCGGACAAGGGGGAGTTTTGGTGTAGTATGTTCAGATTCAACTGATTCGGCCACCAGTGTTGATTGGCTGTAGTTCCGACCGCCATATGTCGGTGAGGTCCTCCCAAAACTGGGCACTTACTTTTGCTTTCCATGTTCTCTTTTTCTCTCCTTTGAGATTAAATTTTGCCTAATTTACAAATGACCATTATCTTTAATCATTGACTAACCATCTCACGATTCAGTTTTGTGACAATTTGGGCATAAACCGTAGACATCTAATTTGTAATCAAGTAATTCAAAGCCTTGCGACTTTAATAGATCCACATTCAAATTTTGTGCCAACGATTGATCTATATCGTAAACCTGATTACAATTGACACACTCCAACCGCTGTAAAAGACCCAGATCTTCTAATACGCCTAAATTTCGGTGAACTGTACCTAGGCTTATTTGTGGAAGATGATAACGTACTGCTTCGTATATCTCTTTAGCCGTCGAATGAGTCCTCATCCTCTTTACTTCCGCAAGGTGCACTTGACTGACGTTGCCGAGTTACCCTTTGTCCTGTTCCACGAAGTATTTGTTCCATATTTCCCTAGGTTTTTTTGAATACCTAATTTAACCAACTAAAGCCAAAACCCTCGACTATAAGAAAGCCAAAAAGGGTTATTAGTAACAGGAATCATTACTAAATAATTATACAAACACCTAAACTATTATACAAGTAAAAATAAGCAAAAATTTTGTTGTTTTTATCTATGTTTGTAGAACAGAAAATCTATTGGAGGAAAGGAGAAGAATAGTTAGTATGACAGCGGGGAGAACTACCAGTTGACCTGACAGAATTCATCATAATCGATTAATTCATGGATGGTTGGTTCCTCGCCACAAATTGGACATTCAGGATCTCGTCGGAGTTTTAATTTTTTGAATTCCATATTCAAGGCGTTAAAAAGTAAAAGCTGGCCGATAAGTGGCTCTCCAATATCCAATAATACTTTTATTGTCTCAATTGCTTGAACATTGCCAACTATTCCAGGGAGAACCCCGAGAACACCAGCTTCCTGACAACTCGGTGCCATACCTGGAGGAGGGGGAAGGGGATAAAGACATCGATAACAAGGACCTTTTCCTGGCGCGAAAACGGTTGCCTGACCTTCAAACTGGAAAATACTACCATGCACATTTGGTTTTCCAAGCATTACACAGACATCGTTAATTAAATAACGAGTAGGGAAATTGTCGCAGCCATCAAGCACAAGATCATATTTTTCAATAAGTTCCAGTGCATTTTCACTGGATATCCGGTCTGTATAGGGAATAACCTCTACATCGGGATTAATATTAGCAATTGTTTCCATGGCTGACTCAGTTTTGAGACGACCAATATCGTTTGTACCATGTAGCACCTGCCGTTGAAGGTTGCTTAAATCGACTACATCCATATCAATAATCCCTAAAGTTCCAACTCCTGCTGCAGCTAGATACAAGGCGGCAGGGGAGCCCAGACCTCCAGCACCAATCAGAAGTACTTTAGCTTCCAGAAGTTTTGTTTGTCCTGTTCCTCCCACTTCCTTAAGAATAATGTGTCGGCTATACCTCTCTATTTGTTCATTACTAAAATCAAACACTTGACTAATACCTTTAACTTCTAAATCGGGATGGGAATGTAGGGAATGGTAAAACCATGCATGTTATTTTTCGAGATTTCCCAGAAGGGTGGAAACCTCTAAATTTGCATTGGAGGAAATTAGAACTGCGAATCGCTCCCGCGGATCTTCAGACGCTTTTTCAAGAGTGAAGTCTGCATTGCCGTATATCTTTTCAAGAACGGGGGATAATTCAAGTTTAATGGCCTCGAAAGTTTCCTGTGTATTTGGTGCCAGATGCCGATTATTAACCATGAACAGGATTTCGTTCCCCTTGAATCGGACTTCGTTTCCCAAGTCTCGCTCCTGTTCCAGTTGTTGGCATTTTTCAAAAGTATTGATAAAAGCCTGATTAATTTTTTGGTGATTGTTGCCTTCTACATTTTCCTTTTGGTTATACAAAAACCCATGACGGTTTTGAGCATTATCAATACTATAATTAACCCGCTTGGAAATGAGTAAGACTCCCGGTCCAGCATGAGTGAAAGAGTAATCGGCATAATTCAGATAATCATCATGATCGGCTTCTTCCATCCATTTATTGAAAACCTTAATGAAATTTTGGTAACTTATAGGACTGTCTTCGGTAACAAAGACTTTTATATTAATCTGCTGTAAATCTATGACATCCAATTTGCAAGAATACTCCCAGAATTTTATAAGACAGTTTAATCTAATTCATTCAAAATATATGATTAAAACACAAGTTATCGTAAAAAGTATTTAGCTTATTCGCCTTTACGAATTAAAAGACGGTAGTGTTGGCCAATCCTTTTAGTGTCGACAATCTCATGGCCATCATTTGTTAGGCTCGCAGGAACATTCTCAATGGGTTCACCGTCGTCAATAGTAACCTCTAGTAACTCTCCCAGATTCATCTGTTCAAGTCTCACCTTAGCTTGAACATAGTTAAATGGACAAGCAACACCTTTTAGATCCATGGCATCAACGATTGCTTCCGCTTCAGCTGTCGGTTCTGGAATTCTAGCGGGTGCAGCTTCACGTTTCTTCCGTCCTTGCGCTTGATCCTCTTCCTCTTGTCGAATCTGCATTCGGCCATAAACGTTGTGGGACTGTTCAACAAACAAGGTTGCCTCTTCTACCCGACGATGTGTTAACTCCCCATCAAGTGTAGAGGCATTTCCCTCTGCGGCTTTGAATAGGTGTTCTCCATAAGCTGAGAAGAAAATCTGCGTATCAAAGAATCGATCCCGAAATTCCCGGATTGTCGTTTCATCATCAATGTACTGTATACCTTCAGTTGTTAGGAGACCATCAGCAGCATGAATCATGGCTTCAAACGAGCGTGCAGCTGAATCTTCAAACTCGCCGTCTTCCAAATGAACACCAGCTTCGTAGATCAAACGATCAGCTTCTTCCAGTTTGAAAGAGACCAGTGCCACTAACTCTCCGGCACACTCACCTACGCCTTTTTGTAACTTAAATTCTTTTGTATCACCTGTGTCGATATAATAGCTAGGGTCTTCTTCATAAGACGGAATTTCGTCATACTGTTTTAGAACTGCCTTAATTTCAGGTTTCCCCAACCGCTCAATGTAGCTGGTGAAAGTTTCATCTTCACCAGTTCTCTCGTCTAGATATCGACCAGTCAAGTGTTCAATAAACTGCGGGATATTCTTGCCATGAATCTTACCGGCAGCTAAGCCATAAGAACCAGCATTCTCGACAGCATGTCCCCCCAACATAACTTGGTAATAAGGCGCGATGTGCCCTGCTATACGACGAGAAGAACCAAAGAAACCAATGTTGGCTACATGGTGTGCGCCACAGGAGTTAGGACAACCACTAATTTTGATCCTCAAGTCTTTGATTTCTTCCTTGGCTCCGTTTTCCAAAAAGTAACCTCGTAGTGAAGCTGCTAAACCTCGTGAAGAAGAAATTCCTAACTTGCAAGAATCAGTGCCAGGACAAGCCGTAATATCAGTTAGTCGTTCAGCATCACCTTCCGCCAAGCCAATGGCTTTCAATTCGCTATAGACAGAGGGTAAGTCACTCATCGTAACCCAACGAAGAACGATATTTTGTTCAACAGTAGCTCGAACCGTCTCTTTGACATACTTACGGGCTATGTCGGCTAAACCACGGGTTTGATCCGATGTGATGTCGCCCAAAGGCAGGGTGATTTGTACCACGGCATAGCCTGGTTGTGCTTGAGGTTTAACATTGGTAGCATGCCAAGCATGAAATCCATCTGGCTTGACTACACCATTGAGCTGGGTTGGAGGCCTGAGCGGCGATTCATCAAATTTTTCCAGATCATCTAGATAGGATGTCCATGCGGGATCATGGCGCAATTTCTCTCGTTCCACATAAACTTCCCGACGAAATTCGTCTATACCGAGTTTCGCTACTACGAATTTCATCCGAGCTTTATTTCGGTTCTTACGCTCCCCTAATCGGCTAAAGACTTTAGCCATTGCTTGCGAAACAGGAAGAAGTTCTTCCACAGGTAGAAATTCCTCTAGGATTTTAGCTCTATGAGGAACCGCCCCAAGTCCTCCCCCAACATACATCTTGAACCCATGTTTCTTTTCACCATCGACTTCTTTTACAACAGCTACAGCACCAATGTCATGCATCTGGGCAAAGCCGCAAGCGTGATCGTGACAACCAGAAAAGGAAATCTTAAACTTTCGCCCAAAGTCTTGCCCATCAGGATGACCAAGTAAGAAAGATGAAAGAGCTTGGGCATAAGGAGTAACATCAAACGTTTCATCATTACAAACGCCAGATAGTGGACATGCAGTGACATTTCGAACGACATTTCCACATGCCTCTTTGGTAGTAATTCCCACTGCAGCTAAGCGTCTCATCAATTCAGGAGTGTTGTTAATATCAACATAGTGGTACTGAACATCTTGCCGAGTAGTAATATGTATAATACAATCGGAAAATTCTTCACCAACGTCAGCCAACATTTCCAATTGATCAGCGTCCAAACCTCCATAAGGAATCTTGACCCGAATCATTTGGGACCCATCGTCTCGTTGACCGTAGACACCATGACGGAGTCTAAATTCAGTGAAGACCTCTTCTGCTACTTGACCAGACTGGACACGCCCAAGTTGGATTTCGTAAATCTCGATGGCACGGGCAACATCTGGAGGGATTGCTTCTGCATTATAAGGGACTAATTGTTCTGTTGCCATTTTTTCTAACTCCTTATCACCCAAGTTATGGTGGGAAAGAACCAGCCTTGGCCGATTATTTTCTGCCTAAATTTGTTTTGGGAGAACACTAAACCATAATATATAAAAAGCCATTATACGATAAAATACAAACCTAAGCAAGTCTAGAACTGAAAAAAATCGTCTAGATTATAATTCTGGAGTGGGTTGTTTACTAATCAGAGGTTTTCTACCATCCATTGATAAGATTTTGTTTGACCAACTCCATCATTCTCACGTCCCTCATATTCGCACGTCCAAACACCATTATAACCTGCATTCTTTAAGAGACGAACTGCCTTCTTGAGATGAATTTCACCTTCTCCTAATGCTTCACCGCGATAGTTTCCTCGAGATCCTCGACCATCTTTTAAATGCATATGCAATGTGTATGGCGCAAGAATTTCATAGTACCTATCTACTTGATCGAGATCGTGGCCAAACCAACGATAATTCATGGTATCGAGACAGACACCCACTAAATCTGAATCAACTCGCTGAATCAATTCAAGTTGTAAATCTCCATCGTTTGTAACAACCCCATGATTATCAACTGCCAAAAGAATCCCATCTCGTTCAGCAAATTGTTCCAAACACCGTTTAAGGCAGGTTTCCATGGCCTCGACCCAACGTGTTTCGGGTACGCTATCCTTTGGCGCTCCCCCTTCCATACGTAATGTTGAAGTTCCTAAAGTATTAGCAAGACTCGCAATGCGTTCAACTTGGTCAACCTGCGTTTTAATCTGTTGTGGATCGAGAACAACGAAATCGTTTCCGGCGGCAACAGCTGAAACCTTTAGATCATATGAGTCAATTTTTTTCCGTAGATCCTCGGCATTATTTTCGGCATCGTCTCCCCAAATACTCCCAATCTGGATTTCTACGTACTTGTAGCCAATTTGACTACAATAGGCTAGAAAGTCGTCCATTGACCCAGCAAAATTATAATGGATGATTCCCAATTTTGTATCCATTTTTCACTCCAAATTAAAATTCTAAACCAATCCCCTGTGGATATCCAAGTACATCTCTCTAGAGAAAGTTTAACTGTAAACTAAATTAGACATCAAGCTTTTTATATGATTTAGTTTTAATTATAATCAAAAAAATGAATTGAGTGCCATAGGACGCCCTGTGTTTTCAACGTTCCAAATTCCAGCTAACGCGGAGATCTTTTCATCTGATAAATAGCAGTAACGTTGAACCCACATCCCATCTGCAGTGGTATCTCTAACAATATTGACTGTCCGTTTCCACTGTTCTAATGGAACATATCCATGTGCCAGTGGAGTGACAGGTACCCTCTTGCCAACTTGACGAACGACCTCATCTATTCGATGAACAAAGGTCTCAAAATGGACAGGATGATTTTCAGTTGCACTTGGAATATGGTAATTTGCAAAGGTTGGCGATTTAACATCATCTGGCAAGTTGAACCAAGTTTTAATAGCTTCGAGAATAGCAGACTCTCCCAAGTCTGGATTCCAACTTCTCAAAACTTGACCATACCAACGTGGCATCGACGACCAATGGAAAGTATAAAGTTTAGGACGGATACCCTGAACGATTTCTGCCAAGCGGCTATAGTCCATACCGCTAGACCGATTAAATGGTGGAGCCCAACCGTTGGCTATCAACTCAACATCGGTATATCCTGATTGGTCCATTGCCTTGCGAATCTCATGATAAAGACCGTGAACAACATCTGATTTGAAGCGTAGAAAATCGCAAAAGCCGGAGAAACGCACTAATAGATCTATTATCTCCGATGGGTTTTGAACAATACGTTTAGCGTGATCTAGTCGATCAGACGTCAAATTATGCAAGTAATTCCACAGACTAACTACGTCCTGTTCAATCTTCTCTGAATTGTACCCAAGTTCTTGCATATGTTGCTGTGAATATGAACTAAAGCAACTGAAATGGTCTTCCAACAAGTAGGTTGTATACTCGACCCAATCTAAACAAACACCGTCAACTTGGGGTTGCTGACTGACTTCATCTAAAACAGTTGCTATAGCCCAATCACGTACATTAGGAGAGCTAGGACAACCTTGGTTAGCTACCCTTCGGTTTGGGTCCGGAATCTGCCCATTAATCCACCGCATTTTATCCTCATCTCTGAGTTTTGGTATCGCTAGAGGTGTGACAGAAGTGTAGATCTTCCAACCTCGTTTTTTCGCCGACTCGTAAATTTTATCAGGTAAATCAGCATCTAGATCATTCGGAATTTCTTTCCATTCAGGTTTGTAACATAGGTTGTTGTACCATGATAGTTCCGGTTTTTTTGCACGGAAGCTTTCCAGATAGAGTTCAGGTTTACCCCATACTAGCCGATCAAAGACTCGACCATACCCATCAATATCGAGTGGTGGGGCGCGAAAGCCTGTATCGGGACCTGCTTGACGATTTAGAATACGACCGCAATTGATCGCTGTTGCCCCGGAGGACTCGATACGATCCATAACTGCATTTATACCTTCAACTTGTACATCCAACGGTGTCATTACTATACCAAGAAATTTTGCCACATGATTTCCTTTAGTTCAGTTTAATGTTATTTAATCCTGCCGATGTGAAAATCATATAATAATAACGCATTTAATGATTTGTGAGAATGGATTATACAATCTGGAAATTTGATTTGGTTAAAGTCGCACAAAGGATTTTCTCATACCCAGCTAAATTACAGGAAATAAACATATTAAGGGTAAGTTTACCCTTAAGTCAGTGTCCCTCTACGATCTATAGATTTTTAGTACGAATCCTGATATAATTGCTTTTATAGAGTGTAAAATTATCGTTGACTTAGATTAGTAGTTTAAACTGAATAAACTAAACATGATGTCAATCAAGACTACTGATATTTAAGTGGCCAAAGCAGGATTCTTAGGAGCCAGATTTTGAAAAAGATCATCACCATGTCACTTTGTCTATTATTCTTTTTGTTACTGATTTCTTGTACCCATGATAAAAAGCCTGGCCATCAAACTTCATCGACTGTTCGACCTACTAACGATCTGCTAGCTCAAATTCAAAAAAAGGGTACTATCTTTGTCTCAACAGACCCAAATTATGAGCCACAATCATACTTAACAGAACAAGGGGAATTTGTGGGTTTTGACATCGATGTTGCTAAGGAAATCGGTAAACGCTTGGGGGTGCAAGTGAAATTTAGTACTCCCGATTGGGATTTGGTTGCTGCTGGAAACTGGGGAGGACAGTGGCATATGAGCGTCGGTTCAATGGCTATTACAACCAGACGCCAAGAGATACTCGATTTTGCCCAACCTCCCTACTACTATACAGTCGCACAGTTTGCGGCAACTAATGGTGCTGGAATCAATACACTAGAGGATATTAACGGACAAAGTATCTGTGTATGTGTGTCTACTGTTTACGAAGATTGGCTTAACGGAATCGTAGAATTTCCAAAATCAAGCCTTTATGCAAATCCACCAATGAACGCTACTGTCATTCCACTAAAAACGGACAACGAATGTGTTCAATCGATTCAGGCGGGGCGTGAAGAATTTGCCATTTTCCTTACTTCTAATACGATTGTCGAAGCAGCTATAAAAAACGGAATATCCGTTCACAAAGTGGGCCCTCCTGTTTTTGCAGAAAATTTGGCAGTTGCTTTTGATAAAAATAGTGTTAAGGATAATGCCCGATTGGTAAAGAAAGTGAGTGAAATTATCGTTGATATGCATGAAGATGGAACACTTAGCACTTTTTCAATGAAATGGTTCAAGGAAGATAGAACCAAAAACCCAAGTATATGAAACGCACACTTGGTTCCAATTTGAAGAACCAAAGCGAACTGATTGAAGAACTAAGGAAACGACAGCAATTCCGTTTTCAGCTTAGTGTTTATTTGTCTTGGTTAGGTTTACTTATTATTTTGTTATTTGCTTTTAGTGGTTTTGAAGCTCAGTTTTGGGGGATTCAAGTTAGAACCATTAAACTTGATTTTCAATTTATTCGTAGACATGCTCCCTTTATAGCTGGCGGGATTGGTTTAACAATTCTCTTGTCTTTTTTCTCCATTATTTTGGCATCCTGTTTAGCTTTCTTGGGCGCACTCGGTCGGTTGTCTAAGATTCCATTAGTTTACGCATTAGCAACCTTCTATATATCCCTAATTCGTGGCACTCCACTTTTGTTACAGATTATTTTCTTCTATCTGGGATTACCTCAGTTGGGTATACGCCTATCCGGTATGACAGCTGGGATCTTGGCATTAGGAATCAACTACGGCGCTTACATGACTGAAATTTTCCGAGCAGGTATCCAATCAGTAGGTGTAGGCCAACGAGAAGCTGCATTAGCAATAGGTATGAACCAACGCCAGTTGATGCAAAGAATCGTACTGCCACAGGCCATTCGGTTGGTTATACCCCCAATTGGAAATCAGTTTATTGCCATGCTGAAGGATACTGCTTTAGTTTCTGTTACTGGTTTCGTCTGGGAGATTCTCTGGAGAGCGCAGAAGCAAGGACGTGCATACTTCCGGAACCTAGAAGCACTATTTATTGCTGCTATCTTTTACTGGATTTTAACCATTATCTTCTCTCTAATTCAAGGACGTGTGGAAGCATATTTTGCTAAAGGTGACCGTTGATGCAACCAATTGTTGATGTCCATCATCTAGACAAATACTTCGGCCGGCTACACGTATTGAAAGATATTTCGTTCTCAGTTGATACAGCTGAAGTTGTGTGTATTATTGGACGTAGTGGTTCTGGTAAAAGTACTTTCTTGAGATGCCTTAATTTTTTGGAAACACCAGATCACGGATCAATTAGTGTAGACGGAGTTGTAGTTAATGCCAACGAAAGTGGACGTAGCTACCACCGCCGACTGCATGCGATCCGATTAAAAACCGGAATGGTATTTCAGGCTTTCAATTTATTTCCTCATATGACTGCTTTAGAAAATGTGATAGAAGGCCCTATTACAGTCAAAAAAATCAATCAGCAAGAAGCTGTTGAAATTGGGAAATCTAACTTGGAAAAAGTTGGATTGGCCGACAAGCAGGATGAATACCCATCTCGGCTTTCCGGTGGACAGCAACAACGTGTAGCCATCGCTCGGGCGTTAGCTATGCAACCTAGAATTATGTTGTTTGACGAGCCAACTTCATCACTAGATCCAGAACTAATTGCTGAGGTTCTTGACGTGATGCAACAACTGGTTGAAGATGGGATGACCATGCTAATCGTAACACATGAAATGGGATTCGCCCGTAATTTTGCTGATCGAGTGATATTTATCGATGAAGGTCATTTTGTCGAAGAAGGATCGCCAAACCAGGTTTTCTCAGAACCACAGGATCAAAGAACCCAAATTTTCTTGAATGCTCTCAAACGTTTTAATCAAGCTGACAACAAATCATAAAGGTATATAAACTTATGTGGATAACTAACGGGAAACCAAAGCGTAGGGTGAATCAACCAAGTTTGTACTTAGCAATTTGTCTTTTATACTTGGCAATTCAGGTCGTCGCCGATAACGACAAAAGAGATCTGACTATTCCGACATCCCGAGTACGAGCACGAGCTATCGGAATCCAGATAGGAATTTATCAACCAGGAACATACAATGCCATAACCGATGTCGTTGGTGTCAAAGTAGGGCATATTACCTTAAATGAAGGGGATAGCATACGAACAGGTGTGACGGCTATTATTCCACGAGATAACATCTGGAAAAACCGGTTGTTTGGTGCAAGTTACGCTATTCACGGAAACGGTGAAACCACTGGCATGGCAAGAATAAATCAAGCTGGATGGATTGAGTCACCGATCATGCTAACCAATACTTTGAGTGTTGGTGCGGTACATGATGGTGTTGTAAGGCACACTATTAAACATTATCCAGATGACCATGTTATTCTTCCTATTGTAGCTGAATGTTATGATGGAGGACTAAACGATATCAGTGGGTTGCATGTCACGGCTGAGCATACTATTCAGGCAATCGAAAGTGCTAGAAGCGGTTGGGTTGCAGAAGGGTGTGTCGGTGGTGGTACAGGAATGCGATGTTATGGATTCAAGGCCGGAATTGGAACATCTTCAAGAATTCTTCCTGAAAAACAGGGCGGATATACAGTCGGTGTTTTAGTTAATTCCAATGGTGGGCGTCGGCACCAACTCAAGATTGATGGCGCACCAGTGGGTCGAGAAATGACCGATTCCAAAATTCAAAGCTATCGTGATGGTTCATTTATTATCGTCGTAGCTACTGATGCCCCTATGGTACACCGTCAATTGATGCAATTAGCTCAAAGAGCAACGCATGGAATAGCTCGCACGGGGACACCCAGCACTGTTAGTAGCGGAGAGTTTGTGATTGCTTTCTCAACAGCTAATACCATTCCTCTTAGACCCAAAAATGGAACATTTTCTATCAACATACTTGCTGATTACCAACTAGATGGGCTTTATCAAGCAGTGGTCGAAACTACTGAAGAAGCTATAATTAATTCAATGACAACAGCAGTAACAACTACTGGAAGAAAGGGAAGGATAATTAAGGCTATACCTCTAGACCATTTACAAACAATTATGAAAAAATATGGTCGTTGATTAAACAAGCTCCAACTAGATGGCATCTTATAATTTTCTTGATAGTGAAGGCAAGCAATGCCATATGTCTGGAATTCCTTCTTAAATTCAACAATTAGTTTGTGTAAAGAAAATTAGGGAGCTTTTGGGGCGATTTGCCAGCTGATACCAATTATTTCATTGCAAAGCCACTACACAGAAAGAAAATTACCAAGTAGTTTTTTTCCTTCTATGGTCAAGATTGACTCAGGATGAAACTGTACACCGTAAATTGACATCTCTTTATGTTGGATGCCCATGATTTCCTCTTCGTCTGTCCATGCTGTTAATTCTAAACAGTCCGGCAGACTGTCGTTTTGAATGATGAGGGAATGATAACGAGTGGCATCGAAAGGGGAAGGTAGTCCTTGAAAAATCTCTCGATTTTTGTGGTATATCGGCGACGTTTTTCCATGCATTAATCGGTTTGCCCGAACAATATTTCCACCGAATACTTGACCAATGCATTGATGCCCCAAACATACACCCAAAATCGGCACGCGGCCAGCATAATCTCTAATTAACTGACAAGAAATCCCCGCTTCGTTTGGCGTACAAGGCCCAGGTGAAATTATAATCTTTTCTGGATCTAGCTTGTTAACTTGACTAATCGAAATTTTATCGTTTCGGTAGACGATTAGATCTGCGCCCAATTCCCCAAAATACTGAACCAAGTTATACGTGAAAGAGTCATAATTATCAATCATCAAGACCATTGCTCTTACTCCAGTCCTAATTCAGCTAATTCAATAGCGCGGATAACAGTACGTGCTTTATTGACGGTTTCTTGAAATTCTGTTTCGTTGACAGAATCCGTAACAATTCCACCACCAGCCTGTACATAGGCTATTCCGTCTTTAACAATAATTGTTCGAATTGTAATTGCGGTATCAGAATTACCATCGAAACTAAAATATCCGACTGCTCCACCGTAACAACCGCGACGAGTCAGTTCCAATTCGTCAATGATTTCCATCGCACGTATCTTTGGTGCCCCTGACAAGGTTCCTGCAGGAAAACAAGCTCGAATTACATCAAAAGCGCTCATTCCTTGCCGTAATTTCCCTTCTACTTGAGAAACAATGTGCATGACATGTGAGTAACGTTCAATAGCCATCATTTTGCTCACATGCACTGTGTCGTACTCACACACTCGCCCCAAATCGTTACGCCCTAAGTCAACCAACATTACGTGCTCAGCTATCTCTTTAGGATCCTCAATTAGCTCTCTGGCTAAGGCTTCATCTTCTTTCGGCGTTTGGCCTCTGGGTTTAGTCCCCGCAATAGGGCAAGTTTCCACGATACCGTCTTCAACTCGCACCATCATCTCGGGAGATGCTCCAGCGATTTTCAGATTATCTCCCAATTTCAAATAATACATATATGGAGATGGGTTAATCATTCGTAGTGCACGATACACATCAAAGACTTCGACAGAAATTGGCGTACTAAAACGTTGTGAAGGAACAACTTGTATGATATCACCTGCACCAATATATTCTTTGGCCAAATCGATAATCTTTTCGTAATCAGCTTTAATAAAGTTAGATTTAACTTCTGCTGGCTGCTGATTTCGATCTGCAACTTTCGGTTCCAAATTTAAAGGGTGTTTAAGCTTAGCAATTAGCTCATCGATTTGTGACGTGGCGATTTCATAGGCCACATCAACATCATCTTCCACATGAGCATTGGCGACCACTTTAATTTGGTGGCTGACATGGTCGAATACTAAGATAGTATCTGTAAGCATGAAGCAACTATCAGGTAAATCCAGGTCATCTTCGGTTGAGTCGGGCAACTTCTCAAAAAAACGTACCATATCATAGCCTAGATATCCAACGACTCCTCCATGGAAACGTGGGAGCCCTTCCACCTCAACTGGTTGGTACACTTTAATTAAGTTCTCTAATTCGAGGAACGGGTCTTCGCATTCTCGCTCAATTATTTGTCCTGTTTTAGTAACTTGGATTTTTACCCGGTTTCCTTTGCTTTGAAAAATGAGAGATGGTTGATTGCCGAGGAAGGAATATCGTGCGGCTTTTTCTCCACCTTCCACGCTCTCCAAAAGAAACGCATAGTCACTTTTTCCTATTTTATAGAATGCAGATACAGGAGTTTCTAAATCAGCAAGAATTGGTTTGTAAACAGGAATCAAGTTGCCTTGTTTTGCTTTCTTTCGAAACTCATCCAAATCCGGGAAATACATTAATAAGTCTCCACACCTTTGTTCCTTAGGGAACTCTTCTATTAACTAAATAAAAAAAAGTCGCAGACATCACGTTTAGTATGCCTACGACTCATTTTCTTTGTGAGGATCTTGATTTTTATACAGGCACACTCCCGCTCCGATCAATGTGCCGCCAACGACTAACACATACAATCACTTCAGTTCTTGATTGCCAAATACCCACCCTGAAAACCATCCTTGTAAAGATCGAATAAGAATAGCATAACCTGTAGTAATGAGTCAAGACAGATCTAACCCAAGAATTATTATAATCTGCGAAACTTTACAACCGCTATTTCAAGTGCTATACTGCAAATTATGGCTATAAATGTAAGGATGGGTAAAAGTGTATTATGGTAGATATTATAGAACATACACAACATGACCAACCAACCCCTAGACGCAGGTTTTTGAAAGAAACAATTAGCCTAACTACTTCGGCACTGGCGGCCAATTTGTTTTCCACCCAAACATGGGCAGACGGCTGGGCTCAATATGAGCCAAGAGAAGACGTTTATTATGGTAGTCGCTATGGTCTTATCGAGCATCACCGACCATCAGACGACCCTTCTGGTGAAAAATTTATATTTGTGAGACTTCAATATCCAGGAGGAGATTGGTATACCAATGTAGTAAATTACTATCGATGGCCCGCAGATCTAAAATTTTCCCAGGTGCTCTCCAGTAATACCTCTATCGATGTTGGAAATTACCAAAACCCTCAATATGTCTCAATCGATGATGATGATCTCTTCGCTTACCCGTACATTTTCATGACAGGCCACAGAGGCATACGTTTGTCTAAAACACAAACTAACCGATTGCGGGAATACATCGAACGTGGAGGATTTATTCATGCTGAAGATTGTGATATTCGTCTCAACGGTGGGCGCGGATTTATGCGCCCCTCAGTTCACCGTTTGATGGGACAACTCTTCCCAAGCAAAAAGCTTGAGCGGCTTGATTTGAGTCACCCAATTTATCACACACTGTATGACCATGATGAATATCTTGGAGGTGACAAGTTCATCTATCCGTACGCAACTTACGATGAAGCCTTGATGATAGATGGTCGTATTGTTGTTTACTTTTCATCAACTGATTATAACTGTGCTTGGGAAGGACGCCCCTGCTCCCCAGGAGGAGAAGAACAACGACGATGGGCGTTTGAACAGGGAATGAATATAGTTGCCTATGCACTTAGTCACTAGAGTTGTCCCACCTCGATTTTATGTTCACTCCTCTAGAATTTCAACTGACTAAACGGGTGCTTTTTTCCTGCTTAAACTGTTAAGAAATAAATTTAAGTTTATAAAATATAACTGATTTTCCGAGTATTGAAAAACTAAGCTCATTCAGACATCAAAAATTTATGCCTGCCTCTCCTGTATTATCGTCCTAATTGAAACAATTATGATTTGATCTTTCGTCTATTTATACAATAAAACTATCAAAAGGATTCTAAAAATGAGTAATTCGTTGCCAAATTCCCGCAGGTCACTTTCTCTGTTTCAAACTGACTTCACCCCTGCCGAATTTTTTGCACGTCGCGAGAATATCTTTGACCAGATAGGCAACAACGCCATAGCTGTCTTACAAGGTGCATCTCCACGTAGCGAATTAGAATTGTTTCGTCAATCCAACGAATTCTACTATTTATGTGGAGTAGAAGTACCTTATGCTTATTTACTTTTGGACGCCCGGGATCGTGAAACTGTTCTTTATCTTCCTAAGCGGAATATAGACCAAGAACGCAGTGAAGGCCCTATATTGAACGCTGATGATGCTGATTTGGCAGTCCAACTCACAGGTGTAGATAAGGTGCGCAGGATAGAGGAGTTTTCAGCTGACATAGCAAATGCTGAAACTGTTTATGTACCAAAAGGGAGTGAAGAACTTCATAATCCATCGGATTTATTGAATACACACCCAAAAAGGGAAGTGTGTTTCATCCAGAGACTGAAGGACTCTTTCCCACAGTTTAAGATTCAGGATTTATCACCGATAATCTTCTCTCTTCGTACCTTAAAAAGTCCAAATGAGATTAAACTGATGCAACGTGCGGGACAACTTACCGGACTAGCAATCACAGAAGCAATGAGATGTACAAAACCTGGTATAATTGAATTTCAACTGAGATCAGTTGCAGATTTTATCTTTCTAGCTAATGGTGCAAAAGGGGGAGGATATCCTGCCATCATTGCAGGAGGTGCTAATTCATGGTATGGGCATTACTTTCGCAATAACTGTGAGTTGCAAGAAGGAGATTTAGTTCTTATGGATTATGCTCCCGATTATGGATACTATACAAGTGATATTGGTCGGATGTGGCCGGTTAATGGTAGATATTCAGCATGGCAGAGGGAGTTATACGGTTTTATTGTGGAATACCATAAAGCCCTATTAAAATTAATTCGACCGGGTGTCCTGGCTTCACAGATTATGGATGAGGCCGCCGTAGTCATGGAGGACCTAGTCAATAGAACAAAATTTTCAAAAGATTACTATGAGAAAGCAGCTCGGAAAGCCTTAGAGTTTCGGGGGCATTTATCCCACACTGTTGGTATGGATGTGCATGATAGAGGGGATTATCGTTCTCAGCCATTGGTTGCCGGAACAGTGTTTTCAGTAGATCCTATGATGTGGGTTCCTGAAGAGGAACTCTATATTCGTGTTGAAGATACAATCATTGTAACCGAAACTGGAATAGAGAATCTAACTCAGTTAGCTCCGTTGGAACTTGATGATGTCGAGGTAGTAATGAAGGAAAAAGGTGTTTTGGAAAACCACCTTTTAATTTCATATTTCAAATAAAACGTAATATTGCCTCTTCGTTATGCTTTCAGCACCTAAGCTCCTTAGCTGCCTTGAGTTCACGGTCGGTAATTCATCGTACTCAGGAAAAATCTTAAAATAGTATTCTTTCTAGGGAGGCAGCTAAAGACCCTCGGATTCTTTTTTGCCTTAAGTTTTTCGATCGAAAAGAATCATTATTGGTTTGTGAAGTAGAATCTTTTCCTAACCTTTTGTTATGTTGTGTAGATGTGTTTTCTGGGATGAAATTCTTTGCTTTGATAATGCCCAGAAAAGCAATAAACATTTCATCTGTTGTTTTTTCACCCCACCCGATTGCTTTGGGTGGGTCATTTGGATTACGGGGATTTGCCGCTGAATTATCGAAATGCCCAACGGCTTTGACAATAGTACCCATAGGCATAAAGATCGGTGTTTTATAATGGTAGCTATCTTGCCAGTTAAAATCCCAATTCCTGATCCAAATCATTTCTTGTTGTCGACCATCGGGGAAAATTGCATCAACTTTCATATCAGTTCCGATCAGATGCATATGTGGCCCAACTGTAATAACATATATATCTTCTTTTGCTGTCCACTCGGCTTTGACCTGGTATTCGGATACACCTGCGGGAATTCTGAATTCGGTGTTGATAGCAGCATCAACATACACACGCTTAGGATCCATCGATTTGCTGAAATATAAGCCAGCTTTTGACAGATCCCGTTCTATACGACCAGTTTTGTAGTAATGGATTTGCAAGACGATATCTGCCCCCCTTGGGAGTAAGGCTCCGGTTCCTTCCGGTAACAGGTTAGGGGTAACGCCAGGGGCCCAACCACCTAACCATTGTGCGTCGAAACCAGTTCCCCCAAATCGCGAATATCCTGGTTTAGGATCTGTAGCATCTAATTCTCTTGCTTTTCCGGTTGTATCTAAATAAGCAATAACATGATGAACTGTTTTGCGGTTACCTGGCACAACATCTATAGCTTGGACATACATGTCTTGGTCGAAGTTTGTTGGGATTACGAAGTGACGATATTCATCTTCACCGTCTGCTGGTACATCATAAGGCTCTGGCATTTGAACTAATAAATCTGGTTCACCTAAAAACCAAGAATTATCAAAAGAGCGAGAAATTGGAAGATCTACTTCGCGACCGTAAGGCATATCAGCATTTACCCATTCTGAAATTTTTTTAATTTCCCAATCTTGCATACGACGCGTCCTTTTGAAATCTCCATACCCTGGTTCAGGCTTCCAAGGAGGCATCAAATGGTTTTGGGTATAAGAAACTATCTCAGTTGACCATGTTTTGGTCTCTTCATATGTCATTAATGAGAATGGAGCCACCTGTCCTGGACGATGGCAGGACAGGCAGTTGCGTTGTATAATCGGCGCAATATGACGTGCATAAGTGATTGTATCGTCTGCCTCTTCAGTTAAATGTATGGTACAACCAAATGAATCTGCTTGGCAAACAGTGATTTCTTGGTTATTCAGCAACTGCTCCATCGCATTTTTCAGGTATTTCTCTCTAACACGGTTAGCGTATCGGTTATCATCAATTGGTCCATGGTATCTAATGACCTTTTTTTTGTCAATAACCACTGCTTGTGGCGTCATAGTTGCTCTTAATTGATTAGCCAATTTACCATCAAAATCTTTGATAGATTGGAATAGGATTCCCATTTCTTTGACATGTTCGGCGATGTGCTTGGTCGTATCTTCACGGTTAGAATAAACCCCAATTATTGAAGCACGAGTATAATTTTTGTGCATCCAATTGAGTCTTTGCGTGTATTGTTTTGCAACCGGACATTTTGTTGAAGTGAAAACAAATACGATCGGCCCTTTGTGGCATAAGCTATCTATTGAATATAATTCGGATTTTATCGTTTCAATCATTAGATTTTGGATCGGATCTGACGGCAGTTTAATATTGGATTTTTCCCCAATGACATTATTCTTTTTATTAATTTTATGTGTCTTGGCTTTAGAGAAAAAACACATAAAAATGAGAATTATGTAAAAGATTGCATGTAGGTCTTTTCGCATAATTATATTTCCTGCCTCTGATTATATTTTCTTGACGAATGCTCTTTGATTCTATTGCTATGATTCCAAATTCTTCTGATAGATGGAATTGAGAGAGATTTACTTTTTTTCTTAATCGATACAAGCATTATTTGTCAGCTCAAATTTGTTTAAAACCAACAGAAGGAGTCAATACCAAAATAAAGTTAACTACAGCTGTGTATCTGGCTAAAGATAGTTTTGATTGGGATGTTCCATTTAGCAAGAGTATACGCGATAGCAATATCAGTGACTTTTTGAAATTATATAATTTTAGGAAAACAGAATGAAACCAATAGTTTATTGTTTCTGTTCTGTTGCTTTTCACTTCTACATGATATGACTAATAAAGCTTGACTGTCAAATTTTTTGGCCTGATCTTATTTACATAATTAAGCAGGTCAATATTTAAATGTTGATTAAAAAACATTAATCACATATCATGTTTTTATTCCAAAACTTGAGAGGTAAATATTAAGATGTCGAGTGTCAATGGTACTGAGCTCAAGCAGCTCGTTTGCAACAATGCATATCAGCCACGTTGGGAATCGTACGAACTTGAGGATCTAGGAGCTCAGGAGGTTCGTGTTAAAAGCGAACTAACAGCAGCCAAACATGGTACTGAAAAATCGGAATTGCTGGGAAAGGCAATTTACACCAATGCCCCGTATACAGAAGGTAAAGTTTTTGATCGTTCGCAAAAACGAAATCATGATGCCACACAATGGAATGTTGTTGGCAACACAACTGTTGGAAGTGTTATTGAAGTTGGGTCAGATGTTACCCACCTTAAGGAAGGTGATAAAGTTTACGCACATGGTGGATTCAGATCCGTACATCAAGGCAGCCATTTCAAGCAATTAAGCAATGGTTTAACGCCAGAAGCTGCTTGCTGTATTGATCCAGCCAATTTCGCCATGGCAGCGGTTCGTGATGGTAAAGTTCGGATTGGTGAGCGAGTTATTGTTTCTGGTATGGGAGCGATTGGACTTTTTGCCGTACAGTTTGCACGATTATCAGGTGCTGTGGATCTGGTTGCTGTTGACCCAATTGAAGCCCGTCGCGAACTAGCCCTTCAACACGGCGCAACTAAAGCAGTTGATCCTAATGAAGCTGATGATCTTGGAATGGCTTCACGGGAATGGTTTCCCGATGGTGCGGATGTTGTCATAGAAGCCAGTGGGAGCTATGCAGCATTAAACCAAGCTATCCGTGCTGCCCGGTATGCAGGAAAAGTTATACCATTGGCCATGTATACTGGAGACCCTTCAGCATTGGAACTTGGCGAAGAGTTTCATTTCAATCAGATCGACATCATCTCAGCACGTGCCTGTAGCCACCCTCAACGTGAACTCTACTGGAGTGAATCCCGTATTGTTGAAACGTTGCTTAAATTGTTTATCTCTGGGGATTTGCACCCACATGGTTTGCCTAGTCCAATAGTGTCACCAGATGAATTGCCAGAAGCATATGGTAAGATCTATCATGCTCCTGAAGAGGTCATAAAGGTAGCCGTACGCTGGTAAATAAACCATTCGTCCTTATTAAACATATTAAATGTTTAATAAGGAAAATTCCTACTGGTCAAATGATACAATTTTCTTTTTAATGAACAAAAGTATTATGTGCTTAGAAAAAATTTGGGTTTTACAAACCAGAATTTGCAGGGATGATTATCTATGCCTCCTCATTTCTAACTTCTTTACTACTAGCTGTCGATCGTAAGTTATCCTTGCTGTGATTTGTATCTTGGGCAAACTAGTTGGAATTTATTAGCAACCAAAAAGAGTTGGTTTCATAGGCTGCTTGAGGCTGTTGAACAGTATAAACCCATTTAATAAGCTGCAACTTGAGAAAGGCTTACACGCTTGTTCATTTGTCATTTCCTCGATCTTGGAATAGTTCTTCTATGCAAATATTCTGATTCAAATCTGCTAAGTGGGAAGAGGAAATGCTCGGATCGAATGATTGGAATTAGACTAAGGGTAGCACCCTAGCCCTTTTGCCTGATTTGAGCATAAAAAGATCATATCTAAAGTGAATTGAATTTACTGATGAAATGGGACTAAGTTTCCTGAATTTCGATTGTGTCTGCTTTCCTTTTCATAAACTATTTACTTACTCTAAGATGAGCCTCCATTAATCTCATTTTGCTATGGGGGTTGTATAAACAAAACGCGGATAGAAATGAAGACGGGAGGGAATTCCGCCAACTTCTTCACTAACAGTGTAATATCCGGTACTGTTAGCATCCCAGCATACAGCCTCTCCTTGCGGTTCAGTTTCGCTTTCGTACGGCACTGTAACATAATGATCTAAATCGAACGCTTTCCATAAAGGTAGATTTGGATTACGAGCAAAGTAGTAAATGTCACTATAAGTCTTAACCAGTATCCTTGATCCACAATGAGAAACGTCTCCTCCAACTACCAATCCAATGTTTAATGTAGTGACACATTCAAGTGTCATTACATCAGTAACTGACTGGGGATAAGGAACAAGATAAACGTTGACGCTGTTTCCCCATTTGGATATAACGTAAAGTTCTTTTGTCAATGGGTCAACCAAAAGTGTTTCAGCATCATGGCGACCGTCAGGGTATCGGAACGAGATCTTTTCCACATTTGCTATCGTCTTTCTTTTGCCAAATGGTGTTTGATCAAGATTGATGATTGGCTCCGGAAAGCGGTAGATGTGCTTCAGCTGATACTGAGAAAAGTTGTCTCCGATATCACCTAAATATAGATAGTCTTGATAATCTCTTGGGCCAGGACCAAGAGCAATATCCTCCCAATCTCGATTTGTGATTCCCATGACATAGTAAGTACCGAGGTGCCTGCCTTTGTTGTCCAAAGCGTATAAACAATTTGGATTATCGCTATCATTATGAGTCCATAACACTCCAGAATTCTTCCGACTAGCAACAATACCAGAGGCTTCACGAATTTCCTCATGTTCAACTAGCCCAAGGTCTGTTCGGACATCTTTGCTTTGTTCATCAGCATATAGCAGTGAGCTCATTATTAGTGCCAAGCTTACTACACGGAGAGTTATGATTAGAATTTGCGTTATGTCAGTATATAATTTGGCAGTTGGCATTGATTAGATGCTCCTTTGATTCCAGAAAAACAATAGTATTATCATGTGCCAAGTTGTGCTTATTCTCCTGTTACTTTTTACGAATTTGATGGTCATATATCAAAAAACGGATAATTTCATCCGATATTTCCTTTGTTAGTCCAGACCCAGATTTATTCATCATTCTATAGACATATTTTTGCCATTTATCAGCAGAAAAATCAGAGTTAATTGGACGAGCTAAAGTGTGGCAACGGCTACACCTACTGGCAAAAATCTTATATGAACGCTGCATTTCCTGTGGATAACTTGATACATCAATGTAAGCTAGACCTAAATCAGCAGGATATATTTGGCTAACCATCTTTGACATCCTGTAAAAAAGAACGACTAACAAACAAGAAAGTATCAACATGATAACAATAGAGATAGTAGCAACAGGACGCATGTTTGACAAAATTAACCGCCGTAATTTAACTCAAGATTGATTAGGAACCTTAATACTAGATTTAAAAAAACTTTGGGAGGTCATCAGGTTAGAAAAAGATATCAACATTATTAAGCTGTTAGGGAGTGCCATAATTGTTTTACGAGGTTTCCGACTTCGCAAAACCCATAACATTGTTTAATCATTTGTTACTCAAACGTTCACGGTTATTTGGCACGTCCAATTTTAAATTGGGGCCAATCGGCACAACTCGCGTAGGATTGATTTCAGGATGTGTCATGTAATAATGCCGTTTGATGTGATCAAAATTTACCGTTTCTGCTATATCATCGTGACAGTATAAATCACACATGTAACCATAAAGATTTGGATAATCAATGATGCGCTTTAAGTTGCACTTGAAATGTCCATAATAAACAGTATCAAAGCGGATTAGTGTAGGAAATAGACGCCAATCAGCTTCTGTAAGTCGATTACCTATCAGATAACGATGTTCCGAAAGCCGGATTTCCAATAGGTCAAGTGTTTCGAACACTCTGTGAACAGCCACTTCATAGGCTTTTTGAGTAGTGGCAAAACCCGAACGGTAGACACCATCATTTACGTTAGCATAAATCAAGTCATTGACCTCATCAATCTCAGGTCTCAATTCGGCAGGATATAAGTCAAGGTTACTGTCTGTGAAATCATCAAACCGGCTATTCAACATCCGCATTATGTCATCATCACAGTTGCTGACAATTTGACAGGTTTTACTATCCCATAAGACTGGAACTGTCACTCTTGCCTCATAATTTGGATCAGTGGAAATATAAGCTTGGCTGAGATATTCAAAACCGCTGATAGGATCTTTTTGATCGTTGAAAACCCAACCGCGTTCGTCACGGATTGGGTCAACAATCGTCATCCCAATCACATTTTCTAGTTTCTTCAGTCTCCGTACAATTATGACTCGATGCGCCCATGGGCAAGCAAAAGATACATAAAGATGGTAACGACCTGACGTTGCAGGGAATTTTGATGAAGCACTGCTCTCGATCCAACTGCGAAATTGATCTTCCTGACGTAGGAATTTCCCTTCGTCAGTTTTTTCTTCATGATGTAGCATTAATTTTTATACTTCATGTTAGTTTGAAAAAACAATAGAGTGTAAATGCTGATCCTATATCTGGCAGGTAATAGAAGATTTGTGGGTGGAACCGAATATGAAGAAGTTTCAAGACCAATTCTAAATTTGATGAGGAGATTTAGGAAAGGAATCACCTTTAAAGATTAAGTTCAAATGAGAAAACAGATAAAGAGTGGTCGTTTTTTTTATGTCCAGTGTCTCTTTAATATGCAGGCAATTTGAAGGTTCCATCTAAGTCGAGCGTTTTTCTGCCACAAAAACCATAGAGGAACTATCATCATAATTGAATTCTTGGTTGGAATCATAATTGCTAAAAAAGTTTTGGATGTTAAACCCAGTTGATTCCAGTAATATCTCCATTTCCGATCGAAAAATATATTTCGTTTGTACTATACGGACTGCCTTTTCAATCCGACCGTCTGGGTAAACAGTGTCATAGATCATCTCGGTCTCCTGAATTTGATCTGTCAAGTTCACCCTAACGCGATCATTTCGAACATAGGTTGTACTGGTTTCTTCATCGTAGAGTAAACCACGATAAATTGGAACGTCTTTACGTCGAAGCCATTCGCGAGCGAGATCACCATGCTTGGGTGTCAAAATATCGATAATTAACAACCCGTTATCAGTCAACATATTATTTACGTTCACCAGCGTTTGTTGTTGATCTTTTCGTGTAAGCAAGTTTAAAAACGAATTGAAAGCAATCAAAATAAGATTAAACTTCATATCTTGTTGAAACTCAGGTAACTCATGCTCAATTAGTGTAATACGTTCTTTAACTTCATCAGGCCCCGTATCCATTTCCGATCGCACGAACTCAAGCATCGGCTCTGAACTATCAACGCCATAAATGTCAATACCTTCACTTGCAATAGGTAGCAACAGTCTACCAACACCACAACCAAGTTGCAATACGGGACTGCCTTGCACATTAGCATAATCAAGATACATGCTAATGCCTGCTGTTTTATCAGTCATGTCAAGATCATACATCGATGCTAATTGATCAAACTGGTTCATGTCTAAGTCCCCGAAAAAATTTCAACTACCAATAAGTATACAACATTACTTCAAATAAGAGCAATTGAAGAACCATTAAACTTATGATCCAACGTAGATCAGAAATGTTGGATCGTGAGTGCAAGTATTTAGCCGCTGGAATAACAATAAAAGGAGCCATAAAAATCCAAATCCGTTCGACTTCCATGGTATAGAGTGTTGAAAATGTAATAATCACTAATGTCACCAGATAACTTAAAGGAAAGAGATCCCGAGACAACTGAATTGATTTCACCGTACCATTAAACCATGGAATCGTTAGCGGCACTCCAACACCAATCAAAAAAGCCAACAGATTGGCAATACTCAAATTCAAGTATCGACCGACTGTCTCATATCCAGTTCCCATACCTGCTTCATCTTTCTTGATTGAAGCCCATAAAGCACCAAATGGATCAAAATTAGTGGCTAGGAACAAAAAAACATAAAAAGTCGCGAAAAAAAACAAGGAAATCGATAGTATTTTTATTAGAGAGTGGAACTGTTGACGATTAAAAATGAAGCTTAAAGAAACGAAAACAATGAAATATAAACCGATCACAGCAGTAGAGTAAGTCATCAACATACCAAAACTTAGGCATAGTCCAAGACAAATGGCAATTCTTTTTTTCGGAACAGAAATCGATTTAAAAAAAAGATAAATACTCAAAATGAGAAAAACACTAAATGGACCGTCCATTGACGTTGACGTAAAAATAACGAAATTAGGCATCACTAAAAAAAGGATTATAGATAATCTTCCCACTTTTTCACTATAGAGTTCTTTTGCCAATAAGTAGATAGGAATGATTACAATACTCGTGAAGAGAATTGAAATAAGAGATGCTGAGATGAGGTTGTATCCAAAAATTTTGCTGAAGGCCCACAAAAATATGACACCTCCGGGAGGATGCGTTTGTGTGTGTCCAGATAGGTTCTGAAAGATATCTGGTTGGGAATAGTTTTTCAGGAAATGGTAAAGCCCTACTTCATCAAGAAGTGGAACATCACCATAATATTCAAGCGATAAGCGATTATAAGGTTCAAAAAACGCGGGCAACCATTGGCCATCAATCATTTTATAACCATCAATCATGGCAACACTAATGCTAATAAACAAAAAAAGACTTATAGAGATAGCTAGAAATGTTACAGTTGAGACCTTTGGATGATTAATCAGATTATCCCAAAACAAAAGAAATAGAGTTAGAATGACAATTGCAGGAAAAAGCCAAAATCCTAAATTGATCTGCAGGACAGCATACAATGGTGGAACATGACGGTTAGCCTTTAGAACTCCGAGGTGAATTGGCACATAAACCATCAAATAGCTCAGAATTTTATGGTAAAGGAAAAAGAAAGACGAAAGGATAAGTGTTTGTAAAAGCAGGGAGCTACTGATCCTAAAAAAAAAATGTTTAAGATTCAAAATTTCTTTTTCAGAAACTGAATGGTAATGGGCGGAACCATTTCAAGTAGAAATTCATCTGTTACTTTTGGATTTGACATTTCCATAACTTCACTGACCAAAGTTGAACTGAGATGGGCATATTTCAGATCAGCCATCATGAAAATTGTTTCCACTGATGGTGCTAGTTTTCGGTTCATTCTTGCCATTTGGAATTCATATTCGAAATCGGAAAATACACGTAAGCCTCGAACAATGGCTGAAGCTCCAAGCGAAGCTGCGTATTGTGCTGTTAAACCAGAATATTGGTCGACCGTAGCATACGGATAAGGCTTTATAACTTCAGTTAGCATCTCGATTCTCTCCTCTAGGGTGAATCTGGTACCTTTTGTAGGATTGACACCGATTGCTACAATGAGTTGATCAAAGTCTAAAGAACGGGAAATGCGATCGATCAAATCCATATGCCCATTCGTAACAGGATCAAAACTCGCAGGAAATACGATAATTTTTTCCGACATCTCAATACTTCGTATTAAAGAATATTTTCTTCGAATATGAATCTTAGCATAATTTGAATATCAAGAACAAATATAAACAAGAAATGAACTTCTATCTATACCTTACTTAATTACTCTGAGGTATTGCCCGAATCATTTCTGTGCCAGCAACCAATTTTATACTTGGCATATTTAACGATTTCCTCTGCCACTTTGCTATCCGTGTATTTTTCTATACCTTTAAAACCTGAGGCAGAATTGATTTCACAGTTTTTGTATCCATTGTTATTAAAGAGTAGGTCTACTCCGCCGATATCTAGTCCCATCAATCTAATTGCTTCCAGCGATAAGAATTCCATTTCATCATCAATAGTTTACCTTCGCCACCTCTAGTAACATTGGTTCTGAAATCTCCATTTATTGCTTGTCTTTCATGGATACGACTACTCTCCCTCCAATAACGATAACCCTAATATTTCGCCCAAATGAAGTTTTAACGAATTCTTGGAGGATCATATTTAAACCAATATCAACTAAGTCAATCTTTTCAACCAGTTGCTCAAAGTTCCTGCGGGTTTCGGCAAAAAAACCACAGCCATGTGTTCCATTCAATGTTTTTACAACAATGGGAAAACCTATTCCTTCTTCGATATAATCAACATTAATGGAATTTTCCGCTAGCATTGTCTTTGGTATAGGTAGATAATACTGTGCCAACGCTTGTTGGATATATAGTTTATCCTTGACTGTTTCAATCCCGTCGGAAGAATTTAGGAATGTAACTCCCATTTTTTCCAAATGGCGAAACACTGCCTTTTGATAGTAAGTTGTAGACGGACCAATCCTAGGAATACAGAAATCAGGTTTTTTTGTTGACCATTGACTAGTACAAACTTCCGGCCCTATCGGTTGACCAATATGCCAACATTATTTGGATGAACAATGTTTGATCTTTACTGAGTTTAGATTGGTCTCTTAGCATTCTATAAGCACCAGCATTATCAAATGTGAAAGGTATTCCAAAAAACACCTAAATTAAGACCAAGAAAAGAAATCTTAGACAAAAGCCCTGCTTTTACATCTTTATAGAAAAAAGAGAGAAGTGTATCAACAACATTATGGTTAATCCCGGTCGTTCTTAATTTGCGCCCAAGTTGTCGAAACTTTCTTCCGGGGATCGACAGCCCAAGTGTTTTCAATCACAATATTGTCAAAATGCCCTTGCTGGGCATAAAGTTGAATGCCAATATAACCTTCTTCATATTCCTTATCAGCACCTTCGATTATTTTTTTGTCTTCCCGCGTCAATTTAAACTCTCCACCTTTGACTTCGAATTTCCAGTGGAGCGGAGCTTGTTCTTTATACGTAACCCCTTTTTCAGCCTTTATCAATTCATACCAAGGTTCATCATCACTCACCCGTTTCTGGATTTTCATGAATGGTCCTTTGATTTTATCAACTGGTACTTCTGGCCACCCATCATTAATCATGATAACGCGATAGTGTCTTTTTGTGCTTTCATAAGCCCAAGTAATTCCCATACCATCATTATCAGCAGCAAAAACATCCATCTCAATTGTAAAGTCTTTGAATTTTTCAGCTTTGTAAATAGCAAAAGTGCCCATTAGGCAGGTATCTGCTTTGGAACCCCATATATTAGAACCTTGAAACAAAGAATTCCCGTCTAGCGGCCCTTTTTTAATTTCCCATGCAGAGGGTCCTGCATCCCCCAGATTTTTCGGTGCCTCATCAATGAATTCCCAGTCTTTTATGCTTGCCTTGTTTTCAAAATTAATTCTGATCTTTTCTTGCGCTGAAGAAAGAGTCACAGATATAAACAAACAAAAAAACAGCAATAAAAAGTATTGAGCCTTATATGTTCTCATAATTTTAAGCCTCTGAAATTTTAGTTTTAATAGTCCCTATCCACTTTTGCTTCTACCCAAGTTGTTGATAATTTTTTATCTGGGTCTACAGCCCAGGTGCTTTCAATAACAATATTATCAAAGTAGCGTTTTTGAGCATAAAGTTGAATGCCAACATACCCTTTTCTGTACTCCCTATTAATCCCTCCATAAGATTTATCTGACCTTTAATTTGAGTTTTGACTTTTAAACAAAGTTTTATTTATGATATTTTTTGGTTCTACTCTCAATTGCCCGATTACTGATTCCTTCAGCTACCTCTAAGACTTGCAGATCAATGTCTGCCAAGACTAGTTCAAAACCTCAAAATTCTGAGACAAAATTAGGATCTGCAACCACTCCACTTCAGCTATAGTTTTTCTTCTGCTCGCAATACGTCAACTAGAGATTCCCGTACGCCAATCGGTAGATCAACCCAACAATTGTTGCGTCGTTCAGATTCATAGATAGCCATAATAATTTCAATAGCGGCACGACCATCCAGACCGTTACATCGAGGGGATTGATCCTCCTGAATACAATTCATCAAGTCCTGCACGGCCTTTATCATTGATGTCTCAGTCCAAGAGGGGATTGGGAAAGTATCTGGTTCTAATGTCCACCATGTTCCGCTTTCAAAATCAATTGGTTGCGAACGCCAAACACCGGCTCCAAAACCTAATCTTATAATTCCTTTTTCACATTGCAATTCTATATCCCAACGTTCATATTCAGTTAGCTCATTACTAATTACAACACCATCTACACCATTTTTAAACTGTAGTAAAGCATAACTGGTATCCTCCACGCGAAATTGGTGATGTATCCGTCTTCGTGCTGTACCAAGCACTGAGGTTACATCACCAACTAAGAAACGCAATATGTCAAAAGTATGTACCGAATCATGTAGTAATGGACCTTCAGTATCTGCTACCCAGTCAGGAGAAGGCTTGCATCCTTGGCAGTGACCAATGACGTGGAGTAACGGCCCCAGTGCACCAGATTCCAGCAGGTCCTTTGCTGCTTGGTATTCACCGGACCATCGACGTGAACAGTTAATCAACAATTTGGTCCTATTTTTTTCACACGCTTTAATCATCCGGTCACAATCACCTAGATTCAATGCCATAGGTTTTTCACAAAAGACCCCTTTAGCACCAGATTCAGCTGCAGCGATAACCATCGCTGGATGTAACGGAGGATGCGTAGCCACACAGATAATATCTAAATCTTCTTTGTGCAACATCTTCTGATAATCATGGTAGAGGTTAGCAACATCCCACTTTTTACCAAAGACACTGAGTCCTTCCGATCCACGATTACATGCAGCAACTATCTCGGCATTAGGCAGGGCGTCAAAAGCGCCTGCAATTGAAATTGGGTGTTCATCAGATTGACCCTCCATCTTACTGGCAATACGACCACACCCAATAATACCGACGCGGTAAGTTTCCACAGTCTCTCCTTTTTTTACAATTGAGAATTTGTGCATTGAATTCAATTTTAAAATACACGTTGGCTCATTTTGGTTTTAGTTTGATACTCATTGATAAAAACCTAGGTTCAAGTCTGTGCGAGAACATGCCAATTTGATTTGGCATACTACCACGTTTGTCATTGGCATAACAAACCAATTCACTTATAATCTAAAATTAACATGAAGCTTAACCAATTCATTTATTTTGATTGGAAAATGACGGGAAAATTTAAGGTGAGGATTATCCAAGTTAGACTTTATATTGTCAATATTCCGGGGCGAAGATAGTAATGGTCAAGCGAAGTTTATGGACATTCCTTGTACCGACAATCTGAACATGACATTGCGAAAGTAGGAACTAATACCGGACTTATCGACTTAGCACAAATTGAGCGTAATACATAGTCTTATACTTCCTGAATATTCGGTGCACAATAATATTAACTTTGGGGAACCTAAATGTGTCTGAATAATTGGCTTAGAAACAGCTTATCTCAGACTCTTTCTAGCTGTTTTTTGGCTTTGATACCTGTAATTCATGTTTAAAAGGAAACTGGTGCCATGCTAAAACCACAAATTATAGAACTGGGTATTAGATCTTCTATCCTTATGAACTCGCAATTACCAAAAATCGTAATGAAGCCTATATGAAGCATTCCAGAAATATTAATATGATGGAGCTAAGCAGAACATCATATTTAGCTGCTGTCCGATCTCCTTGACCTGATTAACCAATAAAGCCTTTCTCGTAAAAATCTCATACACAGGAAACAGTTATGTACTTAAAACACATGCGACCATATCAATTAAAAGAGGCTGTAACTTTGAATTATCCTTTACTTGTGCCTGCAGGCTGTATTGAAACTCACGGTCCTCATATGGCAATTGGTCATGACACAATCATTGTAGAAGAAATTTGTGACCGGATTGCCCAAAAAGTTGATGTTGTTATTGCCCCTTCTTTTGATTATGGCCCAACTGGCTATGCCCTCGGTAGTCCCATGGATGGCACTATAGACCCTGACTACACGGCATTTGGCAACCATGTTAAAGCAATTTTGAAAAATTTTCGCCAAATGGGATTTAAAAAGACCTATGTCATTATTATGCACCAAGGCATGGAGGCGCCGTTAGCTTTGGCTTTCAAAAAAGCTGCTGCAGAACTGGCTTTTGAAGGAATCTTGGAACAAGGGTACCCTCGTGGGTGGTGGGGTAATGAGACCCTGAAAAATAAAGCTGGATCAGTGTGGAATGAGATTGAAGTTCAACCGATGATCTTACCTGCTGCCTCTCCTCCAGCAGGAGGAGACCACGCAGGTTATAACGAAACATCTTTTCTTCTTGCTACCTGTCCTGATCTGGTTGAACAAGATAAACTGGATCAGGACGCACCTTGGTATTGTTACCAAGATGAAGAAAAAAACAGCTGGACTGCTAATGCTACACATGGACAGATTATGGTAGAAGCGGTGGTTGATGCTTGGATTGATAAAATTTCTACTTGCTAAGTACTAATAAATTCCAAACCTGCAAGTTTCTGCATTATTGATTAATTATCTGATACGATCCCAAGCTTAATGCTTTCTGCTGGTTTTTCATCGATGATGCGATAGGCTTCTGCTGCTTGATGAAAGGAAACGATTGGGTGAACAAGACCATCTACAGAGAGTCTTTCTTCCTGTAGTAAAGCAAATGCTTCTTTATGTAAACGCGAAGTGTTCCAAAGTGGATCATTTCTCAGTGTACTATTGACATCGCGAGTTGACATCATTGTCAATTGATTTCTGTGCCACTCGCCTTCAAAACTTAACACACTAGAGTCGCCAGTGTAATAGGCAGCAGAGACAATTTTCCCTCCATAGGCAGTTGCACGAAGTGCATCATTCATAGCAGCATAACTACCACTTGTCTCTATGCAAACATCAACGCCAGTATTCTTAGTTTGATCCTTCACACTAAATCCTACATCATCCACTGTTGGGTCGATGACCAAATCCGCGCCGTGCTTCTTAGCCATTTCTCGTCTTACTGGAATTGGGTCAGATGCAGCTATCCATCTTGCACCTTGTAACCGAGCTAGTTGCAGTGCCATCTGGCCAATAGCCCCCAATCCAAATATGACTACGGATGTACCAAGGCATATTTGGCTTCCTTGAATTGCACATAGGGCAACCCCTGCAGGATCAGAATACACGATTGCTTCTGATGACATGTTCTCAGGGACCTTTTTTACCTGTTCCTGATTAACAGTGTGTGTATCTCGAATTGGCAAATGTCCAAATACCTTGTCGCCAACTTGAAAACTTGTGATTTCCTGACTGACTTCGACTACCTCACCAATTGCCATGTTTCCTAACCGAATTGGAAATCTAGGTTCCCCCCCTTCTCCGAGATGTATGCGCTTTTGCCTATCAAAAGGTGAAGTTTGATCTTTAGTATTCGCACGGTAAGGTCTAAGCTCTGTGCCATGTTTAGGAGCGGAGAAGATACTTCTTACCCTCAGTTCATTCGATTTAAGAGGTTGTTCCTCATACTCACGCAATATCGGAGTTTTTGGTGCAATAGCAACTAGTTCTCTCGGCATTCTTTTCCTCTTCTTGATTTCATTATGATGCATCATCTTTATTAAAAATTTATGACAGACACAAAGTCATTTAGTTGTTATATGTTTCGTACGCGAATCCAGCAATTATTACTATTTCGGTTGGACATCCGAAGTATACTATACTGTATATATTCCTGTTTCACAAAAAATGAGGATATACATACACAATTCATGTCAGGTCTTTTCTCTCTGATTCTGATCCTACATTGATTATTTTAGTTGATGAAAATAAAATACGACAAGGATATAATACAACCGTTTTAGTATTTTAAACTTCGATGATAAAGGCTTTAATTTCACTTTTAAATTAAAGGTTATAGGAAGTTCTAAGAAGCAATAAACGGCTGTGACTTCACACATTATGATCTCTCGCTGATTAGGATTGAATATAAAATTCCCTCGTAGAAGTTATTCATACTATTAGTAATTTATAATACCATCATGGAACAAAAGGAATAAAACAAGTAAACAGTAAAATGAAAAAAATCAAACGCGCTTTAATTAGTACTTACGACAAAACGAATCTGGTTGAATTAGGAAAGATACTTGCTGATTTTAAAGTCGAAATTCTATCAACAGGAGGAACTGCTCGATGTTTGCGTGAAGCAGGAATTGATATACAAGAAATTTCTGACTACACTGGTTTCCCAGAAATGTTGGATGGTCGTTTAAAAACACTGCATCCAAAGATACATGGTGGATTATTAGCCTTACGTGAGAACTCCAGTCATGTTGATCAAACAAAGGAGCACGAAATTCAAATGATTGACATGGTTATTTGCAATCTTTACCCTTTTGAAGCAACTGTTTCTAACCCAGAGGTGGAGCTTGCTGACGCTATTGAAAATATCGATATCGGAGGACCTACAATGATCAGGTCCGCAGCCAAGAACTATCAGGATGTTGCAGTTCTAACTTCCCCACAACAATATACTAGTGTCATTGTTGAGCTAACCGAAAATGACGGTTGTTTGTCCAGTAAATCCCGGTTTGATTTTGCCAAGGCAGCGTTTACCCATACTGCTCTGTACGACAAAGCAATATCGAATTACCTGAACGGCTTGGATCAAAAAAATGTCGATATGCCCGAAGTTTTAGATCTTCAGTACAAAAAATGGCAAGATTTGAGATACGGAGAAAACCCTCATCAGTCCGCTTCTTTTTATCGTGCTTCATCTCCTTCAGTACCATGCGTAGCATGGTCAAAACAATTAAATGGTCAACCTTTGTCTTATAATAACTTACTTGATTTGGAAGCCGCATTAGAGATTGTAAGGGACTTTTCCGATCCTACTTGTGTTGTCATCAAACATAATAATCCTTGTGGACTAGCTACTCATGTTGATCTCGGTCAAGCGTTTCTTGGCGCACTTGATTGTGATCGCGTATCAGCATTCGGAAGCATCGTTGGATTCAACAAAGAAGTGGATTTAAATACAGCTAACTTGCTGCGTGAAGAAGCTAAATCTGGAATAAAAATTGAGGCGATTATTGCTCCTGATTTCACTAGCGAGGCATTAAAGCAACTTTCACGTGTAAAAACGAGGAGAATACTTGCTACTGGTGAATTAGAACATGATGAGTCAGCTTTGCACTTTAGACACATCACCAATGGTATTTTGGTGCAAGGACTTGATTCCCATTATTTATCTGAAAAGGATCTGCAAGTGGCTACTCGCAGAAAGCCAACTGAGAACGAAATAAGATCTTTGTTTTTTAGCTGGAAAGCATGTAAACACGTCAAATCAAATGCTATCTTGTTGGCACAAAACACAAAGACAGTTGGAATTGGGGCGGGACAAATGAGTCGTGTCGATTCTAGTATCATTGCTGTTCGGAAGGCCGGAGATCGGGCCAAAGGAGCAGTGTTAGCTTCTGATGCTTTCTTTCCGTTTCCTGATGGTGTTGAAACAGCGGGAAAGGCTGGAATAACCGCTATTATTCAACCTGGAGGTTCCGTTGGTGATGACGAAGTTATTGAAATGGCTAACAAATATGATATGGCTATGGTTTTTACAGGTGTACGGCATTTCAAACACTAGATGAAATGATCAAGAATTCTGAAGCCCATTGAAGATTGCTGTTAATACTGTTAACATTAATTCAAATAACGGACGATGAAACTCTTAACCTTCTAAAGGATAAAATTTATGTCACGAAAAATAAAGAATCGATCGAGAATATTGTTTATAGCTTTTCTAATAATTGGATTAATCTCTGGAATGACTGCGTGGACAGTTTCTCAAGAAGAAAAATGGTACCCTTCTACATGGGGAGCTGAAGATCAACGAGGGGCACTAAACCGTTTGACGCCAGAGAAGGTCTTAGAAGCTATGAGTCTGATTAAAACAGGTAAAGTTTATGAATTAGGTAGAACATATGAAGATGCAATGCCCTTATTTGGCACTCGTCACTTTAGTCTTCGAATACCTCAAATGTCTGGCCCATTAGGTGATAATCACGTGACTTGGCACGAAGAGATTTTTAGTGGTGAGATCGGCCAGATCGGAACCCAGTTTGATGGGCTAGCTCATATTGGAATAGGTGATCTCTATTACAATGGGTTGCCACAAAGTGAAATCGCTACAGCAGAAGGTTTTGTTAAGTTGGGTGTCGAGAACGTTGGTGCCATTGTGACTAGAGGTGTCTTAATTGATGTGGTTAGTTATAAAGGAGTGGAATATTTAGAAGATAAATACGAAATCACCGCTGAGGACTTGAAGGGAGCACTTCACCAACAAGGAATAACTATTAGGTCTGGTGATGTTGTCCTGATTCATACAGGTTGGGGAAGATTCTGGATTACTGACAACGAACGTTACAATGAAAGTGAACCTGGGATTGGTTTAGATGCGGGAAAATACCTTGTTGAGCAGGAAATTGTCATGGTTTGTGCTGATAATTGGGGAATTGAGGTTGTACCAAATCCTGATGAGTCTGTAGCTTTTCCTGTTCATCAGTTGTTCCTCCCTCGAAATGGTATTTATAACCTTGAGAATATTGCCACCGAGGAATTAGCCAAAGATAAAGTGTACGAATTTGCCTTCATCTTCACCCCACTTAAAATTAAAGGAGCAACGGGTTCACCCGGTAGCCCAATTGCAATTCACTAAGCAGTGAGTGTCATATACTTATGGTTATTCGTAAAATCGTTACCATTCTTTGTTTATTAACTTTGTTTTTTTCATTATCTTTAATTTGTGTGGATAGTGGACTAACACAGGTAAAACAGTTGGTAGATTACCCCGACCAATTGACTAGGGATGGAGAGTTAGTTATCCTTCCCAACCACGGAACAGTCTATATTGGAACAGATTTTCACGGGAAATTTCATCACTTCGAGCAATGGTTGGAGCAAACGGCGTTGATCGATAAAATTTATTCAGAAAATGACGTCTACGGTTTGATTCTTGGGGATGTCGTGGATCACAAGCTAACTGAACCAATTCCTGATCCCAATGGGGACGCAAAGATTGTCGATCAGATTCGAAGCTTTCAAAAACAACTAGGAAGTAAAGGAGAACATCTGATTTACCTTAAAGGCAATCATGAACTGGCTGCTACCGACACCTATGCTATGTTAAAAAAGAATGGAATGAATGCTCATAATCGCAAACATTTGATTGATTTGTTATATAAGAGTGCTCAAGGCAGCTATTTCAAACAATTTAATTTTATAGAACGTATGACAGATGAACAATACGATTATTTGGTTGATCTACCTGTTATCGCTGTGGGTAAAAATGGCATGGTTGCTGTCCATGCAGGTACTTCACCTTCTGTCATGAATATTGCTGATCTTGTCAAGCCTAGTCAGAAAATATTGAATCAGTTGTTATGGGGTCGTCCATCAATTGTGATGGCAAACGGATATACAACGTCGCAAACTCAGGCTTTCCTAAAGGGAATTGGAGGTACCCTCCTGATTGTTGGTCACACTCCGCTAAGTTATCTCCCTCCAGAAGGAATTATAAATGGTGTTTCTATCTTGAATAAACAACAACTTACTTTTTCAACTGGTTATGGAGCCCAACCAGGAGTTTCTTCCTATTTAGTAATTGATCTCTCTGAAATATATAATTCTGCCCTTTCATTAAAATACAAGTCGGAAATACACCCACTTTTCCCTCCAGAACAATGACAGGACTAAATTCCATTCATTAAATAGCATTTGGTAGGTTCACAAGGAAACACAAGTTCATAAGCGGAACGTAGGATAATCAGGAAAGCTGGGCGAAAACTCAAATTATCAGCTGTTGGCGTGTGTTGAAACGAGAGTTACAATTACGTAAAAAACTGGGTGTGAGTCGCCGGATAGTTGGGTGAGAAACAAACTTAATTTTCGTGTTTTGTATAATGTTTGTGTCCCATCTGTCTAGTTTCTTTGAATATGTTTTCGGGGTTCGGGAATCTACCCAACCCCAGCTTGGAAAATGGGACTTAATTTTTTTCATGGAACGAAGCTATAGTTTTTGGAGCAACCGTTTAACTTGGCAATTGAGATTTTATCTTCTTGCTTTCAGCTTAATTTTATTTTCTCAACACGATCTTCTTTCTCAGAACAATCAGGTTGTTTCTTCCTTGCGTAAAGCCGAAGATAATTTCCAACACGGAAACTGGACAGAGGCTCTCAAAATTTATCAACGTTTGGTCAAGGATCATCCTGATTCGGTGTCTGCTCACGTTGGTATGGCTAGTTCCTTAGTTAAACTAAAAGACTACCCACCTGCTATTATTGCTTTTCATCGTGCCTTAGAAATTTCGCCGCGTTTGTCCCGGGTACAAGGGGCTTTAGCTGATACGTATAACAAAAATCGACAACCGAATGAAGCTACCAAATGGTATCAAAAGGCAATTGAATCTTTTTATGGTAAAGCCCCAGTATCATGGTATATCAACCTAGGTATAATCGAAGCCCAACAAGGAAATCTTGACCAAGCACGACGTTACTACACTGTGGCAGTACAATTGTATTCCAAATCAGTACCTGCCTACCAAAATCTTGGCACCGTGCTCTTAAGGCAAAATCGACTTGATGAAGCAGATGCCTGCTTTTATACTGCACTGGAGTTAAACCCTAAATTTGATCCAGCTTTTTTCGGACGTGGAGAAATAGCCAAAAAGAGAGGTAAATTGGTTGTTGCACAGCGTTTGTATGAAACAGCAATCAGACTAAATTCAGCAGATTCAGCGTATCGATATGCTTATGCTCAAGTACTCCTCCAGTCAGGTGAACTTGAAGCAGGTAAGCAAGAATTAAAGAAGACTCGAAGTTTAAAAGCAAAATCTCATCTACAACATGCTCACCGATTGGCCCAAGTAAAAGATTGGCAAAACACACTTCGATATTTGAAAATCGCGATTGATGCAGATCCGACTTTGGTTGAGGCTGTTCAGGATTTGGCTTATTTACAAACCCAATTTGATGATTTGAAAGCAGCTGAGTCAACTTTGAGCTTAGGATTAATGAACCAAGCGAATTGGGCTTCTGGATATTGGCAACGCGGAAAAATCAGAGAAAAAATGTCTGACTTTATCGGTGCGGAATCTGATTTTCGGAAGTCAATTGAACTGTCACCTAGCGCGGCACCTCCTAAAATATCTCTAGCAAAGCTTTTAGCCCAGACAGGAAGAGACCTTGCTCAAGCCTTAGAACTGGCCCAAAACGCTATTAACATCGATCCTAAACCTGAATTCCAAGAAGTAATAAAGATGATTCGCAGAAAAACCGTATCAGAAAAATGAATTTGCAACAATTGGATTCCCATAATCCGACATTCAACTGGCTAGGTTAGACCAAAATAAGTTTCTCTGACACAAAATAATATTTTGGAATGCCCCGTATTTCTCACATTTATAGTTTCATCCAGCCAAAGAGTTAGTCAAACTAAGCTCGCCGATATTATTCAGGAAGCAGGCGAAAAATCCTCATACTGTAATGGTCAAAAGAAACAAAAATTGGATATCTGATTAGTTGACACAACAGTTGCTAGTAAAAACAACCGGAGAAAGATTCAGGACATAAATTTCACCAAAACCTTGGAGATCAGGAATTCTTTGAGGTGACAAAATTTTCGAGGGTGGTGGTGGGGACGTTGGTTATGCCACTTCAAAGTTACTTTTGAGCTACCGTAAGTATTTGTCTGGCAGAAATATCTTTGAGCGTTTGCAGTGTTCCATCGGCCCACCGAATGGTAACTTTTTCGATGACATTGGCGTCGTCGAGGCCAAAATGGAGTCGCATGTCGTTTCCAACCAGATAACTCGAGCCACAAATCACCTCGCTGGTTTGAGTTATTCCATTTGTTGTCAACTGGACTCGAGAGCCTATTGCATCAGTATTTTTGCCTTTCCCTACTAGCCGAAATGCTATCCAAGATTTGCGATTGCCAGCTTCATTTCGAAGTAAAATTACGTGTCGATTAGATTGGCATAGAACCAGATCAACATCACCGTCGTTATCAATATCTCCGCGAATCAAACCACGGACCACATAGTGGTTTGGATTTACTCCTATTTGGTTCGTCCTATCTTGAAACTGTCCTTGAAAATTAGAAAAGATTTGGAGTGGTTGAAGATAATCCATTGAGGGATCAATCAAGTGTACATTATCCCAAATGTGGCCATTTCCAACGACTAGGTCTTTCCAACCATTGTTGTCACAATCTGCAAATAAGGTGCCAAACCCCAGCAAATGGAATGAAGGTTTAGCCAAGTTAAGGTCAAAGGTGAAATCATCAAAATAGCCATTTCCATCATTTATCATTAAACAATTAGCTTCAAGTGAAAAATTTGTCATCCATAGATCAATATCACCATCATTGTCAAAGTCTTGGGCGTCAATGCCCATCGAACCATTAGCAATACCATCAGCATTATAAGCACAACCACGAGGTGTCCCCTCTTCGGCAAATTTGCCCTCTCCTTGGTTGACAAACAGTTTGTTTGGATTCATGTCGTTGGCAACATAGATATCTAATAAGCCATCATTATCTAAATCAGTGAAGACAACGCCTAATCCACGCGTATCTGGAATGTATGTCCCACTGGCCTGAGTGACATCGGTAAATGTACCATCACCGTTATTGCGATATAAAGTGTCTTCGATGCCTTGATAATCATTTGGCCCACAATAAATTCGCATATCCTGGTAATAACAAGGAATGTCACTATCTAGTGAATAGCCAACGTAATTACAAACATAGAGGTCTAGATCACCATCCTGGTCAATGTCGGCAAAAGCTGAACTGGTGCTTAGTAAGTCGCATTTGACTCCTGCATCGGTTGTTACATCCGTAAAGGTATTATCGCCATTGTTGCGGAACAAAACGTTAGGTCCAAGGTTCGTGACATAGAGATCTTGATAACCATCACCATTATAGTCTGCAGCTACAACACCCATTCCATAACCGCTGTCTCCACAACCTGCTTCTATCGTTACATCAGCAAAAGTCTGACCATCATTACGATAAAGGCGGTTGATTAAATTTGGGTTCGGATTAGTAAGTGAATTCCCTTGTACAAGGTAGATATCTAAGTCTCCATCCTTATCGAAGTCGAAGAGCGCACCACCACTTCCCATCGTTTCAACTAAACGGCGTTCAGGCGAGAAATCATTGAAATGCTTAAAATCGATGCCAACTTCTGCAGTTACGTCACGGAAGGATATATCAGTTTGGCCAAATGCAGAAAATGGGAGAAACAGCAAAAATATGAAGATAAATTTGAGCGAGAAACGCCTTTTGTTCCTGAAAAGCTTAATCATGGGGTAGTTTCAGAATCAACTGTCCGAACAATTCTGAAACCAATGTTATTGGTAGAATCAAGAGGATAGAGTTTGAACCGGAGGGCAGAGCGAAGAAATACACGTCCGTAATCCCAAGAACCGCCTCGTATAACCCGGTCGGTTAGGATGTTTTTATGTCGAAAATTAACTGGGTTTCGGGGTGAAGTTTCTCGATAAAAATCAGGAGAATATCGATCAAGACACCACTCCCAAACGTTTCCCGCTAAATCATTAACGCCTTCAGCAGACGCTCCATCTAAAAACTGACCAGTAGCGGATGGTTGGTTCAAATGCCGAGCGAAATTTGCTGTTTTGCGAGTTGGAGGGAAGTTTCCCCATGGATAGGTTAAACCGTCAATTCCTCGAGCTGCCCTTTCCCATTGTGCTTCGGTGGGCAGATTCCCACCAACCCAGTGAGCAAAGGCATAGGCATCAAACCAAGTTACGCCAACAACTGGTTGATTATCAGCATTCAAGATTGGATCACCCCATACATCTTCCCCTTTGTATCCACGTGGTTCAGGACGCTTTGTTTGCTCAATAAAAACGCGGTATTGAGCATTAGTAATTTCGTTTCGAGAAATCTGATAAGCGGAAAGATAGACTTTATGTTGTGGCGTTTCCGCTTCAAAAGCAGGCAGCTCCAGCATCGAGCTTCGGAGTTTGGATTCTTGATAAAAATCCTCAATCTCCTCTTCCGTCGACCCCATGACAAACTCTCCACTCGGTATTTCAATCCATTCTATTGTATCTAGCGCAGAACTGGCAACTGAGTTGGAAGGTATACTAACTTGATCCGCATCACAAAATAAGGGCACAAGAAAAAAACAATAGAGACTAGCAAAAAGTAAATAATACCTTAAACTCATTTCGGTTGTTTCAAAGAACCCCAGATGACAGATAATTTTTCTCCGGCAGACACGGAGAACGGGTTTTTAAAATCTTCAACGTATTCGTAGTATGAATCCATCTCTCCTCCTGCATCAGCTATACCGGAATAGATACTCACTTCGATAGGATCAGGGAATTTATGCTCAGTTTCACCTACTTTTTCCCATTTGTCTCTTATTTTGCGCTTCCACCAAGCGGTAAAAGTGTCCCCTTTGCGTTCCATGCGCATGTACAATTCTATTTCACCCATTGGATCTAAAAAACCAGGGTGTGTTCCTACCAATCCTTCTCCTCCATCGAACTCCCGTTTCTGATACTGGATTACGGCGTTTTTATCACCACCACCACGTCCCCAGAGTTTCAGTGTAACCCATTCTCCAGGACGGTTTTTTCGATCTTTGACCTTAGATGAATAGGCCGCAGTTCCCATAACCGTAGACGCATCTTTATAATCCATAATTAAGTGAGTAGCTATGTCAAAATCGCCGCTATGTTCTTGGTAAAGACGATTGGTTGTATCATCGCCCCACAAGTTTCGGTTCCTTTCTCCTTTTATGTAAAGCCAACCTGGTTTTGTTTTACCAACATCCCATTCTTTTGGTTCTTTAGACCATTTCCAATTTTTATTTTGGAGTTCATTTCCTGCGAATGGATCGCCGAGTGATTCAGCTGCTTGAATTCTAGGTATAAATAGACACATAAGGACACACACAGAAAAAAACACTGCATTTATTTTCATCAATTATTCTCCTTGATAAAATAAAAAGCGCAGTTGCAAATAAGCAACTACGCTTTTTATACAAAATGGAATCCTACTTGTTTTTAATCTCACCCCACTTAATAGCAAGCCGATTCTTGGGATTAACGGGGGTTGACTTAGAAGAAGCTTCGTGAAAATAGTCGAATTCAGCCGTTATTTTCCTTCCATCGGCCGCGGCTGATTCAGCAATACCTGCATAAATACCAACTTTGAGAGGGGCATTAAGCACATAATTGACTTTACTTACTGAAACCCAATCACCTTTGGCATTTGGCTTGAACCAAGCTTCATAAGTGTTTCCATCCCGCTTTATGCGGAGTGAAATCGGAATGATACCAGCAGGTGGCTTGTAATCTGGTTGTGTGCCAACAAGACCTTTGAGATTATCGTTTTCTCGGCGCTGATACTGTAGTACTGCATTATTATCACCACCACCACGACCCCACAGCTTAAGGGTGATCCATTCTGGTTTTCGACCTTTTGAATCCTTGGTTGTCTCTGATAAGATAAGTATCCCTGCTACTGTGCTTCCTTTGGCATAATCAACAACCACTGTTGTTTCCACATCAAATGCTTTTTGGGTAGTCTCCTGATAGTAAAATGTTGCATCGGCGTTACCCCAAACATTTGCATTTAGACCGCCAACGACGTTCAACTTACCACCATTAACTTCCCATTTTGCCTTTTTCGGATTATCAATTTTCCAAATTGAACTTAGTTTAGAACCATTGAAGTCATCGCTCTGTAACTTAGCAAACAATGGACTTGCTACGGATAAAACAACGCAAAACAATACTGCCCTAAAAATCAAATTGGTGCGTTTCATTACACTCTTTCCATATTTATTTACTTTTTTAAGCACAAAACACTGACTCCGATTGTAACATAAATGTTCAACATTTATGTCGTTATTGTAAACAATTCAAGGTTTAACCTAATTTTTTTGAATTATTAAGACTCCGATTTTCGCGTGTAACCAATAGAAACAGTCATAAAACCCACCTTATCAGGAAATCCATTCTGAAATGTAATAACTATTGGTTTCAACATTTCGATTAATGGCATACTAAACCCTAAAGTGTATCAGTAAGGGTAATTAGGAATCATTTGTCTTTTGAACCTATTGCTTTACTGTTTCCAAAAACGTATACCATAATCATCTTCCTTTATTTTTTTTCGTTTCCTAGGAGGCATTTAAGAACTATGTTAATCCACAACTCCATCAACTCCAGCCCAGATTAGATGAGCAATCGACAATGTAATTCGGAGCTTAAAATCTGGAGACTTATATCTGAATATAAATCAAATCGATCTGTGAGCTTTTAAAGGCTTGGATGGTAAATGGTGGGACTGAAGTACACGGTTAGAGACGAGTACTAATGATTTAGGTTACACTTCGTAAATTATAGGACTGTATGTCATGTCGTCTAAATGCGAAACATAATAGTTCTCGTTGTTCATAACCGGCTTAGCATGTTCATTGCGCAGGTGTACTGCCAGACTGCATCGTGCTTGATCGGAAGTATTAGCACCACTGCCATGGAATGTTAGACAATGGTGGAGGCTAACACCACCAGCTGGCAATAAAGCCGAAATTTCTTCCCAGTTTTCACCTATTGGTATTTCTATACTTGCCTGGATTTCTTCCTGATCCGAACTGAAAAAATCACCTTGTCCCAGAAAACCCCAGCGGTGCGAGCCAGACACGAATTGCATTGGACCACATTCCCGGTTTACTTCGCTAAGTGCAATCCAAGCGGTAAACAGCCCTTCGTCTTCCTGCCAATATTGCCAGTATTGTCGGTCTTGGTGCCACCCCACGCACCCAGCTTCCTCTGAGCCCGGTGGTTTGATTAACAGCTGGCTAGCCCAAACCTGCACTAATCTAGAGTCGGTTACAGCGGCGATACCTTTACCTAGCTTTGACTGGGTGAGTAAGGCATAAAGCTTTGTACTGGCCAAATGTACGTCATTGATCTTGCACAATTTGTTTGTATCGTAGCCGGGGTGAGATGACGGTGGCACGTCAGTATCAAAAATCCCATCGCGCACAGCCAACATTCCCTCCTGTGCAGCCTCGAGCAGGTTTTCGTCGATAGTTCCAGCATCCAAAAAGCAAAAACCTTGCTTTCTATATTGTTGCTGCAGGGTTACCATAGTACTCCAAGTACAAAGTCATCAAGGGGTAAAGTTACTTATGCACGGAATATGACAAAAAGGACAATTCTTCCTAATGATACTTGCGTTGCACTGTAACACATATTATTTAACAAAACAACCGTTATGATACTTCAGAGTATAAAAAGACAGAGGTCATAAAAAGAAGAATAATTTTAAGTGACAGTTTGAGGTATTAAGGCTTACTGATACTTGCAAAAATTAAGTGATTCATGACATATGTTGACGATTAAACTCATATAATCAGGTTATACTTTTTCTGAATAGCATGATATCGTCGCTTTGTCCTTCCTCTTATTTTTATTGACTGTTAACTTGGATGGAAAATACCCCCTAATTCTTCATCCATTTATGTCTCCAATGTTACAAAGGAGGACATCCTAAACAGCAGATCCCTTATTCCAAATCTGCAGATTCAGTAATATTTTTTGACGAATTAGTATAAAGATAAACATACTGACCTACGTGCGTTGCCCAATGTCATTTGCTTCTTTACTTTGTTAAATCGAGTTAGTTCCATAGTTATGCTCATAGTCTATTTTTAACTTTTACAGACAGAGACATTACACTTGCAACTCTTTAATGATTTGAGTCGTTGTGTTCAATAAACTCAAGCAATTAACGATCCAGCAGCAACTCTTTAGTATTCAAAAAGAAAAAAGATGCACAGGAAATTGATCAATGCAAAAATTAAATTTGGGTGATGTGAAGATTGATACTTTTGCTTCCCCAAAAGGCATATATCAAGTTGAGCGGAAAGAAATTTCGCGACATCTTCGTCAACAAGATACCGAAAGCCGACAGCCAGCCTTTGAAATTGAGCATGTTTTGCTTCCACCGGGGAAAAAGAATTTCCCCTATCATCAACATGCTACTTGGTGGGAACTCTACTACATTTTGAGCGGATATGGAACAGTTCGAACCGAGGAAGGTATAACCAAAATTGAGGTCAATGACTGTTTTGTTTTTCCTCCTGGTCATCCGCACCAAATCATTAACGATAGCCAGCAAGATTTGATTTATCTAGTGGTGGCGAACAATACACCATTTGATCAGTGTTATTATCCAGACAGCGATAAATTATGGTTCGCTGGCACCGTGGCAAAAGGACAACCTGCGGGATTAACACAGGTGAAATCTGCTTTTACTACCGACTATTGGCAAGATGAGGAATGAGTTTGCTCTTGAAACTAGCAAGGAGATTTCTCACGTACAGTACATTTTTTGAATTTACTGCATCAAAACATTATCAGGATATATGGAGAATAGAACGATAACTGCCGAGACCAAGAGAATATCCAATCAAATTGTAGAAAAGAAACACAGCTTTGTAGCAAGAGTTTATAGATAACTCAATAATTAAGTACAAAAAACAACCAAACATATTTTTACAGAATTGGATGTCTTCGGCAAGAGAAAATTTTCCTTAATTGGACAGAGATACAATGGGGGAATAGTAGGGACTTACTTTTCCTTATTAGCTTGGGTTAATTTTTTTAGTCGATATACTGCTACATCTAGTGATTTTGAAAACAATACCGAAGGGTGTTGCGGCCCAATTTTAAAATTATTTAGTATTGTATTAGCTTCGATCGTCAGGTTAGCTGTTTCAAGTGTCCATTGTTGGTGATGGACATCTGCACAAAATACGTTTCCTGCTTTATTATTACTATATAAGCAATATCTTTCTGTTGACCACATTTCGAATGACTCTTTTTCGAATATAGCCTTCCCTCTAGGGCCATAAGTTGCTTTGAATGTTTTATTCTGTCTTGCGTGGTTATAGTTGATATTTTGGCCTATTGCATTGACAGACATTTCTGCTTGGTAATATGGCAAATGAAAAAATAGCTTAGCAAACCATACAGCAAAAAAGTTAGTGACATCTAAACTAAAGAAAAATACGCCTGGTTTGCTTGCGTAAGTCACGTACGTACGTACATTGATTTCTGGAAAGTTGCAAAAATATGATGGTGCAGGATAACCGCGTTTGGTTACACTTGACATCCGAAATGGGATTATACCTATATAGGCTTTGTTTTCATATTTATCTATTTCGAGTTGCGGGGGGATTTTGTCGCGAATTTCTGATTCATCTATCTCCCAATGTATAAATACAAGGTCTTCCCAAGTTTGTTGCCAATGCCATTTTTCATTCGGTAAAGGCCATGGTCTATGTTCTGTTTTATTGAAAATATGATCTATTTCTGTTTTCGCCATGTTGTTTTTTCGTTTTGGTTATTATGAATTAATATACCATACTTAATACTCTGGTTGGTTCGTTCAATTAAACTGAACCAAAGAGTGTTGAAATGATGAATATCATGATCTAAAGGAGCAAAAGATTACATGGGAGATTTGATGGTTGATGTTTAGGTGGAATTGATAAGAAAAAATAAAGATTAAGAGAAATCACAACGAAAATAATTGTGGTATTGGAAACAGAGTAAAAAGCTAACAAGGTAAGTTAGCAAGCAATTTTCATAAGGAGGGAATCGGGATTATTTATAAGAGAATATGGTGCAAGTTAGTTCTAAAACTCGTAAAAAAGGTGGGATATTCTGCCAATAGTAAATGTAATTAGCAAGATATCATGCTAATGGAAGATTCTCTCAATAGTTCGATTATCTATTTATGTGTTCGCAACATTGACAAGCGAACCAAATTTGGAAGTGAACGCAAAGACAACCGACTGAATGTTAAGTGTTCAATCGAACATCTAACTAGTATTAATTGTAACAATAATTGGTTACATCATTGCCTTTTGTGGTTGATACTCGCGTCGTCGCAGGAAGCGTTCTCCCACGTCGTAGTTGGGCTGATCAGACACATACCGCCAAAGCTCAACACGTTTCATCAGTTCGTATCGATGGTCATTTCCTTCCCAACCATGATGTGTATTTAAGATCCGACCAATCTCGGGGTCATCGATATCCGACGTATCAAAGTTGCGAATCTGTGGTTTCGTCGGGTTCAGGCGTAACTTATACATGTAGCGGTCTTGGTTCGTATGGTTGCTTCGCCCTCCATGCCAGACACGCGTGTTCCACACGTAGATCGTGCCACCTGGGCAGGTGGCCCAGATTTTACCAGAAACATGCTGATATCCACGAATTTCAAACGTTCGAACATTCCGAAAGTGCGATCCGGGTATCAAGAATGTCCCACCCATCTCATCGGTTGTATCAACTGGAAAGAAGGACAATTGAATATCAAAGTAATTCTGACGGAAGTCGATTACCGAGTCCTGATGCATATTAGGTCCCATATTTGTGTTTGCTCTTACTAGATGGGCAGCGTGATGATCGTATAGTGGTTTTGGTCCGATCAGCGAATGAATAAGTCCTTTTACCTTCGGTAGCCGAAAGGCCTCACCCAAGGCAGTATCCTTTGGCCATGTTTCCTCAAATGGTGCGCCTACCGTCAAGTAACCACTACTGTTTCCCATCTCCTTTCGGCAGGCTTCAGAAAGATCTTTCGGTACCATATCTTCATATTTTAGGTATCCTGAAGCAACGAACCTGGCCATGTCCTTCGATGAAATAAGATGTTCCATAGACTAACCTTCTTCCTCTTCCTGTTGTATCTCATTGAAACGGGATAATACCGTCTGGTATGGTAATGGGCCCAACTCGTAGCCGTCGATCTCAGATCGATGTTTGTGCTCACTCATCTGAATGACCTCCCATCCATCACGCATTGCTTCCAGCGCACTCTTGTATGGTGGGGTGCTCTCTTCGATAAGATCTTTGATGCCAGTTCCTTTTGATGCTTCATAGTGCGCCCACGCGGCTGGTGCGGCGTCGAGTTCGGGACTGGTCTGGAATAATACCAAAATATCTTGAACTTTGGGCATAGACATTATCTCCTAAAATGCATTTTTCTCCTAGAAGTTAGAGGCGTTTTGAAACCCAAAGCAGTACTTCATTTTCCCGTTTTGGTAACCAACACAGCCATATTTCCCAACTACAATAATCCACAAATAACGTTTTGTCAAGCCTTTCTGTATAAGCGTTATCAGGTTCCCAAATTGAGTTTTGACCAGTTAATTTTAACTTTAAATTTTGAATCTACTACGAGCTTTGTGCATAGCAAAAAGTTTTGGATGCATAGTTTATTGAGAAACTATTCTATCGAATCTGCCTTTGATGTATTAATTTGTTAAAGATACTTTGCTTGTACTACCATATTACAGTCTCGCAAAAGTTTTTCTGTTTAGTTTTTACGTCCATTTTCTTTATTAGTAGTACCTTGCAAAGTCAATTTCCTCCTCCGTTCCTGTTAGCATGTGTCCATTTAAGATTTAGGTTATCCAACAGACATACCCATCCGCCCTCCATCCACGTGGAGGGTCGTTCCTGTGATATAGGAGGCATCATTGCTAGCTAAGAAACTGATCGCTGAGGCGACCTCCTCAGGAACTGCTAGCCGCTTCATGATACATGAAGAAATCGGTTTTGTTTCCAGTTCTCTCTTGTGGGATTCTGGTTCTGGGTGTTGTCCATAGTGCATTTCCGTGACAATCCAGCCTGGAGCTACAGCGTTGACCCGGATGTCATAGTCAACGAACTCATAGGCCATTGTTTTGGTCACTGAGACAACAGCGGCTTTGATAGCATCATAGATCCATTGTCCTGGTCGCCCTAGGAAACCTCCCTCAGATGAGAGATTGACAATAGCACCACCTTCTTCTTTCATTAAGGGTAATAACACTTGTGTTACAAGAACCCAACTTCTCAAACCGATCTGTGTTTCAGGTTCCCAATTAGACAACCATTCACCACTTTCAATACAACCCGTCCTCAAAATCGCGGCATTGTTGATCAAAATGTGAAGAGCAGGGAACTGCTTGCTAATCTTCTGATCTAGTACTTTGATATCTGCATCGTTCATAAGATCGACTTGTACAAAAATCGCTTTGCCACCTGATTGCTTGATTTGGGAAACAGCGTCGTTGCCTAGTTCTGCATTTCGGTCAACAATAACTACTTCAGCTCCTTCGGAAGCTAAGCGTAACGCAGTCGCTCGACCAATACCAGAAGCCCCACCAGTAATTAGTGCTACTTGGTCTTTGAAACGTCCTATGCTATGTAAAGTTTTGGTCATAAATACCTCCACAGTTTTTATATGTGTCATTATAGATCATTTGAGGTGAGGAAACCAAACTTAGAATAGTACTTCAACCCATTCATAAACCGGACGGTCGAACAATTGTAGGTTTGGGAATTGCAGTTAAAAACTGAATTTGCTATAATTTGAACATTTAGGGATGGCAACCTTATTAACTGAATTATGTGAAGTTGAGTGCCGAATTTTATAGTTCCGTTTAGAATGAATTTTCAACTTTCAATCTATAAGTTCTTGAAGATTTCGGACCTAAGGGAATTGGCAAATTTGGTGAGCCACTTCAGTTGTAAAGAGCTCGTTTTGCATCCAAAAATATAAATGATATACGTGACCCCCGAAATCTCTATCGATCCACGCTTGATCAGCATCGATTTCGTCCGAGCTTCTGGTCCAGGAGGACAAAACGTTAACAAGGTTGCGACGGCTGTTCAACTGCGATTTGACGCAGCTAACTGCCCTCTCCTAAGTAGTGATGTCTTGGATCGTCTGAAAAAGTTGGCTGGACGAAGAATGAGCATTTCCGGGATGTTGGTGATAGATGCACGTCGATTCGCAAAACAGAAGCAGAACCGAGCCGATGCTATAGCTAGATTGGTAGATCTCTTGCGCGAAGCCGTTGCTGAACCTAAGGCTCGCCGGAAAACCAGACCAACCTTCGCCTCTAAGCAACGTCGCTTAGAGGCCAAACGACACCGTGGCAAGACGAAGAAACTCCGCCGATCCATTCGATATGATACGCTTTCCTAAATATCTTTAGGGTTATCATCTCAAATTTCCATTTATGATTTAAGGTTGATCTGGCCAAATTAACGGATGTTTTCAATAAACAGACTAGTTACAATATTGCTAAGTTTTTTAAAAATATATTGTTCATTCATGCTTTAAATAAGTTGAAATTGGTTTTAAATGAACTAGAACTTTTTACTAGAAGGGATTGTCAAAAACCTTCTAGATATATTACCTTTAATAATTCTGAGAATAAATGGTTGTCAGTTCAGATATTGTTAAACAAGTCTTGGATTAATTACAGTTGCGAGGAAAACTTTCATGCCGGATAATTTCTTTGGAATTAAGAGAACAATAAATTTTATGGAATCGGTTTCAGGCCTTCGCAAACAGGCTCAAGAAATCCAGGAATCCTTGGAATCGGATTCGGGGCTTATCTGGATGGAAGGGGTCTCGGAGGACATTTTGCAAAACAATTCATCCGAATGGTTCTTGGCCTTTTCTCAGATGATTGGTACACCTATTTCGCAAAGCGCTCAAGGAGAATTGATTTTCAATGTGCGTGACGAGGAATATGGTAAGCAGGACAACCGAACACGTGGTCCCAATACCAATCGCAAGCTTGGTTTTCATACTGATCGCTGCGATGTGATTGGGTTTCTTTGTCTGCAACCAGCGAAGGTGGGCGGGGAAAACCAAGTGGTAAGCAGTCCGGAAATCGAAAAGATTATTTCTCAGGAACGTCCTGATTTACTTCAGATTTTGCGGAAACCTTTTCCCTACAAACGGCATGTTGTTGATTTGGAGAACGAACTCTCTTTTTGCGAACAACCAATTTTTTCCATGTGCGAAGGTTTTTTTGCTTGTTCCTATTTGCGTGTTTTGATTGATCGTGCGGATGCTGACCCAGATTGTCCGAGCTTGACCTGTAATCAAAAGGAAGCTCTTGATTACCTTGATTCTGTGACCGCACGTGAGACTTTGCAAGCTCATTTCACTCTCAAGCGAGGAGATCTCCTTTTTCTCAATAACTGGACAACCTTACACCGAAGAACTGCCTTTGAAGATTTTAAACAGAAAAACAAGCGTCGGCATTTGCTCCGTGTCTGGTTGTCTTCCTCCAAAAGTCGACCGCTAGATGAATGTTTTCGGGCAAATTTTGGATCTGTTGAGGCGGGAGCCATTCGAGGAGGCATGAAATCGCCCTCTTCGCCCTCATCTCTGTAATGTCTAAATCATTAAAAAATCATCATTGTGAAACAAGATTTGGAAGCTGATAAACTGCCAACACTCCTGATACCAACGTATTCAACATTCGATAAGATCAGGATTCCCTCAAAAGTTGGTTCTTTTAAAACCGCTTAGAATTCAGCTTCTTCATCTCTGAGTTAAACACATAAGTTTTTTATTGTTTACCGCTCAGTTATGAAGAACTGATTCTGCTTGGAACAACGTTTTTCGTGGTTGAGTAAAACAAGCATAGCTACAGTTGTCACAGGTAGATATGGATCAACTGATAGACTCTCATGTTCAAGATAGTTTGCCATAATCTGATATGCTGTGATAAAGTACGGGAAAAAATCGCAGATTCCGCTTTGTAGCCTGTCCTAATTGTATTGGCGTCAACTGAGTAAATGACCAATAATCGGAAATCTTCCATTGTCTACATCCTTTTGATTGAAAATAAACAGTTGTTTCTAGGGCAAAAACGACCGATCCTAAACTACGTTTTGGTCTGCGACTAATCTTACAAAATTACAAGGATTTAGTTCGTCGAACCAAGAAGCAAAAGAGCCTAATTAAACCCATAACAGGATCTTTAAAAAAGTTTCTTATCCAAAAGGAACTGTATTGGTAAACAAACCGGTTGACTTGATTCTATGACGATAGTTTATTAAGTTGAAAATATAAGCATTGTTCAAGAATATTAAAATTATAATGAAATGGAGATTAGTGTGTTCCAACTGAGTCAAGATGAAGTTCGGGAGTTTTCCCAAGCCCCCTTCTGGTTTTGGAATGATGAACTTAACGAAGAAGAGATTAGCCGACAACTGGATGAATTTCAAGCTCACGGAGTTCATGCCTTTGTAATTCATCCTCGGGCAGGTTTGCCTGAGTCCTTGGCGTGGATGAGCATTAGGCTTTTAGACTACATGCGATTCGCTATCGAAGAAGCGAAACAGCGTAATATGTGGGTTATTCTTTATGATGAAGGAATGTATCCTAGTGGTTCTTCAGCTGGGCAGGTGGTAGCCGAGAATCCGGATTTCGCTTGTCGGGGTTGGGTAGCGATTGATTTGACCACAGCATCTCCTGAAAGCGAGATCCAAGGGGTAAAGATTGATGCTCAATCACAGGTCCATTTGGATCCGACACAAACACTCGTTGCCGAAGTCGACCGTCGCCATGATGGACATCGATTGGTAATCGTAGATCAGCCCATTCATACGACCATCCGCGGTCTTCATTTCACCGAGCAAGATCCTCCTCGGCGTCAGGATCAGCGTGAGGTTGATGAATGCCATCCTTTGGCTGCTGATCTGCTTAACCCCGATGCTATGATTTGCTTTATCAACAAAGTCTACCAACGCTATTATGACGAGTTTGCCGAGTACTTTGGTACTACCATTCAAGCTATATTTACCGATGAGCCTAGCCTTTTAGGGAAACATGATCGACCTCCGGGATGGATTGTCCGTCCTGGTACACGCGATGCTCTTATCCATATAAATCGCTTCTTACAATACGATTTCACTCCTTACCTGCCCACTCTTTGGGATGATCAGGAACCAGAAGCCGAAAAGTACCGCGCTGATTATAATCGCGCAATTAAGGCTCGACTTGAAGAGACTTACTATGAACCCATTTCAGCTTGGTGTCGGAAGCACGATGTGAAGTTGACTGGACATCCAGATGCTTCGGATGATATTGGCATTCTGCGCCACTTCGATTTGCCTGGGCAAGATTTAGTACTTCGTTATGTGGAACCAGGGAAGGTGACCGCCTTAGAAGGCGGACATTCAACTATGGGAAAGTGTGCTAGCTCAGCCATGGTGCACCTTGGTGCTAAGCGTAACAGTAACGAATTCGCTGGTGCCTACGGCCATCAGCTTACTTTTGCCGAGTATCGTTGGCTAGCACTTTGGTTATTGATTCGGGGATGCAATTTGCTTATCCCTCATGCTTTTTACTATTCTGTTCGTGGTCCTCGCATTGATGAACGTCCACGAGATGTAGGACTCCACAGTCCGTGGTGGGGAAATTACGCACGTTTTTCAGACCTCACTGGGAAAATCTGTTGGCTGAATACAGAGAGTCAACAGGTCTGTGGAACTGCCATTCTTGGTTTAAGCGACTTTCTTCCTTGGGAGGCTGCCAAGGTCTGTTTCCAACATCAACATGACTTTAATTACTTGACCATTGAAGACCTATTAAAACGAGTCGAACAAGCTGAGGATGGGCTTCGAATTGCTGGCATGACCTATCGTTTGCTTATCGTTGAATCGGTGGTGATGGATCAGCTTTCTGAAGAGGAAAGGAACCTGATTGCGGACATTGAGGCTCAAGGACGTGTGTTGTGGTGGAAAGGATCGGAAGAGACTGACGATTTTCTCAAGCATCTTCGCTATATGGATCCTACTCCGTTTGTTTTTACTCCATCGTCTCTTGATCTTCGTATTCGTTATGTTTATAAAGGAAGTATTGCCTATCTTCTTCTGTTTAATGAAGGAGAAGGTGAGATTCGGACTCGACTGAGTTTAGAGGATTCTTCTCTTGTAGGAAATGGTGTGTTGATTAATATGGATACGGGAGAGGAGGAGCCATGGCATAGCAATACTTCTCTGCACCTCTCGCCTCATGGGTGTGCTGTTTTAACATTACCTATAGCAACACATTTGGGAAGGGTTTAAGAGAATCTTTCACCATGCTTGGTTGAAGTTATTTTGGGGGAAGGTGCTCATTGGGTGGTCGCCGGGGTTGTAATGGTTGGACGATTCTGCGTCGCTCGGGTGCCAGTCGTGCGATGAGCTCAGGAGAAGGTTCGAAACCATAACGGTCATTGCCCCAATGCGGGCCGTAACGAATAATAAGCATGCGTCGCTCACCGGGATTGATACGACGTGCTGACCCGTGGGCTATGCAATCTACAAAACAGGCGGCATCGCCTGATTGGAGTGGAATTTCGACAGCAGCAGGCACCTCATCGAGTGAGTTAGCACCATCCTTGAATACTGGATGCTTGATATTGGATTTATGGCTACCTGGTACAACCATGGTTGGGCCGTCACCATGTCCCACGTTGGTCAACGCCAACAAAATGTTAATTTGACCGCATCGAAATTGGCCATTATGGTAACGAAACTGAGTACGTATACGGCGCTTGCTCGCGCCTGAGTGGATTCTAGTGGCTTCGCCCTGAACGCGAATGTCAGCGAATGACTCATCAATGAACAAGCCATCATCGCCACCAACGAAACGGTTGACATGTGCCAACCAAGATGGATGGTCTATCAAACGTTCGAAAGGCTCGCCGATCTCGAAGAGATTGTGCAGATGACGAGTATTGCCTCGATTGGAGGGACGATAGACCCATCCGCGCCAAGTATCTGGTTCAAGATCAAGATAAGTGTCAAGCAATACATTCAGTTCAGCAACATGGCTCTGGTCGATTGCGTTTTGCAAGTGGATATAACCACGAAGGTCAAAGAGATACTCTTCTAATTCGGTCGGCACGTGATTTTCCTTCTTAACGGATGGATGTTCAGCAAACACAAATTCTCGCTAGCCTGAGTGATTATATTATAACCACATCATTTGTCAATATTTTATTTGGTTTTATCTAACACTTGGTAGCTAGAATAATCCTGAACTTGTTGCTTTAACAAATTAGAGACTGTTGTTTGTCTCCCCTCATTGGTGCAATTTTATGTGTATTTAATACATCTAAAGCTAGTACTGGGAGGGAATCCCAAGTTGATTAGTAACTACTTCTCGTTCCGTTTTCGTCTCGATTGTGAGAATCAGATGCTAGGGAGACATGGTGATTCTAGAACTATTTGCCAAGATACAGTACTCGCGAAAATCAATCGTTTGAAATCAGGTTTGATTTTTGAGTCATAATTGACGGAAGCAACACCTAAACCACGTTAGCTTATGGAAAGTAAGGATTGGCTGACACAAACTTGATAGGTCTTCAGTGGAGAAACGGTCAAATCTTTTATCTTAGCGAGGTCATCCCAACGACGAATTTGAATTGCTGCTTCGAAGTGGCTGTTTTGCTCAAATAATTCTATTTCTCTTGCCGACATATATTGGCCTTGAACCTGAAAACTGTTTTGAGAAGCTTGCGATAAATTATTATAGTAGTCTTGGTCAACTGTGCAGAGGTATCGTTTGGCATCGACGTGCAGGCGAATGGGTTCGGTTACAGTTGAAGGAAAGAAAGTCGTCATAGCATTAGCCCCGATTTCCTCGTGGTTTAGATCTTCTGCCAAGGATTTTTCATTGAGTAGTAAGTGGCCTAGATCGTGTAACAAAGCGGACGTGATCAGATAGTTGTTCGCATTACTTTTTTTGGCTAACTCGGCTGCTTGTAAAGCATGATCCAATTGAGTCACCACTTCATCGTAAAAGGATAACCCCTTTTCAAGCATAAAGCTTAGTAACTGTTCAGCCTTCCGTTGGTTATCAGGTCCTGTCATAATTTCTATTAAACTGTTATTGGCAAGTGTCGTATTGCTAGCTGATGAATCACACGTCGACATTAGTTTGTTTCTCCTTTGGAATCAGCAATTTTTCTGGTTTGCCAATTTTGATTTGTATTCATACTATTTGTCATTTGTCAGGGATAACTGGTTCGATTGGGTAAACTCTTAGGTAAGGAACATAGAAATATAGATTTTACTTTTTGTCTCTGTTCGTGGCGATAATCGCTAATTGATAGAAGGAACTTTCACTCTTCTGAGCTAGTTGAAGTTGAATGTAATTCTATTTCTGTATTCCCTTCATTTCAAGCCCATTTTCCTTGTTTATTCATTTGGATTTGGTACCCAGTTTGTTTAGGTATAATCTTTCTTAAGCGTCTATTTCGACGTTTTGGGGGAGTGTGCTAGAGATGGTTCCTTTGTGGGATATGATAATAGCAATCATCAAAAACGAAAAAAAACTTTGTTATTCATCAATTCCGTTACCGTCGAAATACTACCGCTGTACAGCATTATAAATCTAAAGTTGTTATTTATCAACAGGCAACTTCTTCGTAGGATTGACCAAAAACTATCTATTGTGGTAATGTTGTTTTAGGTTTAATTTTTATCTGATTTTGAGTTTGAAAAGTTATTGGAGTCAACAATGAACAACATCGAATTAGTTAAATCAGCTTATGAGTCATTTGGGAAAGGTGATATGGAGACATTCAAATCACTGTTGTCGGATCAGTTTGTCTTTAAAGTGCCGGGAGAATATAGCCACGCTGGTGTGTTTAATGGTGCTGATGATGTTATAGAAAATTGTTTTTCTCAATTGATGCAGAATATTCCATCATTTCATCTTACACCAGTTCAATTTTGGGAGTCAGGTGATACAGTTTTCGTAAAAGTCGAACTCAAGAGTGATGACATGTCAACAGATGGTCTGCATATGCATGTTGTTTCGGATGGTAAAGCACAAAGTTTTGAAGCTTTTGAGGATACCCAAGCAATTGCTAAAGCAGTTAAAAGCTAACAGTAAAACAGGTCTTTTGCGAATCAAATCCCGTAGAGGAAGGGTATTAACTTAGCTTTGTTTGCTGCGCTTTGCCTCCTTTAGCCGATCTGTAGTTTGGTATTTATCTGCACGAATTTGCCTGTTATTGAAAGTCAAGTTCTCTCTCCATTCAATGGTGAGCCTATATCTATACATAACATTCCTACAACAGAATTCTAACGATTTTGGAAGTAGAAATCTCGATGAGCGATAAACTGAATATTCTATTCCTTTTTGCTGATCAAATGCATGCGTTTGCAATGGGGTGTATGGGAAATTCCGAGATTCACACCCCAAATCTAGATCGTATGGCTGAAGAAGGCGTTCTGTTTAGAAACACATATTCGAATGCACCTGTATGTTCTCCATTTCGAGCAACTCTGGTTACCGGGAAATATGGATCACAAACTGGAACGCTGAGAAATGGCAGCTATTTCCCCGATGGAACCCCTACAGTTGCTGGAACTCTGAATGACGGGGGCTACCGAACAGGCTGGGTGGGTAAATGGCATCTTGGGGGTACTGGAAATACTTGGGTTCCACCAAAATTACGGGCCGATTTTACGGGATTTATAGGTTATCAGTGTTACAACGATTTTCTTCACAGTATAAAGTTCTACGATGAAGAAGGTGAAGAACACTGGTACAATAAACACCGAACGGAAGTCACAACAGATATTGCAATCGAGCGACTGAAAGGGATGAAGGATGAACCGTTCGCGCTATTTGTCTCATATCAGAATCCGCATTATCCTGAACAACCTGCTTATGAATATGAAAATATATATAAAGATGTTGCTTTAACTCAACGTCCCAATTGTCAGGACGTTGATCCCTACACTCCTACCCATAGCCCACCTAGTCCTAAACCAAAGGAAAATGATCCAGTGTATCAGAAATATGGCGGAAATCTAGAGGAGTACCACCGTCAGTACTATGCCATGGTTTCCCAATTGGACTCCAATGTGGGGCGGATGCGAGAAGCACTTAATCAGTTTGGACTGTCGGAAAACACAGTAGTGATATTTACTTCTGATCATGGAGATATGCAAGGCAGTCAAGGTTTGACTAACAAAGGCACTGCATGGGAGGAATCAAGTCGGATTCCGCTCATTGTGTATGTGCCAAATGGGACACAAGGCTTGGTCTCGGATGACCTGATTTCGGGTGTGGATTTTTTCGCTTCTTGTTTAGATTATGCTAGCTTGCCACCGGAACCTTCAGTGGAAGGCGACAGCTTCGCACCACAAACCCGTGGTGAGCAACAGATCCTCGATCGACCAGTTTTCTCAGAAATGCAGTCATGGTGTATGGTACGAAAGGGAGACCTAAAGTTGGTAGCTAGTAAGGATCCGTTTCAACCTACACATCTTTTCGATTTAGGAAAAGACTGCTATGAAATGAACAATCTGCTAGGCCATCCGGGTTACACCAGAATTAAGAAGGAACTTCTAGCGATCCTCAAGGGATGGTATCAACGAGTTAGCTTGGTAGAAAATGGTCACGGTTGATTTACCAAAAAACACGCTTTTGATCATATTGTAAGGTTTATTAGGTTACATAGTTTAAATCTAGGCAATATTGATTACAGGTGTGATACTCTGAGATACATGACAACTTAAAGCTAAATGGGTTTGGCTTACTTGTCTCAAGAATAGATGGGAAGACAGATACAAAAATCTGGAAGTACAACTTCTCCTAGCATCATCGATTGTGCAATATATCCATTTTTTAGAGACGTTATAACCACCGTAGATTAGAATGAATTATAAGCCGTTTGTATTATCTTAATTTCTCAATGTTTGTAAAAAAAACGTAACTTTTAAAAACGAATGTAAAAATATTGAAAGTCTACGTTAGAGCCTGCTAAAATACTCGGAAAGTCAGACTATTAAAACTATTAAATCAGGAGTGTTACCTTGAGAAAATTGTTTGCAATCATTTTGACACTGGTATCTTGTAGTGCAACTTATGCGGGACTCGACGATCCAGGTTTATCTATTTACTATAGCTTTGATGATGTTAAAAATAATGTAATCAAAGATGGTTCAAAATACAAAAATGACGGTGAGATTGTTGGAGGTGCAAAGTTCGATAATGGAAAAGTAGGGAAAGCCATCGAACTAAAGGAACAAGTTTGGATCAAAATCAACGGTCCCGAGTTTAAGAATCTTCCTAAAGATGGTTTTACCTTAGCAACTTGGGTTAATCACGAGGACTCAGGACAACCACAAAGTCTATTTGATGCTATCGGAGACAAACATGGAAGTGGCCTGTTCCACGTCGAAATTCGTCCAGCAGGGTTTCGATTCTTCCACCGCAACGACGCGCAAGCTGAAGTGTTTAACATCAATCCCGGCCCAGTTATCAAAGGTAAAAAATGGCATCATTTCGCGGGTATCTATGATAAAAAGAAGGGAAAGGCAACTATCTACGTTGATGGAAAGAAAACTCACGATGTCGATACAGCTAAGGTAGCTTTGGCAACCAACTGGAATGTAACAGCTGGTATCGGACACCACAAAAATGGGCGATGGTACATAGGATTACTGGACGAATTTTTCCTGTTTGCCCGTGCTATCAGCAAAGAAGAAGTTAAGCAAATCATGGATAATGATTTTCTTGCTGTCAAGTCAATTGATAAGCTGTCAATTACTTGGGGAGAAATTAAAGAAGGTCGATAAGTACCGAGATTTTGGTCACGATTTATTCTTCAAACTTACTTTTATGAGGCGGCCATGACAGCAAAATTCGTTTTCATTTTACCAATGTATGCTTCTATAATGGTTAAATAACGTATCCGTGGCGACCTCAGCCATTCATATGTGAGGAAATATAATGTCATTAAAAACATATCGCGCTGCGGTGATTGGGCTGGGTATGATTGGCGGTGCCGATCAGGTTTCTGGTGATGCACTTGGGCAGTTTGTTAATCATATGGATGGTACTCACACTGTTGCATATCAAAAAAATCGGCGTATTGATCTTGTCGCTGGTGCAAGCCGTGACCCGGGACGGCGTGAGCGTTTTGAAGAACGCACGGGTGCTGTCACATATGACAGTTGGCGTAACATGATTGCTAACGAAAAACTTGATATTGTTAGTGTTGCTACCTATACGCCTTACCATGCGGAGATCACCATTGCATGTGCTGAACATGGAATTCCTGTTATTTATTGTGAAAAACCTGTGGCGACGACCTTACTGGATGCTAAGCACATGCTTGAGGCACAAAAAAACGGGTTGCTTGTTTTTAATCACCAGAGAAGGTTTAATCTGAACTATCGTCGGTTGCAAACCCTAATTAATGAAGATGGGCTGGGGGAGTTAACATCTGCTTTCCTTCAATGGCCTACCGGTCGATTGGGTAATGTGGGTACACATGCTATTGATGCACTTCTGATGCTGTTGGGCCAACGTATTCAAGCGGTTTCTGCAACGCTTGATCTTTCGGGTAGACCCGATTGTAGAGGTGAAAATTTTCATGACCCTGGTGGCTGGGGGGTGATGCGTATGGACAAGGGATTGATGGTGATGGTAAGCGCACCTGACTATTCTATGACACCTAATCGAACAGAGATCAATGGTACTAAAGGCCGAGCTACTATTGATTCCAGAGAAGTGGTCCTTGAATACTGGGAAGGTGACAAAGAAAGCTGGTTGCTTGCTTCTGATGATGTTTCGGGTATGGATAGGGCTACATCAGAAATTGTTGAGTGGTTAGATAATTCTGCTCCATTTCCCTATGATCCTGAAGAAGCTGTTCATACACTCGAAGCGATTGTTGCTTTCCACGTATCTCACAATAAAAACGCTGCTTGGATCGATCTACCCCTTTCTGGAGTTGATCGGGAGATTGAAGTGCGTAGTGGTTAAGTTCTTCCCTCTATCCCAAATATTATTTTAGTTGATGGAATGACCCACTTTTGTTTCTTCTGCAAACTCAATGTTGCCATAGTGTTTTCATGTAGTTCTAGTAGGTTAGAAAGAACTGCCATTAAACTCCAACCTCTTCGTAGAGTTATTGTAAAAGGGCTGATATCTCTCCTGTTAATTCTTGAAAATAGACTGTTAGGTTTAAGCCGTGCCATATTCTAAAGATATTGAAGAATTTTTCAACTAAATTAAGGCTGTAGTTGAAACCGTCCTTGCGATTTCCGATTCCGGATTCTGGTTTTCAGAAAATTAAAGTGAGTAAACTTGTCTCTCTACAATTTTTTACAGCGTTTTCCACGTACAGAATTTTGTCCCCATGCTTAAGACGGCAATTTGTATAATCTTTCGTAATTTTCCTGCGTACCAGTACCCAAAAAGGTCCCAGATGATTTTATGTCTTGTTGAACTTGAATTATGATATTATTCTCTTCCGAAGTGTAATATTGATTGTGGGAATAATCAATGGATTCTGGCTAAGTACAAGCCCTTGAAAACTTGATATCCGTAACTCTAAAGCTAAGTAAACAGTATCTACATAGGACTATACATGATTTTATCTGAAGAACAAATTCAACAGTGGGATCAAGATGGGTATTTGCTTTTAAAACAAGCTATTCCGTTATCCATTATTGAAGATGTTCGCCAGCTTTTATCT